>NZ_JBQFPX010000007.1:0-189015 GCF_056536545.1 Ruegeria sp. CK1
TAAACCCTAACCTCAGATGCCCCCAGTCTATCCTGAGCGTCACCGCCGCTTCCGCAGCGTCCCAAGCGCCTCAGCAGCGCCGGTGAAGGGGGTTCTAAGTATAACCGACACTAGCCGCAAGTGGAAAATTCGAGAAACCTGAAAAAAACCGAAATTTAGTTTTTTATATTTTAAAACAAACACTTAACCTCGATCAACCTGAGGGAGCTCGGCAAGGTGCGGTACGGTACACTTAGAATTTTGGCTTTTGCACAGAGTTACCCACAGACTCGGCGCCGAGTCAGGCGGAATCGGCCTGACGGAACCGAGTCAGTATGCTGGGAAATGGAATGCGGAGTAGGAGGAGCCCGACAATTGCGGACAGGTAGATCAATGGTTCGATCTGAAAGCCCTTGGCCAGCATGACATAGTGCAGACCGCCCAAAAGGGCCGCCGGGAAGACAAGCCGTTGTAGGGTGCGCCAACGCGGGCCCAACTTGCGAACCGACAGGTTGTTGGATGTCAGTGCCAAGGGCAGCATCAGAACAAACGCAACCATGCCGACAGTAATGTAGGGGCGTTTTACAATATCCGCCCAAATTTGACTGGGCACCTGCACATCCAGAACCAGCCACACCAAAAGATGCAGTGCGACATAAGTAAAGGTCAGCAAACCAAGAGCGCGACGGAACTTAAGCAGGTTCAGCCCGAGGAAACGTCGCAAGGGTGAAATTGCCAGCACGACGATCAAAAGCTGCAACGCCAATTCACCATAGCGATGCTCCAACGCTTCGATCGGGTCTACACCAAGGCCACCCGTCAAACCCTGATAGAAGAGCCAGGGTGCCGGTAGCGCGCCTACTAGGTAGACAAGCCAGACAGGGACACAGCGTATTATCTGGTTTACTCTCTGCATAGTCTCAGTAGTTTTTCGCCAAATCCATGCCTTCGTAAAGCCCCGCGACCTCCTGCTCATACCCATTGAACATCAGAGTCGGGATGCGCTTGGCAAACAATCCCCCACCGATCTGACGTTCCGAGGCCTGCGACCAGCGCGGGTGATCCACGTTCGGGTTCACATTGCTATAGAAGCCGTACTCGCGCGGGTTGGACATGTTCCAGCTGGTGGGCGGCTCAACATCTGTCAGTGTGATCCGCACAATCGACTTGATCGACTTGAACCCGTATTTCCACGGCACCACCAAACGCAAAGGCGCGCCGTTCTGGTTCGGGATCGGGCGGCCATAGATACCGGTGGCCATTATGGTCAACGGGTGCATCGCCTCATCCAGACGCAGGCCTTCGCGATAGGGCCAATCCAGAATGGGGTAACGCACGCCGGGCATTTCTTCGGGTATCAATGCGGTTTCGAAGGCCACGTATTTGGCGCCTTCCTGCACGCCTGCCATATCCAGCAGGTCGGCCAGTTCGAACCCATTCCATGGAATGACCATCGACCAGGCCTCAACACAGCGGAATCGGTAGATGCGTTCCTCGACTGTCATCTCTGACAGAATGTCCTTGAAGTCGTAATCACCCGGATTGTCGACCAGACCGTCGATCTTGATGCTCCACGGTTTGGTGGTCAGCGCACCGGCATATTTGGCCGGATCACCCTTACCTGTCCCGAATTCGTAGAAATTGTTGTACGAGGTGATCTCTTCCCAGGTATTGGGTTCCAACGCCTCTTGCGCCGATACCCCGCGCGCCACCCCTGCCAGCCCGACACCTGCCAGACCAGCCATGACCTGCCTCCGGTTCAGAAACGCCGCCCGTGGGGTAACGTCCACGTGTGTCAGTGTATTGGTCCAGCGATGCGCCATGTATGTCTCCAGTCGTCATATATCCTCAGATAGTGAGGTAATTCGCTGATAGCACAGTGCCAAGGAAACAGGCGTCACGATTGAGAGACGAGATTGTAACGTGGCGGCTCAGGCTGTCTCACGCGACCAAAGACAGAAAGCTGAAACTGCGATTCCCAAAAGACACATTGCAGTAGGCTATTGACGGTAACGTTCAAAAATACTGGCACGTCACTGTACGCTTCGATACGTCGATTTATGACGGATTATTAACCAGAGATTAACGCATTGCTCTTTCTTCAAGCCTTTCCTTTTTCTTTCTCAATTTTTTGGCGCATGGTTTTTGTTTCACCAGTCCTGCTGATTGGCTTGACGCTATATGCCTTGCTTGGACTTTTGGTGGGTTTTCTGATCGGGCTGATATTTCCCGCATTGTCTTTCATACTGTTTTTTTTGATCATGGCGTCGTCCAGCGTCTTGCCTACGTTGATTGGAACAAGGATGGGGTTTCAGGCAAAAAGAGTCCGGCCCAGCATCGGAATCTGGAAACTGTTCGTCCCCGCTGTAATTTACGGCGCGGTTGAAGGCGTCAGCGTGACTCTCATTTTTGTACTGGTGGCCTTGGTATCTGTGGCCTTTATTTCCCCTGAAATTCTACGGCAGTACGAGGCGGCTGATCTGGTGTTTCAATACGCAGACACCGGCTTGGCCTTCGCGGCACCATTGGTTCTGATCGCAGTATTTCTTTCGATATGCTCGATCCGCGCCAGCTTGCTTGTTCCAATCTCATCTGCCTCGATCGGGCGGGATCCCGACGGCTTGCCCTACACACCTTTCCGACATTTTCGCGCTTCGTTCGGACCCCTCTTCGCTCTGACGATCTTCAGTATTGTCGGGATGATTATTCTGTACGCGGGCCTGACCATCGTTTTTGTGGTTACGGGCTACGCTGAGACACTGCAGGTGGACTTCATCGAGTTCGGTAACATGACAGAAGGTACTGCCCGCATCCGCCCGATCTGGTCATTGATAATCTTGTTCGTCGTTTACTCACTGATTGGCACTTGGTCTTTCAGCCTGCAATGCGCGGGTGGAGTTCTGGGATATCTGCGCCTGCGCGATCAGTTGCCGACATTGGCAGAGATGCTGAATTCCAGCGGAGAAAAACCATCTCAGCCCGACACAGAAAAAGAGCCGCGAATGAGTGCAGAAGATCTGCGTGCTCTGCGCAAAAGTCGAGAGATTGGGAACCGGTAGTGGCGCGCCCAAGCCGATCTTCCCCACCTTTTTGATTTGTACTGCACGTACATGCTGGTTTGCGGCAATTGGTACGCAAGAATGGAAGCTCTTAGGCGGGTTCGCTATCGATTAATTGCCAGAAATGGATTGGACGCCTGAAGCCGCGGCAATGTAAGTTGTTGGGATTCCAAAACACAAAGGTGTCAGTGGTGGTCCCGCACGGATTTAAGCGTTGAAATAATCCTGGATGTCAGCCTGACAGCATATCCGAAACCTGTACTGCATATCTGTCGGTCATACCCGACACAAAGTCAGTCAAAGAATGCAGTGCGGAATATGCGTCAGTTACATCTCGTAAATCGAGACTAACAGCATTGACGACTTGCTTTTCGTAATCAGGCAAAGCTTCGAACGTCCAATCCCGCTTGGCTAGTTCCTCATACACTGGGCTAAGGCCATCAAGCACCTTGCGGATTACGTTGCGCCCTTTAACCTCAAGGCGTGTCTTGCGCGGGGCAATAAAGAGTTGCTCACGCGCCAAGCTCTCAATAGCGGCAAAATCTTTGGATCGGCTGGACGCGCCAATCAGCGAATTGGAGAAATCGCCGGCCAAAATTGCCTCGTGGTTTTCTTTGAATGCGTCAACGCAAGCGGTTATGGCCCCACCTATGGCACGAGCGCGCAGATAGCCTATCTTTTCAAATTCAGTATATCCACCTTGATTGCTGCTTGGACTGTTTGCGAAAGCAGACAATCGATCCTGGACAATACCAAATGACAAATCACCTGCAGAATACCCGTCTTCCAAATCTACAATATTGTAACAGATGTCATCCGCTGCCTCGACCAGGTAAACCAGCGGATGTCGCCGCCACCAGATTTTATCATCGGGGCCTTGCGCCTTGATCAAGCCCATCGCAGCGGCAGCAACGTCGAAATATTCCCTTTCAGTTTCAAAGAAACCAAATTTCTTCGCGCCTACATACAACTCTTTCTTGGATGTGATCTGCTTTAGACGCTTGGACGTGTCTGCACCCATGGGATACTTCATAAATGCGCCCAGAACGGCGTTCGGCATGCACATGCCACCTTTGTTCCGATACATCTCGAGCCGGGTTAAAATGCGGAACCCCTGTGCATTGCCTTCGAATTTCTCAAACTCGTGCCAATACTCACCCGCAATACCCTGAAAGGTTGCCGAGCCGCCGCTCAATTGCTCCGCGCACCACTTGCCAATCGCTTCTTCCCCCGAATGTCCGAACGGAGGGTTGCCCAAGTCATGCGCCAGACAAGCCGCCTGCACGACACCTGCCACTTTATGAGCATCTTCAGTGTCGATGAATCCCTCGTTCGCAAGCCAAACCCCAACCTGCATACCAATCGAACGCCCAACACTTGCCACTTCCTCTGAGTGAATCAGACGGTGGCGCAGGTGGTCGTTTTCATAAAGCGGATGAACCTGTGTCTTATTCGCAAGGCGGCGAAACGGGGCCGAAAACGTAATCCTATCTGCGGCAATAACGTAGGCTGGTCGCTCTGATGTCTCAGGTCTATTGTCATACCCTGCTGTATTCAGCAGTTGCCCCCATTGCATTTTCGGCATAAAGAGGGATCCTTTCATTATAAAATTCAATGACTTATTTACAGAAATGCCCGCCTTTTTAAAGGGCGGGCTTCAAATCTTTATTTGTTTGGCTTAATGCACCACAGCATCATCAGGCCTTGGCCGCTCTGACGTGCCCAACCGATCGCCGATGATCAGACCATCGGTACCGGCGGTCACGGGAACGGTCTCACCATCCTTGATCTCACCAGCCAGAAGCGCTTCCGCCAGCGGGTTCTGCAAGGCGCGTTGGATCACGCGCTTGAGCGGACGGGCACCGAAGACCGGGTCATAGCCTTCGTTCGCCAGCCATTCCTTGGCGCCATCGTCCAATGCCAGCTCGATCTTGCGGGCAGCCAGACGTTTCTGCAGACGCGCCATCTGGATATCGACGATGCCATCCATATCGGCCCGCTTGAGCCGGTCAAAGATGATCGTCTCGTCCAGGCGGTTCAGGAATTCCGGCCGGAAATGCGCCCGGACCGCATCCATCACGTCGCGCCGCGCCTGCGCGCTGTCCGCGCCTTCGGGCAACTGGCTGAGCGCCTGAGAGCCGAGGTTCGACGTCAGAATGATCAGCGTTTGCTTGAAGTCCACGGTGCGGCCCTGACCATCGGTCAGAACACCGTCGTCCAGAACCTGCAACAGCACATTGAACACATCGGGGTGGGCCTTTTCGACCTCATCGAACAGCACGACCTGATAAGGCCGGCGCCGCACGGCTTCGGTCAGCACACCACCTTCGTCGTAACCTACATAGCCCGGAGGGGCACCGATCAGGCGGGCAACCGCGTGTTTCTCCATGAACTCGGACATATCGATGCGCACCATCGCGTTGTCGTCGTCGAACAGGAAGTTCGCCACGGCTTTGGTCAGCTCAGTCTTACCCACGCCGGTCGGCCCGAGGAACAGGAACGAGCCCAGCGGGCGGTTCTCATCATTCAGGCCTGCGCGCGCACGGCGTACGGCGTTGGCGACGGCAGTGACTGCCGCATCCTGACCGATCACGCGGGAATGCAGATCGTCTTCCATCCGCAGCAGCTTCTCGCGCTCACCTTCCAGCATTTTTGAGGTCGGGATACCCGTCCAGCGTTCAACCACCGAAGCAATCTGTTCGGGACGCACCGTTTCTTCAGCCATCATGGCGTTGCTTTCGGCGTTCTCGGCCTCGGTCAGCTTTTTCTCAAGCTCTGGGATGACGCCGTAGGACAGCTCCCCCGCTTTGGCGAGGTTCCCTTCGCGCTTGGCGATCTCCAGATCAGCGCGCGCCTTGTCGAGCTGTTCCTTCAGATCGCGGGCGCCAGCCAGCTTGTCGCGTTCGGCCTGCCACTGGGCGGTCATCTCGGCGGATTTTTCCTGCAGGTCGGCCAGATCCTTCTGCAAGGTTTCCAGACGATCTTTTGATGCCGCGTCGTCCTCAAGCTTCAGCGCCTCTTCCTCGATCTGCATTTGCAGGATCTGACGGTCCAGCTGGTCCAGTTCTTCGGGCTTGCTGTCCACTTCCATCCGCAGGCGCGACGCCGCCTCATCGACAAGGTCGATGGCTTTGTCGGGCAGGAAGCGGTCGGTGATATAGCGATGCGACAGGGTTGCCGCCGATACCAGCGCCGAGTCCGAGATGCGCACGCCGTGGTGCAGCTCGTACTTTTCCTTGATGCCGCGCAGGATGCTGATCGTGTCCTCGACCGTCGGTTCTGTGACCATCACAGGCTGGAACCGGCGCGCAAGGGCCGCGTCTTTTTCGACGTATTTGCGGTACTCGTCCAGCGTGGTCGCACCGATACAATGCAACTCACCCCTCGCAAGCGCAGGCTTGATCAGGTTCGCCGCGTCCATCGCGCCGTCAGATTTACCGGCACCTACCAGAGTGTGCATCTCGTCGATGAACAAGATGATCTCACCGGCGGCTTCGGTGACTTCGGTCAGAACGGCCTTAAGGCGTTCTTCGAACTCACCTCGGTATTTCGCACCGGCGATCAGCGCGCCCATATCGAGCGCCAGCAGCTTTTTATCTTTCAGCGATTCCGGCACGTCGCCGTTGACGATACGCAGGGCCATGCCCTCGGCGATCGCGGTTTTACCGACGCCGGGTTCACCGATCAGAACCGGATTGTTCTTGGTTCGGCGCGACAGAACTTGCATCGAGCGGCGGATTTCTTCATCCCGTCCGATAATCGGGTCGATCTTGCCCTCAGCCGCAGCCTCGGTCAGGTCACGCGCGTATTTTTTGAGGGCGTCATAGCCCTCTTCCGCCGATGCGGTGTCAGCAGTACGACCCTTGCGGATGTCGTTGATCGCTTCGTTCAGTTTCTGCGCGGATACAGCACCGGCTTCCAACGCCTCTTTGGCCTTGGATTTCACCATACACAGCGCCATCAGAACCCGCTCGACGGGCACAAAGCTATCACCAGCTTTGGTGGCGATCTTTTCGGCCTCGTCCAGAACCTTGGCTGTCTGGCCGTCCATGTAAATCTGGCCTGAATCACCGCTGACCTTCGGGATTTTCCCCATCGCGGCGTCCAACGCCTCGACCACGCGGATCGGCGCACCGCCCGCGCGGGTGATCAGGTTGCTGGCCAGCCCCTGATCGTCATCCATTAATGCTTTCAATATATGTGTGGGCTCCAGCCTCTGGTGCCCCTCGCGCAGCGCAATCGTTTGCGCCGCCTGCACGAATCCCCGTGCCCGCTCGGTGAACTTGTTTAAGTCCATATTATTCTCCTTTTCTAAGCACCCTGAATATGATGCGCCCGCTTAGTGGCACGCGTCGGTCTGGGCCTCACATTCCATTTGGGAAATATCTTTGTTTGTTCAAGAGGCTAAACCGCAGAATCGACCGCTATCGTCGGGGCACGGAATAAACCGTGTAGCCGCTGGTTTCTGCAACTTGCCGCGCACCGTACATCTCGACCAGAGACTGCGCCGCATCACTGCCCGACGGGCAAGATACAAGGTCAGCTGCATCGTCCAGAAAATCGCTGGTAAAGGCGGATTCTCCTGTCAGTTGGCAATCGTCATCAGTAGACCGGTAACCACGCACCAATCTTAGGTCTTGGTTGGTCGGAGATCTGATAACCGTATCTGCGGCCTCAGTTTCCAGCGGCAAATCTTGACACCCCACCAAAACCAGTACTCCACCAATACAAACCAGCAGCTTCATAGTCGCTCCATCAATAGTGTTCAGTTGAATGGGTAACACCATAGCACAGGCTACTCTTGTTCGCTTGATTTCGACCATACATCTGTCCTGCATGGACAGAAGGCACAGAACTCGTTACGACGCAGACGTTTGCCAAAAAGGAGCTTGCCCCATGTCCGATGACCGCTTGATCGTTGCCCTTGATGTTCCGAACGCCCTGCAGGGCCTTGCCATGGCCGAGCGGCTTGGCGATGCGGTATCCTTTTACAAGATCGGACTGGGTATGCTGACCGGTGGCGGGCTGGCCTTGGCCAATGAGCTCAAGCAGGACCACGGTAAACGCATCTTTCTGGACATGAAACTTTTCGATATCGGTAACACGGTTGAGAACGCTGTGCGCGGGCTGGCGCAGTTCGATCTTGATTTCCTAACCGTACATGGCGACCCGCATGTGGTACGCGCCGCAAAAGAGGGTGCCTCGGGCAAGGACTTGAAAATTCTCGCCGTGACCATCCTCACCTCACTGAACCGCGATGATCTGGATGCCAGCCTGCTGAAACAAGGCGATTTGCAGGATCTGGTCGTTGAACGAGCAGCGAAAGCACTGGAGGCCGGCGCAGACGGTGTAATTGCCAGTCCTCAAGAGGCTGCCCTGATCCGTGCGCTGCCCCAGGCCGATGGTCGCTTGATCGTTACCCCCGGTGTCCGCCCGTCAGGCGCAGCCCTGGGCGACCAGAAACGTGTCTCCACCCCGGCCAGCGCCATAAGCGATGGGGCCGATCACATCGTTGTTGGCCGCCCAATTTATCAGGCAAAGGATCCGAAAGCCGCTGCCGAGTCAGTTCTTGCTGAGTTAAATTCCTTGACACGGCACTAATTTACCCTGCGATTTCGGCGAATTTGCGCGCAAGTTTTGACCGCAAGCGGTTGACCTAACGTCACTTTCTAGTTTTGCCGTGCCAAATCGTCCCTGTGCCCCAAAACACACATGAAAAACACGAGTTTTGCGTGTGTGATCTAGGCCCTATCGAAAGCCGCGTTTTTGGAGGATTCTGGGTTTGTGATACTCCCCGCGAACCATTTCTTCCTGTGGTTCGTCACCTCCCCCCGCCACTTCGCGGGGGGTCTTCTTTGATAGCGGGCCAATTTTACTTCCGCTCTTTCTTTGCTTGGCTGCCTGGGTGATATAAGAAACTCCCTGAATGGATCGCACGGAAGGCGGGAAGACATACATGCCCGGTCTCTGCCGAGATTGCCTGACCACGTTAACCGACGAACGGCGCTGCCCGACCTGCGGCAGCCCCCGGGTCAAAACACATCCCGAGCTGTTCAGTTTGTCCATCGCACATATGGATTGCGATGCGTTTTATGCCTCGGTTGAAAAGCGCGACAATCCCGAGCTGGCCGACAAACCGGTAATCATAGGCGGCGGCAAACGCGGGGTGGTGTCTACAGCCTGCTATGTTGCGCGCATTCGCGGGGTGCGGTCAGCAATGCCGATGTTCAAAGCCCTCCAACTTTGTCCAGATGCGGTGGTGATTAAACCGCGCATGTCCGCCTATGCAGAAGTATCGCGCCAGATTCGCAAAATGATGGATGAGCTGACCCCAGTGGTCGAGCCGCTGTCATTGGACGAAGCCTTCATGGATCTTTCCGGCACACAACGTCTGCATGGCGCACCACCCGCCGTTATGCTGGCGCGGCTTGTGAAACGGATGAAGGACGAGCTTGGCGTAACTGGTTCAATCGGTCTGTCGCACAACAAGTTTCTGGCCAAGGTGGCATCAGACCTAGACAAACCACGCGGATTTTCGGTGATCGGCAAGGCAGAGACCTCGGAGTTTCTACACGACAAGCCAGTCCGGCTGATTTGGGGCATAGGCCCAGCTGCACAGGAATCGCTGGAACGGGCGGGTATCCGCAGTTTTTCCGACCTGCTGCGCTGGGATCAAGAGGCGTTGACCGCACGTTTCGGATCCATGGGCTATCGCTTATGGCATTTGGCGCGCGGGCAAGACAAACGACGCGTCTCGGCGCATGAACCGATGAAGTCCATCAGTAACGAAACCACTTTTTTCGAAGACACCGCCAGCCTGGATATTCTGGATGGCCACCTGTGGCGTATGTCGGAAAAGGTAGCTGACCGTGCCAAGGCAAAAGCGTTGGCAGGACGAGTCGTGACACTGAAACTGAAAAAATCCAACCACAAGACAATAACCCGACGCGTTTCCTTGCGAGATGCCACCCAAATCGCTGATCGGCTTTACCGCACCGCGCGCGGGCTGTTCGATCAAGTCGGAGATGAAGGCCCCTATCGCCTGCTAGGCGTCGGTCTATCTGATCTATGTTCGGAATCGCAGGCCGATATCTCGGGCGACCTTCTGGACCCCGGCGCTGCCCAGAGATCACAAGCCGAACGCGCCACCGACGAGATTCGACGCCGCTTCGGCAGTGATGCAATCGTGAAAGGCCGTGCCTTACGCTGAATTCATTCGGCTGCTAAACGCAGCGGCTCCTCTCCGAGCCGAGCGATGTCTTGGATCACATCGCGCAGAATTTCTTGAAACGCGTCAAAATTCTCGTTCGGCTCGATTCGGGTTTCATCCATATATAGTGAACGATCGATCTCAATCTGAACGGCGTGTTGATGGCGCGCAGGGCGACCATAAGTCTGGGTAACATAGGCCCCGGCAAAAGGTGCATTCCGCGCCACGTTCAGTCCGGCAGCTACGAAGGCTGCCTCAATCAGATCAACAACCTCGGTCGAGGCGGATGCGCCAAATCTGTCGCCCAATACAACATCGGGTCGATTGGAGCTTGAATTCCCGGCCATTGCGACGGCTTCATGCGGCATGGAATGGCAATCAATTAAGATCGCTTGCCCAAAGGTTTCATGCGATTCCTTCAGCAACGATTTGATGCGCGCATGATAGGGTCGCCAACAGGTATCGATGCGCAGGCGCGCCTCATCCATCGTCAGCTTACCACGATATATCGCACGCCCGTTTGCCACCACGCGCGGAATCACTCCCAATCCCGAGGCCACGCGAGGATTGTGCCCTGACCGACGCACGCCCTGAATCAAAGCAGGATCCAACTCATCAGCACTGCGGTTCAGGTCCAGGTAAGCGCGCGGCATCACCGCAGAGATCATCGGAGCACCGTAATCCACGGCCGCGGAAAACAGTTGTTCCACAAAAGCATCTTCCGAGGATCGAATCACGTGCTCACTCAGAACCGTTTGGTTCATCATCGTTTCAGGGTAATTGCGGCCACTATGCGGTGAAGAAAATACCACGCAAGACGTGCGGCTGGCGGGCATATCTAGTACATAGGGCGTATTGCGCATGGTCACTCCTTGTTCGCGTTCAACATAGACCGGAAAATAGTTCAACCAAACCCCTTGAACCCCTTTGCGACTCCTTTTATAGACCCCGCTACCGGCGCGGAGTTCCGCGCCCCATTTCGTTATGGGGCAAGGTACGCAAAGGTTTATGTGGGCGGTTAGCTCAGCGGTAGAGCACTTCGTTGACATCGAAGGGGTCACAAGTTCGATCCTTGTACCGCCCACCATCGTTTCACTGTTCCGGGTTTCCGGGGCACCCGCTAACCCAGGCGCTGGCCACGTCCTTGATGAAGGCGCCGCAGATTGGAGACAGACCCATGAAGGTCAAGAACTCGCTCCGCTCGCTCAAGAACCGGCACCGTGATTGCCGGGTTGTGCGTCGCAAAGGCCGCGTCTACGTGATCAACAAGACGCAGCGCAAGTTCAAAGCTCGCCAGGGCTAAGAACTGCACGAACCGAATTCAAAGAGCCGCGCCTTCGGGTGCGGTTTTTTTGTGCCTAGCTTTTGGTGCCATAACGTCCGCGGAAGTGCTGAAAATCGCTCAGAAAGTCCAGTTCTGAGATTTCGCGTTGTTATGAAACGATGTCGTGCTACGCTTTCCCAGATTTTGCATGACGGGAGGTCGGATTGGCCAACGATGATCTGGATACGCTACTAGGAACAACCCTGACCGAGATGGTGGCCGATATAGGCCGAAGCGTGGCTCAAGCTGCGGAACAACTTAGCCTGGATCAATTGAAGGCATTGAAGAACTATCCGCAGGAACTGCGCGAGATGGGCGTTCCACCGGTCTTTTACCACATGCAGGATGTCGATGTGGAACTGAAGGTCGTCATGGAGATGACCAGTTCCACCCAGGAAGGCGAACGCGGTATCATTGGTGCCTTTTTCATGGGGCCGAAGGTGACACAGACGGACACACTCGATTCCAAAAGCGCATCGACCATGCGTATGCGGTTCGCGCCGGGCCCAGTAGATGACAGCAGGTCACTGGGGGGTACTGATGGCACGCAAGACGGTTAAGGCCCCCAAGAGACGACCTATTGACGTACGCGTCACCGAACTGCCTGAGGCTTTCATCACGCTGCTTCAATCACTGGAAAACCGCCTGACCGCGATGGAGGCGCGTGAGGTCGCGTTGATGGAGACGATCCGGGACCTGCAAGACCAGATCGACGATCTGGAGGAAGGCGGCGGCGACATGCTGATGGGTACGGGCTCTCCAGTGGTGAACCCAATAGCCGGAGGCCAGGCCGGAATGGAGGCCGAAGATAAGGATACCCAGATCGTGGATGCGCAGGTCTTTACGCAAGCCCTGGGCGAACAGATCCTCGCCGGATCCGATGGTAGCGATGATTTCACCATCGACAACGTCCAGGTCGAAGCCTTTGTTGGGCTTGGTCGGGATGGCGACAAGACTCAGTTCGCCACAAACGCAAAGAAGCAGGCGGTCAGCCAGAACGCAGCCAAGGTCTCGTTTTCGGTCAAAAGACGATCCCCTACTAAAATTGTTGAAAGAGACTGAATTTACACAGGAGAATGGAAATGAGTATCGGGCAGGAATTGTTAAACGTCCCTTTTGCGGAAATGGTTCAGAAACTGGCCCTTTCCGTCGCTGAATCACAAAGCGAATTGGATCGTCACTCGACGGATATGGCCAAATACATGGCCGATCAGAAAATACTGCTTCCAGATCTCTCCAACCCCGACGGCCCTGCCAAAGAATTCAGCCTGGTGTCGATGGGATTCCTCCCTGCATTCTATGCGGTTCAGGAGGCCGAGATAGAGGTCAAAATGGCGATCTCTATGACCAAACAGACCGAAAAATCAGGCAGCGCTTCGGTGAAAGGCGGCTGGGGGCCGGTGGCGGCGCAGGTCAACGCCAGCTATTCTTCGCGCTATGCCTATAGTCAGGAAGGTGCCAGCAGGCTGACCATTAAACTCGCACCGGCCGATCCGCCGGTCATGCTGCAGAAATACATGGAAGCCGTAACGCAGACCATGCTGACCAAAGAACAGCCTTTACCCGACGACCCGGAGCCTGAGCCTGAGTCTGAACAAGAAACGAATGCGTCTAAACAACAGCAACGAAAGCCACGCTAGACCATTTAATAGTGTATTAGCCATTCGGTAAAAGCTCGCAAAACATCCAGAAGTGATTTGACCAACTAATTTAGTCAGATTTCCTTGCATCACGCCCAGAATCGTTTAATTGATCAAATCAGTCGGGTAATGACCCGTCACGATTTTCAATCTTGGGACACATGATGCTGAAATCCTCTACCTGTATCGCCGCCGCCCTGACGGCCCTTATCGCAACCTCTGCCGCGGCAGAAGGCGAGCTGAACCTCTACTCCTCGCGCCACTATGACACGGACGAGCGCCTTTACTCCGATTTCGAAGAGGCAACAGGCATCACCATCAACCGTATCGAAGGCAAAGCCGACGAACTGATTGCACGGATGGAAGCCGAAGGCGCGAACTCGCCTGCTGATGTTTTGCTGACCGTCGACACCTCGCGTCTGGCCCGGGCCAAGAACGCAGGCATTTTGCAATCCATCGAAAGCGCGACCTTGGAAGAAAGCATCCCGGCAAACCTGCAGGATAGCGACAATGAATGGTTCGGTTTCTCGCAACGTGGCCGCATCATCTTTTTTGACAAAGAAAATGTAACCAACCCACCCGCCACTTATGCTGATCTTGCAAAGCCTGACTATAAGGGCCTTGTCTGCATCCGGTCGTCCAGCAACACATACAACCAAACCCTGCTTGCCTCGATCATCACTCATGAAGGCCCCGAAGCCGCCAAAGCTTGGGCCGAAGGTGTTGTCGCAAACATGGCGCGCGAACCACAGGGCGGCGATACTGATCAGCTCCGCGGAATCGTTTCGGGTGAATGCGACATCGCCGTGTCGAACACATATTATTTTGGCCGCGCCATCCGCAAAGACGTTCAAGGCGTGTCCGCCAATATCGACTGGATCGGATGGGTCTTCCCGAACCAGGACAGCACCGGCGCGCATATGAATCTGTCCGGCGCGGGGGTTGCGGCCAACGCGCCCAACAAGGAAAACGCCATCCTTTTCCTTGAATATCTCGCGAGTGACTCGGCACAACAATATTTCTCGGCCGGCAATGACGAATACCCGGCGGTCGAAGGCGTAGCGCTTGCGGAATCCGTTAAGGCTCTGGGCGAATTCAAGGCGGATGATGTGGACCTGTCCGAAGTTGCCAAGAACATTCCCGAGGCGCAAAAAATCTTCAATGAAGTCGGTTGGAAGTAATCCGTAACAAAAACCCGATTATCTGGAAGGGCGCAGAAAATACTGCGCCCTTTCTTGTTGTATGAAGCTTATTTTTAATAGATAATCCCATATATGATCCTGATTCTCATATTTGAACATGCTTGATAATCTCTCAGATCGCCTCGCTTCGCGCTTAGGCGAGCTGCGCCGAAGCCAGGAATGGTCGCTGGACCAACTGGCCGAACACAGCGGCATTAGTCGCGCCACTCTCTCGCGCATGGAGAAGGGTGATGTCAGCCCCACCGCAGAAACATTGGGGCGCCTTTGTGCTGCTTACGGCCTTCCAATGTCTCGTTTGCTGATGATGGTCGAAGACAGTTTCGATCCCCGCGTGCCGTTTGAACGGCAACCCGAATGGCGCGACCCGGAGACCGGATTTACAAGGCGGTCTGTTTCTCCGCCTGCAGCCGGTCTTTCAGGTGAGGTGATGGAAGGGCATCTACCCCCTGACACGGTGATTGCTTACGAGACACCACCAAAGCCGGGTCAAGAGCATCACCTGATTATGCTGGACGGCGCACTCACACTGACTGTTGACGGTGTCGCTCACACCCTGAGCGGCGGTGACTGCCTGCGCTATCACCTTTCTGGCCCGACCCGCTTTAAAACGCCAGTGACACGCGGAGCTCGATATTTGTTGGTACTTATATGATCTCACGTATGGACACATACAGCTTCGACGCCGCAGTCGGCGACTTGGCCGATATTTTACACGCGTGTGTGCACGACGGGGCAAGCATTGGGTTCATTCTTCCTTTTTCGCCCGAACAAGCGCGTGCCTATTGGCAAGACCGGGTGCGTCCCGATTTGCAGGTCGGCGCGCTAGACCTTTTCGTGATACAGGACCAACAGCGCGTATTGGGCACAGTGCAATTAATCCCAGCGGCGATGCCCAACCAGCCCCATCGTGCTGACGTTGCCAAACTGTTGGTCCACCCTGATGCAAGGCGCCGCGGACTGGGACGAAGTTTGATGGAAGCCGTTGAGAACCGTGCCACCACAATAGGCCGAACTCTGCTGGTGCTGGACACACGCAGCACTGACCCATCGCGCCTTTTATATCAAAGTCTCGGGTTTCAGATCGCCGGAGAGATACCCGACTATTGCCGCAACCCGTTTGAGGACCGGCTGGAGCCGACAACCTATATGTTCAAAAACCTCAGCTGACCAGAAGTCCTGCGCACGTCTGAGGCAACGGGACACCCAGCCTTAAAAGTCTAATCCGAAATCTATGGTGCGGTAGGAATGGGTCAGCGCCCCGGACGAGATATAGTCTACACCGGTCGCAGCAACAGCACCCAGTGTTTCACGGCTGATATTACCAGAAGCCTCGGTGACAATGCGCCCGTCTACAAATTCAACCGCTTGCCTCAAAACTTCGGGTGCCATGTTGTCCAACAACACAACATCGGCACCGCCGACCTCAAGTACCTCGGCCAGCTGGTCCAATGTGTCTACTTCAATCTCGACCTTCATCATGTGCGACGCACGAGTTTTGGTCGCCTCAAGTACCGCACGTACCCCACCGGCTGCGGCGATGTGATTGTCTTTGATCAGGATCGCATCCGACAGAGAGAAACGGTGGTTGAACCCGCCGCCATGCAATACCGCTTGTTTCTCTACGATGCGCAGGCCGGGTGTTGTCTTACGTGTGCAGGTGATGCGCGCACGGGTTCCCTTGGTCTCGGCCACCAGTGCTGCTGTCGCCGTGGCCACCCCACTCATGCGTCCGGCAAAGTTCAACGCCACACGCTCACCCGACAAGATTGAGGCCGCACTGCCCTTGATTTCCATCAGCGTTTCGCCCTTGGAACAGCGTTGTCCGTCTGCGGTATGCCGGATGATTTGCAATGACGGATCAACAAGACGGAAGGCCAGCGCCGCGACTTGCATACCGGAAACGACTGCATCTTCACGCGCATTCAACTGGGCCGCATAGGTGGCTTCTGCCGGGATCACGGTCTGAGTCGTAATGTCGCCGTTGGCGCCCAAATCCTCCATCAACGCGGAACGCACCAGTGGTTCAAGGATCATGTCGGGCAAGGCCGGGTAGTTCATGCTGCATCCTTTACAATGCGGTCCCGCAGGGCCAGCGCTTCGGTCAGCGTCAGCGCCGAGCGTTTGCCCGGTCCGGGGTGAAGGTCAGGGAAGTCGGATCGAAAATGCGCACCGCGGCTTTCTTCGCGCAACAGTGCGGCGGCAGCGATCAGGGTTGCCGTGGAGGTCATGTTGAGGAACAGGTCAGAGTCCATGTGCCGGGTTTCAAGCGCGGCAATCTCTGTCAATGCGCGGCGTAATCCGGTCTCATCGCGCGCTACGCCAACATGCTGAGACATGGTTTGACGCAGCGCCATTACGTCGTGTTCCTCGGTGTCGTCGCCCGGGGCAAAACGGACAACAACCTCGGGCGCGTCCTGCACCGTCACTTGACCTGCAATATCGCGGGCACAAGAGCGGGCAAAAACCAAAGCTTCAAGCAAACCGTTCGAGGCCAATCGGTTGGCGCCATGTAACCCGGTCGAAGCCGCCTCGCCGCAGGTCCACAGCCCGGTCAAAGAACTGCGGCCAGCCAGATCTGTCTCGACCCCTCCCATGTGGTAGTGCGCCGAAGCAGTTACAGGTATCGGATCGTGCTTTGGGTCGACACCATGGCGAAGGCAGGCGTCGGTTGCTGCGGGGAAAAGTGTGGCTATCTCGGACCCAATTGCTGCACGAGTGTCCAACGCGGGGCGTTTGCCCGCCTTCGCCTGCATATAAACGGCACGCGCCACGGTGTCGCGCGGGGCCAGTTCTGCATCTGCATGGATGTCCTGCATAAACCGATGACCGTTCTTGTCGATCAGAATGGCTCCTTCACCGCGCAATGCCTCGGTCGCCAGCGGGGTTGGGTCTTCTCCGACGTCGATAGCCGTGGGGTGGAACTGGACGAATTCTGCATCTGCAATCCGCGCACCAGCACGAGCTGCCATGCCAATACCCTGTCCCCGGATGCGCGCAGGGTTGGTGGTTTGAGCATAGAGACCCGAAGACCCGCCCGTTGCCAGCACATGCGCCGACCCACGCAGCAGCACTTTGGGCGCACTTACGGCATCCGCTTTAGTCATGAACACACCGGTCACGCTTGCGCCGTCGCTTTCCAAACCAACTGCCTGCGCACCCTCAATCACTTGTATCGAAGGTGATCCACGCAGGGCCAAGATCAGCGCCCGCATAATTTCAGCACCGGCCTGATCACCCTTGACCCGCACCACCCGAGCGGCGGAATGCGCGGCTTCGCGTGACTGCACAAACCCACCGTCAGCGGTACGATCAAACCCAGTGCCAAGATCAGAAAGGTCCAGGATGTGTTCCGGTGCAGCTTTGGTCACAAACTCGGCGACCTCGCGCAGGACAGAGCCGGCACCTGCACGCATCGTGTCATCTGCATGTGCCGCGGGGCTGTCCGTCCGCGCCATAGCAGCTGCAACACCGCCCTGCGCCCAAGCCGAACTTGCACCCGACCCCAGCGGTTCAGGCGAGATCATCACCACCGGAATCGGCGCTAGCTTCAGGGCGGCATAAACCGCAGCCAGCCCTGCCCCGATAATGACCACACGCGGCGTTTCGATGATCTGCATGTCGCGGATCAAATACCCAATTGGCGTGACAGGTCGATCATACGCTGTACCGACAGACGCGCCTTGTCCGCCACTTCGGCTTCCACTTCGACCTGCCCGGTCATGGTATCCAGCGCGAAAAGCACCTTCTCAAGCGTGATCTTTTTCATGTAGGGGCACATGTTGCAGGGGCCGACGAAATCGACCTCGGGCAGCTCATCCGCAATATTCGACGCCATCGAACATTCCGTAATCAGCAACGCCTTTTCCGGTTTTTCATCGGTGACGTATTTGATGATCCCACTGGTCGAACCCGAGAAATCAGCCTCGGCCACAACGTCGGGCGGGCATTCGGGGTGCGCGATCAGCCTTGTACCCGGGTTCCATTCACGGAAATCGCGCAGGTCCTTGGCGCTGTATTGTTCGTGGACGATGCACGAACCTTCCCACCAGACCACGTTCTTTTGCGGCACGTCGCGGGCCACATTCTGCGCCAGATATTGGTCCGGCGTCATGATGACTGTTTCACTCTCCTGCGCTGCCACAATCTGAGCGGCATTGGACGATGTACAACAGATGTCCGAGGCCGCTTTGACCTCGGCCGTGGTGTTTACGTAAGACACCACCGGCGCGCCGGGATAGCGGCGGCGCATTTCCTCGATACCTTCAGCAGTGATCGACTCCGCCAGAGAACAACCCGCTTCCATATCCGGCATCAACACCGTCTTTTCCGGACTAAGGATCTTGGACGTTTCGGCCATGAAGTGCACACCGCATTGCACGATTACATCCGCTTCGACCTCGGTCGCCTTGATCGCCAGTTGCAGGCTGTCGCCGCCGAAGTCGGAAATGCCGTGGTAGATCTCGGGCGTCATATAGTTGTGGCCCAGAATGACCGCATTGCGCTCGGCCTTCAGGTCGTTGATCGCCTTCACATAGGGCGCATAGATGGCCCAGTCGACGGGCGAGACGACACGGGACATGCGGTCATATATGTCGCTCATGCTTGCGGCAAGCTCGGGCGATGGGGTCAAATCATATTTTTCGGAGAGATGCGCGCGCTGCGCGGGTAGGTCAAACACGGGACTGTTTTTTCTGCCTGATGGACACGTGACGCCCTTAATATGGGGTTTATTGCGGATTTACCACCACCCAAACCAGAAGAATATTCCAATGTTTGAACCTAATGCGGAACTATCTTTTCTAACCTTATGCGTCGCTTTCATACGCGGATATGCTGGCTAGTATCGACGCAACCACCTTTTCTACACGTAACGGGTCCGCCGCATCATGATGCGGCGCTGCAAACTGACCGCTGTCATTGTCGAAGTATCGTCCCGATGCGTCTGCGAACTCCGGCGACAGGGCCGCCTGTATCAGGATATCAGCGCCGATACTGATATCGTTGCCCGCCACGCCAAAGCCTTGCTGCACCATATTGGTGGCAAGCAGCGAACCGGGGTTAACTGCAATCGACGCGGGCCCGCTGGGATTTTGTTCCGCAAACGCCTGGCTCCACATCGTTACGGCCAGCTTGCTTTGCGCATAGGCCTCCATTGCTTCGGGCTGTCGTTGGCCTGTCATCGCCGTCAGATCAATCGGGGCTTGCGCGGCGGATGACAGATGAATGATGCGACCGTCATCAGGTAAGATTGGCAACAGCATACGGCTTAGCAACGCCGGGGCGAATGTGTTGACGACGAAACGTGCATCCAGACCTTCTTTGGTAATCGGCGAAGCCATCCGAAACACGCCCGCGTTGTTGATCAATACATCAAGCCGGTCATGCGCTTCTCGTACTTCAAGCGCCAGCCGCTTGACTTCGGACAAGTCAGAGAGATCTGCACGAAACGTGTCTACCCGAGCACCGCGAGCGATCAATTCGTCACGTATCGCTGCCAGTTTTTCCGGGTTGCGACCGTGGATCAGCAAATGGTGTCCCTGATCAGCCAGTGACAGGGCGGTCGCGCGACCAATGCCGTCGGTGGCCCCGGTAATAAGAATAGACTTCGGCATCGCGGCCTCCTTAGCTGAACTCAGGCAAGACGTCCTGCGCCAACCGGTCAAGTGTTTCATCTATGGGCGTAGAATTGAACCGAAGGTTCAGCGCAACATGGTTCACCCCTGCCGTTTCAAGCTGGCGCAGATACTGGGTCAGCCAGCGATGGCCGGTTCGAACGCCTAGGTGGATCGGTTGTGGAGGCTCGTCCGGATTGTCGGACAGATCAACATAAAGCGGTTGCAGAACCGGCTTGGGCGCCTGTCCAGCGCTTGCGACTCGGGCTTGCCAATCGGCTAGCACTTGGGCTTGCGAAACATCCAAACGCGGATAGGTCATCCAACCATCAGCGTTTTGGGCGATCCATTCCGGCGATTGACGGCTGGAACCAGTCACCAATAGCGGTAGTCGAGAATTCGCGGGCTTTGGCAGCAAATCCAGCCTCCCATCGACCGACCCGTATGCGTTGGAAACGACCGGATTCGAAGTAGCCATAGCCCGTATATAGTCAAAACTTTCTCGAAACGCCTCGGCCCTCGCATCATACGAAAGGTTCATCGCCGGGTATTCTTCGGGCCGGTCGCCCGAGGCCACACCCAGTATCACCCGACCGGTGGACAAGACATCGGCACTGGCCGCGGCCTTGGCGACATGGGCGGGGTGGCGCAGGGGCAGCACGATGCTGGCCACGCCCAGCGCAATCTCGGAGGTCTGACCAGCGAGGTAGCCAAGATAGGTGAATGGATCGAATAACTGCCCTGCGTCACCAAACGATGGAACGTTGAACGGCACGTCTCGCAGCCATACCGCTTTAAAGCCCAATGCTTCAGCCAACCTAATCCGATCAAGGTGCCCGGTCATATCCGGTACGGCGCTGTCGGCATAGCACGCAATCGGCACCACCAGGCCAAGTGTCAGCCGCCCAGCCTGAAAAGTTGTGTCGAAGCCTCGGTTGATCCGGGCGAATGGCTTGTGAATATCATCTCGCATGGCATCCTCACTAGATTGGACACCGCCGCTTAGACGGTGCCACGTTGCTTCAGGCCAGATCGTCCTTGCCTTCGATCAGGTAGTGATGGCTGACCGACCCGGCTGTTCTGGCCGCAAGATGCGGGGCATAGGCCTCATCTTCCATGAAAGCCTTTGCTGCTTCTTTTGTGGGCCATTCAATGATGATCCGCAGCGCGGCAGTCTGCGTATCGCCCTCTAGCTGTTCATGGTTTGACGTACGAGCGATATAGCGCCCGCCATATTCAGCCACGCGCGCGTTGGCCGAGGGCAGATACCCCGGAATCCAGTCTTCGCTCGTTGGGGTGACGTCCAAAACGGAATAAAAAGCCATTCGTTGTTCCTCACACTAGGGTTTCAAAATCCGGGCAGAACCTGCTTACCGATGACACGGCCGCTTTCCTGCCGCAGATGGGCAGCGGTTAGGGAGTCCGCTGTCAGTTCGGCAGCGGTTTCCGTCACGGTCGAGATTAGCTCACCCGCATCCAACATCGCCGAAACCCGGTTCAGCAGATCACGCTGCATTTCGATATCCGCCGTACCAAACATTGATCGCGTGAACATGAACTCCCACGAAATCGTCAGTGCCTTGGGCTTGGCGGGCGCAATGTCGAATCCTTCCGGGTCGTCGATCAGGGCGACATGCCCGCGCGGTTTGATCATCTCAATGATCGCGGGCCAATGCTGATCGGTGGCCGTGAGGGCGGCCACGTAGTCCGGCGCCAAAGCAAGCGCACGCATTTGCGATACCAAATCGCCGCGATGGTCAACGACATGATCAGCCCCCATCCGACGCACCCAATCCTGCGTTTCCGGGCGTGAGGCCGTTGCGATGACTGTCAGGTTGGTCAGCTTCTTCGCCAGCTGGATCAGGATCGAGCCGACCCCACCCGCGCCACCGATGACCAACAGGCTTTGCCCGGATCCTCCGCCTTCGGTTAGGCGGAAGCTGTCAAACAGCATTTCCCAAGCGGTG
This sequence comes from Ruegeria sp. CK1, assembly GCF_056536545.1. NCBI lineage: Bacteria > Pseudomonadati > Pseudomonadota > Alphaproteobacteria > Rhodobacterales > Roseobacteraceae > Ruegeria > Ruegeria sp. CK1. Next base: position 21,994 of record NZ_JBQFPX010000007.1, read on the forward strand.
ATCGAAGTCAGCGGCAATCCGGCGGCTTCCACAAAGTCCATCGACGCAGGCTTGCGCCCGACAATGCGTTCGTCCACGGCTTGCAATTCAGCATTCGTTCCAGCGCGGGTGACGTCCCCTGCATAGAAGACCTCGTCTCCAACCTGATAGCCAGAAACCTCGGAACCGGTTTCCAAAACCACACCAGCGGCGTCGAATCCGAGAATATCCGGACCGTCTTCCGGCGTACGGGCTGCGCGCAGTTTCACGTCCACCGGGTTTAGGGATATTCCTTTGACACCCACCAACAAGTCGCGCGGACCGATTTGCGGTCTGTCTGTCTCAAACAAGCGCAGTTTGCCTGCTCCGTCCACGGCTCCTGCCTTGTCGTATCCGATCGCTTTCATCGTGTATTTCGCTCCTTGGCGGTTTTCTTGAGGTGCAAAATATCCATTGCTATCTTGATAGAAACGGCGAATTTTAGAGTTCAGAATTCCGATTTACAGGATAATTAAATGGACACGAATGCCCTTCGCCTTTTTGTACGTGCGGCGGAACAGCTCAATATTTCTGCGGCTGGCCGCAGCCTTGGGCTGGCCCCGGCAATCGCCAGTGCAAGGCTTGCCAAACTTGAACATGAGTTGGGCGCCGAGCTGTTGCACCGAACCACTCGCAAGGTGTCGGTCAGCCAGGAAGGTGAAGCGTTTCTTCCATACGCCCGAGAAATCCTTGCCCAAGTTGATGCTGGGCGTGCGACTCTGGGTCTGGATGCGTCAACTCCGACTGGTACCTTGCGCTTTGCGGCGCCGAGCAGTTTTGCTCAGCTGCATATCATGCCGCTGCTACCAAAGTTTCATGCGATTTATCCAGAGATCACTCTGGACTTGCGCCTGTCCGACACCCGCTTTGATCTGATCGAGGGCAGCTTTGATCTCGCCCTGCGTAGCGCGCCATTGCAGGACAGCAGTTTGAAGGGACGCAAACTGGCAGATGACACACGTGTCCTTTGCGCCTCGCCGGCTTACCTTGAAAAGAATGGTACACCACAGACTCCGGAAGACTTGATCACTCAGGAGTTTCTTTCCTGGATAGACCTCGGGCCGAGAGAGCTTATAGACCCGGCTGGAACTGTGTTCTCATTGAACCCGAAACAGATGCGCTGCCGTGCGATTGTGGATGACGGTGCCTCCCAAAGGGCTGCAACACTCGCCGGCGCCGGGATTTCGATCAATTCTCTTTGGAGCGTGGAGCATGAGTTTACCGCCGGTCGGTTGGTCCATGTGCTACCAGATTGGAGGCTGAACGATCAGTCTGTTCTATGGCTGATTTATCCGCGTTCAAACGTACTGACCCCTAAAGTACGCTGCTTCATGGATTTCCTGATAGAACACTTGAGCTAGTAAAGCATTGATAGAAAGGCGAACCGACAATCAACGCGGCAATACGATCCTGCCTAACACCACAAAACTTAGAACATCATACAATCAGCCCCGGGCGGCAGCGGCGGAACTCCTTCGGGCAATGTGGGCGTATAATCAAAAGTCACTATCTTCGCACCCCCGTCGAATGCCACGAACAGCTGGTTAGAGCCTGGCCGAATTGCGATGCCTTCGGGGTCCGTTCCGAACTCCAACAAGCTTTGCTGGGCCAGCAATTGACCCTCAGCCGTGAACTCATACAGGCTGTTGGAGCCTTCCCAGTCATCAACAATCAACATGTGCCCGGTACGCGGATCAATTGCGATACCCTGTGCTTCGCTTAGCGGCGGAGAAAGTTGCATGGTGTCCAAGCGGGCCTTCAGGTTACCATCTACATCGAACCAAGACAGCCGTTCGGGGTCGTCCTCAACCGTGACGATCTCACCTTTGGCGTTGATCGCAATGCCTTCCGTATCCGAAAAGCCGCCTTCTAGTGTAAAGGGTGCCCCTATCGGCGTTCCATCCTTGGTCACACGCTGAAGGCTGCCAAGACCATCACCTAGCAACAGGTGATCCCCCTCGATGGCAATCGCTTTGATCCGGTACAGATCGCTGGAGATGCGGCGCAATTCTTCCCCTTGAAGCGTGACGAGCACCGCCTCGGGGCCTTCGTTTGCGATCCACAAGCCGCAAAATGTGGGATCGTATTCAAGGCTTGCTGGTTGGTTCAGCTCATACCGCCCGGTTTCGCGAAGCTCCAATGCCATAGCCGGACCAGACACAGTGCAGATCGAAACAACAAGTGCCCTCACAATCATTCCGGATACTCCCAGCCACTGATCTAGGAAACTGGACCGGGATCGTGTTGGGTCAACACAAAAGACGCCCGCGTTGCTCGAAGCTGAGCCCACTAAGCAAGCCGGTCGGAAAGGCTCAATACTCGGTAAACCTGCACTGGGCTGCTTATCCCTTTCAGTTCCATTTCTCCTAGCTCTTCTGTCTCAGCGATGTTGTCGATGTCCAAAAGTGCCCTTTGGTTTATCAATATCTGCCCGTCGCTAGCAAAATCGCAAAGTCTGGATGCTGTGTTCACGACACCACCGATTGCAGTGTAGTCGGCACGACCGTGAAACCCAATAAGACCAAGCGTTGCGTATCCGCTGCTGATCCCTATTCCCAATCCCATTGTATGTCCAAGCTTTTGCCAGGGGGCTCGTATTTCTTCGAACGCCGCGCTGATGGCCTGACCCAGTCGTACCGCTTCCAAGACCGGGTGATCACAGGGAACGGGGTCGTTGAAGAAAACCATCAACCCGTCCCCTGCACGGTAACCGATCGTACCTTTGTACCGCGCCACAAGACTGCCGACCTCATCGTGGAACTGTTGCAGCAGGGTGATGACATCTTCGGGTTCAATAGCTTCAGAAACTGCAGTGAAATTGCGAATGTCACAAAACAGACAGGCAATGTATTGACGATGTGTCTTGAGAAGCTCGTCGCTGTCCTTGTCTACGACAAGCTCTGCCACTTGAGGCGCAAGGAATTGCTTGAGGCGCCCAAGCCGATCGATCTCGCCTTCCTGTAACTTCACTTTCTCGGTAAGTCTGTTGTTTAAGGCCTCTATTTCTTGTGTCTGGCTGCGCACCGTGTGGTTCAAAGTATCGAGAATAAAGTTCTGGTTTAGCAAAGCTGCAATAACCAGCAGCACATAAGCCAGTGCTTCAACCCGTTCGTCATATCCCAGATAAAGCGTGACGATCAGGATCAGAGCGGCGATACCACCAAGGACAAGCGGAAGTTCTTTAGAATGGCGCTTTCTGTCTCTCCATAGAAAGGTAACTGCCAACAGCGCAAGCGCCCACATGAGTACCGCTTGCGCATGCGGGTTTATGGAAAAGGCCTGATAGCCGAAAACGTAAGTCGCCAAAATTCCAGAGTAACATGTCGCTAAAGAGGCAAGCGCAGCTACAACGGCCCCGATCCCAATGGGCATCGAGATTCTGAACTCTTCCGTTGCCGCCCCAAGATCGTCAGCCAGCGCGCGCGGACTATGTTTCGGAACGGGGCTTTTCGTGTCCTCTTGGTCAGACATTGGTTCCGTCTGCTATTGGCTGACATCAGAGTACGTTTGAAATGTAATTGCGTCAAAACAACGTGCCCAGGCCACTGCTGCAGCTTCTCAGAAACAACACCGGCGGACGAAACTCTACGAAGCCTTTTACAACAAACTTGCAAACGAACCCCTTTGCGTAGTCACCTAGAACGTGACGACTGGAGGAAATTGATGAGACCCTGGGCTATCGCGGTTAGTGTTTGTTGCGCTCTGGTTCTTGTCGCTTGCACTCCTAAGGTGCGCAGATACGAAAAGACTGTAACAACGTCGCTGCCTGCGCCTTCGAACAGTACTCTTGGTCAGGCGGCCAACCGGTTAGGAGACCCAAAAGACGGCCGGTCTGGCATCAAGCTGATCAGCGATGGTGAAGAAGCGCTTGTCTCAAGGCTTTTGATGGCTGCCGGAGCGGAACGAACGATCGACGCACAATACTACCTTCTGCACAACGACCCAACAGGTCACCTTTTCGCAGCCAGTCTGTTGCAGGCGGCGGACCGAGGTGTTCGCGTCCGGCTGTTGTTGGATGACATGGACACGTCCAGTTATGATGCGATGACGGCTGCATTAGACAATCACGAAAACATTGAAATTCGCCTGTTTAACCCCTTCTGGCGTAATCAAAGCCTGCTTTTCGCGGGGTTGACAGATTTTAAACGCATCAATCGGAGAATGCACAACAAGTCCATGACAGCAGACAACGTGTTCACGATTGTAGGTGGGCGAAACATCGGGGCCGAGTATTTTCTGGCGCGGAAAGAAATGAATTACGCGGATCTGGATGTACTGGCCGCTGGCCCTGTTGTCGAAGAAGTATCGCAGAGCTTTGACGCATATTGGAATAGTGATTTCGCCGTCCCGGCGCAGGTAGTCGTTGGAGAACCCGAGGACTTTAGCCTTGGTGATGCGCGGAACAGGCTGAATGAACTGGTAGAGGATGCAAAGCAAACCCAATACGGAGCGGCTTTGCGAAGGTCTGCAAAAGAGAACTTCGCAGATGGCGCACTTTCACTAGATTGGGTGCCTGCGAAACTTTACGCTGATCCACCTTCCAAAGCTGCCGGGCTAGAGAATTCAGGTCCCATTCTGGCATCTCAACTGCTTCCATACTTCGAGAATGCTAACAGCGAGGTGAATATCGTGTCGGCCTATTTCGTGCCACGCAACAATGGTGTGAAATGGATGACTGAACTGGAAAACCGCGGCGTCGACGTGAAAGTCGTAACCAACTCGCTGGCATCAAATGACGTCGCACCTGTCTATGCCCATTATGCCAAGAAACGCCGAGCACTGCTGCGAAGTGGAGTTGAGCTCTACGAATTACGGCCTGACGCCTATCAAGTTCAACGCCGTGGTATCAACTGGGCACAGTCTCGGTCTGGCTTGCACTCCAAAGCATTCGCCGTTGATGACCGGTACCTGTTTGTCGGGTCGTTCAACTGGGATCCGCGCTCGGTCAATATCAATACGGAAATGGGCGTACTGATTGACTCGACTGCTTTGACCGTTCGAACCATGGGCGCATTGGACGAAGCATTACCTGCATATACCTACAACGTCACACTCGAAGAACAAGGCCAGCTCAAATGGAGGACTCGCGGCGAGGATGGTACGGTCCTTGAATATGACGCTGAGCCGACCGGCTCAGCCTGGGATCATATTGTCGCCGGTTTTCTAAGCATCCTCCCAATTGGCTCTCAGCTTTAAGCAGCAGAAAGGGATTTGTCTGTGAAGTACTACAAACTCTACGCTGATGCTGCAGGTGAAAGTCATTGGGACGATATCGACGTAAAAGTCGAAGAACGGAGTTTTGCTCCGCCCGCTCAGGCAATCGAAGTTTCAGAACCGGAGCACGTCAAACGAACCATGTTCTTGAGGTTGAAGTCTGGGTGGAACGAACCAACCCATCCAACGCCAGTGGCCCAAAGACTGATTTGTCTTTCAGGTGCGGTTCGCGTCACCGCGAGCGATGGGGAACAACGCGACATAGGACCGGGCGATGTTTGGCATATGCAAGATACATCCGGGAAGGGTCATCACACCAAGGTCACAAGCGAAGACGACTTTGAGGCCGTTATCATTCAATACGAGTGACTGGTAAGCGATCCAAAACCTTGCTGGAACGTCGCAGCATTAAACTAGACATGGCGACAAAGTTATCCCCAAGGGCCATTACCCGGAGAACTGTGATCATCGTTGGTCATACCTTGGTGCGATGCGCCAGATTGTCGGGCAAGTTCTCTTAATGCCGCTATTCTATTTGCAGTCGACGGGTGGGTTGAGAACAACTTGTCCCGCGTATGTGCGTGCAAGGGGTTGATGATAAACATATGAGCAGTCGCCGGATTGCGCTCGGCAGCATCGTTGTCGATGCGTGCAGCGCCCTGCTGAATGCGCTCCAAAGCGGACGCCAACGCCAGAGGCTGTCCACAAATCTGAGCGCCAACACGATCTGCTTCATACTCTCTTGTTCGGCTGATCGCCATCTGTACCAGTCCGGCGGCCAAGGGTGCCAGAATCATCAGCGCGATGGTCCCAATCAAACCAATCGCACTGTCCCGTCTTCCCCCGAAGAACAGCGCGAAGTTTGCTAACATGGTAATCGCACCCGCAAAAGTTGCGGTTACGGTCATAATCGCGGTGTCGTGGTTTTTGATATGTGCAAGTTCATGCGCGACGACGCCTGCCAATTCCTCTCGCGATAGGGATTGAAGTAATCCCGACGTGACGGCGACTGCGGCGTTTTGAGGGCTGCGGCCTGTAGCGAACGCATTTGGTTGGGGTGTTTCAATCAAGTAGACAGCAGGCGTCGGCATACCGGCACTTTTGGCAAGATCCTCGACCATTCGAGACAACCCCAAATGGTCGCCAGATGGTACAGGTCGCGCATTATGCATGCGAAGGACCATTTTGTCCGAGTTCCACCAAGTAAACATGTTCATGCCAGCAGCAATCACCAAAGCGAACAACATCCCGCCTGTACCTGCAAGAAGGTATCCCAACCCCATGAACAAAGCCGTCATTGCGGCCATCAAAATCGCGGTTTTCGTATAACCCATCAGACTTAAACCTCAGCGCAGTATCCGCGTGGATGTGTGATCAATACACGTCTGTTCCAAGGATTATTGGCCTGTTCTGTGACAAAGCCAAGAACTTAGCTCGTTTTCATGAAGTGCGGCAACACGCTGAAACGATGATTAAATTAATATTTTCAGCACCTTACAAATGTCCGTATTTTCGCGCCACCGCGCCAACCCAGTTGTGTGAAGTATTTTACTTCCCCGAGGTAAGGTTTCTGGCAATATAGTTCCGTGTGTGTTTGATGAGTGTTGTGGGTAAGCAGATGTACTTAGCCAGTTTCGAAAAGCCATTTTGCTCGGTCAATGATATCCGAAAGGATAAGTTTGCCAGGGAATATCCGCTGCTGGACAATGGTGCGGTCCACGCGCAATGGAAAAAGGGGTCTTGGCAAATTACCCGGATAGGAGACATCTGGAAAAGAACCGGAAAGGTTCTTTCGATCCCACACGAAGGTTATGAGCTGTACCCAGCGTTTCAGTTCGCTGAGGACGGAACCCCGTTTCCGCTGATGGCGGAGGTCTTGAAAGCCCTTCCTGCCGAAATGACTCCATGGCAACGTGCACTTTGGATGACCTCACCAAGTGCAGATCTTGACGGGTGCAATCCAGCAGATGGCATTCAATCAGGCGATGACCGCGTAATTGACGTGGCAAGTAAAGCTCGGACAAAAGTCTTAAACTAGGTGAGTGCTCAAAAAGACTGGTCGAAGGTCTGAGTCCGTCTTTACTCGGTTCCGGATATTGAACGTTGCTGTGCGCCCGGTCATCATCATGTCCGCGTATGCTGTTTAGTAGAGCACCGTCATGAGCCCAGCCACCCCCAAGCTTATCCTGTTTTGCGGCAAGCCCGCGTCTGGCAAATCAACGCTCGCTGAAAAGCTAGGTCAGGCAGAAGGCACTGTTGTGATCGCAGAGGACGAATGGCTGGCCGCACTGTTCGGAGATGAGATGACGGAAATCTCAGACTACGTGCGATCTTCCAAAAAACTACGCGATATCATGGGTCCACACATTGTTTCTTTGCTACGGTCTGGACTGTCAGTTGTTTTGGATTTCCCTGCGAATACACCAAGCGCGCGCGCTTGGATGAGTGGTATCGCGAAAGCCGCAAACACGATTGGAGAATTGCATTACTTCGATTTCCCAGACGAGATATGCAAAGCGAGGCTTCGGGATCGTAACCAATCCCTTCAGCATCCATTTCATGTTTCAGAAGAGCAGTTTGATCAACTTTCCAGTCACTTTGTCGCCCCCAACAACGAGGAAGGTTTTTTGATAGTAACACACCGCCCAGACTGAGCTGTGATTGCAATCCCTTCAGGCCCTTGACCGTGTGAAGTTACGTCACGTTCAAAACCGGTCCGTCCAGCAATCGGACCACCTCTCCAAAATAGCCAGCGGAACGTGCGGGTCGCGTCGGATCGGACGTGATCGCCACTGCAAGATCTCGCTCAGGATGGGCCGCTATGATTTGCCCTCCATACCCTCGTGCCACTGCATAGCCAGAGGGTAAAAGAAACCAACCATAGCCGTAATCCAAGCCCGAGAACACCGAACGGCCACGAGGCTTAATTGACGCCAAAATCCAGCTCTCAGGAATGACTTGCGTGTCGGCAAATACACCGCGATCCCGAAGCAGAACTGCAATCTTTAGCATCGACCTCGGCGTAATGGCCATCTCGTTGCCACCAAGATAGTAACCTTGCGGATCTCTGGTCCAGGCTGGAATATCGATACCAAGTGGCGCGCCCAGTCTTTCACGTGTCAGGCTCAACAAATTTTTTCCAGATGCCTCGGCCAAAGCTGCACCAAGCACATGTGTCGACCCGGTGGAATAAAGCATCCGCTCTCCCGGCTCGGCAACCATCGGTCGGGTCAGCGCATTGGCTATCCAGTTTTGAGAGCTGATCCATTCTCCGTAGTTGCCGCCAGAAGTTCTTTCCAAGCCTGCGCGTAGGGTCACCAGATCTTCCATCGTGATTTTCTCAGACCCGGGGGTCGCATCAGCAGGCAAAAGTTGCGGCGCCACCTCTTGCAAAGTGGCGTCGACCGACGAGATTTATTGCCGGTCGATCACAGTACCAAGCAACAATGCAACTATGCTTTTCGAACAGGACTTTATGTTAGCTGGCTTGTCGAGCCCCGGACCGTGTTGGACTCCGGCAAATATGACTTCGCCTCCGCGTTGAACCTGAAGCGAATGCATTTGAGGCAAGCTGTTCATTGCATCATTCAGGGCAACCGTTTGTCCCCGCAAAATATGCGGAGCAGCAACCGAGCTTGCGGAGGCCAAAAGAAATGTGCGGCGCGTGATCATAGCTTTCATTTGGATGCGTATTTTAGGATGTCCAGACGCCCAAGCAATAATACGAGATTTTTATCAAAAAGACTGGAACACCTTTCTCACACGCAACGTGGGCATTGAGGCAACAGGCAAATACGTTCCCGCAAGTTAACGGCACCTTTGCCCCCAAGAACTGTGGTAGGCTGGTTTTGAGGACATTCTGGCAGGAGATATCCCGTTGCTACCGAATTCACTCCGTCTCGCAACCCTTGTCATTGCAATTTCTGTCTCAGTGGGATCGATACCCGGTCGCGCGGACGCGCTATCATCAGATGTCCCAGCTTGGCTGCAAAAACATGTCGGGACCGGGGATGGTCAAATAGCTCCGATAGTCTTGCAAAGAGCGCGGGCGCTTTATCGCGAGAAAGTTCGACGAGGCGAAGTTAGAAACCCTTGCTACCTTGCGAAGGACGCGACGCGCCCCAGTACGGCTCGCAACGGCAAACCTAATCGCCGGTTTTATGTTATCTGCGAGTCCCAGAAATCCTTTAGGGCTGTCTCGTCCGGGTATGGCAACGGCCGAAAGCTGCAACGAGCAAACTTCTCAAATGGTCGGCAATGCGCGAAGAATTTCAGTAACGCCGAAGGGTCCAAACTGACCGCTGGAGGGTCTTACGTGACGGCCGAAACCCGAACGTCTTTCAAGGGTTACTATCGTCATTCTGGACAGACAAAACCGTTCTACCGAACCTTCCTTTTGTTTGACGGCGAAGGAGAGACAAGCAACGCCAGGGAACGCGCTATCGGGGGTCATCCCGCTGTTTTCTTAAAGTGGCAATGCCGGTTCAAGAATCCGCAAAGCTCTCATGCGGACGACGAAGGTTACGTTCCCTACGGAAAGCTTGTGAACTATACCGGCGGTCGAAGCAATGGATGCACAACTTGGTCCCAATCTGCCTCTAAAGAGATATTGGCGATTGTAGAAGGTAATCCGACGACGCTCTATATTTACCCTGAATCCAAAGACATTAATGCGGTCGCAAAGGCCGTGGCAAAGGGTAGGTCACTGGCGAAAGCAGGTGTTTATTGGAACGCAGCTTGTCTGCAAGCAATCGGCGCACCAAAATTCTGGCCCAAAAGCAGCCTCCAACCAATTATCAATCAATGGAGAGCAGGGTTACCCAAGCAGCCCCCACTAGAGTTACCGATCTGCAAATAATGGGCAGCGCGAAATGCTGTAGCAAACGGAACTGGCAAAATTCTGCCGGGTCATTTACGGGCCGCTTTTAATTTCTGGCCAGATCACCATAGTGCCGCTGAAGATTTCGAAACGGCAGTGAAGCTTCGTGCAGTACAGCGCCCGCAAAACGCAAACAAATTGGCCGCGTTTAATCGACACCACCCGAATTGCGGTTGCATTGGGGTTGTTCAGCCTTTTCTCTGCCTGCACCCAAGGCCCAAACGATGCGGATCTTAATCCGGAACGTCAGGCAATGGCGCTGCGCGAGGTCTCACAAAAGCATGCACGGGGGCAAAGGGTGTGGTGCGTACCCTACGCACGTGACCTCAGCGGCATCGAAATTCGCGGCAATGCCAAGGATTGGTGGGGCAAAGCGCGCAATACGTTTGGGCGGGGCAGTGAACCGGTTGTGGGTTCGGTCATGTCATTTCGGGCAACCCGGGGGATGCCCCTGGGCCATGTGGCTGTTGTGTCCGATGTTGTCACCGACCGGGAAGTTGTCGTGAATCACGCCAACTGGCACCGCAACAAAGTATCATTGAAAATGCGCGTCAAGGATGTGTCCAAAAGCAATGATTGGACACTGGTCCGAGTAGAAAGCCGGCCGGGTCAGTATGGCAGTTTCTACCCGGTCAACGGGTTCATTTATCCAAAAGTTGAAGAATAACCAATTTGTCTTCGCATCTGCGCAAACAAGAAAAATGATGACGTCGTTTCGCGGAACCAGACAATGATTTAACTTCGACACTCTGCAACTCTCGAAAGTCGCCGTGTCTAAAAGACGTCGCAAAGGGACGTGACCCACTCAAATGTCCGTGTTAGTGGCCGTTTGAAAGGGCACTTCATGACAGCGGAACAAAAGCTACAAAATCCGACAGCTGGTATTGCATTCGTACTGATCGGAATATTGGCAATTTCAATCAATGACATGCTGATCAAATTCCTGTCTGGCGGTTACCCCTTGCACCAGATGGTATTTACAAGATCGTTGATCGGGGTCGGGTTCAGCTTTGCCCTTGTGCAAATGGAAGGTGGTTGGCGCATCCTTAAAACCGATCAGCCGGGATTGCACCTATTGCGCGGCCTGCTGATTGTCGTTGCCAATCTGACGTTCTTTACAGCCCTGGCGGTTATGCCCCTGGCGGAAGCTACTGCTGTTTTCTTCGTAGCCCCCTTGATGATCACTTTGCTGAGTATCCCACTGCTTGGCGAAAAAGTCGGACCAATGCGGATTGGTGCCGTGCTTGTGGGATTTTTGGGCGTGGTGATCATGACCCGCCCATGGGAGGCGGGAGGCGAGCGTGAAGTTGGTCTGTTGATGTACACCCTTCCAGTTCTTGCGGCATTTACCTATGCCCTCAACAACGTGCTCACCCGCTTCCTTGGCGCAAAATCCAAGGCCTCAGCGATGGCTGTGTACATTCAGGCGTGCTTTGTCATCGTAAGCCTGTTGTTTTGGTCCGTGGCTGGGGACGGACGGTTTGCAGACGAGTTTGAAAACGAAAGCTTGATCTTCTTGCTGCGTGCCTGGGTTTGGCCCGAAGGGGCTGACCGTTGGTTTTTTGTTGGCCTCGGGTTCAATTCTGCAATCATTGGGTACTGCCTCGGTCAAGCTTACCGTCTGGCGGATGCCGCAACGGTGGCGCCGTTTGAATATGTTGGCCTTCCAATGGCTATTTTCTGGGGATGGGTGGTCTGGGGCGAGCTCCCGAACCTGCCTGTCGCAATTGGTATTACGCTGATCTTAGGGTCAGGCCTATTTGTCTTTTTACGTGAGCGTCAAAAGAACCGGAACGTAATCGCTAAAAAGAGAGTGCACCGTCGCTACTAGATGCTAATGCTGATCGGGCTACAGGCCGCTTATGACGACTCATGGATATTGAATAGCAATACCTTTTGGGCAGAGATGAAAGTTGTACTCAGAGAAATGATACTTCCAATGCGATACGTAATCCTGATTTCTGCATTGATGCTGACCGCTTGCGGCCGCGAACCTGCAGAGCCAGTCTCCCGTCTCTACCCAGGTGAGACTCCTGAGCTTCGCGTGATGATCAATGAAACGGCAGATGCACATGGAGTACCACGGAGCCTTGTTCACCGAGTAATCCAGCGAGAAAGCGACTACCGTCCCAACGCCCGCAATGGTCCCTACTACGGGCTGATGCAAATCCTCCCGGCGACAGCGCGTCAGATGGGATTTCGCGGAGACGCTTCCGACCTTTTGGATGCGCAGACCAACTTGACCTACGCGGTCAAATACTTGCGCGGGGCATGGATGGTATCCGATGGAAGCGAACCTGAAGCGGTCATGTGGTATGCCCGTGGGTACTATTACGAAGCACGCAATCGCTGCATGCTGGTTGAAACCGGACTTAGGGATACCGAGGTACGAAAGTACTGCGGCTGAATCTCCACAACCGATTTTACGTGCACGTACAAAGCTGCGTTTCGTAAGTTTGTTTCATTGAAAAAGGCCTTGGATCGTCGACCGTAATGCTGTGCGGTATCTGCGCATATCTTTACCCGATTTTCCCAAAAGTTTGCACACTCACCATTTTGTGTCGGATGGGCACATTTCGATCCAAGCTGGTGTCATGCGGACCTATTTGAAGAGTGCGACCCCTCGCGTGGGCGGCCTTCAATAGAAACCAATCTCGCTGACATCTACGCGGACCTCGTGATCGTGCCCGAAGGCTACAACTCCAACTGAGGTGATTGCGTCCGCAACGGGAACAGCGCGCAACATGGCACCTGAAGCTTTGAAGCCTGACAGAGGCAAATAGACTTCGGCCCATTCGTCAGATGTTGCGAACTCGGCCTGATAGTATTGCCACGGAAGCACCGTGCCACGAGTTCTGAGGTGAACGAAGTATTGCTCGCCGTTCCCCCGTACCAATAGCCTGACGCCTGATACACCCTCATCTGGTCTATCAGGCAACTTGCGTCGGAACTGGATGAAGCCGCCGTTGTTTTCTGTACTGACGGTTCCGGTCAACCGCGCGAATGCAGTATTACCTTCCGAACGAAACTGCACCTGCCCCGAGGAAACTCCTCCCATCACGGTGTCCGCAACGTAGTCCCAACGCGTCCCCGGAGACTTGGAGAAGTCCTCAGTCAATTTTTCATCAGCCTGAGCTATTGTGCATCCGATGATAACAAAACCTGAAACAAGTCCAATGAAGTTGGCACGCATATTGTTCCTTCTCAGTTCAGTATCGCAATGGAAAGGTTCAGCGCCGTGGCAAATGCAACCCATGCAAAGTACAGCAGGAAAGACAGTGCGGAGACCCGATCAGAAGTCCTAACCTGAGTGATGAACATGACGATGACGGCCAACAACGCGACAATGACCACAAGGGCAAACCACGGCAGTTGCAGTACGAAAAAGGTTGGGGACCACAAAAAGTTCAGACCCATCTGTGCCCACCACAGCTTCATAGCGGTCGAGTTTCGGTCTGTTTCGAACTGACGCCAGCCCGCCATGGCGATCAAGACATAAAGCACCGTCCAAACCGGCCCAAAAATCCAATTTGGTGGATTGAAAGCCGGTTTAGAAAGCTGCGCATACCATTCGCCAGGTGCGATCAGTGTGCCAATCAGAATGCCGCCTCCCAACATGAGCGCAAGGAATGCTATGCGGACCAACCAATTCGACATTGTGGGAAAGCTCTCAGCAGTCCTTGGTCGTCACGTTAACACGTGCTTCGGAAGAGAAGATCGCAGTCCTGGTCTCATCCGCATCGATATATGACACCGTGGCGCCTTCGATCTCGGACCCTGTTACGGTGATTTCGCGTTGCCCGATGGTGTCATCAACATCGATCGTAAAGGCTAGTTTGTCCCCGGCTGCGAGGGAAGCGATCTCAAGTTCAATTGTATTTTGCCCGTCCACGACGACTGGAGTTTGCCGCAGAGCATCCGCACCCTCAACGAATTCGAGAGGTTGGAAGACCTCCACGCCCGCGCCTTTTTCGGTAACGTCGAAAATCAGACGTCCGGCAGATTGCGACAAGTCAATTTTGAGGGTCGAAGCTTCAACTTCGCACGTTCCGACATTTGTCAGAACAAAACGGTCCTTGGGAGCGCCTTCTATGAAGCGAATTTGAACACCAGCTTGAAGCGCGGTGGCTGTTAAAAGTCCGAGGGTCGCTGCAAGAATACTCTTCGGAAGCATATTTATCTCCTTGTTAAAAGGTTCTTGATAAATACGCTTCGGCGGGTTTCTTGGATCAGACTTATGCCTTTTGACTATCGTTGTTCAGGCGACCGATACTTTCGAAGTTTCAGGCACCGCATTTAGATCGGTTACATCAAAACATGCCGTTTTCATTCTCACTGTTTGCTGGAACTTCCTGAAGAACGTCCCAGTGTTCGACGACCTTCCCATCGACATCCAGGCGAAAAATATCGATCCCTGCGTACTCGAGACCATCGGGCCAAATTTGGTGGCAATGCAGAATAACGTGGTCGTCTTCGGCAAACGCACGTTTGATGTCCACACGCTTTCCCGGGTACTCGGCGGCCATGCGCTCAAAGTACTCGACGAAAGCTTGCTTGCCGTCGCCAACATGCGGGTTGTGCTGCGTATAGGTTTCCCCAACAAAGGTTGCGATCGCCTCGGCTGGTCGACACGCGTTGAACATCATTTCGTAGAATGCGATGACGTTTTTCTTGTTTGTTTCGAGGTCCGGCATGCTGTTCTCCAAATCGACGTTTATACCGCCCAAAAATGTTGGTCCGCGTAATTCTTGGAAGCAACCCAGCAAGGATCTCAATCACTAATCGACAAGAAGTTACGAGCCTGATTTTGCGTTCCGATTATTTCGAGTTTTGGCTAATTACTCAGCTTCATCAAAGTCGATATGAATATGGTTTCCATCAGGGTCAGCCACGTGGATCTGGGTCATGCTGGTTCCTGGGACTTGGGTTCGATCGTACTGAATTTCACGCGATGCCAAATTTTTTTCGAATGCGCTCAGCCCCGTGGCTGAGAGTGCAAAATGCTCGAGCTTGAGCTTCACTTCAGAGCCGACGTTTGGCGTTCCTTCATGGCCCACAAGGTGGACCACAGCTTGATCACCCGCGTACAACCAAGCTCCGGGAAATGGGAAATCGGGGCGGGCCCCGAGTTTCAAACCCAGGACCTCTTCATACCAAGCAACCATCTCAGGCAACCTGGTCGTCACGATATTCACATGATCCAGCCGTTCAATTCTCATCTAAAAACCCTCAAGCACGAGCTTTCCTTTGGCCTTGCCGCTTTCAAGGATAGCATGCGCTTTCATTAAGTTTGTAGCATTGATCCTACCAAGTATATCGGTCGCTGTGGATCTGATCTTTCCGCCATCTATCAACCCGGCGACCTGATTCAGGATTTCGCTTTGACGGTTCATATCTCCAGTCCCAAAAAGCGACCGAGTGTACATGAACTCCCAATGCAAGGAGATCGATTTTGGTTTGAACGGCGCGATGTCGAAGGTTTCAGGATCATCAATCAATCCAAAGCGGCCTTGGGGTGTCATCACCTCTCCAGCTTGAGACGCATAAAGCTGGGAATGGTTCGTTGAATAGATGAAATCCACGCTTTCAATACCGAGAGCCTCGAGTTGTGGTCCCAGAGGTTC
Source organism: Ruegeria sp. CK1 (assembly GCF_056536545.1). Lineage (NCBI taxonomy): Bacteria > Pseudomonadati > Pseudomonadota > Alphaproteobacteria > Rhodobacterales > Roseobacteraceae > Ruegeria > Ruegeria sp. CK1. The sequence goes on from NZ_JBQFPX010000007.1 coordinate 37,729, forward strand.
AGCATGATTGATGACATGGTGTGCGCCCAGCTCTCGAACCCAGTCTTGTGTCTCGGGCCGGGACGCAGTGGCAATCACCGTCAAGTCAGTGAGAGCCCGCGCCAATTGAATGGTGATGGACCCGACACCGCCTGCGCCACCGATAACCAGCAACGTATTGCTCCCGCCGGGAACTGCCTCTTCGACTCGCAAGCGGTCGAACAGCATCTCAAAAGCAGTAAGCGTCGTTAGCGGCATCGCCGCAGCCGCTTTCGCCTGTATGGATTTTGGCGCGGCTCCGACAATGCGTTCATCCACCAGATGAAACTCAGCATTGGTTCCCGACCGGTTTATTGCCCCGGCATACCAAACTGTATCTCCCGGACTGAAAGTCGTGACCATTTCGCCAACGGCTTCGACGATCCCAACGGCGTCCCATCCTAGAATATCAGGTGCTGAACCTTCGGGAGCACGTCGTTGCCGAATTTTTGTGTCGACCGGATTCACGGACACGGCCTGCACCTTCACTAACAAGTCGTGGCCTTTCGGTGTTGGTTTGTCGGCCTCGAAGTCGATTAAGGCGTCCGACCGATCAATCGATCCTGTCTGACGGTATCCTACAGCTTTCATAACGTGCTCCTTTGTCCGGTTCTTTATCAACCGATGACGGTCATCTCATTCAACGTGAATTCCGCGACTGCGCCCTCTGTTGCTTCCAGATACGCCGCAAGGTGCTGAGCACCCATGTGGGTCTGCCAGAGCTCTCGGCTTTCCCAGTTTTCGTAGAACACGAAATGAGCCGGATTGTCGTTGTCCTGGTGCAGGTCATAGTTAATGCAACCCTCTTCGGCACGGGTTATGTCGATAAGCTTGATCAGCTCAGCCTTTACAAGATCAATCTTGTCGGGGTTGGCTTTGATGTTGGCAAGGATTGTCAGCTTGGTCATTGGATTAGGTTCCTTGTTTTCATAAGCGATGCCTCTGATTTACGTCCTGGCTATTTCGGGATAAACATGTCTGTAGCGAACATATAATCCGGAAAATCCGTTTAATGCTTCTAGACAATCTTCGCTTGTTTTTGACCATAGCCGAGAAAGGCAGTCTTGTGGCTGCGGCGCGCGAGACTGGGATGTCGAGCACGACCGTGTCCGAGCGGCTCGCGGCTCTGGAGGCACATTACGGTGTGGTTTTGTTCAACCGCACCACCCGTTCTATTAGTCTGACCGAAGAAGGCCGGACACTAGCTGACGGAGCAAGAAGCGTACTCAGCGAAGTTGCGGACTTGGACACACTTGTTCGGCACGGCGCCCAAACTCTGTCTGGTCCAATTCGCATTAGCGCGCCCATCGACTTGGGACGAAGCTTTGTCTCCGAAGTCATCGCCGAATTCACCGAAGAGAACCCTGCCGTTTCAGTCGAACTGTCCCTTTCAGACGGCTACGTCGACCTTGTAGGCCAGGGTTTTGACCTTGCCGTACGCTTCGGCAACATCACCGACAGCTCGCTCAGATTACGAAATCTAGGAAGCTACCAACGTTTCGTATGTGCGTCCCCAAGTTACCTAGCCTTATTCGGAACGCCTGAAAAACCAGAAGATCTATTAAACCACAACTGCTTGGTCATGAGGTTTGGAGACATGATCGACAACGTTTGGGATTTTGGATCAGGATCAAATGCTCAGCGCGTATCGGTAAAGGGAAATCGAATAGTCAACGATGGTTCACTCATCCGCGATTGGGCGATTGCAGGCCATGGGGTTGTCTTGAAGTCAGAGCTGGATGTCGGCGATGATGTTCGATCTGGCAGGCTTGTTTCTGTCTTGCGCGAGTTCCTCCCACCGCCGAGGCCTTTGCAAATGATGTTTCCGCCCAGCCGAGCCCAACCACGTCGCATAACGGCCTTGGCTGAGCATCTACGTCGCAAATTTGGTGTGAGTTGAGGCTGCGAGGGAAGCACCCAAATCGCTTATTCGACAGGCTGCGCTGTGCAAAACTGCCTTGGCTATTCCTGTGATTTTCGACTTTAGGATTGTATGAGCTCGACGCTTCTCTTCGCCCGCTCGCAGAGAACGTCCTTTTTGCGAACGTCTTGGATCTGCTGCTCCAACAATAAAGTTTGATTATAAGAACCTTGTCTTATGAGTTCTTCTGAACTGAAGCAGAGTTCATCTGCGCGGATCACCGAGAGGCGACTTAGAAGAACAGCGCAAGCCCGGTCATTGAGACTACCAAGAAAAGCAGCGTCATAATTCCACCCGAGCGAACAAAATCGACCACCCGGTAGCCTGCTGGGCCCATGATCAACGCGTTCACCTGGTGTGTTGGGATCAAAAATGAGTTGGACGTTGAAATTGCCACGGTAAGAGCAAATACAGCCGGATTACCGCCCGCCGATACGGCAATAGAAACGGCTAAGGGCACCAGCAAAACAGTTGCACCTACGTTGGACATGACCAGCGTGAATACCGTTGCCAAAACGGCTATTCCTGCTTGCAAAGACCAGATCGGCCAACCCTTAAGAAGGGCCAACACATGCGCGGCAATCCAATCCGCAGTGCCGGTGTTCTGAACTGCCTGGCCCAACGGGATCAGTGAAGCGAGCAGAAAAACTGTGCTCCAACTTATCGACTCGTAGGCTTCATCTATCGACAACACACGGCTCAAAACCATGCCAACAGCGCCAATTAATAGGCACAACGACAAGCGCAGATCAGAAAATAGAATTAAGCTCAACGCTATTAGGAAGAAGGCGAGCGCCCATCCGACCTTATGTGGCCGTAACTCTTCCTGGGGAAAGTCCGAGGTGACAACGACGAAATCCCTGTCTGACTTCAGTCGTGTCAGACGATCCCACTGCACGTGTACCACACAAGTGTCGCCGGCTTGTAAAGGAACTTGCCCGATATGCGTGGCTGCATGATCCTCGGTTTCGACGTGGCTCAGTGTTTCTTCGCCGCGTTGAATGGCCAACAACGACAGCCCGTGTGTCTGACGGAGACGCAAATCGATTGGCGTATGACCGATAACCGAGGAACCGGGCGGAATAACTACCTCTGCCACTCCTGATTGGGTCGTAGCAAAATCATCTGCAAAGACATCCAGTTGAGGTAGAATCTCCAAGCCGTAAGGCTCAGCGAACTGTTGCTGCACCACGCGACGCAGGCCAAGTACTGCGAGCCGCGCCGGGGCTTCGATCCTGGTATCAGCCATCGGCGCGATGACCTTGTGACCACGATAGGACGTGCCAAGAATGTACATGTTATGGGCGACCATTAGATCCGCGAGCGTTTGCCCGATGATGATCGAACCTTCAGGAACACGTATCTCAAACATATCGGCCCTAAGCCCATAGGTGTTTTCGACATAGGTCTGCATGGACCGGGCTGAGCTTGCGTCTTCGCCACGCTCCCGCTGCGCTGGGAGGACCCAACGGCCAAACAGCACAAAATAAAGTACCCCTGTCAGCACCAGCATCACACCGATAGGCGTGACTGAAAACAGCCCAAATGTCTCCATTTGTTGGTCAGCCGGAAGGGATGAGTTTGCTGAAACAATCAGGTCATTCAACAGGATAAGGGGCGAAGACCCGACTAATGTGATCGTACCACCCAGTATCGCGCAAAATCCCATGGGCATCAGCAACCTGCTCATCGGAATTTCCGTACGTGCTGATATGCGGCTAACAACAGGCAGAAAAAGCGCGGCTGCACCGACATTTTGCATGAAGGAGCTGATGACACCAACGGTTGTTGAAATGATGGGGATGATCCGGGCCTCTGTCGTGCCACCGTTCTTGAGGATCAAAGCCGCGACCTTTGACATAAGTCCAGTCTTATCTAGCCCAGCCCCAATTACCATGACTGCGATGATGGACATCACTGCATTAGAGGAGAAACCTTCAAAGAGCTTGGATGTATCAGCTAGATTACTTAACCCCGGTAGATAGCTCAGTGCGCCAAGCAGTACCATTACAAGAATTGCTGCAACATCGATCCGTATAATCTCGGTAACAAAAAGTATGACCGTAAAGGACAATAAACTCAGTACGGCTATCATTTCGTAAGTCAGTGTTGGTAATTCCATATCGCACTCCCAACCTAACGTTACCTGATTGTTAGAAAATACGAAGGACCAACTCTGCGCAGCGGATAAGGCCAAAATCCATCAGTCCTGCTAACGCGGCTCGTTTTCTCGGGCGTGGTATCTGCTGAAACCTGGACTTCGCCAACCCACAGAGGCACTGATGACAAACTCATAAGCCTCTCTCAAACATCGAAATGCGAAATGAACTTTCACTATTGCTAGGCTCAGGACCTTTTGATTTCCGTTTGGCTGCGTGATTCATCGTGTTCAAAACGAGCGGTGAACATATCTGTTCTTCTCTGGTTGAGCGACGATCGAATGGCGCGTCCGGCGCCATTCTTCCCAAAGTCCCACGGCAAACCTCGCGTCGATGACTGGCTTGTCTTGAGTGGGCATATCTTCATCAACCGCAAAGGGTTACGGTGACGCGATGCACCTAAGGAATATGGACCACACTAGACGCTCTATAATCGTTGGAAGCGATGGAGTGAAAAAGGTATCTTTGCCCAGATGTTGGTCAGCTTGACAGCCAACCGCGGCGAAGAAAAGAAGATCATGATCGATGCGAAGTACCTCAGAGCCCATCGCACAGCGTCCAGTCTTGCGATGAAAAAAGGGGACGTCGAGGTCAGATTGGACGCACCAATGGTGGTATGAACACAAAGTTGCAGTCGGTTTGTGACAGATGAGCCATGGTGCGCCGTTGGTTCAAGCACAATTGCGAATGACGCCCTTTAAATTTGGTTGTCACTGCCGGTCGGGTCAGCGGCTACATTGATGAGAGGGTATTGATCAGCAGTCTGCCAAATGTCGAATAGTTGCTGGGTGACCGCGGCTATGTTGCCGATAGGACCAGCGAAGCGTTGAAGGACTAAGGGACACGCGCGTGCATCCCAGGCCGCAAACAGCTCAAGACAGCTGTCCGAGACGACAAGCGCCGCTACAAACGCGGCAATCGGATCGAGATCATGTTTGGCCGATTGAAGGGCTGGCGCCGTGTGGCAAAGCGGCACGGCAGGTGCCCCAAAGTCTTCCTCTCAGTAATCGGTAATCGCTCTCGCCGCTTGGGTCATCTATTGGCGATGAGTCCTGAGCCTAGGCGAAAGGCAAAGTTATGGGCGCATCACATAATCTGTTTTTGCCTTGTGGGTATCACGAAGTTCGTGGCCTTGCTCGACCAATCGAATTGTTTTCTCTCGTTGAAGACGAGCTTTGATTTCGTGCTGAATTAGTTTTGGCTGCATCGGAAAAAGCAGGAACCGGGTATTGGGCGCCAAATGTCAAAAGGCTGGTTTATCCCGCATTTGGGGGTTTGCAAAGCCCGACGGTGAAGGTCCGGTTTGGGCTGCGAACGGTCTTAGAAGCGAAGAAGGCGAACGGTTGCCAAGAGCAGAGAAGGCGAAGTGCTGCGTTGTGACACGCGGCACTTAATTTTGGGTCGTCGTAACTCTTACGCCGCTGAGAATGCTCGGACACTACCTTTCGATCCGAAAACATCCAGGAACGTGTCGGGATGCGGGCGAATACGGTAGTTGTCTGTTTCATCGCCGAAGATTACCTTCCCATCTTCATCCAGAGCAATGACAGTCGCTTTGACGGTATCGACAGGGTAGCCCGGCATACCAGACGGAGCGCCACCGATATCTTCGATCCCTACGGTCTTGGCAGCGGCCAGATCGTTGTCCTGCAAGATTTCGAAATGTGCGGGCAGTTTCAAATCCTTGGCCAGTTTCTCCGAGTTCTTGATGCCTTGGTTGGAAATGAACTTCACCTTTACACCTGCCTTCGCCAGTTGATCCGCCTTTGCTTTCACCTCTTTGAGTTGGTTCATGCAGAAGGGGCACCAGTTGGCGCGGAAAAATACCAGCAGTGTTTTTTCGCCTGCGAAGGACGCGGAAGTCGTGTTGGTTTCGTCCAAACGTTGCAACGGCAATTCAGGCAACGCTTCGCCGTTCACGATGGCTGCGCTTGGCTTGCGGCCATAGTTTGAGAAGATGTGGATGTACCATTGCATAGTGATTGCGCCAAACAAGGCTAGGCCTATGGCAACGTATTCGCTGGCAGCTGTGAAACCACCGCGCGCGCTGATTTGATAGACCACCCACGCCACCGCAGCCAGGTTGATGAGTTGGATGATTGGCAGGTTCTTGGACGTGCGGGAAATACCCAAAGCACCGGCCAGCACCATCAGAAAGAATGGCATGGTGAACGTGGCAAAGAATGTCCCGATCCAGATCGGATCGAAGCCTGACAGGTAGAACATGACGGCCGAACCGACGCCTGACAGCATGTTCGACATGATATACGGGAGAATAAGTTTACCCTTCATTTTGTTGGTCCTTTCGAGTTCTTTAACGATTTGCCTGCGACGGCTCATTGGCCAGTGTTTGCGCGGGGTACGATGAGGTTGGATGGTCCGCGCCCCGTCTTGCGAAGCGCGCAACCGGGTTACGCAGTGGCTGTTGCCGACAGACTATCGAGAACAGGGAATAGATCCGCTGGTTCAGGGCGGCGGGTATAGTCGGGGTTCACTTCGGCGTAGGCGATTGTGCCGTCGGTATCGATGACGTAGCGCGCGGGCATTGAAAGATTCCACTGGCCGTCGCCATGAATGCGCGGCAGGTGGACGCCAAAACCGTCATGAACCGGAATGACGTAATCTTGCAGCGTCCAGCGGATGCCAAGCTTTTCAGCCAACTCGCCGTTTTTGTCGGTGAGGATCGGAAAGCTTAGCTCATTGTCTTTCTGGGACTTCCGGCTGTCAGCGGCGCCTTGCATCGAGATCGCGACCAAGGTTGCGCCACGTGAGCGGATATCCTTGGCGACGTCCTCAAGGGCTTTCAACTCGATGTTGCAGTAAGGGCACCAAACGCCGCGATAAAAGGTCAGAACGACCGGCCCGTTGGCCAGCAAATCTTTCAGCGCGACGTTGTTGCGATCAGAATCCGTCAGCACGAAATCAGGCACAGTGTCGCCCGCTTTTAGTGCGCGCTCGGCCTGGCCGCTGTCTATCAGTTCTTGGGTCGAACGGGCAAAAGCTTCAAAGGCGCCTTCTGGGGCCATCGTTTTGAACTGCGCTTTGAAGTCGTCTAGTTGGTTCTGGAGGGTCATGTTGTGTTCCACTTCGTAAGTTGCGTTCTCTGGCTGGCTTAGGGGTTTTCCTGCCGCCTGCTCCAATAGTTGGTCAGTTGGGAAAGAGGTGGTAGCCGGTCAGTTCGCGTAACGGTTATCCACAAAATGAATGAATGGGAGTGCGCCTTGCTTTTTTGGAAAATTCGGTTGGCACAAGAAAACGCCGCGCTAAAAGCGCGGCGTTTGCGTGATCGCCTGATTGCAGGTAGTTAAAAACTACAAAATACAGGTTTTACTCCGAACTACTCCGCCACGACGTTTGCTTTAGGATCCCACGCCATCGGTTCGAAAGCTTTGTCGAGCGGGGGGTTAACGATGTGGGTCGTGTAGTTCGACAAAACCTTGAGGGCGGTCCCGGCGATGACTTCCAATACGGTCTGCTTTGAATAGCCAGCCTTGATCAGTGCATTGACCTGCGCATCGCTGGCCCATCCACGTGTCTCGTTGATGATCTCGGCGAAGTTGCGCAGCGCTTCGAGCTTTGGGTCCGCAATTGGCGTGCCCGCGCGCAGTGCCTCGATTACACTGTCGTCCACGCCGACCATTTTCGACACCGCTGTGTGCGCAGCCATGCAGTAGGTGCAGCCATTCAAACGGTTGTTTGTCATCAGGATGATCTCGCGTTCGGTTGGTGTCAGATCAGTCTTCTCGAAAATACTCATCATGGTCATGTAGCTTTCGACCAGAACAGGGGATTCAGCCATCGTCGCCATCAGGATTGGCACACAGCCCATTTTGCCTTTGACCGCCGATAGGATCGGTTTGGACCCTTCGGGAGCTGTGTCTACTGTGTGCTGAGAGTACATTGCCATTTGATATTCCTTTCAGGAAGCGTTTGAATTGGAGTCTTCATTTTGTGACCGGCCCGAACTGTTGGTCGCTTGCCGTTGAATACAAATGTTGCTCATTAGGTGTTTGGGGGGTAGGCTTCCCAAAAGCCTAACTGTTATTCGAAAAATGAATGTCAGATAACTTCTCCACGCTACGTTTGTTCTCGCGGGTCGCACGTACCGGCAGCTTTACTGCTGCGGGCAAAGAAACCGGCAAGTCTCAGCCATCGGTCTCCCGGATCATTTCCAATCTTGAGAAAGACCTTGGTGTTCAGCTGTTTGTGCGCTCCACCCATGCCGTTCGACTGACGGAAGCTGGCGAAGAATATTTGACTCGCATCGAGCCGATCCTCTCCGACATTGAGGAGGCCAATCACTTCGTCAGGGGCACTGGCGAGCTGCGTGGTCGTTTACGAGTTGGGGCAGCGGCGAGTTTTGCGCAACGTGAGATCATACCCGCCCTACCACCGTTTCTGGAACAACACCCAAAATTGAAGGTGGACCTTGTTCTGACGGATTCGATGCAGGACTTGATCGATGAGGCTATTGACGTCGCCATTCGATTTGGGCCGTTGGAGGATTCAACAATGGTCGCCCGTAAATTGGGCACGACACCTAGGGTCGTTGTTGCTGCACCGTCCTATCTGGAAAAAGCGGGCACCTTGAAACAGCCGTCTGATTTGGTGGATCACCAAGTTATCCTCGGTCCATCGAGCATCGGAAAAGCGGGCTGGAGCTTTGAGAAGGGCGGAAAGGTCCAGTCTATTCGCGTCGAAAGCCAATTGATGATTTCTGTCAACGAAAGCACGACCACCGCCGCGGTAGCTGGTTTGGGCGTCGTCAGCACGTCATATTGGAGTTGCAGGGACGAGTTGGAAGCAGGAACGCTCGTTCAAGTGCTACCAGATTGGACAATCGGAAACGTCGAAGTGAATGCGTTAATGGCGAGGGGGCGCCACACGAAGCCTTCAGCCCGCGCATTCACAAAACACTTGCAAGAGGTCTTGGCTAGGTGAGCTAGCACGGGAACAGCGGCCTATCGCACAACTTCAGAATCCGGCGAAACTTACCCTTGCTAGAGCGGCTTTTGGGTGGGGTTTTTCCAATCAACTGCACCCATGTTTTTTGGCGTTAGCCCATCCTCTGAGGCGAGCTGAGCTGCTTTGACGAGAAGAAAGGCCAACGTTCAGGGCAAAAAGAGAGTTGGCCGGAAGGTCGGCTTCACGAACCGCACGATTTGGCCTGTTTATGGTGTAGATCAACCCACTTGGGGAGAGGTCCACGCAGATGGGCTGTTTTCGACTGATCAGCCGGTAAGTTTGGCAAGGTATTCAGAACCGAGAATCGAGCCAGAAATCGTACTAGGCCTTGGCTATGCCCCGACGGCTGAAATGAACAATGAACAGTTGGCAGGTTGCGTGGATTGGGTTGCCCCGGGATTTGAAATTGTTCAATCGATTTTTCCCGACTGGAAATTCTCAGTCGAAGATTCAATCGCAGCACAAGGATTGCACGGCTGCCTTGTTCTTGGCGACAAAATCGCGGCGACGCATGATGTTTTGATCGGCTTGGCCGAAGTGCCACTAGCATTGTTCAAGGGCACAGAGGCCATCGAGTCCGGCAAAGGCGAAAACGCGCTTGGAGGCCCAATTGAAGTCCTGGCTCATCTTGTGTCTCTGCTCTCCGAAGCCGACCAGCTTCAGGGAGGCGAGCTGGTTACAACCGGTACTTTGACAGACGCATGGCCAGTGTCTCCGGGTGAAGAATGGTCAGCTGGTTTTGGTGGCGTGATGGACACCGAGCTATCGGTACGATTTACATGAGGCTTTGGTAGATAGGTGACGCCGACTGCACCAAAGAAATGTTGCTCTCAATAGCTGACCATGATGGTCTTTCACTGGTTTCATCAATTCTGGAATGCAATTTAACCAGGTCCGGTTTAGGCTCGGTGTCGTCGTTCGCTCAGTCGCGGCGAATGTCCGGAAAGCGGACATGCATCGCGACTGAGCGAATGACCGCGTGGAGTCCATACCTGTGTAGTTTGCCCTCCGCAGCGAATGTCAGCTTGTTCGAGCTGTTCTATGCTCGTGTGCTGCTTCCTCGTGCCGTTCCTCAAGAGCCTGACGAATGATCTGGTACGAAGATGACAAGAACAGGCTTGCCATGATCGCAGCAACTATTAGGTCAGGCCAACCTGTTGCCGTGCCCCAGACGCCCAACGCGGCAATCATCACAGCTACGTTACCGATGGCGTCGTTCCGCGAGCATAGCCAGACTGATCGCACGTTGGCGTCTCCGTCCTTGTAGCTAACAAGCAAGAATACGCTCGCAAGGTTTGTTGCGAGAGCCAACGCGCCGATGATGCCCATAATTTCGGCCTCTGGAACGCCCACGTAAAAAACACGGTAGACGGTAGACCCAAACACCCACGCACCCATAAAAAAGAGGCTGATCCCCTTTGCCAAGGCGGCATTCGTTCGAGCGCGGATAGACGCGCCGATCACAGCGAGGGAAATGCCGTAGGTCAGTGCGTCACCAAGGAAGTCGAGCGCGTCGGCCTGAAGTGCCTGAGACTTCGCGTAGTGTCCCGCGGTCATCTCGACCACGAACATCGTCGCATTCAACGCGATGACGATCCAAAGCCGACGTTTGTATTCGTTCGACATTCCGTCGAATTTCACCTCGTTGCCGCAGCACCCTGCCATCTCAAAACCTCTTCAGAATCGTGTCAGATCCAATGTAGTGTCTCTAGTGACTAGAGGTTCAAGAGGTTTTTCACATGTTCTCGATTGGCGAGCTTTCGAAGCGGACGAAGGTCAAAGTGCCCACCATCCGCTATTACGAAGAAATGGGTCTACTGGCCGCACCGGAACGGACGGCAGGCAACCAGCGGCGCTACACAAATGAGGGTTTGGAGCGCCTGAGCTTTATACGGCACGCGCGTGATCTCGGCTTCTCCATCGAAGCAATTTCTTCTTTGATTGAGTTACAGAACCATCCGGATCGGTCGTGCGAAGCGGCCACCGAAATCGCAGAAGGTCAGTTGTCCGAAGTACGCGCAAAGATCAAACGCCTCAAAGCTCTCGAATATGAATTGAAGCGTATCGCACAGGGATGTGACGGACGGGGTGTGGCAGAAGACTGTTACGTCCTGGCTTCGCTTGCAGACCATGACCTTTGTGGTCGAGATCACTGACCCACAAAAGCAGACATCTTTTCACTGATTTTGAACGGCCGCTTGGCGGACGAAGCGGACATTGCAAAGTTTGGTGGTCGAGACCGACTTTGGGCATGGTTTATGGTAAGGTCCTTGCATGTCCTGCGAGGGGGAGTACCATGATCGACGCTGAACAGCGATTGATAGACTACAACATCATTTTACCTGCGCCGCTAAAATTGCCTGTTGGTATGGTGTTGCCATTTCCGTGGATTAACGTTCGGGGCGACCGGGCGTTCGTATCTGGTCATGGACCACAAGAAACAGACGGCACTCCGGCCGGGCCATTTGGAGCAGTCGGAGAAAATGTGTCTGTGGAAGAGGGCTACGCCTCAGCACGCAAAGTCGGGCTTTCTATTCTCGGCAGTCTAAAGCGCGAACTTGGCAGTCTAAACCGAATAACGGGGTGGTGCCGAGTTCATGGGATGATAAATTGCAAATCTGGCTTCAGCGATACGCCTGCGGTTCTCAACGGTTTCACGGATTTGATCATTGACGTCTTTGGAGAAGAGATTGGCCGCCATTCACGTACGGCGGTCGGGGTGGCAGGTCTACCAATCAACTTCCCAATTGAAATCGAAGCAGAGGTTATTGTCTCAACGGTCTAGAATACACGTGAATCCGGAACGACGTACTGGTCAAAGAGGAGCAGGAATGTCGTTGCGCCGGGCAGAAGTACTGTATGGAGGAAGGCATTTGGGTGAGCCAGATCCGCCTCAGCAGGACTCAGCCCAACAGACGACCAAGAAAGAGGAACCGGCAACTACAAAGTTACAGAAGAGATGTGGAATTCGGTGATCTATATTGGACCAGGCTGTTCACTGGTGAGAGACTGTTAGTTTGAGCAATTTCGATGTCCGCTTTGGGCTGCGAGCGGTCAATCATGCTCATCGCAGAAAATGGCAGCGCTGAGCCGAAAGCCGAAAGATTCCTACTTTTGTCGAGCTCGTACCTCGGCGGCCCGACGAACTGCGAGTACCGCTGTTGCGTAATCTCCCAAAGAAATCCCTCTGAAAGCGAATGCAGCCGGTTTCTCGCTTAAAGTGGTATCGACTGCTCCCGAGACAATTTCCGTCAAGTCCCCTGTTACTCGCTGATATGGCAGCATTGGTTTGTCGCTTTCAGATTCCTGTTTTCGGTCGTCAACAATAACAGTTTTGAAAGCGGTCATACCCTCTGGAAGCCACGGAATGCAGGCATCTGTAATGGCGGCGAAGGCAGTCGGCTTTAGCCATCGGGCATCCAGAAAAGGTTCGGTGGAATAGTCCAAAGTTATTGATGTCACTACCAGATCGACATCACGCAAGGCATCCTTGGCATTGGCGGCTGTTTGGGCCTCGAAGCCCATGTCTCGAGCCCTGCGACAAAGCTTGTCGACATTCACTTTGCCACGTCCGAACACACGAATGCTTTTCAGGGGGAAAACCTCGGAAAACGCAACCAAATGGGAGTGAGCTTGCACGCCGGCCCCAACAAAAGCCATTGTCTCAGCAGTAGGATCAGCAAGTCGACGCGCCGCAACAACTGACAACGCCGCTGTTCTGACAGCCGTTACCCAATTTGCCCCTAAGACGGCTCGGAGAACTCCGGTTTGCCCGTCCATAACCATGATTGCACCGTTTATCGAAGGGAGCCCCTTCTTCGGATTATTTGGACACACCGTAACCTGTTTGGTCACGATGAACCCATCATCTCCTACTGCCAAGGTCGACATTGCGTACCGTCCATCCCCGGGCAAAATGGCTGTCTTAGGGGACGTATGAAGCTGCTTATTTGCCTTGGCTATCAGCGCAGATTCAATCGCGTCGGCAACTTCCGAAGGTTGGATCCCTAAACCTTCCAAGTCTTCGTCAGAAAGATAAGTTATTTTGCTTTCAGAAGTCATGTTGGCGCCGCTCCGCTTTATAACCCGGCTTCCCGATTAGGCTATCAAATGGCGTGTTAGCAAAATCTTTAGGTGTCCAGATTGGGACTTCACTCGAGTACATTATTCGTGCATTGGGATTTCTGTTTTGACGCTTTCGGTCTCAAGTTGTCTCAAGCCAGTTGAGTTTGAAAATTGTATGCTCTCCTTCGAGACCTTTAAGCGGAACAGTCATTTGCTCGGCAAACTGAAAATCCTGTGATCCGCCCACCATGATCCGTGTGGCATCCGAGACGCGGATATCACTTGGTGCAGCGAGAGCGGCTATTCGTGCGGCCTTGTTGACAACGGTCCCGAAGTGATCGGCATCAGAAGTAATCACTTCGCCGGTATGCAAGCCGATGCGAACCCGCAACTTTGGCTCGTTTGTTTCCGCCGCGTTCGCCTGCTGGATATTCTGGGCTGCCAGCAATGCTGCCCTCGCGGAAGCAAAAGACGACATCACCCCGTCTCCCAGTGATTTCACCGTACGTCCACCACTCCCGACGATCTGCGTTTCGACAAGTCGCAGATGTCTTCCGAGGGCGTCGCTCCAAAGCGTATCACCTATAGCTTCAGCGATTTTTGTGCTGTCCGCGATATCGGTGAACATGATGGTCGCTATACCACTTTGCCCGAGTTCGTGGGGTGTAGAGAGGGCGGCATCGAGCAGTTCCTCAAAGCCTCTGGCCTCGTACCCAAATCCCTCTACGTTATTGACCGGTATGGAATTGTGAACATGCACAATCTTCCAGGATCCTTTGTCGAGTTTCAGAATAACTGTGGAACGCAGATGCGCGGACTGTCCTGTCTCAATACCCTCAATAGTTGCTTCCCATTCGACCCAACCGAGCGAACCGCATTCAAATCCTCTCAGTTCCTCTACGTGCCACTTGAACCGTGGAACCTCCCCGATGTATTGCTCCATACCGCGACGCAGCGCATCGCCTTTCCAAGCCTCGCCCTGTGCTGAGCCAAAGTATGACAGGGCAGTGTCATCAGAAAAAAGATGTGCCACCGTCTCACCATCGCCCCGACCGTAGGCGTTGATCCATCGTGCCACTATAGCGGCCAGTTCTGGTGAGGGGCTTATAGTATCTCTCATGTCAGAACGTCGCGTCGACGGCCAGAAAACTGCTTCGAAAAATATGACCTTCGCACGTCCCGTTCCTTTTGAAGCGTGTCATGGCATAACCTTTCCCGAGATCTCCATTTCTGAGGTCCTGTCAGTGTAGGCCAAGCCGGAGCGGCCATAAAGACATAGTCAGCTTTGTCCGCAAAGCGGACATGCATCGCGATTTTGCGAACGTCTGCCTCGAGCCCTAAGCAGACATCACACTTTGTGATGGTTTACGATCATAGACATCGCCTGAATGCTATAGATTTGGTGCCAATCAGTGCGGCATGCTAGCATTCACAAGAGATCTAGGTTTGAGGTGAGCCAGACACGGGGGGCACCATGTCAAAGACGCTATATGAACGTCTGGGAGGAACGGATGGTATTCGGCGAATAGTCGACGTTCTGGTGGACAATCACTCTAAAAACCCAGTTGTCGCTGCACGATTTGCGGGAACTGAGATGGAGCACCTCAAACAAATGGCAGGAGACTTCTTCATAACTGGTTCTGGCGGGCCTGAGATCTATACGGGCAAGGATATGGTTGCTGCGCATCGGCACATGAACATCAGCGGAGATGAGTTTGTCGCAGTTCTGGACGACGCCATGAATGCCCTAAAGGCCAACGACGTCGACCAAAGGGAACAAGAAGAGGTTTTGTACATTCTATATAGCCTCAAGGACCAAGTTGTAGGTATCTGAATTTCGCCACAACCGGGTAGAGTCGGCAATATTCAAATCTTTAAATCAAAGCTTGCTTGTCCGACTTGCAGACTCTTGAAGTCAAATGGCTTACTATGGGTCAATCGTGCATTTGGGCTTAAAATTTATGCGCAAAAGGAACCTCCAATATGAATAGGAGATTGTCTACGATCTTGGCCGCTGATGTTGTCGGTTATTCCACTCGGATGCGTGAAGATGAAATCGACACGATAAATCGTGTTAGTCTGTTAAGCGAGTTAATCGGAACTGTTGCGTCCACGCACAATGGGCGGGTCTTTAACCGCGCGGGCGATGGTTTTCTTTTGGAGTTTTCTAGCCCGGTGGCGGCAGTTCGCTGTGCTTATAACTTACAACTTCAACTCGCTGCTCCAGTAACCAAGCGAGAGATAGGACTAGAAATCAGGATTGGGGTCCATCTTGCCGATGTCGTAGTAGATGGCGACGATTTGCTTGGCGATGGGGTGAATGTAGCAAGTCGTATTGAGTCTGAAGCTGAGCCGGGTATGGTCCTCGTAAGTGATGCTGTGTTTGATCACGCCAAGCGGTCGGCCCAGCTCAAGTTTGAGAACAAGGGCACCCGAAAGCTCAAGAACATTTCCGAACCAGTTACGGTCTACGCTGTTGCAGGCGAGCTTGGCACGCACAGCTGCGGAACTGCGCTTATCGAGGACAGTAGCCTTCCCTACGTGGCGGAACTGCAAAAGTCCACCAACTCAATTGTTGTGCTTCCCTTCAAGAACATGAGCAATGATCCCGAGCAGGAGTATTTTTCCGATGGCCTGACGGAAGACATCATCACAGAACTGTCCCGGTTCCCTGACATTCTCACGATCTCCAGGAATACTAGTTTTGGGTTAAAAGGGGTTGCGGCGGACGCTCGTGAGTTTGGACAAAAACTCGGCGTGCGTTTCTGTCTTGAAGGCGGGGTTCGCAAGCTGGGAAATCGCATTCGGATCAACGCGTATCTGACGGATGCAGTGTCAGGCGAACAGCTTTGGACAGAGCGGGCGGATTGCAATCTAGAGGATCTTTTCGATTTTCAGGATGACCTTGTTGCCAAAATCGTCGCGAGTGTGGCTGGCCAGATCGAACGGCAATTGGAAGCCACGGCACAGCGAAAACGTCCGGGTGACCTGGAAGCCTATGAATGTTTAATCCGCGGTTTGTATTATCACCGGATTGGTGGAGTCACAAAGGAGAATGCAGAGGAAGCGGTTCATTGGTTTGACGAAGCGCTGAAACGAGATCCAGGATATGGTCGAGTTCATGCGTGGAGGGCGTGCGCTGTCGCTACAGTAGCAGAATGGACCGGTGAAGATGTATGGGATGAGTTGGTCGAAGCAGGGAACCTAGCTGTCGAGCTGGATGAAACGGACGCTGAAAGCCATCGAATTGCCGGTTCTTTGGCGCTCTATGTTCGTGACTTTGAACGGGCTAAGTTCCACTTCAATCGCGCACTGGAGTTAAACCCAAATCACGCGTTCATTGTTGGACGAACCGGTGAACTCCATAACTTTCTCGGAGATGGGAAGGCTGCTCTTGAATATCAAAAGCGTGCAAAGATGCTTGATCCCTTTTTGCCCGAATATTGCCGCGAACTAGAGGCAATTGCCTACTACGTCATGCATGATTTTGAGGCCTGTTTTAACACCGTGGATGAATTTGCGAGGCTCACCCGGCGGGCGGCAGCTTATCGGACTGCGGCCGCAACTCACCTGAATAATGACCATAAGCTTGAACGAGCAGTTCGCGATTTGTTGCTTCACGATCCGAACTTTAGACCTTCTACATTTATTCAAACTGAATACTTCAAAGATCGCGAGATATCTAAGAGATTGAAAGCCGAATTGAGGAGCGCTATGGCGACAACCTCACTTCGCCTCGCTGGTTGAGCACACAATTTGCTAACGTAAAAATTGAGGATTGATGCGAATTCTCTTTGCAAGAAAAGGCCATGGATCGCCGGAGTCTAACGACCACTTTGCCCGCAACTAAGTCGTCGCCCCGATTATGTCGAACATCCGCTGATAGTAGAAACTGTCTTTGCCCCCTAAAATTGGGCCACTACTTTGGCCGAGAAGGGGGAACAAGGGATGGCTCGGAAGCGATACTCAGACGAAGACATTCTGAAGCTGCTGCGTGAGATTAAACTTAAGCTGGCAGATGGCGACGATGTTCGAACAGCCTGTCGTGGTGTCGGTGTCAGCGATGCGACCTACTACAATTGGCGGCGTCGGTTCGGTGGCATGGGCAAGTCGCAACTGTCGGATTTGCGCAGCCTGGAGAAAGAAAATGCCCGGCTGAAGAAGATCGTGGCCGAACTGGAACTGGACAAGCTGATCCTCAAAGAAAGTCTGAACTACCTAAAACCGAGGGCTTATCTGCAATTCGCAAATGCAACTTATTCCCAATCGCCAGCAGACGAGCGCCACGTCTTAGCGTCCGCATCCCAAACACTGGCGGTGACGCAAGGCGTTGGGTTTATTCCGTCGCAATTGGATCCATGAATATCCGCAACAACAACGCGTTGACGCCCAAAATCAACAACCGTCCAGCCCTGGTTGAGCAAGGATTGAACCTCCTCTTCAATCAAGAAGTGTGACATGCATCCGCCAGTTCCGCAGTAAAGAGATGCGGCGCTCGAACACGCAAAACCAGACTCATTCAAAACCCAGTCGCGTTGTAGATCTCCGTCGAGATCGATCCTTTCAACCGCGCCCCAGGCTATGTCAAACTGACCGTTGTTGAACTCCGCGCATGCCTGCGCCGCCAGATCAACCTTTGCTCGTAAACCGGTTGGAAGTTGCGAAACGTCAGCCGCGACAACTGGTGAGGTCCAAACCAGGCCCGAACCAAGCAGGATCGCAGATACCAAACGTTTCAAGTAGCTTGCCAATTGGGAAGCCGGTTGGAAGGCGGTATCAATTGCACTGATCATACCTGTAGTCCCCGTATTCCAGCCAGTTTGCCGAGCCTTCGTTAAAAATCAGAAACTCGGACCTGTCTTCCCCAAGTAGGGCTACGACAAATCCGGTCGGCGGCTCAGAATTTCCGAAGTAACTGTAGGCAGTCATGGCTCTGATCGACTCGCCGTTGACCGTTACTCGCGCGTCCCACTCCCCCTCTGGATTGTCCAAAATTACGGGTTCGATCACGCGCTCTATCGCCCCGCCACCACAATAGACAATGCCTTCGGGCGCTTCGTAGGAGGCCCCCTGGTTAATATCTGACTCGCAGGCGGAACGAAGGGACTGGATTGCCGAGCTGGAACCCTTCAAGTCAAAGATTCCGTAACTGACATCTTGATCAATCATCGACAAATTAACCGATGCATTGGCCGCAAGCTGGTCCAGCACAAAACCATAATCCTGCTGACTATTGAAACTGACCTCGACAGGATAATTGTCGACGATCTGCACGTCAGCGTTCTCTGCGCCAACCTGAAATGCGCCAACTTCGGTGGTGCCGTTCTTCAAGAAACGAATGGAAAGCCCCTGCTTGTCCGCAATGTCCTGGCTGTCCTCGTATCCAGCCGGAGCAAAGCGGATACGGTTACACTGAAGTTCCAGCGTCATGTTGCCGGTCTGAATAAATGCATTGGGATTAGGCCCGGAGTTGAACGACCACTCCGCTGATGCTGTGGTCGCCATTGCCATCAGGAGCATTCCAATGGAAATGGTTTTGCAGCTCATTTTTTTCTCTCCATTGAGTTACGGTTCGCACTGTCGTTCAGCAGAAGTTCCAGCCAATTGCACCGGCAACCAGATCAGGACACAGGTTCGCCGTATTCGTTTGCGCCTTCTTGGGAAGGTCGTGTCAGCCACCAGATCATCAGGATAGACAGAACCAATTGAAGAATTGAGACAACAACAATACCGGTCACGCCCAGTACTGCCGCGGGTCCCCGTAATGCATCGGGGTTTTCGGTCCCCTGCTCCAATACCGAAAAGAACGCTACCCCACCCAGCATAACAAATAGCGTTGTAATGCTGAGCGCCATCGGCAGCAGCAAATACCAGCCAGGTCGTCCTGTATCATGCAGCCTTCGCCAACCGGCGGCCAGCATAGGTATGAGAACAGCCAGCTGGAAAACAGAGGACAGGACCCGAGATCCCTGGCCTGTTTCGGGGTTGGTCCCGAATATAATCGTATCCAGCACAGCTAAGGCAGCACTCACGACAACCACAAACAAGAAGAACCACCAGTATTCTGAGCGTATAGCCCGACCGGAGAACTGGAAGTATTTCGAGAAACACGTCTTAACGGCTTCACCAAATCCCATCTTTCAATCCCTTCATTGTTTTTGTGCGGCCTCAAATCGCTTCGCCGCTCAGGGGAACACACTCGTAGCTCCCACTTACTTTTTTGTTTGAACGCAGAGGCCTATCGTACGAGAGCGTAGAGAAATTTACGCGCGGAAAAAATATTGATTTATTTCAAATTAGATTCAAACATGCGAATTCGACACAACTTTATTTTACCTCCGTTGTTGTCGTTGCTGCTCGCTGTGCCGAGCCCTTTCGACTGCTGGAGTGAGTACCGGCGGTCGGAAGGCACTTTACAATGATTGAGCGCTGGGAGGACGCGATGCTCAGACTTAACGTACTCGCCCTCTTTCCAGAGTTTGCTCTAGCATTTGCTAGTGACTTCATTCGGCCTTCACACGTTAACGTCGGCCCCGATAGTCAACGAAATATCGTCCCGCCGACCAAGCCCCGCGCGGCAAGTTTTGGGTAAGGTAGTCACAGGATCAAGGTATGTTCAATTGGCTGCACAGACGCGAGAGCTTCAAACAAGCGCATCCAATTTCACTAATTTCAAGGGAACCAGAGGGAGAAGAAGATGACCAACAAGATGGTGATGATTGCGGGCGCGACATGTTTCGCACTGCTTGCGGCCTGCGACGATACGAGTACATCAAGTGCGTCCGCCGAACTCACGCCGGCTCAGCAGGCGTGTTTGCGAGATGTAGCCAACACGACGAACAATTCGCAAGTCGTGGTGCTCTCATCCGCGTTTAGCGAGGCGGGAACACAGGTCACAGTCGGCGTAGGCGAGGATCGTGCTCCTTGGAATTGCATTGCTTACAGTGATGGCGCAACGGCTGGAATCGAGTTCCTGGGCGACGAAGGCGCATTGTGACCTGTCTGCTGCGTAGCTGAAATCGGCTGCGCAGCACAGGCTTGGTCTTCTGAGGCTCGACTTGGTTTGTAGAACCACCATCATCGTATTCTCGGTCCTGTACCTGTTGGCGTTGGTTGCATTCTTGACGGGCACATTTGGCTGGTTGGGACAGGAACGAGACCCTTTGTCCGGAGCGTTCCTACTGCCGTTGGGACTGCCTTGGATATTTCTAGCGGACTTGGTCTCGGAGTCAGCCAAGCCTTGGTTTGCGGCGATTGCACCGATGCTCAACCTGTTGGCGCTGATTTTCATTTGCAGATGGGCACGCAGATTGCGCCAGTAGTGGTGGCTGAACTCTTTCTCACCAAAAGGGAGGAAAACATGGGAAAAGTAATCTTGGGAATTCTGATCGGGCTCGTCCTCGGCGTGGTTGGGGCGATGACCTTGGGTGGCGGGGCCGCGGTGGGTGTCGGCGTTGCGACAGGCTTGTCCGCCGGTGTCTGCACCACATTGAAAGGAGCACAAGCCGAGAACCTGATCACCGCCGAGCAAGCGGATCAGATCCTCAACCGCGTAAATTCTGAAATGGCGTCACTGCAAGGAATGGAAACGACGGACGAGATCGTCGGCAGCGCGCAGGCATGCGATGAATTTCTGTCAAGTTTACGAGAAGCCAAGTGAGGTTCCGATTTGCACGGAACAAAACTCCAAGGATTAGCCAGCAAGGGACCATCTGATGAAACTCGATTTACTCAAACTCCTCACACCCATGTTCGCAATCGCAGGCACGGCTTCGTTTGCAATGTCTGAAGCAGACGATGCGTGTATCGATCATTTGCGACAGGTTGGAGGACCAGACGGTCAATCAGGTACGATTGAAAGCTCAGAGTTCTCAGAAGCGGGCACGCTCGTCATGTTACGTGACGCAGGCGGAACACTTTGGCGTTGCATCGCGTACAAGGATGGAAGCATCGGCGAGATGTCGGTTGTCGAGGCGATGGATGATGGCGGTGGAGCCATGGCAGGTGCCGCCGGTTCTACTGGTAGCCAGCGTGTCAAATTTGATGCCGGCTCCACTGGCGCCGAACTTGTCGGCCAACTCGCGCCCGGAGCGTCGCAGCAATACCTTCTCGGTGCAAAGAACGAACAGTTTCTTTACGTCCGCGTTGCTCCGCAAAATGGCTCCTTGGACTACGTCATTCGTAACCCCGATGGTTCTGAACTGCTGGGATTGATGTCGGCGGACAATGAGTATCGAGGGCAGCTTTGGCAATCTGGTGATCATGTTGTGGAGGTTATCAATCGCAGCAACTCTTCCGTCGACTACAACGTAATTTTCGGAATTGAATAGGTGATCGACTAGAAACCCCGAAACGTAACCCCCAAAATGCTAGGAAAAACAGATGAAATCCAAGGTCCTATTGGTGATCGGCGCGACGTGCATTTCTGCGCTCGCAGCATGCGACGAGAGTGACGGATCGGTGGATGCAAGTGCACCAACTGTGGGCAGCTCTAGCGATCTTTCGTCATTTGAAGGGGCAAGAGCGGGACAGGCTGAAATGGGCATCCAGAGTCTCGGATTTGAACTCATCCGCAGCGAAGGGCTGACCTCGTACTGGTTTAACAAAGATACTGGTGCATGTGCTCGGATCACGACGTCTGAGGGAAGGTACTCAGATGTAACTATGCTGCCATCAGGTGACTGCTGACACATTTTCATCGATCTAACATCCGCAATAGGGAGCACTAGTATGCATTTTGATCTGGCACATGCGGCGGTCATCGTTGTCGCTCTGATTGTCACAAACCTGGCATTGAAGTCGTCCGGCGTGATCAACGAAGAAAGCAAACACCAATGGAACTGGAAAGTTTTTCTGGCCTACTTCGTGGTCGTCTTTATCATCAACCTGGTGTGGCCGATTTAAAGCTTCACGGCAGAAAGATTATCGTCCACTCGATATAGCTGCCGAGAATGAGCCTCTCCAACAGACCACCAAGTGTGCAGCGTGTGAGAATATGGCGCGTGAGAAAAGAAAGGAACTGACATGCGGTTTTTGACGTCCCTCATATTCATTGGTGTTCTCGCAACCGCTGCGAATTCCGACGTAACAAGCCGAAACGGCGGTCCAAGCAACAGTCAAATGCTATCAAAGGGCGGCGATGGAGGTGTTGATGGCGTCGCTTTCTTTCGACCCGTATTGAGCGGAGTGTTGTATCGCTCCGGTTTCAAAGGCGGCGACAAGGGGCGAACGGGCCTGAGTGAAGGACAACGCGAAGCTTTGTGTGATGAGGGGTTTTCAACCGGGTTTTATGCGGACTTCGGCAAAAACACTGAATACGGTCGCACCAGTTGCGGAAACGGATCCTTTGACTATCAAGGCGCCAGATCCTCCCGACCCGATGCTGTCATGGCGTCCATACACGAGGTGATTAAAAACCCTGGAAAGGGTCCTGTCCTGGTGCACTGCATGTGGGGCGTTCATTCCTCGGGTGCATTGTCGGCAATGGCGCTCGTTCAGTTTTGCGGTTGGACGGAGAAAAGGGCCAAGGAATATTGGAATGATGCCCGAAACGGGGCCCCATGTTCAGGCGGATGCGACCAGTGGATTGATTCAAAGTTCTCCAACTTCAGCGTCGACCCCAAATTGAAGATCTCCACCGAACAACAGGCAGCGATTTGCCCTAAATGATTTTGGGAGGACTATCCAAATGAAGTTCAATCTTCTGTGGTCACTTGCTCTCATTGCGCCCACCGTCTTATGGGCGAACGACGATGTTCTAGGTGAAGCCACCACATTTGATAGTCCTAACGGCATTACTGAACTCTGTATTCGGATCGAAAAAATTCCAACGGGCGAGTATAAGAAAAGCGATCTTGAGGAAGAAACGGCCTATTGCGAGATCGATTTCTATGCCACCGAAATTGCTATTTGCCCGAAAACCTGGAGCACCAGCCCAGGAATGGCCGTCTACGATATTTCGGAAGGGCCCTACAAGAAGAACCGTTCTGAATTCGAGAGAAACGCTTGCAAAGAGGGGAAGGCAGCAAAAGATCTGGCCAAGGACAGGGTGGCCAAATTCAAATCCACCATGAACCAAAAGGGCACCAGTGGAACCTTTTCCACCTCGTCGCTGCTTTACTATCATTTCTCCCGATATTTCGACACGACTGTCAAAGTTCCTGTCGCCGTTTGGCGCAGCATGGACGCCCAGGCGCATTTTTCAGAGGTCGCAGAGCCTGGCCTTGCGATTTCTGGTGGCTCTCGCGGCGGGCGCATGAACCATGAAGGCTGGCGGGTCTTTGCAGCTGCGGACGCTGACCCGAACTCATACCAACCGACCGATGATCTATTCACCGCAGATCGAATGCAAATATACGGTGTACTGCTTGATAGTCCTGGGCATCGATACGGTTCGGAAATCAACGGCACACGCAAATCTGGGTGGGGAAAAGGTCAAAACCGCGATTTTCAGGAAACTCCTGCTTTCTTGGCCTTGCGGTCTTCGAAACCCTTGTCAGAAGCCATTGCAGAGGGCGTTAAAGAAGGCCGAAAAGACCGAATGATCAACAAGGATCTCGGCCCCGATGTCAGCGACCAACAGATGGCACTTTGGATGCAAGAACTTACAGAGATCGTGCTCCTCGATTTCATCTTTAGCCAGCAGGACCGTGTGGGAAACATAGACTTCACACCCTATTGGTATTGGGTCGAAGACGGAGAACTGAAGCATAAGAAAGCCAAGCACCATGAGCCAAACGATGGAGACGTTCCCGCCGACGCGTTATTGATCCGTCGCAGCAATCTAAACGACAACGATGCTGGCGGGCGTGTCGAGTATGCCAACTTCGCGAAATCTACTCAAATGCTGGAGAAAATTCGCCACTTCTCTCCAAGCACATATCGGCGCTTGGTTTCTTTGAATAATGATCTTAAATCTCAAGGTCCCGTCTACGGCTGGCTGTCGCAGAGCCTTGGGTTGTCAGATAGGCAGATTGCACAAGTTGTAAAAAACACCCAGCTGGCAACGTCCATCCTCCAGGACAATTGTTCAAATGGCGATTTGATGTTCGACTTGGATCCTGTCGCATTCTTTTTGAGAAACGACACCGAGGTAGAGGCTGTGGACTGTAATGCCCCGTAAGCTTTCCACCCTTTTTGCGGCGTTCATTTGGACCGCTCTGATCGCCTGCAAAGCGGTGGCATTGGATGTTATCGTCATATCGGATCTGAACGGAAGCTATGGTTCGGTAAGATACGATGCCCGCGTCGACAAAGCGATTGAGCGGATAGTCGAGATTGATCCAGATCTGGTTATTTCGACCGGAGATATGGTTGCGGGACAGCGCATCCCCAACTTATCCGACAAACAGGTCAGGGAGATGTGGAAGGCGTTTCACGAGGCCGTATCAGATCCTTTAGAGGCTGCCGGCATTCCATTTGCGGTCACGCCAGGAAACCATGATGCCTCCGCCTACCGTGGGTTCGAGCGTGAAAGAAAAATATACGCAGAGGAATGGACACCGAGAAAACCAGACGTCGATTTTCTGGTTTCGGATGACTACCCGTTCTTCTACGCTTTTGAGATGCAGGGCGTAACGTTTGCGTCTTTGGACGCTACGACCTTGGGACCTCTATCCGGCGACCAGCAGGACAGGCTTGAGGAACTGGGCGCAAATGGAGACCCGATTGTCACTTTCAGTCACCTCCCACTCTGGCCCTTCGCGATTCAGCGCGAACGCGAAATCATCGGTGACCCAACACTTGAAAAGATCTACCTGGAAAGCGGTGTCGTTCTGCACCTTTCAGGCCACCATCATGCCTTCTATCCAGGTTGGAAAGACGGCGTGGCTTATGTCTCCCAGGCTTGCTTGGGCGGTGGCCCGCGGCGGCTTATTGGCGATAACGCCAGATCACCTCATAGCTTCACTTATGTTACATTCCAGCCAAACGGAGAATTTGGGATAGCAGTATATCGAGGACCTGATTTCGAAAGGTCGGTAAACTTCAAGTCGCTTCCGAAAGAGATCAGATCCCCGAACGCGGTGTTGAAACGTTTGGACCTTGTCAAATGACTAGAGGTTGAGCTTCAGTTCAACTTTTTCAGGAACCATGTCGTTTAT
This sequence comes from Ruegeria sp. CK1, assembly GCF_056536545.1. Classification (NCBI taxonomy): domain Bacteria; kingdom Pseudomonadati; phylum Pseudomonadota; class Alphaproteobacteria; order Rhodobacterales; family Roseobacteraceae; genus Ruegeria; species Ruegeria sp. CK1. Next base: position 62,958 of record NZ_JBQFPX010000007.1, read on the forward strand.
CATCTCTTCTATCCGGGCTTCCGAAAGTCCACCCGAGGTGATGAAAAGCAATGAAACGCGAGATTTGCCGGGAACGTGGTGTTTTCTGACAAGCTTCCAGCCAGCGTCTGCGGCCATGGCTTCAATGTCTCCGCTGACTTTCAACGAGTGCTCTTCGTCTGTGGCCTTGAGCGAAATTTCCACGCCCTTGTTTCGCCCTCCGAGCCAAATGAAACACCAACACACAATCGCCACCAGTGTGGCCATCAGCGGCAAGCCCAAACCAACCGCAAGACCAAGAACCGTTACGATTATCATTTCGACTGTATCGACCGGATCATCCAGATTGGAGCGAAACCTGAGCAACGCGCCAATGCCAAAGATAACGAAACCAATCATTGACCCATGCTGAACTACCAGAAAGCCAACCGCCATGCCGATAAGCGCATAGAGAAAGAAAAGCCTTGGCATGACGATATCGCTGACACTTCTACGGGCTTTGCGTCTCACCGGATGATAGACGATCAAGCCAGCCAGAATGATTGTGACGATCACATCGAGAGTGAAAAAATACAGTTCCTGTTTGCCCCGAAACTGTATCCAACGTCGTTCGATAAGTATTTCCGACTCTGAAGTACCGGCCAGCATCGTCGCGGGGTCGACTTGTGCTACCGCAGCACCTGGCAACAGCACCATCAATAGCACGGCCATGAGTGGGAAAGCCTTGTTCAACTTGTCTTCCTTCCTGCTCACGCCAAAGGCTTACGCTTCACCAAAGGCACTTCGTGCCCCATTCAATTCAATCGCAACAGGCGGGATCAGGTAAAGAGATTTCCGTGCATTCTTCGGACATCGCATCCGGACTGTGATACGAACGCTGATACAGGGATATGGTCCAAGCGCGAGAAAATCCAATGTCAGAACACAAGCTGCTTCGGTCGAAACTTGGGTTTTCACGGTGCTTCCCCAAGCTTGGGACACTGGCTTCTTTTACAAGCACTGCTTTTGCATTGCTGGCTTGGATTGAGCGCGCCCATGCCGAGAGTCCTGGCTTGACACTCGTCGACTCCTTCAAGGTGGCGGGTAAATCGGAAGGCTTCTCGGAACCTTCCGGATTGTCTCTGTCCTACGCTGAAGGCTTCTTGTGGTCAGTAAGCGACGCTGAACCTAAACTGCACCTCCTTGGAATCGACGGGACATTGGGAAACTCCTTTAAGTTGCCATCATTGGAGGGATCAGATCTGGAGGGCGTTGCATCAAGAAAAGATGGATCTGTTTTGGTGGTTCAGGAAACTGACCGATCAATTCTAGTTGTTCACCCAACCAACCCCGTTCGACTGACCACAATCCCTCTCACATCTCTCAAAGGTTACTCGGCCGCCGCTGAAATGCTCCTCGGCAATCCTTTGAACAAGGGACCTGAGGGCATCACCGTCGATCCGGACACCGGGCGAGTATTCGTGGTTATCGAAGGGCAGCCGCGGCTGTTGTTAGTATTGTCACCAGAGCTAACTGAGATTGATGAAATCATCCCTTTGTATCGCGAATCTGGTTTTGTGTCTGATCGCGTGAATGACGATGAACTGGATTTGAGCGGCTTAGCCTGGTCCCCGTCCTCACGTTCTCTTTGGATTTTGAGCGACAAAGGACGTCAAATCTTCATCTACAATCCAGAGTTCAAGTCCGTAAAGTCTATCAGTTTGACGTTCACAGAAGATGGCAAACAAAAGGAAGTTAAACATCCCGAAGGAATCGCTCTCGATGAGACCAAAGGGCTTCTCTATATCCTGACAGACGATGCCAAGAAATCGCGGCTTTATGTTTTTGAGCAACCGGAATTGTGAGGACTGTTCTACTAGTTCTCTACTCTAACTTGTTGAAAAGCCGGGTTGTGTAATTGAGCGCCGTCGTATGTGCGGCATATTAAGTAAATCTGCGTTCTGTTCACTGTGTTTCTTAAAAACATCACCCATCAATATATTCGAGTAGCGTCAGGTTCACACATGCGAACCACATAATAACATTGGACTTCAACATGCTCAGTCACTTTAAGGTTGTCAAAAATGCGCGTATTCAGCTCAGTTGTTTTTGCGATCATTTGCACTCTTGTGGCCACTGCATCAGTTCCAAGAAGTAGCATTGCCCAAACCTGGGACATCGCGTCCCAGCACTCGGTCAGCGGCGTAACGGTGTATGATGCGGATGAGCTGTTAACTTTTGCCGGTCAATTGGCCTTCAATCGGTCTGGGCGCATCACAGCGGTGGAGGTCGCATCAACGATTACTCAGATCTACCGAGAAGACGGTTACTTTTTGGCTGAGGCCTGGCCCGGTCCCGATGGGCAGAGCATAATTGTTGATGAAGGGCGCATTCAAACCATCGAAATTGAAGGCGTAGATACTCGCACGTTCCAAACACTAGAGAAGATTTTTCAGCCCCTCACCACCGCATATCCAATAACTCTAAAACGATTTGAGCGGGCGGTTATGCTAGCCGAGGACATACCCGATTTGGACGTGTCGACCGAACTTGATTACCCGGATCAGGCTGGTGCTCGGCTGAGAGTATTGGGAGAACCTCTGCGCAAACAAGCCGGTAGTGCGACACTAGACAACCCTCCGCGTGAGCTTGGGGAAGCGCTCAGTTTCTATGTCGTACAAGAGTTTTATTCGACACTGACCGTTGGGGATCTGCTGCGATTTGAGGGTTCAGGCAATTACAATTGGGACAAAGACGATGAACACTCTTTATGGGGCGCTCTTACCTATCGCACCCCGCTGAACAGTAATGGTCTGTACGGTGAGATCTTCTACGGGAACATAAACGCAAAACGTGACCTCTCAGGAAATTTTGCTAGAACAGATATTGACGGCGAGAACTTCACCGTCGCGATGGGTTACCCCGTAATCCGAGATGTAGCCCGATATGGATACTTTCTGCTGGATTATCGCCTTTCAAAAGCGGACTCAGTCAGTGGCGGCGTTCCATTATCCAGTGACGCGAGTGTCGTTGGCCTTACTTATCTTTACGGGCAAAACTATCCAAAGGGACAAGCTCTGGAAGCGGGGCTAACCTTATCTTTTGGCGATAATGACAATGAAACGACAGACGCGAATTTTGACGACGGGGACTCTTCGTTCTGGCATCTACGAGGCGGCATCGGATACGAAAGCCCACTAACGGGCTTGTCGCCCAACACAGCTTGGCGCACCGAGATCTGGGGGCAGTACACAACAGACCGGCTGCCCTCTGTCGAAGAGTACTTCCTTGGTGATCGCTACGCTTTGCGCGGATATCGTTTTGACGAAGTGGATGGTGATTCCGGGATTTCCGCGATTTTCGAAGTGTCTCATTCCTACTTCCCCAGTTCCCAGAGCATCCATCGCTTAACACCCTTTGCCTTTTTCGACGTGGGTTACATCTCGAACAATGACCCTGCGAGTTTTGAAGTTGACAATGCTACACTGGCATCGACAGGTCTCGGGTTGGACATTGAGTTTAAGCAAAATCTATTCCTGTCCGGATATGTCGGTGTCCCTTTGAGAGACGGCCCTTTGACCGACTCTGGCGATCCTGGCGCGTATCTTGCTCTGACAACAAGTTGGTGAGGATGTTATGAAACTGAACCGAATTGCTGTACTTACCGCAACTTGTCTAATTGCAGAACTGGCCGCTACTCAGGTCTTTGCCCGCGGAAATCACTACGGGTGGTGCCGAGGCGTAGGGAACCCACACCAGTCGAGCCAAGGATGCGGGCAGGCTGGTGGGCAAGGGGCAGGTAATCAAGTTACTGGCCCAACTCAGCCGGTGGCAAATCAGTTGCCGCCTAAGGGAACGCAGCAAACGCCCACGTCCGTTACTGTTCCAGTCCTTGCGCCGGGCGCGGTCCCGAACGCAGTTCCCGGTCAGGTTCCTATTGCGACACCAATAGCGGTTCCTGGTCAGGTTCCCACGCCGGTAGTAGCGCCGACCCTAACTCCGCCTCTGGCACCAAACGCGACACCAAACCGGGTTCCGACAGCTGTTCCAAATCAGGTTCCGCCATTGGCTACTGGTCCCACCGCGGTGCCCCCGCAAGTTCCGACTGCAACTCCCAATCAAGTTCCGGTCGCTACCCCTGGCCAGGTTCCGCCTCAACCCACCGGCCCAACAGCGGTGCCGCCACTTGTGCCCACCGCAACACCAAACCAAATACCAGTCGCAGTTCCTGGTCAGGTCCCACCTCAGCCCACTGGACAAACTGCTGTGCCACCGCTCGTCCCGACTGCAACACCAAACCAGATTCCGGTCGCAGTGCCCGGCCGTGTTCCGCAACCCAGCGGTACTACGGCGACACCACCGCTTGTCCCAACCGCAACCCCCAATCAGGTTCCCACGGCGGTTCCTGGCCAGGTTCCACAGTTGACACCAAAACCGACGGCAACTCACGTGGCCGTCCCAGGACATCCGAAACCTCAAGGCGTCGTGACAATCATGCGCCCCAAGCCGAGGCCGACAACCGGTACTGTCCAGCAACCTGACACAACACAAGTGACCCACCATGTAACCCACCAAAGTAATGCGAAGAAACACGATCACGTCGCAGCAACACCTGGACGACATGACCCGCACGACCTACCGAGATTCCGCGACGCGGCAGCCAAGGAAGACTGGGAATGCGTAGCCAGCGGATTTGGACAGCGCCGGTATGATGCTGGGCGAGGCGTGTTGCTGAACAACGGAGCGTTGCGGCACCTCGGAAACGTGGACGCAATGGCACGGGATGTACCTGCTCGGCATCCAAAACACTCTGGCTGCATTATTTCGGTCAAACGAAAGCAGCAGTAGCGCCAGGCACATCTTGAAGCCTTAGAGGAATTCTTCCGAGTGGGAAGCTGGTTTCCAACCAAGGTTAAGTTGACGAATAGACATCAACCGAAGGTGTCATCTCTCAGAAGGTTAATGAGGCATACAATATGCCTTTCTGAGTGCTGTTTGGGCATCCGGCTCGAATCATCGGATGCCCTAAAAAAAAACCGACTAGGAATTTCGCAAAAAAGCGAAACCTCTACGAGAAGGAGTCCTCCATGAGTGCTAGAATAGTCCTTCTGCTTGCTGCCGTCGGCCTCGTGCCAATTGCGTTTTCATACGGTCTGATGCCCGACAGTTCGATCCCAGTTTTGCTGGGATTTCCAGTGGAAGGGACGAACCAAACCCACGTGTTCCGAGCGATTATGGGTCTTTACCTGGCAAACGCGTTGTTTTGGTTGGCGGCTGCTTCGAAACCAGAATTACAACGCCCTGCGCTTTGGGTTCTGTTTTTGTTTATGTCGGGACTGGCTGTTGGACGCATGCTAAGCATTCTTATCGATGGAGTTCCAAACGGGTTGCTTCTATTTTACCTTGCGGCCGAGATAGCTTTTGCAGCTCTGGCGGCGGTTTCCCTGAGAAAAGTACAATGAAACAGGAAGTGTTAAAGTGCTGAGGTTTTTCTTTGTTCTCTCGATCATTACAACTGCGTCGGTTTCGACATCCGGTCTGGCTCAATCGTCATCTGTCCAGACTGCGGTGGACAAAAACTTTTTAGAGCTTGAGACTGCCGTTGTCGAAGCGGGAGCTACTCCAATCGCATCGATAGATCACGCGCGCTTGGCCAAAGCTGAAGGCGTAGTAATGCCAGCATCACGTGTACTCATTTTCTCTGATCCAGAGATAAACACGCCCATTCTGGAAGAGAACATACGAGCAGGTTTGGACCTTCCTTTTCGCGCTCTTTCCTTCGATCAGGATGATCGCCCGCAGATCGCCTATACAGACTCTCAGTTTCTCAAAGTGCGGCATGGTCTGAATGACACCCAAGCGTTAAATACATTTGAAAGCAAGCTGCTCGAAGTTCTGAACGGCTTGGATGCAGCACCAGCGCCAATCAGCGGATTGTTTGCCGACTATGGGGTCATCGAACTGCGATCTCAGCTCAGCGTACCAGAGGCAGTCGAACGTCTCAGGACAGCCGTGATGGGGCAGGACGATACTGTCTGGTTTGGGGAAATCGATTTTGCGACCGAAGCGTCCCAACTGGGGGTGGACCTGCCGGAGGCGGTACTTTTACTGTTCGGCGGACCAGCACCCGGTGGCGTAGCTATGGCGGGCTTTCCGGCAATTGGTTTGGATGCCTTTTGCCAAAAACTACTAGTTTACGCGAATGAAGAAGGCGGCTCCGTAGTGATTTTCAATGACATCGCTGCTTTGGCGAAGTTGCACTACGGTTCTTCAGCCGAACCTCATCACGGTTTGAACAAACGGCTTACCGCAACATTTCAAAACGCAATAGAGTAGCCGCCGGTTGGAAGTCACAATTCTTCTGAATTGCTATATTCCGTAATTGGCTGCCCATTCTGAGCTGGGTACAGACCATCGCAACACTTAACCCCTAACGGCAGTTTGCGGGCAATGTTGCCCTAGGCGCGAGCATATAGTTTTCATTCCAAAACAACGCAGCACGGTCTTGACCATACTCAGTTGCACATTTAGTCAAAATTGATCTGCCCGCTGGGACGACCCGGCCAAGCAAGGGCGTTTTTTTCAGGACGACCTGGCAAATTAGAGGTCGAACATGACAACTAAAACCAAACAAGCCAGGAAACTGATCGAGGGTAGACCTGCCCTAATCGTAGTCGACATTCAAAAGAGCACGTTTATTGATGACAGCGAAGTACGCTCCATCGACAACATGCCGGGCTACAAACAGCGCATGATCGCTGCGCGTGACTTGGTTGACGCCGCGCATGAGAACAAAGTGCCCGTCATCTTTGTTCAGGAAGTCCATCGTCCCGATCAGGTCGACTTCGGAAGGGAACTGGATGGTGACGAAGACATACATTGTCTCGAAGGTGATCCAAGAACGGAAGTTGCAAAAGATGAGATGGGATATCGCAAAGGTGACTACATCGTACCGAAGCGACGGTATTCTGCATTTTTTGGCACCGATTTCGAAATCCTGCTGCGCGGTTTAAAGGTAGACACACTTTTGTTGTGCGGCGGGCTGACAGATGTTTGTGTGCACTACACATTCGTCGATGGCCACCAATCAGACTACTTCTGCCGCGTAGTAGAAGATTGCGTTGGCGGGTCATCTGTCCAAGCCCATGAAGCTGCTCTCAAAGCAATGGATGAGCCTCCCCATCTAAACTGGTCCGCCGTTATGTTTAGGAAACGGAGGACCACGAATGGCAAACAAGAGACCGAAGCCCGAAGAGATTGTCTCGAAGTTACGACAGGTTGAAGTTCTGATGGGGCAAGGGATGTCCCGTCTTGATGCGATCAGGCAGATCGGCGTTGTTGAACAAACCTATTACCGCTGGCGCAAGAAGTACGGCGGAATGGGCGTAGATCAGTTGAAAGAACTGAAGCGGCTTCAGAAAGAGAACGAGCGGCTGAGGCGCGCGGTGTCTGATCTGACTCTGGACAAACTGATCCTGACGGAAGCCACAAAGGGAAACTTTTGAGCCCCGCTCGTCGTCGTGCCTGCATCGATCATGTTCGTAGCCAGCTCAAAGTATCTGCTATGCGTTCCTTTCCTAGCAATAAATTTCGTAGTCTCTATCATGCTGGTTTTGCCCCACTGTCGAAGGAAACAACATGTTGCGTTCAATGCTTATCCCCGCAGTTCTCTTTGCGCCTCATTGTCTGACTGCTGCAGAGAAAGTGTCGGCAACGAACTTCTATGTCGTCAACCAAGAGCAAATTTCCGCGGGCGAGGACGTGTTCTGGAAAGAGGACAACTATGGGACTTATACCGTTGACGAGGGACCAATCGATCCTGGTTTTGTCCGGTGCGTGGGCTCGGGTTTCGGCGGACCCAGCGGTGTCAGCGGCGGTGGCGTCTGTGTTTATGGTGAAGAAGAGGACACGTTCACCATGAGATGGGAGGTTGTTGCCTTCGGCGTCAACAACTGGCGGATTGTTTCCTCCACCGGCAAATATTCGGGGATGACTGGAAGTGGAACGACCAAAACACGTGTGGCGTCAAAATTCCTGGCGCTACCGCACCGTATTTCTGACTGGGAAGGCGAGGTTGCCTTGCCCGCTAGGGATTGAAACTCGAACTGAAATGGTCGGGGATGATGCTGATTTGAAAGGTTGGCAAAGCCCGCATTGGGCTTGTTGTCGCCTTTCGTTACTTTTCACATTAATGACCGGTGGCAGCCCTAAGCGGACCTTCAAAATCCGACTTTGCAATTCTAGTGTTGCGGACAAGTTAGGCCGCGGACTGCCAAGCTCTGTTTCAGTTCATTTTGCCTGACAACGTTTGTGTCGGCAGTTGTCCAAAGAGTGCTCTGTAGTCTCGCGCGAACTGACCCATGTGCCAAAATCCGTAAGCGTTTGCGATGTCCGATATACTCTCCTCTGGCGAGCAGGATACCAGTTCATGGCGCACAGCACCGAGACGGGCTCTTAGATAAAACTGCTTGGGGCTCACCCCATATGTTTCCTGAAACGCGCGACGAAGAGTGCATGTGGATACCTGAATATCTGCACATACCTCACCGATTGACACGTTATCCATCAAATGGGCCCGCATGAACTCAACGGCTTGTTGTGCTAAACGGGTTCTATTTTTACTGTTTCGCCGATCACTCCATTTTTCGCCTACCACCAGCATTTCCAGAAGCTCTAAGATCATATCACTCTCTTCACTATCAGAGCTTGGTCCGGCCGCTGATCCAATTAGAAAGCGCGCTTTGTTTTTGACTAAGTAATGCAGCTTGCCAGCGTCGCTAACGAAGGATCTTAAAGCGTCATTTCGCACGGTGCTGATATCAAGACCGCAATCGTCGGCGATCCGTTGAGCCCTTCGGATGTCGATGCCAAAGGTCAGGCCTGTGAGCGTTGAATTGCTCACGCCTTCAAAAGGGTCTCCGCTACCAAAATTCATCAGAGCGGTGTCTGAGGGTGAGCCGTTAAGCCAAGTTCGTACACTCCCTTTGTCTGGTAAGCCAAACGCTAGAATGTCAGGGCGAGAAACTCCGGTTTGGTACACAGCCTTATCAAACGACAAATCAATCATTTGAAGGTCAAGACCTGCCCAAACGGATACCGAAGAGTTCATAGTTCCCTCTTCAATTTGACGTAGCTCGACATCCCATTGGGACAGCTCGCGGAATTGCGAAGGGTCCTGCAAAAAAAGTGTGTTTGGGGCGCAGGTTTTTTTGGGGGCTGATCGTTTTTTGATGTCGTCCATTCCGCCCCGCAGGTAGTTTTCATGAAATGTTATTCGAATATGTAGGCGTGGACAATTGCAAGACAAAGCAGACAAATCGAGAGGGAAGAGGTTCGGACGCCCATCGTTGCCTGAAGATACTGTGCGCACCGAACGCGTCGTAACGCTGCTAACCAAAAGCGAAAAAGAGTTGTTGCGCTCACAGGCTGAAGACAGCGAACTCTCCCTTTCAACCTTTTGCCATCATCTGATCCTTGAAGGTCTGAAAACAAGTATATCATGAAACAGGGGTATCTCATGAAATCAAAACTGTTCCTCTCCGCGCTGGTCTTTGCCGGCTCCGCTATCACGGCGGCAGCTCAGGACAGCAATATCGTGCATGATGCGGAATACTATGTGCTGAAGCAGCAAAACGAAGCCGTTTGGGTCGAGAACGACGCACAGGTTGACCAACTGCTGGCCGATTTTCGTGAGAAAAACGGAGGGAACCCTCCAAACATCTTCTACATCCTTATTGACGACATGGGTTTTGGCGACATGGGTATGCCCGAGATGAACGCGATACGCGGGTATTCGACGCCCAATATCAACGCGCTCGCAGAGGAAAGCATGCGGTTTGCGCGCATGTATACCGAGCCGTCCTGCACACCGTCGCGGGTCGCCTTCATGACGGGTCGCCAGCCGTATCGCAATGGGATGGGCGATACCGCCGTCGATATTTCAGGTTTTGGCCTTGCCGATGAAGAAGTCACAATTGCCGAAGTTCTGAAATCCGTAGGCTACAACACCTCGCATGTTGGCAAATGGCACATGGGCGACATTCAGGAATCCTGGCCTACTTATCAGGGCTTTGACTACGCCGCGTTCCCCATCCATCAGCAGGGCCAGTTGGCCATCTTCAACGAAGATGCAGCCAAGGAAGAAATCACCATGGCCATAGGGGAAGACAACTACAACTCCAAATACACGCTGGATGATTGGTTTCGCCCTGATCCGGGACACATGATTACCGGCCTTGAAGCTGTTATTGGCGGGGAGGTCCGCGAAGTCCATATGGAACCGGGTGAGAAATGGACCCAGGACAAATATAATGAAATGAACATCCGCTATCAGGCACAGGCGATGGAGCAGTTGCGCCTGCTAGCAGAACGGGATGAACCGTTCTTCCTGCAATACTGGCCGCTTGTCCCTCTGTCGACAACGCGCACGACGAGAGAAGCGTTCACGACACCCAACGGCGGTACATTCGTTGAAAGCATGGAAGAGTTGGATGAATGGATAGGGGTCGTTCTGAACGAAGTCGATGCGCTGGGGCTCAGGGATAATACCCTGATCGTTTTGATGGGCGACAACGGTCACTTCACCAAATATGCCCCCGGCAGTGGGTTTTCGCCGCTGGTCTTCCGCGGCGGCAAGGCCGATACGTCTGAAGGAGGCGTTCGGGTGGACGCGTTTGCCCGCCTGCCCGGCTTGATCGAGGGAGACTCAATTGTATCTGACATTATTCATATCTCTGATTTGTTCACGTCAATTGCGCGTATCGGCGGAGCGATGGATGCCATCCCCCGCGACCGGATCATTGACGGTGTCGATCAGACGTCCCTGATGTTTATTGGCGATACGCATGGGCGCAGGGATCATGTACTGATCTACTCGATCAATTCGCTGAAAGAGGTGGTAAAGGAACACATCAAACTCAAAGTTCCGGCCAAAGGTGAAAATGCTATCGTGGCCAAGTTCTACAACCTGTTCCGCGACCCCCGCGAAGAACAGAGCGTATCGACCGAGATCGGAGCATGGGCTGGACATGAGTTTAACCGCATTATTGCCCGCCACCTGAAATTCAAGGAAATGTACCCCGATCAACCAGCCGCGACTGGACGTCCCTATGAAGGTATCGTGAACCTTCGTCCTGAAACCGTCGCAGCGGTGGATGCCTTTGTCGCCAAGCGGGACATTCAGCCCGACTAAAAGGTGAAGCTGATAAGAGTCATGCAAGCCCCGCATCAGATGATAATATGCTTGATGTGGGGCTTGGCATCCACAACAAAAATTCTGGAAACAATATGAAAATCCAAGCGCTTGTCCTTGCATTGGCGACTGGCATTGTTGCGGCCTCAGCAATCGCCGATGAAAACGCTTCAAACCCTTTGGCCGCAGTCAATAACACGGACATCCGGTATCAGTATTTTGATTTGGGCAACGGTGCTGACAAGCAGGACGCCTTTATAGATGGCGCATACATGCTGCGGCCTGATCTGAAACTGAAATATGAGTTGCACTACAACTCAACGGATGTGACTGGAACTCGGTTCACTGACTTTGAGAAATTGAGCCTCAAAGCGATCTATTTCCCTTCTCAGAGACCGCTCAACGAAACGTGGGCCATCAAGTCGGCCATTGGTCTGGAGTGGATACTGGACTTTGGCGACCCGGAAAAAGGGATCGGAACCGGGTCCGATCAAATTGCGCCTTTTGGCGGGTTCGCCTTTGCAAACACAAAATCAGGGCTGACGCTGATCCCACTGCTCCAGCATTTTGCTTCATACAATGGCCCGACGGACATAAACCAAACCGCGATGCGGTTGATTGCGCTACAACCGTTTGGCGATGGGTACTGGGCCAAGGCTGATATCAAAGCACCATATGACTGGGAGAACGATGCTTGGCCAGCTACCGCTGAGTTCCAGATTGGCAAGAACCTCAGTCCTGGCATCGCAATTTATGCTGATTTCCTCATCGGCATAGGTTCCGACCGCCCCTACGATAAAGGTGCCGGCTTAGGTTTGCGTTTCAACTACTAGTTCACCCACACCCAACCTCGGCGAAGATCATCTATGTCACAGTCCAGAAATCTGTTCAGCCATTTGTTTTCTGCGTTTATCTTGACCCTTCCTGGAACTGCCTTGAGCCAAACCCTGCCCGCTCCGGGTCGGTAGGAAATAAATTGGCGTCACGCCGCATCATTCTATCTGTTCACTCCGCTCTGAACTCGGGGAAGATCAACAGTCTCTGGGCGATCCGCTGAGATGGATTTGAACCTTGAAACTGAATCCGTCGTTCGAGCTTCTAATCATCAGCCAGCGATGCTTAGGCCCAGAGTTCTGAGAAAATAGACTTCTATTACGATCTGTACCCAAGACTTTGCAAAGTCCGCTTTCTGCGCATCGCAGACCTTCGCGAGAATCCAAGGTTCCTTAGGGAGGCCCTTTGCGGGATTGAGCAATGCAAAGGGCCATATCCGCGACGACTAAGCCATAAACTGATTGAATTCGTCGCTAATGCAGACAAACGCGCAGCGCAAAACTATGGGCGAACTACGTAAACTTATGGGGTGCGCGAAGTGTTATGCGCAAACCTACACCGACCTAGAAGTCCAAATTCTCGACGCTCAGCGCATTTTGCTGGATGAACTCACGGCGGGGTTCTACCACGTCACCCATCAGCTTGGTGAACAAGTCATCAGCTTCGACCATGTCGTCGACGCGCACCTGCAACAAGGTGCGGGCATCCGGGTCTAGTGTGGTTTCCCACAACTGATCTGGGTTCATCTCGCCCAGACCTTTGTAGCGTTGCAGAGACAGGCCTTTTTCGCCCTCTTCGAGAATGGCGCGCAGCAAATCCAGCGGCCCGTGGATCATTTGGCTGCGGTCGCGTCGGACCAGGGTGGCCGGGGTGTTGTAAACCTCTTGCAGACTTTTCGTGAAGCTGCCGGTCTTGCGCGCCTCGCCTGAGCGCAGCATTGGGCCGTCCAGCGTGCGGACCTCTTCAACGCCGCGCAGGATGCGGGCCAGACGGATGCCATGATCCTGCGTGATCCGACCTTGCCATCCACGTTCGTATTCCAGCGCGATTAGATCGAGACGGGCGGCGACCTTGTCGGCCACGCCCTGTAGGTCAGCGTCTACAGCGCCGGGAACGAAGGCTCCGGCGACAGCAGCTTGCTCAAGAATGTGACGCGGGTAATGCGTCGGGAATGCATCAAGTACACGCTTCAGTTGGCGTGCTTCGTCGACCACGCGGGTCAGGTCTTGGCCGATGATTTCCTCACCCGAGCCCAGTTTCAGCACTGCGCCTTCAACACCCTGATTGATCAGGTAGTCATCCAGCGCCGCCTGATCCTTAAGATAAACCTCTGATTTACCGCGCGAAACCTTATAGAGTGGTGGCTGCGCGATATAGAGATATCCGCCCTCAATCAGTTCCGGCATCTGCCGGTAGAAGAATGTCAGCAGCAACGTCCGGATATGTGCACCGTCCACGTCTGCGTCAGTCATGATGACGATCTTGTGGTAGCGCAGTTTTTCGATGTTGAACTCATCGCGGCCGATGCCGGTGCCCAGCGCCATCACGAGGTTGCCGATCTCCTGGCTCGAAAGCATCCGGTCAAAACGCGCACGTTCAACGTTCAGGATTTTTCCGCGCAGCGGCAAAACAGCCTGAGTCAGCCGGTCCCGACCGGTTTGAGCTGACCCGCCAGCCGAGTCACCCTCGACCAGAAAAACTTCGGTCTTGGACGGATCTTTCTCGGAGCAGTCTTTCAACTTACCCGCCAGATAGTTCACATCCATCGCCGTCTTGCGGCGTGTCAGTTCTCGCGCCTTGCGCGCAGCCTCACGGGCCAATGCAGCCTCGATGATCTTGCCGACGATGCCCTTGGCCTCATTTGGGTTTTCCTCAAACCATTCGGCCAGTTTCTCGTTCATCAACCCTTCGACCGCCGGACGCACTTCGGACGACACCAGCTTGTCTTTGGTCTGAGATGAGAATTTCGGGTCAGGCACTTTGACCGACAACACGCACGTCAGACCTTCGCGTGCGTCGTCACCGGTGAAGCTGACTTTTTCCTTCTTCGCGATCCCGCTGGATTGCGCGTAGTTGTTGATCGTCCGGGTCAGAGCACCCCGGAAACCAGCCACGTGCGTACCACCGTCCCGCTGAGGGATGTTGTTGGTGAAGGGCAGAACCGTCTCATGGTAGCTGTCATTCCACCACATGGCGATTTCGACACCAATGTCGTCGCGCTCGCCCTTGATGTAGATCGGTTCGGGCATGGCCGGAGATTTGGAGCGGTCGAGGTATTTGACGAATTCCTTGACGCCGCCTTCGTAGAACAGCTCGGTCTCCAGACGCTCAGCGGGGCGTTCATCGATCAGAATGATCCGCACGCCCGAATTCAGAAAGGCCAGCTCGCGCAGGCGTTTTTCCAGCGTATCAAAGGAATATTCGAGGTTCGAAAACGTATTGGTTGAAGCCAGAAACCGCACTTCAGTCCCGGTGCGGTCGCCACATTCTTCGACGACTTTGAGATGTTCAGAGGTCTCGCCCCCTTCAAAGCGCGCCACATGTTCCTTGCCGTTGCGCCAGACACGCAGCTCCAGCCAGTCCGACAGCGCGTTCACCACCGAAACACCCACGCCGTGAAGGCCACCCGACACTTTGTACGAGTTGCTGTCGAACTTACCGCCCGCATGCAGTTGGGTCATGATGACCTCGGCGGCTGATACGCCTTCTTCGGGGTGGATATCCACCGGGATTCCGCGCCCGTTGTCGCTGACTGAAACGCTGGAATCAGCGTGAATCTTCACAGTCACATGATCGGCATGACCAGCCAAAGCCTCGTCAATTCCGTTGTCCACGACCTCATACACCATATGGTGCAGACCCGAGCCATCGTCCGTATCCCCAATATACATACCAGGGCGCTTGCGAACCGCCTCTAAACCTTTGAGAACTTTGATGGAATCTGCGCCGTATTCTTGTGGTGCCTGTGCGTCTTCGGACATGCCGTTCGTACCTATATTATTTTGGTATCTTATACGTTTTCTGGTGGGGAATGTCACGCGCTGCCCCAAGATTTTGTGCTGCGGGTAGAGTTTATTTGCGGATCACAGCCGATCCAGATCGGCGGCGATATCTGCCGCGATTTCAGCTGCATTCACATCATCCCGCTCCGCCGACAATCGCAGCCCCAAAAAGTCGGACTGATACCGGGCTGCAAGCCTTTCTGGATCATGGGTACTGCCGATTTCTCCTGCCTCTTGCGCACGGCGAAACAGCTCTGCAAAACAGGCCTTCATCGCAACCATATGAGCGCTGGCCTGACCAGCCAGATCGTGCTGACGTGCCTGCAATTCGGCAAAAGTCTTGGTGAGCATACAGGCCTTGGTGGGCATTTTTGACGAATCGACAACCAGACGCGGGTGGGATTTTAGCGCACCCAGCGGCCCCAGTTTTTCTGCCAAAGCTTTTATATTGGCCATGCCGTCTTGGGCATAGCGCTCCAACGCCAATGCATAAAGCGCATCTTTCGAGCCGAACGCCGCATAAAAACTGCCCGGCTTCAACTTCAGTTCCCGCTCAAGATCCTTCAGCGACGTACCAGCCCAGCCGTTACGCCAAAAAATATCGCGCGCCTGTGCGATTAGCGCATCTCGGTCATAAGAAGGTTTTCTGGGCATGGTCTTCACTAATTTTTGAACGATCACTCAAATATATAGTTGAGCAATCGCTCAAGAAACCCTATTTTTGCGTCATCGCGCCAAAAAAGGAGTCCAACATGGCCAATTTTCCGTCTCACGACCTTGAAACCGCCCCCGAGGGGTCCAAACCGCTGCTGGAAAAATCGCAGGCCGCTTTTGGCCGTCTGCCCGGCCTGCACAAAGTGATGGCTGAAAGCCCACAACACTTGGAAGGTTATCAGGTTCTGCACGGCTTGTTCCTGCAAACCGATTTCGACAATGACGAGAAAACCGTCGTCTGGCAGACCATTAACGTGGAAAACGAGTGCCACTATTGCGTGCCCGCCCATACCGGCATCGCCAAGATGATGAAGGTTTCGGACGAGATCACAGAAGCCCTGCGCAACGAAACACCGCTGCCCAACGCCAAGCTGGAAGCACTGCGTACCTTCACCCTGCAAGTGATGGAAACCCGTGGCAATCCGTCCGAGGAACAACTGCAAGCGTTCTTTGACGCCGGTTATTCACACCGCGCTGTGCTGGATGTGGTTCTAGGCTTGGCGCAGAAAACAATGTCGAACTATGTGAACCATATGGCGCAAACTCCGGTCGACGAGGTCATGCGCGGTTTCCTGTGGGAACGGAAGGTCGGCGAACCGGCCTAAGCGGTCACGACCGAGCCCTCATCGCCTTCGGTTACAACGAGCGTTTGGGCCCGGTCCCCCAATTCCGCGAACAGTTCAGGCCCGGTGCCCGTCATCCAGGCCTGAGCGCCCAGCGCACATATCTCGTCATACAGCGCCGCGCGCCGCCCCGCGTCTAGATGGGCAGCAACCTCATCCAATAGCACAATCGGCGGCGCCCCTATCATCCCGGCCAAAGCGCGTGCGTTGGAAAGGATAAGGGAAACCAAAAGAGCCTTTTGCTCGCCCGTTGAGCAGTCTTTGGCTGGCACACCTTTGGCGGCGAACACTCCATACAAGTCTGACCTGTGCGGCCCGACCAATGTGCGACCAGCTGCCAAATCGCGGAAGCGGCTTTCATTCAGGGCCTCGCGCAGATCGCCTGCTGTCTCTGGCATCTCACCTTCCGTTTGCACCAATTCAAGATTAGCTGAAGGAAACGCCGTCTCTGCTTGCTCCTGAGCCGCACGCAGGTATTCAAGTGCTTTCAATCGAGAGGCGTGTATCTGGTACCCGGTCTCGGCCATCTGACTTTCCAAAGCCGCATACCAATGGGCATCGCGCACTTGGTCTTTCAGCAGACGATTCCGTTCGCGCATGGACTTTTCATAAGTCAGCGACGCCTCGGCATGGGTCGGGTCGAAACTCAGCGCGATACGATCCAGAAACCGCCGCCGTCCTTCAGCCCCCTCGATCCACAGCCGATCCATCGACGGGATCAGCCAAACCACGCGCGCTAATTTCCCCAACTCGATCTGGCTGGAAGCTTTCCCATCAACCCGAACCTGCCGCGCCGCGCCACCTTCAGACCAAGTTTCGACCTCATATTTCTGACCTTGCGCCAGCAAGATACCCGAAAGCTTCCAACCCAGCGCTTCGGGCCGCCGGGTCATCTCGGCTGCGCTTGCCCGCCGCAGTCCGCGACCGGGCGAGAACAAAGAAACCGCTTCAAGAATGTTGGTTTTACCGGCCCCATTCGGCCCGTGTATTGCAACCGGCCGCCCATCCAAGGACAACCGCGCCAGCTTGTGAGATCGGAAATGCGAGACCGTAAGTTCGGTCAGGGCCAAGGTCATGACCCATCCCTTTCGTTCAAAACCACCCCGCCGGAATGATCAGACACGCATTGGCATGACAACATAGACCGCGCTTTGATCATTACCTTCACGCATCAGGGTCGGGTCGCCTGCCGAGTTGAACAAGAACACCGCGTTCTCACGATCCACCTGCGAAGCAATTTCGAGCAAGTACTTGGCGTTGAAGCCAATTTCCAAACGCTCGTCTCCATAGGCCACGGCCAGTTCTTCTTCGGCTGCGCCGCTATCTGGCGCATTCACCGACAGAATCAGCTTGTCCGCATCCAATTGCAGCTTCACGGCGCGTGAGCGTTCCGAAGAGACAGTTGCCACCCGATCAACGGCCTGCGCGAATTCGGCGGCATCCACTTCCAGTTGACGGGTGTTACCCTGCGGAATCACCCGCGTATAATCGGGGAACGTTCCGTCGATCACTTTCGAGGTCAGGGTGATATCCGGCGTTGCAAAGCGCACCTTGGTTTCGCTTACCGAGACAGCAATATCCATCTCATCATCGTCCAGTAGCTTGCGCAGCTCACCCACTGTTTTGCGCGGCACGATCACGCCCGGCATGTCCGCAGCACCATCCGGCAGGTCTGCATCAATGCGCGCCAGACGGTGGCCATCGGTAGCCACACAGCGCAGCACCTTCCCACCCTCGGACCCGTCGGCCACATGCATGTACACACCGTTCAAGTAGTACCGCGTCTCTTCCGTCGAAATTGCGAATTTCGATTTGTCGAACAGCCGCCGCAACAGTGCTGCCGAGGCCTTGAAATTCGATTGATACTCAGAGGACGCCATCACTGGGAAATCTTCTTTCGGCAGTGTCGCCAGTGAGAAGTTCGACCGACCAGCCTCAACCGTCAGACGACCCGCAGCACTGTCAGCCGTCAGCGTTACCAGCGCGCCGTCCGGCAGTTTCCGGACAATTTCGTGCAGGGTCGTCGCCGCTACAGTCGTAGCGCCTGCCTTTTCAACCTGCGCCGGAGCCTTGTCCACCACCTCGATATCCAAATCAGTGGCACGGAACAGGGCCTGATCACCTTCAGCCTCGATCAGCACGTTCGCAAGGATGGGAATGGTGTTGCGACGTTCCACAACGGATTGGGCCTGTGAGACGGCCTTGAGAAGGGTGCCGCGTTCGATGCTGATCTTCATACCCTTAATTCCTCTGACTTGCGTGCCGAAATGGGCGGGACTGGCACGTTAGCGGTTCCACCCTGAGGCACAAGGATTTTTTATGGTTTTCTGGGTCGGAACACTCAAAGCGTCAAGGGCCGCGTGGCCGACTGGGCACAGTTCCTGAGCAACCGTGGATTAAAGCGCACAAGAAAACGCCCCGGGTGTGGGGTCCGGAGCGTTTCCCGAGTGGTAGTGGGTATAGTTCAGGCTTCTAGCGCGCGGCGCAGCATTTCTACGTCTTCTGCGATCTGACCGTCAGTGACTTTCAATTCCTCGATACGTTTGACGCCGTGCATAACAGTCGTGTGGTCGCGCCCACCAAAACGGCGGCCAATCTCGGGCAATGACCGGCTAGTCAGTTGCTTACACAGGTACATCGCCACCTGACGCGGACGGGCATAAGACCGAAGGCGTTTGGGACCGATAATATCGGACAGGCGAATGTTGTAGTAATCCGAAACCTTGCGCTGAATCTCTTCTACAGTGATCTTACGCTCGGACGCGCGCAGCACATCGGCCAGGCAATCCTGCGTTAGCTCCATATCGATCTCGCGCCCCACCAGAGAGGCGAAAGCGAACAGGCGCGTCAGAGCACCTTCCAACACACGCACGTTGGTTGAGATGCGATGGGCCAGAAACTCCAGCACTCCGTCAGCAATGGTCAGGTCAGGGTAGGTGCTGTTGTATTGCAGCACCTTGTTCTGGAGGATGCCCAGACGCAGTTCATAATCGGTGGGGTGAAGATCCACCACGAGACCGCATTGTAAGCGAGACTTCACGCGATCTTCCAGATCCTTGATCTCACCAGGGGCGCGGTCGGCCGAGATGATGATCTGTTTATTCTGATCTACCAGCGCATTGAACGTATGAAAGAACTCTTCCTGAGTCGAATCCTTGCCAGCAATAAATTGCACGTCATCAACCATCAGAACGTCGACCGAACGGAACAGATGTTTGAAATCCATCATTCGGCGTTCCCGCAGGGCTTGAACAAAGCGATACATAAACTGTTCCGCTGACAGGTAGAGCACGTTCAACTCTGGGCGCTTGGTTTTCAACTCCCACGCGATGGCGTGCATCAGGTGGGTTTTACCCAAGCCGACACCGCCATACAGAACCAGTGGGTTGAAGGTGACTGGGCCGCCCTCTGACACACGGCGCGCGGCGGCATGAGCCAGTTCGTTGGGCTTGCCGACCACGAAACTATCAAAGGTGAAACGAGCATCGAGCGGCGCGGCCTGCAGGGACTCTAGTGCATCGTTTGTGGGCTCGGCCTGTTGGGACAAAGACTGAGTCTGGGGACTTTCCTGAATGGGCGCCGGTGCGGCGGCGGATTCGCTGGACGGGCGTGCGGGCGAATTGGCCGCGACACGAAACGCCAAGCGTTGAACCGATTCCCCCGCAGTGTTCATTTCGTACAGAATCAGATCAGCAAAGTTCTGGCTTACGTAATTGCCCATAAAGTTCGTCGGTACCGAAAAAACAGCAACGCCATCCTGCAGCTCTTGGAATTCCAGAGGTTCAATCCAGGTGGTGTAGTTGTTCTTACCGATCGCCTTCAGCAATTTGTTACGCAGTTGTCCCCATTTTTCTTGTGTCATTAAGCGCCTCACGCATCCCATTCTTTTTGGCCTGTCGGCCTTATTACTACGCCCCGGTTGCCCGGTATTAAGCATTCACACGCAAAGGGTACCCATGCGCCAAACCACATGGGTCTGACGGGACTGTCCCCGAAAGTCAGCGCAGCCCAACTGGTGGACACCCAACAGAAGGGCGCCCCGTATGCTGGGTGCGCATCGCAATCTAATTTTTCGACAGGGCTCAGATCTTCGGTAACCCAAAGACCCAGTGCAGATCAGCAAACCGGTCGAGCCTGTTCGCCAACATTCGTTTCACGACCATCCTGATGCCCGTCAGTTTGATCAATGAAACAGCCTGTCCCCCCAAGCGAGTGAATCGCTGACTCAGTGGTAACAAGAGGCCAAGGCGTACGGCAACGAAACTCTGATATTGACTCGGGTCTTTTGCCGAAAGAATCTCTCAGTTTCGTGAAGGCGCGGCATTCCGGCAACAGCAACAAAAAGGCGCCACTGATTGTGACGCCTTTGTAAACAATTAAACCTTGTTTTGTTGACCCAAGGTCAACCTGAGCGATTAACCCAGTGCTTTAACGCGAGCCGACAGGCGCGACATTTTCCGCGATGCGGTATTTTTGTGGAAGACGCCTTTGGTGACGCCGCGCATCAGTTCGGGCTGAGCAGCGCGCAGGGCTGCAGTTGCAGCATCTTTGTCACCGGATGCGATCGCTTCTTCGACCTTGCGCAAATAGGTGCGGATGCGCGAACGGCGCGCTTTGTTGATTGCGAAGCGCTTTTCGTTCTGGCGCGCGCGCTTTTTAGCTTGGGGCGAATTTGCCATGTGTTTCTGACCTTCGTTCGGTACGTTTATCTAGGGTTGCGCGCCACGGACAATTCCGCACCGGATCAAAAATCACGAGTGTGAGTCGGGCCAAGCGGGCCGCACGCGCATGTATAGCGGCGCTAGTTATCCAAGTTTGCAGCCTTTGCCAAGCTGATTCTTTCCTTACGCAATGACCGCCACAAAAAAGGCGGGCCAAGCCCGCCTACTTCGGTTGCGTGTGCGCGTTACTTGTCACTTGTCGCGGAATTGGGCTGCGCGTTTTTCAAGGAAGGCAGCCATGCCTTCTTTCTGATCCTCGGTTGCAAACATCGAATGGAACACGCGGCGTTCAAACAGCAGCCCCTCGCTCAGCGTCACTTCGTAGCTGCGGTTTACGGCTTCTTTCGCAGCCATCGTGCTCAGCTGCGATTTCTCGGCAATCTTCTGGGCGGCGCCGATGGCCTCTTCCATAAGCTTCTTGGCAGGAACGACCCGACTGACAAGACCAGCGCGTTCGGCCTCTTCGGCATCCATGAAACGGCCCGTCAGATTCATGTCCATGGATTTGGACTTGCCAACAAAACGCGTCAGGCGCTGCGAGCCGCCGAGGCCCGCAATGACACCCAGGTTGATTTCGGGTTGCCCAAACTTAGCTGTGTCGGCTGCAATGATAAAGTCGCACATCATCGCCAATTCACAGCCACCGCCCAGCGCATACCCCGCAACGGCTGCGATGATCGGCTTGCGGATTGCACTGAACCGGTCGTTCACATCACCAAAGAAGTTTCCGTCGAACACATCGACAAAGCTTAGCTCGGCCATCTCTTTGATATCCGCACCGGCGGCAAAGGCCTTGTCCGATCCGGTTATAACGATGCAGCGCACTTTGTCATTGGCTTCGGCATCTTGCAAAGCCGTGCACAATTCCGAGATCAGCTGCGAGTTTAACGCATTCAGTGCGTCCGGTCTGTTGAGCTTGATAAGCCCAACGTGGTCTTCGATTTCGACGATGATCGTCTCAAAAGCCATGAGGTGAAAGCTTCCGGTTGTTCCGTTCAGATACGATTCCTTATCACGCGAGAACGCTGGATCAAGCTATCTTTGGCATTGCGCGCAATAGAAGGATGAGCGACCGGACTGAGTGATTCTCTTCACATCTGCCTCACAGCCTTCTGTGCGACATGGCTCGCCCTCGCGGCCATAAACGTCGAAGCTGTGCTGAAAATATCCAAGTTCTCCATCAGCTTGGCGGAAATCGCGCAGGGATGAGCCACCCGCCTGTATCGCGTCTTGCAGCACCTGCCGGATGATCGGAACCAGTGCGGCAACACGCGCCGCAGAAATCTGCCCGGCTTTGCGACGTGGCGACACACCTGCGCGATAAAGTGCCTCACACACATAGATATTGCCCAATCCGGCAACGATTCCCTGATCCAACAGCGCGGATTTGACCGGGGTGTTCTTGCCCCGGAACGCAGAGATCAGGTGTTGCTCGTGGAAATCATTGCCCAAAGGCTCTGGGCCCAACACAGCCAGCAGCTTGTGTTCTTCGGCCGTGGCCGTCGGCATCAAATCCATCGCCCCGAACCGGCGCGGATCGTTGAACGTCACGCGCGCGCCATTGGCCATGTGGAACACCACATGATCGTGTTTCTCGGGCATCGGATGATTGTGCACGAACTGTACCAGCGGATCGCCTGAAACGGTCATTCGCCCTGACATACCCAGATGGATCAATAAGGTTTCACCGCTACTGAGATCGGCCAGAATGTACTTTGACCGCCGCCTCAACCGATCCACACGTTGTCCCGTCAGCCTTTCAGCCATACGCTCGGGGAAAGGCCATCGAAGATCAGGTCGGTTTACGTCTGCCCGTTCGATCACCACGCCCTCCATGGTGGGCGTCAACCCGCGGCGGACCGTTTCAACTTCGGGAAGCTCAGGCATGCACTCTCCTGATTAGTTGCAAGCGCGCGTTCCAACGCATGCACCATTTCATCATGTCCGGTTACATATTTCAGAATTCGCGCTGTCTTCCCATCGGAAAAACGTAAAACATAGTTGCCGCTGTGCCTAAGGCTGATCCCTGAGAGTTTCGTCAAATCATAGTACCGGCGTTGAAACAAAGGTCCCATTGTCACCAGCTCGGTTCCGTCGATCGAGATCGAGTTGGCGAGGTGAAAGACCAAAGTGTAGATCCCCAACAGCATCACAACGACTTTAATCCACAAAAACAATTGTGCATCCTGGGATGGAAGTACGTTCCCTGCACCGGCAAGGTCGGGTCGCACGAAGCTGATGTAGAACAATACGATCAAGACCAATGCCGTCAGAACAATCACCCCCGGCGTTGCTCGAAAGGTTAATCGCGTCAGCGATTGCTTCGCGGGCAACTCGCTGCCAGCCCGAGATATTGAGTCCGTCAGCACGTCGTTGGGAAAATGCCTCGCTGCTGCGTCTAACTTGTCGCCCACCCCTTCTGCGCGACGAACTCTTAAGAAAGTGCGAATGACTGCCCTCAATCGCCAAGCGATGAATAGAAACGCCAATATCGTTGCCAACAAACCTGCCAAAATAAAAACTCCACCAGATTCAAAAATTTATATAAAATGTGCAATCCGTCTTACTGGACGACTAAGGAAAATCTGTGGCGTACCTGTCAATTCGCCGCTCCCTGCTACCTTTTCGCGCGATTGTCTTCCCGGCGCGGGGGCCTATAAGAATGGGCAACACTGACAGAGGCGTCCCTTCAATGTCCGACAGCAACGACAAGACCACCCATTTCGGGTTTGAAACAGTGCGCGAGGCCGACAAGGCCGGACGCGTACAGGGCGTGTTCAACTCGGTCGCCTCGAAATACGACGTTATGAATGATGTCATGTCGATGGGCATCCACCGGGTCTGGAAAGACGCGATGATGGATTGGCTGGCCCCTCGCCCCGGTCAGCGGCTGTTGGATGTGGCGGGCGGAACCGGTGATATTTCATTCCGCTTCCTCAAACGCGCGGGTCACGGCCACGCTACGGTTCTGGACCTGACCGAACCGATGCTGATCGAAGGTCGCCAGCGCGCCGAGGCCGACCAGATGTCTGACAGCCTGAACTGGGTGGTTGGCGACGCGATGTCTCTACCGTTTGAGGATAATACCTTCGACGTCTATACAATCTCGTTCGGGATACGAAACGTCACCCGCCCGCAAGAGGCACTGAACGAGGCGTTCCGGGTCCTCAAACCCGGCGGTCGATTGATGGTGTTAGAGTTTAGTCAGCTGCCAAACGAGGGGCTGCAAAAACTCTATGATCTCTACAGCTTCAACGTCATTCCCCGCATGGGCAAGCTGATCGCCAATGACTATGACAGCTATCAGTATCTGGTGGAATCCATCCGAAAATTCCCCGATCAGGATACATTCCTGAACATGGTCCGAACCGCTGGGTTCGAAAACGCCAAATACCGCAATCTCAGCATGGGTATCGCCGCGCTGCATTCCGGCTGGAAGATTTAATGCGCGGCCCTCACAACATCATCCGCCTGATCCGAACAGGCGCCACATTAGAGCGCACGGGCGCGATGAACGTAGTTCTCGACGCATTTGAAGCACCGCGCGCCTTGCGATTTGTAGCCCACGCACTGGGCAAGCCGTTCCAATGGCTGGGCTACAAAGGTGACCCCAACATGCCTCCGGCGACGCGGGCGCTGACCGCTTTGGGCCCGGCCTACATCAAATTTGGCCAGATCCTTTCGACACGACCAGACGTGGTAGGCGCTGAACTCGCCGCGCAATTGCGTGTATTGCAGGACAAACTGCCCCCCTTTTCCCGCGACGAGGCAATGGCCGAAGTCGAGAAGGAACTTGGCCAACCGGTCGAAGAGGTATTCGAAGACTTCAGCCAGCCAATCGCTGCCGCGTCGATCGCGCAAGTCCACAAGGCGAGGTTGGTCAAGAACGGCGAATATGTTGCTGTCAAAGTCTTACGCCCTGGAATCGAGCGCGCCTTCCGCAAGGATGTCGATGCGTTCTATTTCGCCGCCCGCATCATTGACCTGTTTGCCCCCGGTGCGCGCCGTCTTCGCCCGATGGATGTGATCGAGCACTTTGACGGCGTGGTGCGTGGCGAACTGGACCTGCGTTTGGAAAGTGCTGCCGCCTCGGAATATGCGGCCAATACTAAGGACGATGCCGGGTTCTGGCTGCCACCTGTGGTGTGGTCGCTGTCTGCACGGCGAGTGATGACGCTCAGTTGGGCGGATGGCATTCCGCTAGGCGACAACGCGGCCCTTGATGCTGCTGGTCACAATCGCCGCGATCTGGCTGAACGCGTGCTGCGCCTGTTCCTGCTACACGCTTTGCGCGACGGTTATTTCCATGCCGACATGCATCAGGGCAACCTGAAGGTCGCCGCCAATGGCGATATCATTGCCTATGACTATGGCATTATGGGCCATATCGACGAATACACCCGCCGGGTCTATGCCGAGATCCTCTTTGGATTCATACGGCGCGACTATAAACGCGTGGCCGAGGTGCATTTCGAGGCCGGGTACGTGCCCGCCGACCGGGACGTCGACGAATTCGCCCGTGCCTTGCGCGCCGTGGGCGAACCGATCTTTGGCATGGATGCATCTCAAATCTCGATGGGTCGTCTGTTGAACTATTTGTTCGAGGTCACCGAACGGTTCGGCATGGAAACCCGGACCGAGCTGATCCTGCTGCAACGTACCATGGTTGTGGTCGAAGGTGTCGCTCGTTCTCTGGACCCCCACATGAACATTTGGGAAGTCGCGCGCCCCGTGGTCGAGGATTATATCAAACAATCCATAGGTCCCCGCGCCGCCCTGCGCGACTTTAGCAAAACCGCTTGGGTTCTGGCACGCTTTGGGCCACGTCTACCGGGTTTGGTTGAAAATGCTCTGATTGCGCAGACTCAAAAAGACGAGCCGCAGAAATCTAGCCTATGGTCAACCGCCCTGCCCGCCACCATCGGCGCAATCGCGGGCGCCGCAATCGTTCTGGTACTTTCGGCGCTGAGCTAGGACAAACCCGCCCGCTTCATCTGGCCAAAAATATCCTCGGGGGGAATCACGCCAAGGCGTGATGGGGGGCAGACAGCCCCCCTCAGCGACCGCAAATCAGAGCCGTTCAATAGCAATGGCAATACCCTGACCACCACCAATACACATGGTCACCAAGCCCTTTGACCCACCTGTACGCTCCAGCTCGTAAAGAGCCTTCAGTGTGATTATTGCCCCTGTCGCTCCGACTGGATGACCCAAGGCAATTGCGCCACCGTTTGGGTTCACCTTCGCTGCGTCCAACCCAAGTTCCTGGTTCACCGCCAGAGCCTGAGCCGCAAAAGCCTCATTACTTTCGACCACGTCAAAGTCGTCCACCGACAGGCCTGTTTTGTTCATCAGGTTTCGCACAGCGGGAACAGGTCCAATCCCCATCACTTCTGGTCGAACACCGGCATGGGCATAACCCAGTATGCGCGCTTTGGGCTTCAATCCCGCTTTCTCGGCCGCATCTGCAGTTGCCAGAACCATCGCCGCCGCCCCGTCATTGATGCCAGACGCATTGCCCGCCGTTACACGGCCATCTTTCTGAAATACCGGGCGCAAGCCGGCCAACGCTTCGATGGTCGTCGCCTTGGGATGCTCATCGACCTTAAAGTCGACCATGTCCCGCTTGACCTTGACTTGCACGGGTGTGATCTGGCTGTCAAAATACCCCGCCTCAATGGCCGCAGCTGAGCGGGTTTGGCTAGCCAATGCGAATTCATCCATCTGTCCACGACTGATCTGATGCTCATCCGCTACATTTTCAGCCGTTACGCCCATGTGCCCGGTGCCAAAAGGACAGTTCAGCGCCCCAAGCATCATGTCCAGCGATTTCACGTCACCCATCTTGGCACCCCAGCGCGCCTGCGGCACGATGTAGGGGCTGCGCGACATACTCTCGGCCCCACCGGCTACTGCAAATTCTGCATCCCCCAGCATCAGAGACTGCACAGCCGAGACAATCGCCTGCGCACCCGATCCGCACAATCGATTCACGTTCATGGAGGGTGTGCCGTTCGGAATCCCCGCTTGCATCGCAGCAACGCGGGACAGGTACATGTCACGCGGCTCGGTATTGATGACGTGCCCAAAGACAACATGGCCGATCTGTGCGCCTTCAACTCCCGAACGTTCCAGCGCGGCTTCTGTGGCGACGGTCGCCAGATCAATGGGTGCAGTCGAGGCCAGCGCACCGCCAAAGGTTCCAATTGCGGTACGCGCTCCGTCCAGCAATACGATATCAGTCATGTCAGTCTCCTCCGGGATTCGACGCCAGTATGCATTTGCAGCATAGGCATGTCCCATGAGACGTCCCGTCACGGTTAGAATTGACAATTCGACCTGCAAGGCGCATGAGATTCCGTCATGACGGAAAAAACTGACGATATCCTGACACGCCTGCCTGCCCGCCTGAAAGAGGCGCGCCGCGCCAAAGGCCTGTCACTTGAAGCCGTGGCCAATCTTAGCGGTGTGTCCCGCTCGATGGTCAGCCAGATCGAACGAGGTGAAAGCAGCCCTACCATCTCGACCCTGTGGAACCTGACCCGAGCACTACAGGTGGATTTCGCTGGCCTGCTGGAAGAGGTCAACACCACGGATCAAGTCGAAGTACTGCGCAACGCAGAAGTGCCCAGCATCGACAACATGGGCCAAAACTGTCGGATCCGAATCCTGTCCCCGCCTGAAGAGGCTGGTGGGCACGAGGTTTACGATATCGAGTTTGATGCAGACGGCGCCTTGACCAGCCAACCCCACGCGCGTGGTGCGCGAGAACAACTGACCGTGCTGGAAGGCGCGGTGCGCGTTACCTCAGGTACAGCGACGCGCGACCTACAACAGGGGGATACGGCACGTTACGCAGCTGATGTTGCGCACTCGATTGTCGCTGTCGGCCCAGCCCGCGTGTTCTTGATCGTCAAGCACGCCTAAAATCGCGAAATTCCATTTTTACGGATTCTTGTCTTAAATATTGTAATTCCCCCATTTGGGAACTACATCCGTTATGTTAGATATGCGACTCACATAAACGGAGACCGCCATGGCAGACGCATTCCTGTCCCACGTTACGGACACCCTCGCGCAGATCGAATCCGAGGGATTGTATAAGCGCGAACGAATGATCACCTCGCCGCAGGGCGGTGAGATAAAGGTGGGCGACAAACAGGTAATCAACCTGTGCGCTAACAACTATCTGGGCCTAGCCGACCACCCTGCCCTGATCGACGCGGCTAAGGCAGCGATGGAGCCCAAGGGCTTTGGCATGGCTTCGGTCCGATTCATCTGCGGCACCCAGGACATTCACCGCGAGTTAGAGCAAAAACTGGCGCAGTTCCTGAACAAGGACGATGCGATCCTGTTCGCCGCCTGTTTCGATGCGAATGGTGGGCTCTTTGAGCCTTTGTTAGGGCCTGAAGACGCCATCATCTCAGACAGCCTGAACCACGCCTCGATCATCGACGGGGTGCGGCTGTGCAAGGCCAAACGCTATCGCTATCTGAACAATGATATGGACGACCTCGAAGCCCGGCTAAAGCAGGCGCGCGAAGACGGGGCGCGGCATCTTATGATCGCGACAGACGGCGTGTTTTCGATGGATGGCTACCTGGCCAACCTGCCGAAAATACGGGAGTTGGCCGACAAACACGACGCCATCGTCATGGTAGATGACTGCCATGCCACCGGCTTCATGGGCCCCAACGGCGCAGGCACGCCGGATCACTTCGATGTCGACATAGATATTCTGACGGGAACTTTGGGCAAAGCTCTTGGCGGGGGAATCGGCGGTTACATCGCAGGGCCACAGCCGGTGATTGACCTGCTACGACAGCGGGCACGGCCTTATCTATTCTCAAACTCGCTGCCGCCGTCCATCGTCGCGGCTGGTCTGGAAGCGATCCGACTGGTCGAAGAAGGCGAAATGCTCCGCGCCCAATTGTTCGGCAACGCCAAATATTGGCGCGCGGGGTTGGAAAAGCTGGGATTCAATCTGCTGCCGGGCGAACACCCGATCATTCCCGTGATGCTGGGTGACGCCACATTGGCGCAAGATATGGCCGCTAAGCTGTTTGACGAAGGTGTCTATGTCTCGGGCTTCTTCTTCCCTGTCGTCCCACGTGGACAGGCACGGATCAGAACGCAGATGAATGCGGCCCTGACCAAGGATGAACTGGACCGGGCTTTGGCAGCCTTTGGAAAAGTCGGCAAGGAATTGGGAGTGATATGATGCGACCCAACACGATGAAAGCCTTAGAGAAAAGCAAACCCGAAGAAGGCCTGTGGATGGTGCAGGCTCCGGTACCCGAAATCGGCCCAGAAGAAGTTCTGATCAAGGTCAACAAGACCGGTATTTGCGGGACAGATATCCATATCTGGAATTGGGATGAGTGGGCTGCAGCTACGGTTCCGATCCCGATGATAACAGGCCACGAATTCGCTGGTGAGATCGTCGAGATCGGTCGCAACGTGACTGGTTTGGATATCGGTCAACGCTGTTCAGGCGAAGGCCACCTGATCGGCACTGACAGCCGCCAAAGCCGTGCAGGCAAATTTCACTTGGACCCCGGCACACGAGGCATCGGGGTGAACGAACAGGGCGCCTTTGCACAGTACCTGAAATTGCCTGCCTTCAACGTGGTCCCCTTGCCCGATGACGTGCCGGATGAAATCGGCGCTATTCTCGACCCACTTGGCAATGCCGTCCACACGGCTCTGAGTTTCGACTTATTGGGAGAAGATGTTCTGATCACCGGCGCTGGCCCCATCGGCATCATGGCCGCCGCCGTCGCACGCCATGCAGGTGCGCGGCATGTGGTGATCACCGATATAAACCCGGATCGCCTGAAACTGGCAGAGCATGTGGTGCCGACCTTGCGCACTGTTGATGTGTCCAAGGAAGACCTGCAGGACGTCATCACCGAATTGGGCATGAAAGAAGGTTTCGACGTGGGGCTTGAGATGTCCGGCTCGCAAATCGCATTGGATCAGATGGTCGAGGCACTGGTGATGGGCGGCAAGATCGCTTTGCTAGGCATTCCGCCCGGAAAGTCTCCGGTTGATTGGTCACGGATCGTGTTCAAAGCAATCAGCATCAAGGGTGTCTACGGTCGCGAGATGTTTGAGACCTGGTACAAGATGATCGCCATGCTACAGAACGGTCTGGACGTCAGCCGCGTGATCACCCACGAGATGAAAGTCGACGACTTTGCCGAAGGGTTTGCTGCGATGAAATCCGGCCGATCAGGAAAAGTAGTGCTGGACTGGGCCTGACGTTCTGGCCTTGCGCGTGATCTGCCCCTAAACAAGGGGGAACTCAGGCGTTTGGAGGAGCAAATGGGCGACAAGGATGAGCGCTTTTTGGAACGCGGAATCGAGGACTCTTTGGTCACCGATTTCGCCCAAACCCATCGCAAGAGCTATGGAGATTTCCTGCAGCTCAAGACTCTGCTGAACCTGCAAAAGACCTTTCAAGACCCAGCGCAGCCTGATGAGATGCTGTTCATCATCATCCATCAGGTCAGTGAGTTGTGGTTAAAGCTGATGCACCATCAGCTGGTCGAAACGCGCCACTTTCTGCAACAAGACGCGTTCGGCCCGGCGATGAAGAACCTCGACCGGGTGAAGGCGATACAGCGACAACTGATCTCGGCCTGGGAAACGTTGCTGACTATGACACCTGCGGACTACATGACCTTTCGCGACGCGTTGGGCAGTTCATCTGGCTTCCAGAGCTATGGCTATCGTCAGATCGAATTCATTCTGGGAAACAAAGACGCTTCGACTTTGAAAGTCCACGAACATGATCCAGAAGTCATGGAATTTCTGGCCGCAGCGCTAACCAAGCCATCGCTGTACGACGAGGTTCTTTTCATGCTGGCCCGTCAAGGGTTTGACGTGCCGCAGGATCTACTGGATCGCGACTATGCGCAGCCCTATTCCGGTGATCCCCGCATAGTAGAAGTCTGGGTACAGGTGTATCGCGACACGGATCGGTATTGGGATTTGTATGCGCTGGCGGAAAAGCTGATGGACGTAGAGTCCTTATTCCAGCGTTGGCGCTTCGATCATGTCACTGCGGTCGAGCGTGTGATCGGAAACCAACCTGGC
The DNA here is from genome assembly GCF_056536545.1 of Ruegeria sp. CK1. Classification (NCBI taxonomy): domain Bacteria; kingdom Pseudomonadati; phylum Pseudomonadota; class Alphaproteobacteria; order Rhodobacterales; family Roseobacteraceae; genus Ruegeria; species Ruegeria sp. CK1. Next base: position 94,102 of record NZ_JBQFPX010000007.1, read on the forward strand.
ACCGGTGGGTCCAGCGGCGTGGCCTTTCTGCGCAAAGCCTTGGATTTGCGGTTCTTTCATGATCTCTACGATGTGCGCACTGCGCTAATGTATACCGAGCAGGAGTAAGCAATGCTGTACAGAGGGTTCTCTCAGGAAGAGCTGGATCAGGAATATTCACCCCGCTCGATGATCGGTGGTGATCTGACGCCGTACCTCGACAGCTATGCCGCGCTCAGCGCGCAGCACAGGGCGCAGATGGAGGTGATCGGCAACGTCTCCTATGGTGACGGAAGAGCTCAGGTTCTGGATTTTTTTCCTGCCAAAGGCACTGGCGCGCCACTGCATGTCTTTATTCATGGCGGATATTGGCAGGCGCTTAGCCAGCGCGAGTCGGCAATGATGGCCCCGGCGTTGATTGAGGCCGAACACTCGTTTGCAACGCTTAACTACACGCTCGCCCCGGATGCCCGCATCGGAGACATGATCAATGAATGCCGTGACGCCTTGCTGTGGATGGCCGCCAACGCGCCTGATCTGGGATTTGACCCGTCACGGATAACCCTGTCTGGTCACAGTGCCGGGGCGCAACTGGCGGCTATGGTTATGGCAACCTCAGCCGATGCGCTGGCTCGCGCGGGGCTTCGAGTGCGCGATGTGATCCTGATCAGTGGCGTGTACGATCTTGAACCTATTCGTCTGACCCCTGTTAACGATCCGCTTCAACTGACCCCGGTCGAGGTGCACGATCTGTCACCCATCCTGCATCTGCCTGCCCCTGGTCCGCGCTATCACGTGGCAGTTGCCGAGCGCGATACGCCTGAGTTTGTCCGACAAAGTCGGGATTACGCAGAATTGCTGCGCAAGGCCGGGCATTCGGTCAGTTTTGATCTGAAAAAGGGAATGCAGCATTTCGATATCATCATGCACCCGGGGACGTTTTTACCGACATCTCGGTAATTAATTATATTGGGATTCCAACTGGTTTGGTCCTTGCCAGAAAAAACAACAAGAACCGCGTGTCTGTGGCAGAGCCAAGTATATTCGGGTAAAAGTCAAAGCTGATGCCGAACTTTTATGAAAAAGGGTGCCTTACTGGGTTCTATTCTTATGAAACCGGCGCAGCACGAGTTCCGTTTCGTGACCACCAGGTCGCTTTAACGAGCAAAAGATCAGCCTAGAAAACTACATCCATTTTGTGAGAGGATTCCGTCTAAGCCGTAGCGGGCGATGCAACTGAATGAAATGTCTCACGCTGCGAACGAGTTTGGAATTGGAGATCACAGTGAGTGGCGACGATAATAAACCCATCCCAGTACATGTGGAGCTAGACCCCCATCACGAAGATGGTATCGTTCGATGGTGTAACCGCATGATCCGCCACGGTGTTAGAGCATTATCAGTGCTTATGCTAGGCATCATTCTTCTGGCCATCATAGACGCGGGTTTCACAACTTATCAGAAATTGCTGGAACCGCCTGTTTACATCTTGGAGGTCAGTGACCTTCTCACGGTTTTCAGTGCCGTTTTGGTCGTTCTCATAGCGATAGAAATCTATACAAACATCACTCTTTATTTGACCGCTGATGTCATCCACATCAAGCTTGTTGTCGCGACAGCCTTGATGGCGGTGGCTCGAAAAATCATAACATTGGATGACAAAAGCTTGGAACCTCAGTACTTTCTTGGTTACGCAGCCATCGGCCTAGCTTTGGGCGTAACATACTGGCTTATAGAGAGAAAACCGTAACCCAAATTACCCGTTCACCTCCAATACTCCGCCTAATCTGTTTGCAATGCCCTAGTGCCCAGATTTAGGAACGGCGACGCTCTCCTCTGAGCAGAGAATAAATTAGATTCAATTCGTGCTCAGATCAGAATTGCAAGACACCCGGTACGGGTCAGACACAGAAACCTGGGACAAATAACGAAGGTAATCAGCGTTTCAAAAAAAACAGCGGCCCGATTGAACCGCTGTTTTCTATTTCTCTACAGAACCGGATCAGTCTAGCGTCCGCGTGACCTCTTCACGCTCGAAGATTTCGATCACGTCGCCCTGACGGATATCGTCGTAGTTTTCGAACGCCATACCGCATTCCTGACCCGACTGAACCTCGGCCACTTCGTCTTTGAAGCGTTTCAGTGTCTTCAGCGTACCTTCGTGGATCACCACGTTGTCGCGCAGCAGACGGACGCCTGCGGAACGACGCGCAACGCCTTCGGTGACCAGACAGCCGGCAACCTTGCCAACACCTGTGACCTTGAAGACTTCGCGGATCTCGGCGTAACCGATGAACTTCTCGCGGATTTCGGCGCTCAGCAGACCAGATGCGGCGGCTTTCACGTCATCAACAAGGTCATAGATCACCGAGTAATAGCGGATCTCGACACCCTTCTGGTTCGCGGTGTTCCGCGCCGACGCGTTGGCACGAACGTTGAACCCGAAAATCGGCGCGCCAGAGGCTTCAGCCAGACCCACATCCGTTTCGGTGATAGCACCAACACCCGAGTGCAGAACGCGCACACGCACCTCGTCGTTGCCGATTTTTTCCATCGCCTGAACGATAGCTTCAGCTGAACCCTGCACGTCTGCTTTCATCAGAATTGGCAGTTCGGTGACATTTTCGTCTTCCTTGGCCTTCTGCATAAGCTGTTCAAGGGTGGTCGCAGCACCAGCGGCGGCGCGTTTGTCCTTGGCCGCCTGTTCGCGGTAAGCCGCGATCTCACGCGCCTGCGCTTCGGTCTCGGTAACGTTCAGAACGTCACCAGCCTCAGGCGTACCGTTGAGACCCAGAACTTCGACGGGAACTGAGGGACCAGCCTCTTTGACACGATCACCCTTATCATTGATCAGCGCGCGGACTTTACCGTACTGCTCACCCACAACGAAGATGTCACCCTGATGCAGCGTACCGTTCTGAACCAGAACGGTGGCTACGGGTCCGCGACCAACATCCAGCTGCGCCTCAATCACGGCACCTTGAGCGGCGCGATTCGGGTTTGCTTTCAGTTCCAGAATCTCGGCTTGCAGCGCGATGGCTTCAAGTAGTTCATCCAAGCCCTGACCGGTGATGGCGGACACTTCGACGTCCTGAACCTCACCCGACATTTTCTCAACGATCACTTCGTGTTGAAGCAGATCAGTACGGACTTTGTCCGGGTTTGCATCCGGTTTGTCGACCTTGTTGATCGCCACGATCATCGGCACTCCGGCCGCTTTGGCATGGTTGATCGCCTCAATCGTCTGCGGCATTACCGCGTCATCCGCAGCAACCACCAGAACCACGATATCCGTGACCTGAGCACCGCGAGAGCGCATCGAGGTAAACGCCGCGTGGCCGGGCGTATCCAAGAAAGTCAGCGTAGTGCCGCCATCGGTTTTGACCTGATAGGCACCGATATGCTGGGTAATGCCACCGGCTTCGCCTGCCACGACGCGCGCGTCGCGGATTGCATCCAACAGCGAAGTCTTACCATGGTCAACGTGACCCATGATGGTAATGACCGGAGGACGCGGCTGCAGGTCTTCTTCCTTGTCTTCAACTTCTTTGATGACGTCTTCGACGTCCGAATCAGAGACGCGGGTGACCTTGTGGCCGAATTCTTCGATGATCAGTTCGGCGGTATCGGCATCGATGGTCTGGTTCTGCGTGACCATCATACCCATCTGCATCAGTGATTTGACCACGTCAGCCACGCGCTCGGCCATACGGTTGGCCAGCTCGGACACCGTGATTGCCTCGGGCAGCTGCACGTCGCGAATTACCTTTTCCCGCTCGACCGGGCCGCCCATGGCTTTTTGACGCGCACGCTCTTGCTTGCGCTTCATCGACGCCATCGAGCGCTGACGGTTGCCCTCGCCACCGGTGGCCTGACCCAGTGTCAGCTTGCCGGAACGACGGTTATCATCACGACCCTTGCCGCGGCCACGTTGTTCGCGCTCACGATCCTGCTTGCGCGGAGTCGCCGCGGGTGCGGGCTTATTAGCCGGGGCGCGGGCGGCTTTGGGTTCTTCAGGTGCCGGGGCCGGGGCAGCTGCAGCGCGTTTGGCGGCTTCTTCCGCCTCAATACGCTTACGCTCTTCCTCTTCGGCCTTCTGGCGCGCACGTTCTTCCGCCTCACGCTGTTCGCGTTCTTTGGCTTCCTGTTCCGCGCGGCGGCGGGCGCGTTCTTCTTCACGCGCCTTTTCGGCTGCCTCACGGGCGGCGGCCTCTTCGGCCTCACGCGCTTTGGCGGCCTGTAGCGCCTTCATCCGACGGGCCATTTCCGCGTCAGAGATACCTGCAGGGCGGCGCGACGGATCACCCGACGGCGTTGCTCCGCCACCCGGTTTGCCAGCACCCGGCTTGGGAACCACCACGCGTTTGCGTTTGGTTTCCACCACGACATTCTTGGTACGTCCGTGGCTGAAACTCTGTTTCACATTTCCGGGGCGTGCCCCGCCACGAAGACCCAATGTCTTTTTGCCGTCATTATCGCTCATAAAGCTTCTTACCCTTCCGCGCGGCCCCTGCCGCCGTCATCCGTTTCGCGCAAGCCACGCAGGCGCTGCGCTTCCTCTACAACACGTTTGGCGAGTCCGCCAGAGGCCAGAGCCGCATGAATCACGGTTTGGCGCCCAAATGCCGCCCCTAGCTCATCCGCCGTCAGCCAGCCGATGTATTTTCCGAAGTGCGGCGTGCTGAGTTTCGACTTGCCGCGCCCCGACCCATCTACTGCCTGAAGCAGCACCTGGGCCTCTTCTCGGTCCAGCCACGTCTTGACCTTTTCATACCCGGCAACCGCGTCACCGGACTTACGCGCCAGGCTCAGCAATTCAACCACCCGTCGCGCAACTTGTTTTTCAACTTCGTCACTCAGGTCTTGCGGTGCAGTTACCTGCGCTTTGAACCCGCGCGCGAACAGCTTTTTACCCACGGCCTTGTCCAGCGCAGCCCGGTCCGCCGCCACATAGACCCCGCGCCCCGGCAGTTTTGCCGCGACATCCGGATAGACCTGACCGTCTGGCCCCGTCACAAAGCGGATCAACCCGTACTTGGGTTGAACCTCGCCAGTGGCGATGCACTTGCGCTCAGGTCCTTCGGACCGATCCTTATGGACGCCACCGCGACCCATGTGCGAACCCCGAGGCCCTGAGATCAGGCCTCGGCCTCCTCTTCAGCAACTTCGCCGTCGTCTTCGGCTTGCTCCAGCTCGGCCGGATCAACCCAGCCCAGCATGATACGCGCGGTCATGACCAAATCCTGCGCCTCTTCCAGCGACACACCGAAAGGCTCAAGCACACCGTCATCCTTGATACGCTCACCGTCGACCGTGGTCCAACCGCCCGCCAGTTCCCAGTCGGCGCAGGTGGCAAAGTCTTCCAACGTTTTCACGTCGTCCTTTGCCAATGCCTCTACCATCTGGGGTGTCAGGCCTTCGAATTCAATAAGACTGTCCTCAGCGCCCAGCGCACGGGCTGCATCCAGCGCCGCCTTGGCCTGCGCTTCCAGGAATTCACGGGCACGGGTCTGAAGTTCTTGCGCGGTGCCTTCGTCCACGCCGTCGATGACCAGCAGTTCGTCAATCTCGACGTAGGCGACTTCTTCCAGGTTGGTGAACCCTTCGGAAACCAGCAACTGAGCGAAGAATTCGTCCAGATCCAAGCTGTCCATAAACAGCTGGGTACGGGCTTCGAACTCTTTCTGACGGCGCGCCGATTCCTCGGCTTCGGTCATGATGTCGATGTCCAGACCAGTCAGTTGGCTTGCCAGACGCACGTTTTGACCACGGCGACCGATGGCCAATGATAGTTGCTCCTCGGGAACAACAACTTCAATCTTGCCAGCTTCTTCGTCCAGAACAACCTTGGAAACTTCAGCAGGCTGAAGCGCGTTCACAAGGAAAGTAGGCTGATCTTCGTTCCACGGAATGATGTCGATCTTTTCACCCTGCAGCTCGTTCACAACGGCCTGAACACGGCTACCGCGCATACCAACGCAGGCGCCGACAGGGTCGATCGAACTGTCATACGAGATCACGGCGATCTTGGCGCGCGAACCGGGATCGCGGGCCACGGCCTTGACCTCGATGATGCCATCATAGATTTCCGGCACTTCCATCTTGAACAGTTCGGCCATGAATTCCGGTGCAGTGCGCGATAGGAAAATCTGGTGGCCACGCGCTTCGCGGCGGACTTCCTTGATGTAGGCGCGCACGCGGTCATTCGGGCGATAGCTTTCGCGACCGATCTTGTCATTGCGGCGCAGAACGGCCTCGGCTCCGCCCAGATCGACTATGACATTGCCGAATTCTTCGCGCTTGACGGCGCCGTTGATGATGGTGCCTGCTCGATCCTTGAATTCTTCGTACTGACGATCACGCTCGGCTTCGCGGACCTTCTGCAGGATGACCTGCTTGGCGGATTGCGCCGCGATACGGCCCATTTCAACCGGCGGCACTTCTTCGACAAAGACGTCGCCAACTTCGGGCGATTCCATGTACTGCTTGGCCTGCTCGACCGTCATTTCGGCCTGATAGTTTTCCAGCTCGTCATCTTCGACCACGGTGCGGACCCGAGTGAACGTCGCCTTGCCTGTCTTGCGGTCGATGCTGACGCGGATGTCCATCTCGGCGCCGTAACGGCTCTTGGCGGCACGGGCGAGCGACTCCTCCATCGCTTCGACAACCAGACCGGGGTCGATCATCTTTTCGCGGGCCACGGCCTCGGCGGTCTGTAGCAGCTCCAGCTGGTTGGCTGAGGTGATTGCCATCAGTTCGTCTCCTCTTCGGACCCTTCGGTCTCAATCTCGTCGAAAGCGTTTTCGTTCACAGCACCGGCGTCTTTGCGCTGGCGCAGCATTTCCTTTATCAGGTCATCGGTCAGGACCAGCTTGGCATCGCTCAACCAGTCGAATTGCAGACCAATAGTGATCGTCTCAGACCCTTCAGGGATGTTGATCAGTACCTCATCCCCTTCGACCCCGGCCAATTCCCCCTTAAAGCGGCGGCGGCCGTCGATCAGCTCGGCGGTCTCGATCTTCGCCTCATACCCTTCGAAGGTCTCAAAGTCTTTGAGACGGGTCAGAGGGCGGTCAATACCGGGGCTGGATACCTCCAGCGTATAGGCGTCAAGGATCGGGTCCTCGACATCCAGCGTCGCGCTGACCGCGTTTGAGATTTCAGCGCAGTCATCCACTTCGATGCCGCCATTTGGCTTATCGGCCATGATCTGCAGAGTCGTCTCTTTACCGCTCATCAGGCGGATGCGGACCAATTCATACCCCAGATCCTCAATCACGGGGGTGATGATCTCGGCCAATCGCCGATCAATCGCCGCTTTGGCTATCAGGTCGTTTGTCATTAGGTTCTCTACCCTTCGTCCGGGCACAAAAAAACGGGCGCGCGGCCCGTCGATCTTTTCCGGTGGAGCCCCGGACCGAAGCCCGACACGCCGCTGTTGGAACTGCATATACGCAGGAGTTACCGAGTCTGCAACCCCCAGCGAGAATTACGTCTGCCACCACCGTTCGGCGATGCGACCGTCATCCAGAGCACGACCCGCCCCGATCTGGCGCGGCATCCCGACATGCGTGGCTACAGCCAGCGCTAAATTGGCTTCATCAGGGTGAAAACGTAGCCCGCGCTGACCCACCAGATCATCGCGCGCGGGCAATACCGCAACGTCCACATATCCATCGCGCAACGCCTCGGCACGCACATGGGCGTCAGGAATAACGATGATTTCCACCGCATCCACCCAGCCTGCAGTACCAGCCTTGTAATGATCCACAACTTTGCGCCCCAAAAAGTGACGCTCATCCTCGGCCCGTTCAACACGATAGCATCCGGTGCCATTGGCAACGTGCAAAGGCGTCACACTCTGCCCGTCGCGCGCAATGACAAAGCGGCTATCCGCCAGAAGGAAGGGCAAACCGGGATTGGCCTCGGCCAATTCCAATTGGACCGAACTGGGCGACAAGGCTTCGGCACGGCCCACTTCATCCAGAACGGCGACTACGTCGGCAACATCTAACGCCGCGCCATCGTGAAAATGTACATCTTCACGCAAATCAAACTGCCAAATCCGGGCCTCTGCTTCTGTACGCCAACCCGTCGCCAGCTCAGCGCGCAATGTGCCATCAGGCGCAATCTCGGTCAGCGTATCGAACACGGCCCCGCGCGCCAACTGCTCCAAACTGTCATCACGTGGTACCGCCAAACGCAGTGTGCCGCCCTCTTTGGGCGTATCCGCCAAAGATGCCCCTGTGGCCGCCAGCAAGGCAGCAGCAGCACCCGAGGCAAATAGTGCGCGGCGGTCAATCCGGGTCATGCTCCCCCCTCGGCCACACGATCCATGATGCGGACCAGCTCGGCACTGATACCGGGTTCAGACAAGGCGTGACCGGCGTTGCGTACCATCTTCAATTCGGCATTTGGCCAGCGTTGGGCCAGGTTCCAGGCCGCTTGTGGCGGACAGATCATATCATACCGGCCCTGCACGATATGGCCGGGGATATGCGCGATCTTATCCATCTGGTTCAAAATCTGACCGTCTTTCTCAATGAAAGCACCGTTGATGAAATAGTGATTCTCCAGCCGCGCAAAGGCACGGGCATATTCGCCGGGGCTTTCCCCGGCGCCGCCTTGCGCGTGCATCGAAGCCAAGGAATTCTCCCAGGCAGACCATGCTCGCGCGAACAGGATTTCTGTTGCGCGATCCCCCGAGAACAAGCGCTTGTTAAAGGCCCCAATCGTGTCGGACAATTCGTTCTCGGTCAGCAAGGCAGTGAACTTCGCCCATTGCTCGGGCCAGAACTTGCCAGCACCACCGCCATAGAACCAATCCAGTTCGGCCTGAGTAGCCAGAAACACGCCACGCAGCACCAGACGGTTCACACGATCCGGGTGGGCCTGCGCATAGATCAACGCCAGAGTTGCGCCCCAGCTACCGCCAAAAACGGTCCAATCATCAATATCGAGCAGCGTGCGCAACCGCTCGATATCAGCCACCAGATGCCATGTTGTGTTGTCCGTAACCGACGCATGGGGCCGTGAACGACCACATCCGCGCTGATCGAACAGAATCACCCTGTACACGGTTGGATCGAAATACCGCCGCATCGCCGGACTGCATCCGCCACCAGGTCCCCCATGCAACACGACGACAGGCTTCCCTTTGGGATTACCGCATTGTTCCATATAGATACGGTGCCCATCGCCCACATCCACCATCCGCTGATCGAATGGATCGATCGGCGGGTAAAGATATTGCACTGCGCGCTTTTGGTCCGGGTACTTGTCCATTATGGCCCTATATAGTCCTTAAACGTAAAAGAGCATACGGAGACAGGAATGCAAGCGCATCCGAACACTGTGGACCCATCCGAGATCGCAAAATTCGAAGCGATGGCCGCGGAATGGTGGGACCCGCACGGGAAATTCAAACCCCTGCACATGCTGAATCCGTGTCGTTTGGACTATATCACACAACAGATTGCGGGCGAATTTGACCGTGATCTGACGGCCACGCGCCCGTTCGAGGGGCTTCGTTTGCTGGACATCGGCTGCGGCGGCGGGCTGCTGAGCGAACCCATGGCGCGCCTTGGGGCAGATGTTGTCGGGGCTGACGCTGCCGCGGGAAACCTGCCCGTCGCACGCATACACGCGGAACAATCGGGGCTTGAGATCGACTATCGCCACACCACTGCCGAGGACATGGCCGCCGCAGGCGAGCAATTCGACGTGGTGCTGAACATGGAGGTGGTCGAGCACGTAGCCGACCCGCTGTCCTACCTGACCGCCACGCAGCAGCTGTTAAAACCCGGCGGGCTGGAGATTTGCTCCACAATCAACCGCAACCCAAAATCCTATGCAATGGCCATCTTCGGGGCCGAGGTCGTCATGCGCTGGCTGCCCCGCGGCACGCATGAGTGGAACAAATTCATCACCCCCGATGAGCTGTTCGACCTGCTGCGCCAGGCCGGGCTTGAGCCGGTGGACCGCAAAGGGTTTGTGTTCAACCCGATCCTGTGGAGCTGGTCGATCTCGGATCGGGATTTGAGCGTGAATTATGTGACGGCAAGTGTGAAGCCGGGTGAAACTTCAACAAAAACATAAAAATGATAAGTACTTGGATAAAAAAATGGTATCTGCCTCTCTATGATCGAAGTCCATTTTTTGGAAGCTTGTTCGGCATTGCGTGTGTGTTTTTGATCTTAACAGCAATCGGCTTGTTCATGCTTGCAATGGAAGAGATCGCCGGAATTCCTACACTACTCGCTGGGTTGGTAGTTGCACCCTTGTTAATCGTATTAATGAAACCTTTGATAATGGTCGTTTCTTTAGCCACCGAATTCTTATGGAAAACGTTTGGGATTTATACTTTTCTGAGAATTGAAGGACGCCCTATTCGAAGCAGCTATGAGCCTTCGGAATAGTAAACTTTAATAAGGGCAAGCTACCAGTAATATAATCCTGTCAGGACAGAGCTTTTAGCCCCTACTCACCCTCAAGCTGCAACCGCAAATCCCGCAGTACGGGCAGGGTGCTGCGGACCCGCTCCAGCCCCAACTCTCCGACCACGCGGTTGATCAGCGGCGCGATGGAGCAAATTGCTTGATCGCGCGCCCTGCGACCGGCGGGGCTGATGGCGACCATCTTGCGGCGGGCGTCGTCCCAGTCTGGACGGATATGAATGTAGCCTGCCCATTCCAGCTTGGCCAAAGTGTTGGTCATTGCCCCGCGTGTAACGTGAAATGTGTTGGCCAGTTGCGCGGGGCTGCGTTCCCCTCCCACGAACACCAGATGGTTCAGCACCGAGAAATGCGATATTTCCATGCCCTTGGGCAGCACCCGGCTAAGCCGGTTACGCAATAGCTGATCTGCGGTCAGGATCTCGCTGAACAGCGTGACCGCAAGGGCATTGTTTTCGTCACTCATGGTCCGGTTCTGGCTCATGGCCCGTCAAAGATACGGACGTGGTGCAGTGAGGGCACCCGTCGGCGCGCCTCTGTCACAGAACTATCATCCAAATCGAAAAAGTGAATGCCCGGATCGGTACCTGCGTCGATGACGACCTCTCCCCAAGGGGCCACAACCATGCTGTGACCATGGGTAAAACGCGTTTTTCCACGCGTTTTCGGGTGTTCGCCGGTCTGTGCTGGTGCCAAAACCCAGCAGCCGTTTTCAATTGCCCGCGCGCGCAGCAGTGATTCCCAGTGCGCCGCGCCAGTCACCGGCGAAAACGCTGCCGGAACAGTGAGTATTCGCGCTCCGGTCTGCGCCAAAGCCGCATAGAGATGCGGAAAGCGAATATCATAGCAGATGGTCAGTCCAACCTTGCCGAAATCAGTCTCGGCCAGAACGGCCTTGTCGCCGGGGCGGTAATTCTTCGATTCGCGGAAAGTTTCGGACTCGGTGACCTGCACGTCAAACATATGAATCTTGTCATAGCGGGCCACGATCTGCCCCTGCGGATCTATCATGAAAGATCGGTTGGCGAACCGGCCGTCGGCGTCATGCGTCTTGATCGCCAACGAACCGATCAGCAACCAAACGCCCAGCGCTTTGGCCTGCCCGCGCAGGCCTGCCAGAGTTTGGTCATCTTCTTCGTGCTGCAAGACCTCGCGCTGCCTTGTCGTGCTGGTCGAAACGCAGTTCGTGACTTCGGGCGTCAGAATAAATCGCGCGCCTTGAGCCGCTGCCTCGGCCATCATGGCACGTACAGTTACCAGGTTTTCAGCCGGGTCGTCCGACGAGGTGAGTTGCAGCAGCGCGGATTTCATCACGCCGCAAGCAGGTGGTCCAGCTTTCCCTGACGGTCCAGCTCGTACAGGTCATCACATCCGCCAACATGGGTTTCGCCGATGAATATCTGCGGCACGGTGCGTTTGCCACCGGCACGATTGATCATCTCAGGCTTGCGTTTGGGGTGCATCAGCACGTCGACTTCTTTAAATTCAACGCCTTTCTGCTTCAGCAAACGCTTGGCTGCGTGGCAAAAGCCGCAGAGCGGCGAGGTGTAGATTTCTACCGGTTTCATATTCCGTACCTTTGGAGTTCGCACAATCTTGAGCGAACTAAGCATCCTTGGCAACGCGCGCCAGAGCCAACACGAAAATATGATTTGCCCCTGCGGCAAGGCAGACACGCGCACACGCCGCCAATGTCGCGCCAGAGGTCATGACGTCATCCACCAAGAGAATGTCTTTTCCTTTGATAAGATGTAGACGCTTGGGATGGGGTGTAATGGCTTCGTTCAGGATGTCGGCGCGCTCTTTCGCCGTCTTCCCATCCAATACTGGCGTCCGCATACGGCGAACTAGAAGGTCAGGACAAACGTCTAGACCCGTTGCCCGTCCAAGGTGCTGAGCCAGCAAGGCCGATTGATTGTATCGCCGCTTCAGTAACCGTGACCAATGCAAAGGGACTGGGGCGATCAGCATATCATCACGAAACAAGTGCTGCCCTGCATACGCCATCCATTGGGCCGCAGGCTTTGCAAGCTCTGGCCTGTCGCCGTGTTTCAGAGCAAGAATCAACCTGCGCGCCTGCCCGTCATACAGTAACGCTGATCGTCCATCTTGCCATGGGCGGGGCGTTTTGATGCAGTCGTCACATTCTATCCGATGGCCATCTGCCTGACCGGGAAGGGGCACACCACAGCTTTCACAAACCAATCCACCGATAAACGGCGTATCGCGCCAGCAAGATCCACATAGGCCAAAATCCGCTTCGGTCAGTTGCCCGCATCCAATACAACGAGGGGGATAGATTAGCTGAACAGCGGTTTGAATCCGCCGCCACATGCGATAGTTCCGCCCTATGAAACTGCCTGACTCCAACGCACCCTCTCTGTTCGACCGCCCGGCTTTGGCCAAGCACCGCGCCCGCGCGAAACGGGAGGCGCTGTTCCTGCATAACGCCGCAGTGGACGAGGTGCAGGATCGGCTTTCTATGGTTAATAAAAGCTTTACGGCCCCAGCGATCGTAACGCCGTTTGCACACATCTGGGGGGATGTGCTGCCCGAGGCTAAGATCGTCGCTGATGACGAGGTTCTGGCCCTAATGCCCCAAACACATGATCTGGTAATCCATGCCATGGCCTTGCATTGGGCCAATGATCCTGTCGGGCAGTTGATCCAATGTCACCGCGCCCTTCAGCCTGATGGCTTGCTACTGGTGGTGTGTCTAGGTGGCGAAACCCTGCACGAATTGCGCGCCGCTTTGGGACAGGCAGAGATTGAGGTGACCGGCGGTCTAAGCCCACGCATCGCTCCGATGGCGGAACTGCGCGATCTGGGTAGTTTGCTGCAACGGGCAGGTCTTGCGCTGCCCGTTGCCGATACGGCGCGCCTGACGGCGGAATATCGCGACTTGACCCACCTAATGCATGACCTGCGCGCGATGGGGGAGACCAATAACCTGACAGGTCGTATGAAGCGCCCCACCCAACGGCAAGTCTTTGCACGTGCGCAGCAGGTTTATGCCGAACATTTCTCAAACCCTCAGGGGCGCCTCACGGCCACCTATGAATTGATCTGCCTGACCGGATGGTCCCCCGATGACAGCCAACAAAAACCCCTACGCCCTGGTTCAGCCAAAACGCGCCTCGCCGACGCATTAGGCACAAAAGAAGGCAAACTACCCGATTGACGACCGGTCTTTTACGGTTATCTCAAGCCCGTACATAGAAATTCAGGAAGTTCGAAATGTTTGATGCCACTCGTCCCGATCATGCACCCGCGGACCATCCCAAGGTCAAAATGGGCCGAGTCGGCATCCTGATAGCCAATCTGGGCACGCCTGACGACTACAGCTATTGGCCGATGCGTCGCTACTTGAATGAATTTCTGTCTGATCAGCGCGTGATCGACTATCCCAAATGGAAGTGGCAGCCGATCCTGCAGGGGATCATACTAACCAAACGCCCTTTTAGTTCGGGCGAGGCTTACAAGTCGATCTGGAACCACGACAAAGGCGAAAGCCCACTGATGACGATCACCAAAGACCAAACCGCCAAGCTGCGAGAAACTATGCAGACGCGCTATGGCGATCAGGTGATGGTCGATTTCTGCATGCGCTACGGTAACCCGTCGACCAAGTCCAAAGTGCGCGAAATGGCGGCCGCGGGCTGTGACCGCATCCTGTTCTTCCCGCTCTATCCACAATACGCCGGCGCGACGACCGCCACCGCAAATGACCAGTTTTTCCGCGCCTTGATGGAAGAGGCGTGGCAACCGGCCTCTCGCACCGTCCCCGCCTATTTCGACGAACCCGCCTATATCGACGCTTTGGCCGGTTCGGTGGAAAAAGCTTATGCGGAATTAGAGGCCAAGCCCGACATTCTGGTCTGCTCTTATCACGGGATGCCAGAACGGTATCTGCAACAAGGCGATCCATACCATTGCCATTGCGCCAAGACCTCTCGCCTATTGAAAGAGCGGCTCGGCTGGTCGGATGATCAGCTTGTGTCCACCTTCCAATCCCGATTCGGGCCGGAGGAGTGGTTGAAACCCTACACGGTGGATCACGTGGCTGAGCTGGCAATACAGGGCAAGAAGAATATCGCTGTTATCGCGCCAGCGTTTTCCGCCGATTGCATCGAAACGCTGGAAGAGATCAACGAAGAGATCAAGGAAAGTTTCGAAGAAGCAGGTGGTGAGACCTTCACCTATATCCCCTGCCTCAATGACGATGATTCGCATATCGCCGCACTGAGCAAGGTTATCGAAGACAATCTGAAGGGCTGGCTGGACTAATCCACACTGGCTGTCCGGCATGAAAAAAGGCGGTGGAGCGATCCACCGCCTTTTCTCTAGATGACGGTCGTCAAATTAGCTTGCTGCAACAGCTGCGGCAACTACGACCAGCAGGATCAGCGGCAGGATGATGCCCTGCGACGAACCTTGAGTTTCCTCAACAACAACCGGTGCTTCAACAACCGGCTCTTCCAGGTTGCCAGCATAGGCGGTCGAAGCAGCAGCTGTCAGTGCAGCGGCGAGAACGAGTTTTTTCATATTAACCTCCAGAATTTGCACGGCTCCAAACAGCGAAACCGCGCACCCAAGACTTACCTCGTAACTTTTTAATAATCAGCTATGCGACTGGAATGCAATTGGAACTTGCGCCGCAAGCGGGTTCGTGCGCGGAAATGTCGTCAAATTAGCAACACTTGCGTGCCTACGTTTGCCATTGAAAACAATTCAGCAATATCCTCATTGAACAGGCCAATGCATCCGTTCGACGATCTGCGGCCAATTTTGCGCGTATCGTGGGTTCCGTGAATGCGGTAGTATTTCCAGCTCAGATATAAAGCGTGTGTTCCCAGTGGGTTATCCGGACCGGGCGGAATATAGTCCGGCCATTCAGGATTACGCTTTTTCATCGACGGAGTTGGTGACCAACTCGGTCCCTCGACCTTGCGGATCACGCTGGTGCGACCACGGCGGGTGAGTTCCTCGGTCAGCGGCACGGAAGAAGGATAAAGTTTATAGACGCTTTGGTCATCGGACCAGTAATGCAACGCGCGCGACACGGTATCGACCAGAATGGCGCCGTTTCTGGTGTTCGAGAAATAGGGCTGCCAATCCAGTGCCCGAAAGCCCGAGACGTTACGGCGCACCTGAGGCTCTGGCTCTGGCGCTGGACGCAATGGATCCCCTGGAATGTATTGGGCAATCGCGGGTGAGGCCAGCGCAGCGGAAGCACCGGCAAGAAATCCCCGACGTGTAGACTTGTGAATCTGTTTCTTGACCATGGCGAACGGTCCTTTGCTAAGGCAAATCTAAAAATTTGAACGCATTCTATTGCTAGAATGCTTCAGTCGCAAATCAAACCGGCAGAATCATGCGAAACAGGGCCACTGTGCGTTTGCCCAAGCCGCCCTGTCGCGCTATGCCGTAGGATAACTCAATCATCAGGTCTGTCATGACGCGTATTCTATCTTTACTCATTGCCTGCTTTTTCGCGCTGGCTGCATGTACCCCAAGCAGTACCCCAACCTACGGAGCGGACGGACGCCCCCTGCCAACGGTCTATAAAATCCGAGGCAACCCTGAAAAACTGCAGTTCCGCATGTTGGATTCGGTCAACGCGTTGCGCCAAGCGCAGGGATTGCAATCGGTTCAGTTGAACGCGCAGCTTAACGCCGCCGCAGCCACACACTCCAAGGACATGGCGCGCCAGAACCGCCCGTGGCATTTTGGATCTGATGGGTCTTCACCGATCGACCGTGCAGCCCGTGTTGGGTATTTCGGTACATTCCTGGGCGAAGCCATTTCCGAAACATACGAAACCGAAACCGAGACGCTGGCCGCCTGGATGCAGGAACCCGGCCCACGGGCTGTGATCATGGATCCTAAAGCGACACAAATGGGCTTTGCCTGGCATCAGGAAGGTGGAGGCAAAATCTGGTGGACGCTGGAAATGGGTGCCGGTGGGTAATCGCTAACCCATTCGAAAACAAAAAAAGCCCCCGCTTTCACGGGGGCTTTTTTGCATCTAAGACGGTCTATGCCGCTTGCATAGACTGCGCTTCGGTCAGAATCGCATAAAGCTTTACCGGATCCGGGTTTGCCCGCAGTTTTGTGCAAACCGCGGTGTCGCGCAGCGTGCGAGATACCAGCGCAAGAGCTTTCAGGTGATCAACCCCGGCTTCTTCCGGCGCAAACAGGGCAAAGGCGATATCAACCGGTTGACGGTCGACAGACCCGAAATCTATCGGCTTTTCCAGCATGACAAACACACCTGAAACGTATTCCAGCTCGGCCATTCGCGCATGCGGCAATGCAACGCCATGTCCAACACCCGTCGGCCCCAAGCTTTCCCGCTCAAGCAGCCCATCAACAACTATCTGAGCGTCGAGGCCCAAAGTAGTCTCAGCCACGTCTGCGACTTCCTGAAACAAACGCTTCTTACTGGAAGCGGCGGACAGTACGCGAACTGCTTCGGGCTTCAAGATGCTCGAAAGCTCCATGATCATGCTCCATGGCAACGTCCCCGCGTGAGCGGGGGCCTGCCTTTGCTATTCTTGCCTGTTACGGATCAATCCAGCCGATGTTACCGTCTTCCCGACGGTACACGACATTCAACCCGTCCTTGTTTTCATTCCGGAACACCAGCACCGGGGCGCCAGCCAATTCCATCTGCATAACGGCCTCACCAACACTCAGCGATGGGATCTTGGTTTCCATCTCAGCCACAATCATAGGCTGAAGAGACTCTGGTTCAGTTGCCGAATCGGATTCGTCAGAGGCGAGGATATAAGACGACGCCCCAAAGAGTTCAACAGGCTCAGATCGATCCTTGTGATGGTCCTTCAGCCGCCGCTTATACCGACGAAGCTGGGTTTCCATCTTGTCGCAGCAACCTTCGAAGGCCGCATAGATTTCGGTTGCGTGAGCTTTGGCCTGTGCCGTCAAGCCGGTAGAAAGATGCACTGTGGTTTCGCATACATATTCATGCGCTGAACGGGAAAAGACGACGTTGGCATCTGTCGGACGCTGGGCATACTTGCCCACAACTTCGCCCAATTCGGTCTGCACGTGAGTTTGCAGCGCCGCACCGATGTCGATCTGTTTTCCGCTGATTTGGTAACGCATGTGATCTCCTTCGCATTTCACACCCATATTGACGTTACGTTGCGCAACGCACGTGTTTTTATCAGGTGGGGGATAGAGACATTTCCTGTGGTAGCCGAACCTTTCGCCCTTCGACGAAGGGGCATCGTGATCCAGACGGGAACCGAAGAAATGCCATAACCCAATTGAGGCAAGAGACGGCGGAAGAGTCAATCAAAACAGACATGTATATACGTGATTTCCGTCCCGCAATCGGCGCATTTCAGCGCAACCTCATGAAATCCGGAAGTTTTCACCCAGATAAACGCGGCGGACGTTTTCATTTTCAACCACTTCGTCCGGCGTGCCGGACATCAGAACCTGACCGTCATGAAGGATATAAGCACGGTCGACAATCTCGAGTGTTTCGCGCACGTTGTGGTCGGTGATCAGAACCCCAATGCCGCGCTTTTTTAGGTCGGCAACAAGATGGCGAATATCCCCCACACTTATTGGATCGACACCCGCAAACGGTTCATCCAAAAGCAAATATTTCGGGTCTGCTGCCAGACATCGTGCAATTTCAACTCGGCGGCGTTCGCCCCCGGAAAGGGCCAGCGCCGGTGCCCGGCGCAGATGTTCGATCGAGAAATCCGATAACAGTTCCTCTAGCCGTTCCTTGCGACGGTGAGCATGCTTTACCGTGATGTCCAACACTGACGCGATGTTGTCTTCAACGCTCATACCGCGAAAGATCGACATTTCTTGTGGCAGGTAGCCGATACCGAGCCTTGCACGGCGGTACATTGGCAGGGTCGTCACCGTCTGCCCATCAATCGTTACCGTACCCGCCTCGGGGAATACCAACCCGGCCACCGAATAGAAAGTGGTGGTCTTACCTGATCCGTTCGGCCCCAACAGCGCCACGACTTCGGACCGGTCGAGAGTCATCGAGACATCTCTGATCACGGTTTTCTTGCGATAGGATTTTCGCAGCTTCTCGATTCTAAGACCGGATTCGCCTTCAGCCACCGTCAGTGTGGGCCGCGCCATCAGTTGCCACCCTGCTGCAGGATGGTTTTGACGTTGCCGGTCATTGTTGCGGAACCGGTCGTCAGATTGGCGTTCATTTGGTCACCGCTGATGGTGCTGGGGCCTTGCGTCAGCAGGACATTGCCTTTCATCACGATCACGCCGCTATCGATCGTGTATTCTGCCCAGTCGCCCTGCGCTGCGTCAGGAGGGCTGATCAGAACCACGTCTTCGGTCGCCTCCATCCGTTCGATACCCGAGCGTTGCTCGTTGTAGACGACCAGGACCCGCTCAGCCGTCAGGCGCATCTCACCTTGAATGACGATCACATTGCCCAAGAATTCAGCTGACCCGTCCTCTTGGTTGACGTTCAGGGTTTCCGAAGTCACTTCAACCGGCTGCGTGGGGTCGGCTTTTACGGCGCCAAATGCAACCTGAGCCTCCTGCGCCGCAGCAGAAAAAGCACCCAAGTTTAAAACAAGGCAAACAGGAACAAATCTAAAGTCGAACACAGGTTATCTTTCTGCTTTTTCGGGTTCGTATATCAGCTTAACGCCGTCTGTAAAAATAATATGGACCGGCCCGTCGTTTTTTTCCGTGCCAAAAGTCATACCACCTGCAGAAAAATTGCCGATAATTCCGGTACCGTTGACTTGACCCGGCGCATCCCCACGAATTTCGTCAAGTGCAGTATTCAGCAGTTCGGTAGTGATTTCGATACCATCGGTCGACGTGATGACGACGTCGCCGACAAATGTGGCGGTGTTCTGGTCAGGGCGGATGGTACCGGTATTTGAGTCCAGCGTGATAATTCCGCCACCCAACAGTCCCAGCCGCCCTTGAAATTCGGCGGCAGTCGGAACCGACGCTTCACTGCCTTGCGTCGCGCGGATTGCTTCGATCTGAACCTCTTCGCCCTTTCGTGTGGTGCCTCGGTAATTTGGATTTGTCACAACTTGATCTGCCAGCCGTTCATCAATGTCTTTCTGGCTAAAGGGAACAGACACATTGGTTTCGATCGTGCGCGACAGCAGGAACACGGTGGACAGCATCAGAATGGCCACCAGCGGTAGCAAAACCTTTAGGAACTGTACCCTGCGTGAGTGTCCGTCCATCGCGCCGCCCTCCGCCTAGCCCAATCCGACACGCAGGCAGTCGTGGATGTGTATGATCCCTTGCGCCCGCCCATCGGATTCAGAATCCACGACAAACAAGCAAGTAATCTTCGGCTTTTGCATCGTCATCAACGCAACTGCGCCTTCAGCCAATTCGTCAGGGCCTATTGTTCGTGGATTGGTCGTCATAACATCTTTTGCGGCCTTGCTCAGCAGGCCATCCATGTTTCTGCGCAAATCCCCATCGGTCACGATGCCTACTAGGCGATCCTCTGAATCCGTCACGCCTACGACACCAAAACTTTTCTGGCTCATCACCAGCAGTGCCTCGCTCATGGGCGTATCAACGGACACCAGAGGAAGATCCTCATGCATAAGGTCGCGCACAGTGGAAAGCTGCGCCCCCAGCTTACCGCCAG
Source organism: Ruegeria sp. CK1 (assembly GCF_056536545.1). Taxonomy (NCBI): domain Bacteria; kingdom Pseudomonadati; phylum Pseudomonadota; class Alphaproteobacteria; order Rhodobacterales; family Roseobacteraceae; genus Ruegeria; species Ruegeria sp. CK1. The sequence goes on from NZ_JBQFPX010000007.1 coordinate 114,187, forward strand.
GGTGGAAGGCCCGGAAATCCTCGGGTTTGAAATCGCGATACTTCATCAGCGCGATTGCCAGCGCGTCGCCCATTGCCAATGTCAGCGTGGTCGAAATTGAGGGCACCATGCCAAATCCACACGCCTCTCCCATGGATGGAATCAACAGATGCACATCGGCCTGCTTCATCAGCGTGCTTTCGGGTTTGCTGGACAGACCGATCAGCGGGATGCCAAAACGGCGGGTAAAGGCCAGCAGGTTGGCCAGTTCCGGCGCTTCGCCCGAGTTCGAAATCGCCATAACCACATCGCCCTTGGACACCATGCCCAGATCGCCGTGGCTGGCCTCGGCCGGATGCACGAAGTAGGCAGGCGTTCCGGTGCTCGCCAGCGTAGCGGCGATCTTGTGGCCAATATGGCCCGATTTACCGATGCCACTGATGATTATGCGACCCGGCGCCTGCAGGATCAGCTGCACCGCCTCGGCAAAGTCTTCATTCAGGCTTTCGGCAAGCACATCCAGCGCACGGGCTTCGTCGGTAACGACCTGGCGGGCTGTTCTCAGAAATGCTTCGGTATCGGTCATGAGTGCGCAAAAATATCCGTTTCAGGCCAACCGGCGAGATCAAGTTTCGCACGCATGGGCAGGAAGTCAAAACAAGCCTGCGCCATCTCGGTGCGGCCTTCGCGGGCCAGTCGCCCGTCCAACGCATCGCGTAACTGATGCAGGTACAGAACGTCCGAGGCTGCATATTCAAGCTGCGCGTCGGTCAGTGTTTCGGCACCCCAGTCGCTCATCTGTTGTTGCTTTGAGATATCGACGCCAATCAATTCCTGACACAGGTTCTTTAGCCCGTGCCGATCAGTATACGTGCGAACCAGGCGACTGGCGATCTTGGTGCAATAAACCGGTGCGGCCAATGCCCCAAAAGTGTGATACATCGCGGCGATGTCAAACCGACCAAAATGGAACAGCTTCAGCACATCGGAGTTTTCCAACATGGCGCACAGATTCGGAGCCTCGGTCTGACCATTTTCCACCTGTACGATATGGGTGTTGCCATCTCCGCCTGACATCTGGATCACGCACAAACGATCTCGATGCGGGTTCAGTCCCATTGTTTCGCAGTCGATGGCCACAACAGGGCCAAGGTCCAACCCGTCCGGCAGGTCGTTTTTATAGAGGTGGTTCGCCACGGGGGTCTTCCTTTATGCGATATCGACCCCGAGATAGGAGGTTTGGCCCGCAAACTCAACGCTATCAACGCAATGCGTCAAAGATGCGCAGATTTCTTGACCCGGAAACCATTGGCGGGAAAATGGTCTCGTGTGCCAAGCCGCGGCCGTCCGCGAACGCCGGGTCTGGCATGTATTGATTAAAGGATTGATCCGCCAATGCTGAGCGTCCTGAAAAATCGCGTGTATCGCCATCTACTTGCTGCACAGGTTGTGGCGCTGACCGGTACTGGCCTGGCGACGGTGGCGCTGGGTCTTCTGGCCTATGATATGGCAGGGGACGCCGCCGGTCTGGTGCTCGGCACTGCATTGACTATCAAGATGATAGCCTATGTCATCATCGCCCCGGTCGCTGCGGCTTTTGCCGAACGGCTCGACCGGCGCAGGATGCTGGTAACATTGGATTTGGTTCGCGCGCTGGTCGCTGTGTGTCTGCCTTTCGTGACCGAGATTTGGCAAATCTACGTTTTGATCTTCATGCTGCAATCGGCCTCTGCCGGTTTTACCCCGGCGTTTCAGGCCACGATTCCAGACGTGCTGACCGATGAGCACGATTATACCAAGGCTTTGTCCCTTTCCCGTCTCGCCTATGATTTGGAAAGCCTGATCAGTCCGATGGTGGCCGCCATGCTGCTGCTTATCGTCAGCTTTGACAGCCTGTTCTGGGGCACAGGTTTGGGATTTCTCGCCTCGGCCATGTTGGTGGTATCGGTCGCATTGCCGTCGCCAAAGCCGACCAAGCGCCGAGGAATTTATGACCGAACAACGCGCGGCATCCGCATCTACCTGAGTACACCGCGCCTGCGGGGGCTATTGGCCCTCACATGGACGGCGGCCGCGCTCAGCGCGATGGTCATCGTCAATACGGTTGTGATTGTGCGCGCTGATCTTGCTCTCTCGGAAAGTGCGGTCGCTGTCGCACTGGGCGGGTTTGGCGGCGGTTCGATGCTAGCCGCCTTTGCCCTGCCGCGCTTGCTGGACATTTATGAGGACCGCACCGTCATGCTGACCGGAGCGACCTTCGGGACATTCGTGATGGGTTTGTCTGCCGGTACTTTTGCGTATGCCTCTGTTTCGCTGGCTGGTCTCGCAGCGCTTTGGGCCTGTATCGGGTTCGGGTATTCAGCTACGCTGACTCCGTCTGGCCGGTTGTTGACCCGCTCAGCCCCGCCCGAGGATCGACCCGCGCTATTCGCTGCCCAATTTACCTTATCCCACGCTTGTTGGCTGGTGCTGTATCCGCTGACCGGCTGGATCATGACAATTACCGACCCGGCTACAACGTTGGGCTGGATGACGCTGGCCGCCATACCTGGGCTGCTGACTGCCACCCTGATCTGGCCGAAGGGTCAGAAAGCCGTTGCAAAAGAACGTGCTGACACGCCTTGAGCCCTTTGCCCTCTGTGCATTACACCTTGGAACACCATGGATCAGCTAGACCGTCGCATCATTGCCGCCCTTCAGCAAAACGCCCGCGAGTCGACCTCAAAAATCGCCGCGAAACTTGGCGTGGCCCGGACCACCGTGCACGAGCGGATTCGCCGAATGGAAGAGAGCGGATTGATCGCGGGATATTCGGTGGTGCTGAATAGCTCTGAGGACACTCCGCGCGTGCAGGTGGTTGTGTTGCTGGAAGTGCAGCAAAAGGAAACGACGCGCATCATCAAGCGGCTTGAGGCTTACCCCGAAGTGAAGCTCTGCCTTTCTATCAATGGTGAATTTGATCTGCTGTTGTCGGCTGAGGCCCCACGGATCGAGGATCTGGATATTCTGGTCGACGACCTCGCAAAAATACCCGGTGTGCTGCGCACCAATACCAGCGTTGTCTTCGGCCGCCGTATTGATCGAATATGAGTGGTCGATAACCGTCTGTAAACTCTAGCGCGCCTAGCTTGGCCGGGACTGATCAGAATCCCGGACCGGCAGAATGCCCAATCGTTTAATTTTTGGACTAAGTTTCCTTGCGCTGTGTGTGACACAACAGGGCTACGCTATGCCTGATGCTCGCGTATCTGGTATTTGCGACAGCACCGCCCGCCGCGCAGCCCTCTCTGAAGGTGTGCCGCTGAACGTGATGCGTGCGATTGCGCGGATCGAAACCGGGCGGCTGCGCGACGGACGACTGGAACCATGGCCCTGGACCATCAATGTCGAAGGGCAAGGATTTTGGTTCACCTCGGAATACGAGGCCAAATCTTACGTTTTCAACATCTTCAAAGCCGGAAAGCGCAGCTTTGATATCGGCTGCTTCCAAATCAATTACCGGTGGCACGGCAGGGCCTTCCGCTCTATCGACGCAATGTTCGACCCAGATGAAAACGCCGCCTATGCCGCACGTTTCCTGAAAGACCTATACGCCGAACTTGGCTCATGGCCCGCCGCGGTGGGCGCTTATCATTCAAGAACCCCCTCGCTGGCCGATGCCTATTCCAGCAGGTTTCAAACAGTTTTGTCACAGCTGGATCAGGCCCTGCCCTCCTCTTCAGAACGTGTGGCACGTGATCCGTTTACCACCGCTGCGACCCCTCTGATCCCGATTCACGTGCCGCAATCGGGTTCTGGAATGCTGGGATCACTGGTCCCGCCCTCGGTGTCCACTTCGGCGTTTATCCCATTCAACTAGGAGGATCGCGTGCCCAAGATCGACGTCCGCTCTCTGTTCTCGCCCACCGTGCTTCTGGCGCTGGCGCTGATGACGGTCATCGTGATGATGATCCTGCCGATGCCTGCATGGGTGCTGGATGTGGGATTGGCAGCGTCTTTTGCACTGGCGATCCTAATCTTTACGCTGACGCTGTTTATCGAACGGCCGCTGGATTTCTCATCTTTTCCAACGATCCTGCTCGCCTCGCTGATGCTGCGTTTGTCGCTTAACGTATCTTCGACCAAGCTTATCATCGGTGAGGGTCATACCGGCCCGAATGCGGCCGGGGACGTGATCGAAGGCTTTGCCGATTTCGTCATGGGCGGCAGTATCTTTCTAGGCCTCGTAGTCTTCGGAGTTCTGCTGATCGTGAACTTTATGGTCATCACAAAAGGTGCCGCGCGAATGGCCGAGGTCGGTGCGCGCTTTGCATTGGACGGTATGCCCGGCAAACAATTGGCCATCGACAGCGACATGTCCGCCGGCGCCATTGATCACCAGCAAGCAAAAGAGCGGCGCGAGCGAGAACAGCAGGAGACAACGTTCTTCGGGTCGCTCGATGGCGCGTCCAAATTCGTCAAAGGTGATGCGGTTGCAGGGTTGCTGATTACGCTGCTGAATCTTGTGATGGGTCTGATCATGGGCGTGATCGTTCACGGGATGCCCATTTCCTCTGCGTTCGAAACGTATGCCATCCTGACTGTGGGGGACGGTTTGGTTTCGCAAATCCCCGCTGTGATCATCTCGATCGCGTCCGCCCTGCTGCTGGCCCGTGGCGGCACCCAGGGGGCAACCGACAATGCAATCTTCTCGCAACTCGGTCGGCATCCAGCGGCACTGGGGACGGTTGCGATCTTGATGGTGCTGTTCGCGCTGGTGCCCGGCTTGCCGTTCCTACCGTTCATTCTGGGTGCCGGCGTTCTGGGCTTTGCGGCCTATAATGTGCGCCGCAAACTGATTGCGCAGGAGGATGAGGCCCTCAGCCCAAAGTCGCAAGAAGATACCCCTGTGTCGCAAGCAATCGGCGACATTCTAGACCTGGACGATGTACATCTGGAGTTTGCTCCTGATCTGGTCAGCATGGTCCTGAATCCCGGCACCGGATTGGACGCGCGAATTTCCAATATGCGAACCTAAGTGGCTTCAAGCTTTGGCTTGATCCTGCCTGAAATCCGCCTGACCGACCGCGCCGACCTGCCGATGGGCACCTATGTTGTCAAGGTGCAAGGCGTCGAACAGGCGCGCGGCGTTTTGAACCCCGATCTGGTACTGGCGCTGGTGCAGGACGACCGCGAATTGCTGCCAGAAGGCAGCGACGTGACCGAACCCGTCTATGGCGCCCCTGCACGCTGGATTCTACCCAAAGATCAGGAGGCGGCGGCGCTTAGCGGGGCCACTATCGTTTCTCCGCCCGAAATATTGGCTACGCATTTGTTAGAGATCATCAAGCAAAACTTCTCACGCCTGCTGACGCTGAAGTCCCTCCGCCGTCTTTTGTCCGAAATGACCCGCCTGAGCGATCCGGTCCGGGCCGAAGCCAACCGCAAACTGCTGGACGAATTGATCCCCGATAAGGTTCCAATCGACACGTTGCATGCGGTGTTACGGCTACTGTTGGACGAAAGGGTATCGATCCGCAACATGGCCCTGATCTTGGAAAGTGTGGCCGAGGCGCGCCTGACCACCACCCAACCCGAGGGCATCTGCGAATTGGTCCGGCAGAGATTAGGTTTCCAATTGGTGGCCGAGTTGAAGCGCGAAGACGGTTCGATACCTCTGATCCAGCTGGCACCGGAATGGGAGGATACTTTCGCCACCTACCAGATCGACACGCCTACCTCGGGTTTGGACGTCGCTCTGCCACCGAACCTGTTCAACAAATTGGCGGACGGTGTTGTTAAAAGCGTTGGACAATCCACCGATCACGGGCTGTTTCCTGCGGTAGTGACCTCGACCAGGCGGCGGCGGTTGTTGCGCACCATCATGCACGCCCGTGGTGTAACCAACCCGGTGCTGTCCTTTGAGGAAATTGGGCTTGAGGCGCGTCCGGCGCTGGTCGGAACGGTGACTGCGTGATTACGCTACCGCCAGAACTCTTACCCCAGTTGGGAGAAGGCCTCTGGCATCTTTTCACTGTTTTCCTGCGGGTTTCGGCCATGGTCTCGCTGCTGCCAGCCTTTGGTGAGCGTAGTATTCCGACAAGGGTTAAATTCGGGATTGCCGCGGCCTTTACTCTGATTGTTGCGCCAGCGGCTCCTGCGCCTATTGATCAGTCGGACTTGCCAACAATGGTCGGCTTGGTTTTTACCGAAGTGCTAGTTGGGATGGCTCTGGGCCTGTCGCTGCGGTTATTCGTGCTGGCGCTGCAAACAGCGGGATCAATTGCCGCTCAGGCGACCTCGTTATCCCAAATCCTAGGCCCAGCAGCGGCAGATCCTGTCCCGGCTATGGGGTATTTGCTAACGTTGGCCGGCCTAACTTTGGCCGTGTTGCTTGGGTTGCATATCAGAGTCGCAGAGTTCCTTATTCAAAGCTACTCATTGTTCCCTATGGCCAGGCTCCCGATAGCTCCGGCCTTGTCACAGTGGGGCGTGCAGCAAATCGCACACAGCTTTCGTTTGGCCTTCGCTCTAGCCATGGTCAATCGGGGTTAATCCCGATGGTAGCAAGGAACTATCCAAAGATTTTTCCACGCTGGAAGCGCAGCTTTTGGGCCGCACCGGGGAAAGCATGGTGTCAGACAAGGTGCTGAAACACATCGTCACGCGCGTCACCGACGAGGGGTTGGTGGTCGAATTGTTCGATACCAAGGAGCAGTCTTTGTTCGAAGCAGATACGGATGAACCGACGCCCATGATGCGGGCACTGGCACTGTTGGTGGCACGCTCATCGGATTTGGTGACGAACCAAGTCTCGGTCGAAGGCCATGTCCGTGCGTCTCCTGTCGTATTGGCGCGCGACCCATCTTGGGATTTGTCGACATCACGTGCTCAGGTGGTGCGGCGATTGCTTGAAGATAAGGGTTTTACGGCGTCACGGCTGGATCGCGTAACCGGTCATGCGGATCGGGAATTGTTCGACAAAAACCCGATGGCCGTGCGTAACAACAGGATCGAAATCATCTTTCTGCGCGACACCTGAAAATCACAGGATAGGCGGCATTTTATCTGTTAGCCCGCTGTTAAGAGGCAGTGCGCTAGCTGTTGCATCAACGATTGACGCAACAGAAGGGCGTGCCAATGACGATTTCCTCCTCGCTAAATGCCGGTGTGGCTTCATTGAAGGCCAACGCCAACAGGTTGGCTACGATTTCAGACAACATCGCGAATTCATCAACCTTTGGCTATAAGCGAGTCGAAACGGATTTTCATTCGATGGTCACGTCAGGCCAAGGCGGCAGTTACTCGGCGGGCGGGGTCAGAACGTCCAGTCAGCGCCTGATTGGTCAGCGCGGGTCGCTGGTAACTACAAACAATTCGACCGATCTAGCCGTTCGTGGCCGAGGTATGTTGCCCGTGCGCCCGAGCTCACAGATTGCGGGTGGCTCGAATGAGATGCTGTTGACCACGACCGGCTCGTTCCACACCAATGACGAAGGGTATCTGGTGACTGAATCTGGCCTTGTTCTGCTAGGTTGGCGCGCTAATCCGGACGGTTCAATCCCTGCTGTGCCCCGTGATACGCCAGCAGCATTGGAACCCGTACAGCTTAGCGTGAATCAACTGTCCGGCTCCCCAACCACTCAGATGAATCTGCGCATGAATCTACCAGCTACGGCCACAGATGCCGGGGCACCGGGCGACACACAGCCGCTGTCAGTTGAGTATTTTGACAACCTAGGCAAATCCGAAAGCATTGATATCGAATTGGTGCCTACCGTCCCTGCAACAGGAACCAGCAATGAATGGACCATGGTGCTGCGCGATTCAGCGTCGGGCGGCGCGGTCATCGGCGAATACACATTGACCTTCACCGACAGCCGCACAGCCGGCGGCACTCTGGCAAGCGTCACGCCTGTGTCTGGCGGGGCGTATGATCCGACCACCGGCAGCGTCGTCGTCAGTGTCGCAGGCGGCCCAATGGAGATCAATATCGGCCAGATCGGCGACCCGGACGGCGTCACGCAACTGTCGGACACATTCGCACCAGTGTCGATTACACGCGACGGCTCGGCTGTGGGCACGATGACCAGTGTCCAGGTCGATGAAAATGGTTACGTCTATGCGTTTTATGATACCGGCGTCAGCCGCCGCATGTTCCAGATCCCACTGGCGGATGTACCCAATCCCAACGGCCTGACCGCACTGGACAGTCAGACCTACGCGCCGTCGCGCGACAGCGGCACCTTCTTTCTGTGGAACGCCGGGGAGGGCCCGACAGGTGATCTCGTCTCCTTCGCACGTGAAGAATCGACCGCCGATATCGCAACCGAGCTGACCTCACTCATCCAGACCCAGCGGGCGTATTCGTCAAGCGCCACGGTGATTCAAACCGTGGACGAAATGCTGCAGGAAACAACCAATCTCAAGCGCTGATTTAGCTCTTGATCCGGAAAGGGGAGCTGCTTCATGAATTTGTCGACAGCATTCAATAACGCCGTAAGCGGGCTGACGGCATCCAGCCGTGGTACCTCGGTAGTGTCGGACAATATCGCCAATGCGTTGACACCGGGCTATGCCCGCAGGTCGTTGGAACTGACCACGAATGTTCTCTCTGGGACCGGTGTGCGCACGGTCGGAGTTGTTCGCAACCACGATCCGGTCCTCACCGCCAATCGCCGCACCACCGATGCAGAATTGGCATATCAAACCGTGCTGTCCAACTTTCACGCAGGGGTGGAAGGTGTCGTTGGCACAGTGGATGACCCTGCATCCGTTGCCAATCGTCTGGCTGAGTTCGACAGCAGCCTGATTACCGCGGCCAGTTTGCCAGACTCATCCGAACGGCTGGATCAGGTCGCCCGCACAGGCCGCGATCTGACCAACAGCATCAACAATGCGTCTGAAGGGGTGCGGCAGCTGCGCTCTGATGCGGATCGCACGATTGGCAAACTGGTCGACGGCCTGAACCAAACCTTAAAAGATATCGAAGCGCTGAACGCCAAAATCCCACAGGTCAAACATTCGGGTGGCGACGTTGGTGCCCTGCTAGACCAGCGTCAGGTGCTGATCGACCAAGTAAATTCGGTGATACCGGTAAATGCGGTACCGCGCGCAGACGATCAGGTGTCCCTGTATTCCGATGGTGGCTTGATCCTGTTGGAGGGAACCGCGGCCGAGTTCTCGTTTACCACAACCGGCGAAACCAAGCCCCACATGACCGTAGGCAACGGCCTACTGTCGGGGTTGGAGATGAATGGCAACCCGGTGCGCACCAGCGGTAACACGGCTCAGATACGCGGTGGTGCGTTGGCGGCGCAGTTCGAGATTCGCGATGACTTGGCGGTTGAGGCGCAAGCTGATTTGGATTCAGTCGCCCGCGATCTGATCGAACGGTTCGAAACGCCGGGTTTGGACCCCACTGCGCTACCGACGGACCCGGGGCTATTCACCGATGCTGGCAACCGTTTCGATGCGACAGCACCCGAGGGATTGGCCTTGCGGCTTAGCTTGAACATGATTGTGGACCCCGACAATGACGGCGACAGTTGGAAGTTGCGCGATGGGCTTGGCGCGGCTACGCCGGGCTCTCGGGGCGATGCGACACAATTGCAGGCATTCGGAGCTGTTTTGAACGAATCGCGCCCCATCGCAGGATCGCCCTTTAGCACTGGCGACATGCGCTCCTCTGACCTGACCGAAGCGTTGATGTCCAAAACGGGGTCCAATGCCCACACCGCCAGTGAACGATTAACCTTTGCAAATAATGCGCAGCTAGAAATGGCCCGGATAGAGGCAGAACAAGGTGTGGACACCGATCAGGAACTGCAAAACCTTATGGAGATTGAGCAGGCCTACGCCGCAAATGCTCGAGTCATCTCGGTAATTGATGAATTGATGGAAACCTTGTTGAGGCTGTGATGATGAATTTGACGTCAATCGGTGATCTGGCGCGGGGGATGGCATTGCAGGTCCGCTCGACCGAACTCAGAAACCGGATTGAAACCCTGTCCTACGAGATGTCCACCGGCCAAGTTAAGGATGTTTCTGGGCGACTGGATGGCGATTATTCGTACATTTTGGATTTGGATCGTAGCCTGTCGCGCCTGAGCGCCTACAAAGTGTCGACCGCCGAGGCTGAGTTGTTCACAGACGCCATGCAGCTGAGTTTGACGACGGTGAATGACTCGGTAACTGAGGTCACCTCATCCCTGCTGGCATTTGGCACATCGAACCAGGCGGTCAGTCACGAAAACGCCTCGGTGCAGGCTCGGAATGAGCTGGACACGATCATGTCCGCATTGAATACGCGCGTGGGCGGGCGAAGCCTTTTTTCCGGCCTAGCCACGGATGTTTCACCCCTACCTTCGAGCGACACGCTGTTGACCGCGCTTGAGGCGGAACTGACTGGCTACGTTACTGTGACAGATATCCGGCTGGCGTCAGAAAACTGGTTCAATGATCCCGCCGGGTTTGATGCTCTGATCTATCAAGGCTCGGATACTTCATTAGCACCGATGCAAATATCCGAGAATGAAAGCGTCAAGATACCAATCAAGGCAACGGACCCAGCTCTCAAAACTGCGATACGCGATATAGCGATTGCCGCATTGGCATCCGATGATGCGCTGAACCTGCCAAGGGACCAACGCACAGGTCTTTTCAAGCAGCTGGGTGATGATCTGGCCAACACCCAGAACGATATAGTGAATCTGCGGGCGCAGGTCGGCTCGGTACAGGCGCGGATCGAACAGGCCGCGACGCGCAACAGCGCGGCGCAGACCAGCCTGGAATACAGCCGGAACGAGCTGGTCGCCGCAGACCCTTATGAAACCGCCGCCCAAATGCAGACCGTCCAATTCCAATTGGAAAGCTTGTACTCCGTCACCGTCCGCAACGCGAACTTGTCGCTGGTGAATTTCCTGAGATGAGAATTCTTGCCTTCTTATTGATGCTGTTGCCCAGCATCGCTTCTGCCGGGGCGATCCGCCTGAAAGATCTGGTGGATTTCGATGGGGTCCGAGGCAATGATCTCGTGGGTTATGGCTTGGTCGTCGGGTTGAATGGTACCGGTGATGGATTGCGCAACGCGCCCTTCACCGAAGAAATCATGTCGAACATCCTGGAACGGCTGGGCGTCAATGTGAACGGTGAAGATTTTCGCCCTAAAAATGTGGCGGCCGTTTTGGTGACAGCCAGCCTGCCGCCCTTTGCCCGGGTCGGCGGTCAGATCGACGTCACGGTTTCGGCAATTGGCGACTCAAAAAGTCTACTAGGTGGAACTTTGATAATGACGCCCCTAAATGCGGCTGACGGTCAGATTTACGCAGTTGCGCAAGGTACGGTTCTGGCAGGGGGTGCCGTGGCCGAAGGCGATGCCGCTTCGGTCGTGCAGGGCGTGCCGACATCTGGTGTGATCCCCTCGGGCGCGCGTGTTGAGCGTGAGATCGACTTTGACCTTTCGACATTGACGCAAATGCGCCTGGCATTGCGAGAGCCGGATTTTACCACGGCCAGCCGCATAGAGACCGCGATCAATACAGAATTCAACCGAGCGGTAGCAATCATGCGTGATTCCGGAACGGTAGAGTTGAACATTGCGGCGACCCAGTCGGTATCAACTGCGCATGCATTGGGCCGGATTGAAAACATTCTGGTCGAGCCTGAAACCAAGGCCCGCGTGGTCGTTGATCAACGCTCGGGCACCATCGTCATGGGACAAGAGGTTCGGATCTCGCGCGTGGCGGTGTCACAGGGCAATTTGACCCTGACGGTCGAGGAAGCACCTATAGCGGTCCAGCCCAATCCATTTGCCCGCGGTGAGACGGTGGTCGTCCCCCGCACCATCGCCGGGATCGAAGAAGATGAAGGCGCCGGGCTGGCGGAAATCCCCGAGGCTACCACCCTGTCCGAGGTGGTGGCCGGGCTGAATGCGCTTGGCGTATCACCACGTGACATGATCGACATCCTCAAAACGATCAAAGCGGCCGGCGCGCTGCATGCTGAGTTTGTAGTTCGGTAACCAAGCCTCAAAGCGATGACTGAAGGGGTTATTTAGACTTCCAACTGTCCAACCAGCGACGAAATCCGTGACGTTTTTCTTCGATTGCATCGCCTGCCGCATAGAATCCATCTTCGACGTTTTCCAGCATAGGGTCGATCTTTGCCTGACGGAACCTGCGCCAGCGCACCCATATCGCCCAGACAATTGCGAAAAACACAGTCAGGAAAATGATGTTGAACCAAGGGATAATACGAACATCCGGCCCATCCACGTGCTTGATAAACACTGCATTTGGGAAAATCGACATGAACTCATTGCGCCAGCCATAGTGGGTCACAACAACCCAATCCGGATCATCCTTGTCCGAGATCGCATCGTTGGCCTCGGTATACAGGTTTGCGGTGTCGAACTTGAAATACGGCGGCCATCCCCAACTGGTGTCTTCATTCCGATAAACGATTGGTTTGCCATTGGCCCGCACGGCCTGAATGAACTGCACATCACGGTTCGAAAGGCTGGTCGACTGATCATCAGGTTCGGACCAGAAAATGCGGGTCCAGTCGTTCAGGTCCTGACGCTCTTCATAGGTGTTCACGATGCGCACAACGTCATGCTGCGGCAGCGAGTATTGCAGGATCACGGCAATCGTGCCCCAAAAGATGATAATGAACGCCCATTTCACATAGGCCATGCCGTAACCCTCACATGTAGTTCACGATATAAATCAGCGCGCCAATCGCAACCCAAGGGACAATATAGACCCCCAGGATCAGTTTGCGCCGGAACGAATTGTCATACACATGCAACCCGCGATCGACAAAGGCTTGTTTGTTGCCGGTTTTACCCTTTTCGTCCCACCAGTCCTCAAGTTTCCGACGCCGCACACCACGCGAATAGAGCGACAGGGCGAAATACGCGACGGTCTGGATCACCAGCAAGACCAGAAAAAGGCGCAACGCTCCGAACATATTAACCCTTCCTCAACGCACCCCAAGGCCCGACGCGCGCGATGATTTCGTCGCTGACCCGGTCTTGGCCGCTCATATCCGGTTCGTGACCGAACAGCGCGGCGCGGGCGCCTGCCTTGTCCACCTGATACTCGCGTTCCAGAAAGTCGGCAACATAGGCTTTTTTGGCCTCGGGCCAGGCGGCATAGGTAATATAAAACAATTCCTTGTGGCAGATGAACATCTGGCGCGGGTCCAGCGGGGCCAGCTCGGTCAGCAACATATTTACCAGATCGCGATGCGGTGTGTCGGCTGCGCGCAGAGTGTAGAAATAAGCCGGATGATCCGAGGTTATGCGTGGCCATGGCCCGCCATCGCTCGCCCAGCGCAGCAGTTGAGCGAGGCCATGAAACGCCTCGGGCAGACGGTCAGCATGGTTCCGGGCCAGACGCCGCATGTCTCTCCGGTCCAACCCGGTCAGGTCAACGCCCGCGTCTGCGGCGGCATGGACAGTCAGAAAATCCATCTTTTGCTGAAGAACGGCGGCAGAGTTCACGCCCCGCGCCTCGATGATTGTTTCGACGAGATTGTTGTCATTGAGAAATGCCGCAATCTGGTGCCTCTGCGTAGGATCAAACACGCGGTCAATGGGCAGATCATCGGGTCGGTCGCCCATGCAAATCGTTGCCGGATAGTCCAGATCAGGGAACAGGTAGAGCCCGCCGAAATGCGCCGTCCAGAAATTGCGCTGTTCAAAAGCCGTGTGGCGCAGGTGGACCGGGTTGCGGGTAACGTCGCCGGTTTCCTTGGCTGTTTCGATCATCTCGGCGATCAGTACATCGTCGAACCAAGCGTCTTCTTCGGTTTTGAACTGCTCTACCATGCCCGCAAGTTGTTCAGCCTTGCGCAAAGTGCCGCCAACCGTGTCGGCCTCAATCTCGATCTTGCGCAGGTTCAGCAAGTCGCGCGGGGTGGTGAGTTTGAAGACCGAGTTCACCAGCTCTCCGGCCACCGCGTCGGTGGCGGTCAGGGCGAACAGCTGCGCCTCGTTCATCTCGATGAATTCACGCAGGATATCGCGCGAGGTTGAGAATTTGACGTTCAACAAAGGCGCGCGTTTCTGCTCGGTCGTCAGCAGGATGAACTGCCGGTTGACCCCGTTGGGGTTGAGGTAGAGCTCGTCCTCCAGCTCAATCCCCACCTCCGGCGAATAACCCGAGATATCAACATGGAAATCCGTCAGCGCCGTGGTCTTGCCCGCCAGATGCTGCAGCGCGCGGTTGTACCGCTCGACCAGAGCCGGGCTGGAGATGTGGACGAGGTTGCCGAACATCAGGCCTTTTTCGATGAGGCGGATCAATTTTTTCTGTTCCTTCGAGTGGAGCCTATACTACTCACATCAACCATATTTTGGCGTTGACGGCGTATTCGCCTTGCCGTTTCCCTACCCGCTGCATCCATCGGAAAAAGATCAGAACGGAAATAATAGCCTATGCAGCAGATTGATGCTGACAGGATTGGGCCAATCAACAGAACCCATGGGAAAACCAAGACTACAGACACAAACCCTGTGAAAAGAAATATCGCCCCAGCGCCAAATCGGCCAACTGAAAGTAAAAAATAAACCTCAATTGCGACGCTCGGAACAAGCGCCATACCTACAAGCGGCGCACAAAGAAGTGTGATAACAAGAGGCACTTTTCCTTCGGCCGCGAACCAACCCGTGAAGAAGCTGGCCATTGTGGCAGTCAGAAAATAGCTTCCTGCAACGAGCACGTCGCTCATAGCTCTTCCCCCTCCGAATACCGCCGCTTGGCCTCCTCTATCCGGCTTTTCTGTGCAATTAATCGGCTTTCCAACTCTCGCCGGGAGTCAATGCCTTCAGCTGCCGCGCGTCGCCCCAAAGCGTGGTTCAATAGGCACACTGCAACACTCGAAACTACGAGGAGCAGTAGGAACTTGGCCCCGCCTTCAGAACCTGTAGAAAGAAGAAGGAGCCAGCCCCACAAACTCAGAACGGTCGGAACGCTACCGAACCCTTCCGAAAGTATTGATGAAAGAATGACCGGCCCAATGGGTACCACAACGAATACAAGTACCAAACTTACGAGTACCGCTCCCATTCCGGTATGCTCGTCTCTCTTCAAACGGAGTTTTCCAGCGTGCCAACCCACGACCGCCGAAATAGCGACGCTTAAGGAATAATACGCAACAAGCGGCAGAAGATCATCCATTTCTCTTCCCCTCCAAATACCGCCGCTTGGCCTCTTCCATCCTGTCCATCTCTCGAACCGCGTTCTCGATGGCGACCTCGTCGCTCTTGTCGGCATAGCGGAACTCGCTGTCGGCGTAGCGGTTGATCTCTTGCATCACCATGTCCACCGTGATCGGCTGGCGCAGGTCCTCGATCATGGCTTTCTTTGTGTCGTAGTCGCGGAACAGGAACAAGTCGGGGTTCTCCATCCATTCGTCGGGCAGTTCAAAATCCATCGCGCGGACTTTGACCGCATCGGTGATGTTCTTGATCGCGCGGCCAGTGAACCGCTCGTCCGCCTGCTGGATCGCCTTGAGGTAGGTGCCCAGCTTGGCGATGGTGTCCATCTGGCCGATATCGCCGGACACCCGGTCATAGACCTGCAGCAAAGCGTCCTCATGCGGGCGGGAATGGCTTTCGAAGCTGGCGGCGACGGCTTTCTTGATTTCCTGCGCGGCATAGGCGTCGTGTTCGCCCAGCGGGATGTCGTGGTTGCGGCCCATCAGCAGGTGCAGGATGTCGATGTAATCCTCGCGCGTTTGCGGCCCGTCCACCAGGAACCGCGCACCAGCGCGTTGGCGCAGGGCGTCGTCCACGTTCTCGGGATAGTTCGAGAACATGCCAAAGGTGCAGTTGCCGCGCACGACAGTATTGGCGCCCGCAAAGCTTTCCATCAGCACAGCTGTGATTTCCAGTTGCCCAGCGCTGGACTGCCGGTCGCCGCGTTTGCCCGCCAGCTGGTCGATATCGTCGATGGTGCCGAAGCCGATAACCAAGGGGTCGACGATCGTGTTGATAAACGCCTTGGCGTTCTGGCCGGATTTGCCCTGATAACTGTCGATGTTGTCGGTGCTCAGGTTCTGATAGCGGAACGGATAGCCCGCGTTCTGGCAATAGTCGTTGATCAACCCGGCCATCATCTGGATCAGGGTGGTCTTGCCGGTGCCCGGTTTACCGTCGCCCATGAAGGTGAAGATGAACCCGCCCAGCTCGGCAAATGGGTTCAGGCGGCGGTCAAAGTCATAAGCCATTAGCATCTTGGCCAGCTTCATCGCCTGATACTTGGCGATATGGTTGCCGACCACCTCGTTCGGTTTCTTGAACGTCATGGTCAGGGTAGTGGATTTGGCCTTCGATGCCGGTTCGAAGCCACGGATGGTCAGATCGTCGGCCTCGATATGCCAAGCGGCGTTCTGGAACGGGGCCAGATGGCCTGCGGATTGGGCGCGCAGGGCGACCTTGTCCATCAGTTGCTCGGCATAGGCGCTGGTGGCCGCGATTAGGTGAGCGTCGTCGGGCGCATGCTTGGCCAGCGTCTGGTCCAATTCCCAAAGCGCACCGTGCAGAGCGAGTTGGCCATTGTCGGTCAGAACCTCTTCGATCTCGCCGATATCAACAGTGGTCTCGCCCAGATGCGAGGACATCAGATAGGCCAGTGCGTTGCCGAAAATGTGGGAGGTAATCAGCGCTTCAGCCGTCAGCAATTCCGAGAATTCGGTCTTGCGGGCGGCGGGCAGATCACCCGCAAGGTTCGCACGTTTCAGATCGGCCAACGGGGTCTGCTCGGCATAGGCTTCGGCCACGGCTAGAGCTATAGCAATGGCACGGCGAATGGCCTGCTGCGTGGTCGCCTGTGGCGGCGAGACCAACGCATCGCCATCGTCCGACGCCTCGATCCGCTCGACCAGATGCACCCCATCTGCCCGCGCTGTGCGGCGCGTAACCAACCCCGGCGTGGTAGAGCGAAATCGCCGCCCTGTCGACACGCCTGACGAGCGTTCAACGGTAGCTTCGACAGCCTTAGCAATCCGTGGCGCATGTTCGAACCCGTTCAACAAGGCGGTCGCGGCCGGATAGTGCTTGCGAATGTCGTCTTCGCGCAATTCCATCTGATCTGACATCAAACTCATTTCAAAATCGCCTTTGCTTTTAATACCTCAAAACCTGCCCCGACTTGCTGACGACGAACTTGCGCACATCAGCAAATCCCGGCGGGTTACGCTCGGCCAGTACCTGGAATGGACGCTGGGGCAAGATGATCGACCGCTGCGTTCGCGTCGCCCCGGTTTCGGCCCCTTGCCCGCCGAACGGGTCGAGGGCAAAGACCTCTCGTTCCACGGTCGAAAACCATCCGGCGCGTTCTTCGATGACCTCTTCGCTTTCCAGTTCCTCTGTGGTCCATGCCAGTGCCCAGTCCTGCCCCTCTGGCGCTTGTGCATCCTCCAGCACCTGCCGCAGCGGACCGGATTGCTCAGTATAGGCCGAGGAATACATCGGCCCCACATGGATGCGGCGCATGTGTTTGGGATGCAGGTCGTCAAAGTCCTGATCGAAGCCTTTGGCAATGGTCACCAGTTTCAACCCGCCCAGCGCCTGCGCCATCAGATGCGCCTGCACCTCGGGCCAGCGGCGTTGGTCTTTGGGCAGGGCGGTTTTGCCGCTGTCCTCCAACTGCATCAGATAGATGACCGGCAGGTTGATCTGGCTGTCATAGACCGCCCAGTGGATCATGAACTTGCGCCGCTCGCCTTCGTTCCCGATCCAGTGGCATTCGGGATCATTGCGCGCCCAAAACAGCTGCCCCTTCAGCAATTCCTCATAATAGAGCCTTTGAGACAGCGCGAATTGCAGCTTGGTGGGGATTTCCTGATCTCCGATGATAGTGCGAACCATGTCGGTTTTCAGATCGTCTTCCGAGGGCATATTCGCCAGATGCACCTGCGCCTGTTGCGCGTCATTGGCCATGGTCAGCAGCTCGGCCGCCACCGGAAACCCGCTGTCGCGCTTGTCCATGGCAAGGCTGCCAAAAAACCGCCCTGTATCGCGCCCGACCAACAGGTATTTCATTGACAGCGCGCGGAAGGTGTAGAGCAGCCCCGAGAGGTAGCGCGACACGATCCGCACCTCTTGCTTGCTGATCGCGCCTTCGGCCTCCATCGTAGCGGCCACGCGCAGGAGGTGGACGGTGATCACCTCGAATTTGCGGAAATAGCGGCGTGAGGCGAAGGTGTCGGTCAGGCCGACATGGTCTTGGGTGGGGTCGTTCATTTTCTTCTAGATCCAAAGTCTTGGATACCAAACAATTCCCTTATGGATCGGGGCCAACTTGCTGTCATTCCGTCCAAGAGTTTAAGAATGGAAACAAACACCCAAACCATTACAAACCAAGTCTGTACAAACAGATACGCGAAACCAATAGTCCATATCGCTGCTGGAATGTACCAAAGGTACTGGGCAGAACCTTCAAGCTGGAATGCTGAAATGTCCTTCGCCAAATACGCAAAGTAAAGCGACAAGACTAATGCTGCCAAAACTCCGAAGTATTTGATTACGGGGCTTCTGTGCATCACCCACCATACAAATTCTTATCATGCTTCTCGACAATCGAGGCAAAACGGCGGGCAAAGCGCTCATCCGCTTTGGCCTTTTTCTCCAGCACGTCACGGGCAAAGACCATGTGGTCCTCATGCGCCTCTAGCATGTCGGCCATTTTCTGATTGGTCGCGGTGCCGATGGCGGCCATGGCTGTTTGCGCCTCTTGGTCGGTCTGCACGCCGATCTCGTTGATGCGGTGGGCCACGTCCTGCTGCTGCGCGGTTTTCAGAGATTTGGTCAGGGCGTCATACAGCACCACGCGCTGTTGCGTGTCTGTCTGCAGCTTGTTGATCAGAACCATCTGCGTCGCCGCCTGGTTCTGGAGTGAATCGACCCAGGTCTTACCCTTTTCGATGTACCGCTCCAGCGTTTGTGACTTGGCGAGCTTGACCTGCTCTTCCTGAACCTTGGCGTTGTATTGCTTGTTCAGCTCAGCCAGTTCGGTTTCCAGCTGGGTGCGCGCGGCGGCGTCCTGTTCGACGCTGATCTTGTTTTCCAACGTGATGATGGTTGGATCCATACCCTGAATCTCGACCCGCAGCGATTCCAGCTCAGCCACGGTGGCCTCACGATCGTCCAGCGTGGCAGTTAGGTTGTTTTCAACCTTGACACGCTGCTCCTCCAGTACCGACAGCTGCCCTTCCAGCAGCTTAACGATCACGTCCGACTTGGCGATCAGGTCCTGCAGCTTGTCGTCGATATTGGCGGTGCGCATCCGCTCTTGCCGCATCGATTCCGATTTACCTTTCGCGAAGATGCCGACAAAGCTCTCCCACCCGGTTTTCGAGCGCATCTCGTCGAAATCTTTGGAAAACGCATTGGTGACGTCGTCCAGGCCCATGATCAGCTCGGCGATATTGGCATTCATAACCTCTGTATGGGCGTGCACATCCTCAAGCGTGGCGTTTTCAATGTCGATATCCGCCTCGGCAGTGCCGATCTTGGCGCGGGCGGCGTCGATCCGCGAAGTCAGGCTTTCGATCTGCGATTGGCTTTCACGCACTTTCGCCTGAGTTTCTTCGATCAAGGCGTCAAATTGATGGTTCGACATCTCTGCTATCCCTTTTATCTTTAATTACCTGATAGATAGGGAATGTTACGATGATTTACATCCCCTTAGGTCCAAAATTCATGCAGACTTTGGCAAACTCAGTCTGAAAAAGATAGGCGCGAAATACCAACATGATCCCTGAGTTTTTGATCAAATCTGGATTGATCCGACCACCATTGTGGACATAGACATACCAGACCCCACCTGATTGGGTGCGTTGAACCAATTCCTGCCGGAGGCTAACCCATGCTGGACGCGACAACCGACCTGAAATCCCTTTTGAAAAATCCCGACCTTCTGGTGACCAAAGCCTATATCGGCGGTCAGTGGGTGGACGGCGACAACGGCACCATTGCTGTGACCAATCCGGCGCGTGGCGATATGGTGGCCGAAGTTGCCGATGTCAGCCGTGCTCAGGTGGCCGGAGCGATTGCTCAGGCTGAGGCTGCCCAAAAAGAATGGGCCAAACTGACCGGAAAAGAACGCGCTGCGATCCTACGGCGTTGGTTCGAACTGATGATGGAAAACGCCGAAGATCTGGGTAAAATCTTGACGGCTGAGCAAGGTAAGCCGCTGGCCGAGGCCGTAGGTGAAATCGCCTATGGCGCGTCCTTCATCGAATTTTTTGGCGAAGAGGCCAAGCGCGTCTATGGCGAGACGATCCCGGGCCATCAGCGTGACAAACGTATTACGGTTCTAAAACAGCCTATCGGTGTTGCAGCCTCGATCACGCCTTGGAACTTTCCCAACGCAATGATCACCCGCAAGGCGGGCCCGGCGCTGGCCGCAGGTTGCGCATTTGTCGCCCGCCCGGCGTCGGAAACCCCGCTGTCGGCGCTGGTTCTGGCACTGCTTGCGGAACAGGCCGGTATACCTGCCGGCGTGTTTAACGTGGTCCCCTCGTCTCAGGCCAGCGAGATCGGCAAGGAGTTTTGCGAGAACCCCGGTGTACGCAAGCTGACCTTCACCGGTTCGACCGAAGTAGGGCGCATCCTGCTGCGGCAGGCCGCCGATCAAGTAATGAAATGCTCGATGGAGTTGGGTGGCAACGCACCGTTCATCGTATTTGACGATGCCGATCTGGACGCAGCTGTCGAAGGCGCGATGATGTGCAAATTCCGCAACAACGGCCAGACCTGCGTCTGCGCTAACCGCATCTACGTGCAGGCTGGGGTATATGACGAGTTCGCCGCCAAACTTAAGGCAGCGACCGAAGCACTACAGGTCGGCGATGGCCTGACCCAAGGCACCACAACCGGTCCGCTGATCAGTGATGAGGCGGTGGACAAAGTGCGCGAACACATCGCCGATGCCACAGAAAAAGGCGGTGTCATCCTGACCGGTGGTCTGCCCCATGATCTGGGTGGCACCTTTTTCCAGCCCACCATCGTGACCGGCGTAACGCAACAGATGAAGGTCGCACAGGAAGAAACCTTTGGCCCCCTGGCACCACTGTTCAAGTTCGAGGATGAGGACGATGTAATAGCCATGGCCAATGACACGATCTTCGGTCTGGCCTCGTACTTTTATGCCAAGGACCTGAGCCGCGTATACAAAGTAGCCGAGGCGCTGGAATATGGCATCGTCGGAGTGAACACAGGCATCATCTCGACCGAACTGGGCCCGTTCGGTGGCGTAAAGCAATCAGGTTTGGGTCGTGAAGGCAGTCATCATGGCATGGAAGACTATCTTGAGATGAAATACATCTGCATGTCAGTCTAATTTAAAGCGGCTTCGGTGCAGCGCGCCGGAGCCGATTGGTTTGTCATAAAACTGCAAACAAACCGTCACATCACTGCAATGACCTGCGGTCATTCCCTTTTCATCCAATCAAGAGGGGATACCAACCGATGTCATTGCGCTTTGTCTGCCTGACATCTGCCCTGGCTCTGACCGCTGGTCAGGCCACGGCAGAGATGAATTTCAATCGAATTGCTTCGTTCCCGGTCGTCAAAAACATGGCCGAAGGAGCTGATACCAACCGTGAGACCTCGCCCGAGATCATCGCGGCGACAGCGGATGGAATGACGCTGGTCTACACCGACAGCCCACTGGGCGTGATCGGCATGGTTGATATCACTGATCCCGCGAACCCGGCACCGTTGGGAGCAATGGATGTGGGTGGTGAGCCGACATCCGTAGGCATTGTGGGCGCGACGGCCTTTGTTGGCGTGAACACCTCTGAAAGTTATACCGCCCCCTCGGGCAAGTTGATCTCAGTTGATATCGCGGGCAAGGCAGAAACTGGTGCCTGTGACCTGGGCGGTCAGCCCGACAGCGTCGCCATTGCCCCCGATGGCAGCTTTGTCGCCATCGCAATCGAGAACGAGCGTGACGAAGACCTGAACGACGGTGTGATCCCGCAACTGCCTGCCGGATCGCTGGCACTGGTGCCGCTGAAAGACGGTGCGCTGGATTGTTCCGGAATGAAGATGGCCTCGCTAACCGGACTGGCCGAAGTTGCCCCGACCGACCCCGAGCCAGAATTCGTGGACATCAATAGGTTGGGCGAAACTGTCGTCACCTTGCAGGAAAACAACCACATCGCGGTTGTCGACAAGGACGGCAACGTGATCAGCCACTTCTCTGCCGGTGCCGTTGATCTGGAAGGCATCGACGCCACGGACGAACGCGGCGCGCTAATCTTTACTGAAAGCCAGTCCGGACGCCTGCGCGAGCCGGACGCCGTGAAATGGATCGACGACAACCACTTCGCCACCGCCAACGAAGGTGACTACGAAGGCGGATCGCGCGGCTGGACGATCTTCCACAAGGATGGGACCG
The DNA here is from genome assembly GCF_056536545.1 of Ruegeria sp. CK1. NCBI lineage: Bacteria > Pseudomonadati > Pseudomonadota > Alphaproteobacteria > Rhodobacterales > Roseobacteraceae > Ruegeria > Ruegeria sp. CK1. The sequence continues at coordinate 136,560 of NZ_JBQFPX010000007.1, forward strand.
TTGTTTACGAAAACGGCACCGAGTTCGAGAAAGCGATCATCCAGATTGGTCACTATCCGGACAAACGTTCGGACGCCAAAGGTGTTGAGCCAGAAAGCGTGACTGCGGCCACCTTTGGCGGCACGCCAATGATCTTTGTAGGGGCCGAGCGTGCCTCGATCGTGGGTGTCTATGATGCCACCGATCCAGCGAACCCGGTTCTGAAACAACTGCTGCCTTCGGGCGTTGGCCCGGAAGGTTATGTTGCAATCCCCGAGCGCAACCTGCTGATCTCGGCCAACGAGGCAGACCTGATCGAAGATGGTGGCCCTCGTGCGCATGTCAGCATCTTCGAATATCAGGACGCACCTGTGGCCTATCCGCACCTAACCTCGGCAGGGGCCGATGAACTGATCGGTTGGGGTGCATTGTCTGGCCTGGTGGCTGACGACGACGGCATGATCTATGCGGTCAATGACAGCTTCTACGGCTTTCAGCCTTCAATTTTCAAGATCGACCCCAGCCAACAGCCTGCCCGCATTGTCGACGTGATACGCATCCACCGCGCCAACGGCCAGCCGGCGCAGAAGCTGGATCTGGAAGGCATCACGCTGGACGATGAGGGTGGTTTCTACGTCGCCTCGGAAGGACGCACCGACCGCGTAATCCCGCACGCGATCTATCGCGTCAGTGCGGATGGTCTGATCAAGGGCGGCGCGGGCGAGATCGGTCTGCCGCCGGAGCTGATGGCTGTTGAACAACGTTTTGGGTTTGAGGGCATCACCAAGGTCGGCGACACGCTTTGGATGGCTGTCCAGCGAGAATGGAAAGACGATCCGGAGAACCACGTTAAACTGGTAGCCTATAACCTGGACAGCGGCGAATGGGGTGCAGTTCACTATCCCAAGGCGCAACCGGACACCGGCTGGGTTGGGCTGTCTGAGATCGTGGCTTTTGGTGATCATGTCTATGTCATCGAGCGCGACAACCAGCACGATCACCGTGCTGTGACCAAGAAAGTTTATCGCATCCCGCTGTCCGAAATGACCCCGGCCCCGCTGGGTGGCACACTTCCTGTGGTCAGCAAGGAAGAGGTCCGCGACCTGCTGCCGGACCTGACATCGACTGGTGGCTATGTTCTGGATAAAATCGAAGGACTGGCCATCCTGCCCTCGGGCGAGGCTTTTGTGATGACCGACAATGACGGCGTCGACGATGCATCGGGCGAGACAATGTTTTGGTCGATCGGGTCGGTGACGGCTGGGAATTGATCGAACTGTTAGGAAAGACAGAAGTCCCGCGCAAAGAAGTGCGGGGCTTTTCGAGACCGACATCAAACTATTCTGGGGCACCCGTCGGAACCACAGGACGTTGGCTCAATCCCACGGTTCGTAACACACTTTCGAATAGTGACTGTTTGACCAATCGGGATCAACACGCCCTATCCAAGGACACTGCCAGGCTGCTCCAAGTTGCGCGTCAATCTCAGCACTGCGAATTTTGTTGGTTGCACCGTTTGGCACCAACGTGATTTCGCCCAGATAGATTTGATCGTCTCTCAAGAACATATCCACACGAATGAAGTCAAAACTCCGCCCGATCCCCTCTGCAACCTGAACCATTGTTGGCAGACAATCCGGAATTGAAACCGGATCGCCGGATCTGAAATACAATTCCTTCTCAAGGAAATTGCCTTGCCGATCATAGATTGTCTGGATGTGGTGGGTCTGGCGTCCTGTGTCGACCTGAAACAGCACAACCCGACCGTTGACCACAAAAAACTTCCAATCCGGTGCGTCGCCGCCCTCAAGGCTCAAATCTTCTTCGACGTAGATGTTGCGCGGCATGGTCTCATACCACCAGAGCGAGCGTATTTCATCATGCACTTTTGTCAGCCACTCGACCGAGGTTCCTGTAACCTCAGTGCGCAGCTGATCTGACGCCGGCAAAGCGACCGGCATATTGGTTCCAGAACTGTGGTTCGATTTAAAATAATAGATGCCTTCGGGAAGCTCATCATTCGCCGGAAACCCCGGTCGATCTGAAATCCATGGTCTCTTCGGAATGGTCACCTTTTCCCGCAAAGCGCGTGGCAGATACCCTGCGCTTCGTAGTTTGTCAGACGGGCTGGGCTCGGGTACAGGGCCAAAAAATTTGAATAGAACCTGCTTTTCAGTGAAGGTCGTCGGCGCGATCAGGTTCGGCAACCGTTTATGAAACCTAAAATATTTCCGGATCGAGTGAGCCAAGGCGACGGGTAGGGAGTTGCCAATGACATCAATCCCTCTTTTAAAACCGGATGGCGGGTCCAAGCTCACACCGTGCAGGTCATTCTCGCGAATGATCCTCAGAACATCGCGTGAATAGTGTATCGGTTTTTGTTCGTCCGGGGGCTGCCATGCGCTCAGATACTCTGATCTGATCTGCTCAAGCATGTCGTGCAATCCGCACACTTTCGACAGCCGTTCCATTTGTTGTCGAGTCCGGTCTTCCCACCTGAGAATGGATGCATCCCTAGCCTCATTGAGGTTCCATTTTTTGTAAAACTCCTTTGTGTGCCGGTCATTCGTCCTTTTGTATCCCCGACCTCGTTTCGCCTTGAGGTGGAACGAATGCGGATCTCGCACCATGTAGTGGTTTATTTGCGCGATCTTATAGCCGTCAAATTGCCCGAAGAAGTTCCCCATCGGGCTCTGGCCAGTTTGAATCCACCGTTTGAGAAACTTCCTTTGACGATCGTTCACATTTGCGTCTTTAAAAGAGAGGGCCTCGCCGTTGGGGTTCGAGAACCGATCCAACCGAGAGGCGGCAGGTTCAAGATCACAGAGGTGCAGGAACTGGGAAAACCCCCGAGTCTCTTTGTTCTTTTGAAAAAAAGTCTTGAATTGTGTCCGTTCCAGGCCCGCGTCGCATTGCGTGTAATCCCCGGAAATATAGCGGCCGTTAAAGACAAGGTTTCCGGAATCCCCAAAAACACGCCAATTAATCAGCATCCCGATACGGTCCTGAGATTCAAGGTGGTGCGCAAGATCCGCGACGGTGCCGCTGCCGATGTGAATGTTTAGAAACTCGTCGGCATCAAGAAAGATGCCCCAGTCGCCTTCGTTCAGAATTCCCATTTCCGCTATCAAGCGGTTGGCATTCTCTTGCGCAGAGCGGTCTGCCGGCACATTCTGGCGAATGGTCTGGACTTCGCCCTTTTCGGACAGAGCCCGTAGAAGGCCGTCCGTGGCGTCAACAGAGTCATTCGTAACGACAATGATTTGGTCGAAGCCAATCGCTTTGTGGTAGGCGACCCATTCCAACAGAAAGGGGGCTTCGTTCTTCATCGCCGAAAACAGTATGTTAGCCATCTTTGAATAGTTTCTCTTACCTGCCCAAACGACCCGAGCCGCGATCCGGTGTATTTAACCAAATATTGCTGGCTTCACCGGGTTTCCACGTACTAGCAGTCCAACCGCCGCGATAAAATATCGTAATCTTTGCGGGAATAAAGGGACGAGCTCAATCGACGGGCAGGTTGATTTCACCTGCCCAGCGCAGACGCATTCATCCCGGCAAGAAACGACGCCTCGCGCCTTTAAGAACGCAGGACGTGCCGTGCGGTAGCCCAATGCCCATAACGCTTTTCACAATCAAAGAATCCAACCCATTTCGTAGGTGGATTTGGTCCCTTGTCAGGTTAAGACTTTCAGTAACTCGAATACCGGAAATTCACCACGGAATCATCTTGGATAGCGCAATGCGCTTTGATTGTACTGCGCGCATCGTTGCTGTCCTTTGAACGGGCCACTTCCAGATCAATCAAGTTAATACCATCCGCATTTTTGGTGTAGGAAAGCGTGCGCTCAAAATCGACTGCGTAGTACCCTTGATGCCCCATGGCGGTTTTGGTGCGGTGCATGCACAGACCAATCGCATTTTCCTCAGAGGATACACCGGGATGTCTCTGATATGGTGCGCCATGCCGGTAATGATGATGGGCAATTGAAGCGCCCAGTACGCCCAGCGCCACACCGGCTATTAAAGCGCCGGTGTCATCAGCCTTGGCAGGTGTCGTGGTGAAGGCAAGCATTGCGCAGATCGTTCCCGTGAAAAATTGGCTAAGACGCATCGTATCTAGGTCCTTTTGTTTCAAATTGGTTTGGGATGGGATCAGTGGCTTTCCCGGAACGAGCCTAGCCCAACGGCCTTTATCAATGCCAGATGTTTAAAACCGATGTAAAACAGTCTTAAAAAAACAACGCCCCGCGTCTGGAGGAACGCGGGGCGTGCAGTCTGCGATAATCCAGAGAGGCCGGATTACCGCCGTGTGGTCGACCAGCCTTAGTTAACGGCTTTGGCGTCAACCACGTCCTTTTCAATCGCTTTGCCGGATGAAATCTCGATCCGGCGCGGTTTCAGCGCCTCGGGCACCTCGCGCTTCAGGTCGATGTTCAGCATACCATTCTCATGGCTCGCGCCGGTCACACGCACGTGGTCAGCCAGGGCAAAACGGCGTTCGAACGCACGATTGGCGATGCCACGATGCAGGTAGCTGCGGTCTTTGTCTTCGGCAGCTTTCTTACCGGCGACGATCAACGCGTTTTCCTTCACTTCAACCGACAGGTCGTTTTCAGAAAACCCGGCAACAGCAACCGAGATGCGATAAGTGTCGGCGTCGGTTTTTTCGATGTTGTAAGGCGGATAGCTGGGCTGAGCCACATCGTTGGTCAGAACGCGATCCATCATGTCAGCGATCTGGTCGAATCCAACGGTTGCTCGGTGCAGCGGTGCAAAATCAAAACTACGCATAAGTCATATCCTCATGTTTGAGCGATCTGTTTTTGCCCTCCGTACGGACGGGCGATGGTGTATGCCGAGCCCCGTATGTGGCGACCCGGTACAGTTCAGATGGGGAGCATTTTGACCGAGTTCAAGACCCGTCGGAGGAGATGAACTTCGCGCCCGAACTGGACTTACCGGACCCTACTTGTAAACGGCGTATCGAGGCCTTGGGTTTTGGTGCGTCACGGCGCAATATAGCCTTCAAGTCACTGACAATACTGGACAATTCCATGCCATAGCCGACCTTGCGCCGACCATCCCAACCGCCAGCGGACACCAACGAAAAAATCTGCCAGCGAGGCCCCTTTTTTGCCAGAATAGCAGACCCAGAAGATCCAAAAGTCACGTCACAGTCAAAGCTGATCAAGCCCTGGCCTCGCTGAAGGATATTGCAGGAACGCTGGCGCAAGATCGACTCGGACCTGCCGCGCCCGTAGGAAGCGACGCTAATTTCGTTGCCGTTAACGCGACCATCATACAGAGCAAACGGATCAGCGACACCATGGGGCACCGGCGCATCAAGCCGCATCAAAGCCACGTCGATGCGAACACGCGGTGCAGAAACCGGTGCATTGGCCACGAAATCCGGGTGTGCGGCGATCTGGATCACCTTGCGATCGGCAAGGGACTTTCCGTTGCTCAACCCGGCCCGGAAAGTAACCTCTCCCGGCTCGAAAGGCCTGCCGGTAGATTTGTCCAAAGCGCAGTGGGCAGCCGTCAGAACCAAATCCCGCCCGATCAGCGTGCCTGTACAAAATCCGGTATCGCCAATGTCCAGGCGACCGATGGCCTCCCAGCCGTACAGATCCTCGCGGTCCGTTAGCGTACGCTTGGCGCTTTGGGCATAAGATGCGGTCGACAAAACCAGTAGGCACGAAAGCGTGCCAAGCAATAGTCGCATCATGGCTTGATGAACCTCGCGCCAATATTTCTTTTGGCCGCGCCGTCGGGTGTTGGTGCTAGAAATCCGCGACCGGCAGACAATTCCGCTTGCAACAGATGCAATGTTCCTTCGACCGGGGTACCGACAGCGACGCGCTGACCGTTAAATTCAGCCTTGGCCGCCACAACCGAAACGATGCGCGGCCGTTCGCCGTCGAAAGAAAAAACAGGTGCACCAGATGAACCAAACTCAACATCGCAGGACATCACCATAACCTCAGACCGGCGGGTCATGACCGAACAAACCTCTTGCAGTGACGGTGCCTCTGCCCTGTCCTGCGCGTATGAAACCACTCCGACCTCTTCCCCTCGATGTGGGCGGTTTCCTGTTTCAAAGGGGATGATGGTGGTACTTCGAATAGGTTGCCACAATTCAATCAGGGCAATGTCATTGCGAAGCCGTGCAGCCGACGTTTCGTTGTCGTATCGGTATTCCGGATGAATGACCGCCTGGCGCGCCGCTCGGTAGGCCGACGCACGCCCCAATCGCCATGCCGCCAGAAACTCGACATCAGAAAGGTCAATCCGCCGCCCGGTGACCTTGTCGTACAAGCAGTGCGCGGCCGTAAGGACCAGAGTTGGCGATATGAGGGTTCCAGTGCAAAACCCAGCGCCGTTGATGTCTAATCGACCCACAGCCATCCACGCCCGCCCGGCATCGGTGGTTTCAAGGCTTTTCAGTCCGCTGTCCTGCGCCATGGCAGCCATCGGTGTCAATGCCAGTGCTAAAGCCTTGATCCATTTTCGCAATCGGTTCTCCGGCGTTGCTGTAGGCCTATCCTCCTATGCGCCAGGTGGGGCGAAAATAGGGCGCTTACCTGATTGCAAGTTTCTGCCGGAAACTGATGCAGTGCTGCATCAAACCTTTCACTTGAGAATGGGAATCTCGGGTTGGGTCGAATACCCTTGTTGCATCGCCTTCGGCTTCGGACCGCCGCTGGCCCAGTCCAAAAGCTCGACCGTATGCACAACAGGAATCCCGGTTCCCGAGCCGATTTGCATCATGCAACCGATGTTTCCAGCCGCGATCACATCTGGGTTCTCGGCCTCAAGCGTTCTGACTTTTCGCCGTTTCAATTGGCCTGAGATTTCAGGCTGCATCAGGTTGTACGTTCCAGCACTACCGCAGCAAAGATGGCTGTCAGCAGGCTCTACTACAGTGAAACCAGCCTTTTTCAGCAGATCCTTGGGGTGCGTTTTGATTTGCTGACCATGTTGCAGTGAACAGGCTGCGTGATAGGCAATCGTCATGTCCTTGCTCGTGCCCCGCGGAAGGTCGAGCTGCACCAGCAGTTCGCTGATGTCCATTGCCTTACTGGACACGCGCGCGGCATCCTGGGCAAGCGGATCGTTTCGAAACATATGCCCATAGTCTTTAACCGTGGTGCCACATCCACTTGTATTGACGACGATGGCGTCCAACCCCTTACCATCCATTTCGGAAACCCAGGCCCTAATATTGGCCGCAGCAGCTTTATGACTTTTCTGAACCTTGCCCATGTGATGGGTGAGCGCCCCGCAACACCCGGCCCCTTCGGCCACGACGACCTCGCACCCTAACCGGGTCAGAAGCCGGATCGTTGCATCATTGATATCTGTGTTCAGTGCCTTTTGCGCACAGCCCGTCATCAACGCCACACGCTTTAGGCGCTGACCTTTGGGCGCAAAGCTCTGCGGGTCGTCGTTCCGACTGACGGGCGGAATGTGCTTTGGCGCCATGTCCAGCATCGCCCGCAACCGCGCATCCGGCATAAGGAAACGAAACGGTCGCCCCAGCTTCGCCCCAATCAATGCCCAGCGAAACCGCATCGGATAGGGCAGAATCTGCGCCAGAACCCAACGCAAGGCACGGTCCGTGAACGGGCGTCTGTAATAGGCCTCAATATACTCTCGCGCGTGATCGACCAGATGCATGTAATGCACACCCGATGGGCATGTCGTCATGCAAGCCAGACAGGACAAGCAGCGATCGATATGCTTGACTGTCTTTTCGTCTGGCTCGCGTTCATTCTCGAGCATGTCCTTGATCAAGTAGATACGACCGCGAGGGCTATCCAACTCATCGCCTAGCACCTGATAGGTCGGGCAAGTCGCGGTGCAAAACCCACAGTGGACGCAACTGCGTAGGATTTCATTTGAACGCTGAATAGCCGGGTCTTGTAGCTGTTTTTCGCTGAACGTTGTCTGCATCGGCCTACCCCATAAGTCCAGGATTGAAGAAGCCGCGTGGATCAAATCTCTGCCGAAGGCCTTTGGTTAGAGCCGCAACGCCTTTAGGTTCAGGTTGGAAAGAGCCAAGTTTCTCTGCCGTGGCAGCATCCGCACGCACCAGCGTCGCATGCCCTTCGAACGCACCCAACCGGGCCCGCAGATCAGTGCCCGCAGGCACCAGAGCCCAGATCAACCCGCCGCCCCAATCGAACAGCGTCTTATCTGCAGCGGCTCGTGCCGTAATGTCGGGCGCGTCAGTTGGTTTCACCGAAATCCGCCAGACATCACCGCTCTGACCATGAAACGCCCGAACGTCCCGCACGTCGCGCCAAAGGGCAACCGGATCGTCAATTTCTGAGATTTCTCCAAACTCCAGCAAGGCAGATTTCAATCGCTCAATCCGGTAGGCTACCGAGTCCGTGAACCCTTCGATCCGCAACAATGCCCGCCCCTCTTGTGGATCATAAGCCGCGCCATTGACCTCGAACGGTAGTTTCAATGCCGCTGCCAGGGCGTCAATTGCAGTTTCCGCGTCAGCAACCTGTATTGCCAACGTTGCGGTTGCTTCGGGTTTGGGCAGCATTTTCAACGAGACCTCGGTCAGCACGCCAAGCGTGCCCCATGCACCGCTCATCAGTTTGACCAGATCGTACCCAGTCACGTTCTTCATGACCCGGCCGCCATTTTTGACAATCTGCCCCATGCCATCGACATAGCGCACACCCAGCAAGAAATCCCGACACGCCCCAGCCTGTATCCGCCGTGGGCCTGAGATATTGGCGGCAACCACGCCACCGATGGTTGGCTCTCCGTTCGTGCACAGCAACCCCCGATGATCCATCGGCTCAAAGGCCAACTGCTGGCCCTCTGCTTCCAGTGCGGCCTCGATATCAGCCACGGGGGTGCCAGCTTGCGCCACAAGGGTCAGAGCGCCGGGTTCGTACAAAGTGATGCCAGACAGTCCAGCTGTTTCGATAGTTTCCTCGGGACCGGAAACACCTCGGGTCCCACCTCCGACAATGCGAACCGGTTGTTTTAGTCCGGCCACCATTTCGGCCAGTTCGGCTTCTGACTTAGGTTTCATCAAAAATCTTCTTTGTTAGAGCCTATTGGGCCGCGATACGCGCAACACGGCGTGCTTCTGAGGCATCCAAGGGGAACACTTTGGCCGGGTTCAGCAGCCAGTTCGGGTCGAACACATCTTTGACCGCCATCTGTGCCTCAAGATCCTGCGGCGTGTACTGATGCGACATCAAATCCCGTTTTTCGATACCCACGCCGTGCTCACCCGTCAGGCACCCGCCCACGTCCACGCAGAGCTTTAGAATTTCGGCGCCGAACGCCTCACACTTTTCAAGATCGCCAGGTTTGTTGGCATCAAACAAGATCAACGGATGCATATTGCCGTCGCCCGCATGAAAGACGTTGCCGACGGGCAATCCGTACTCCTCGCTTAACTCTCCAATCCGACGCAACACTTCTGGCAACGAGGAAACCGGGATTGTCCCGTCCAAACACATGTAGTCGTTCATCTGCCCCATAGCGCCAAAGGCAGATTTCCGCCCCAGCCAGATTTTCGCACTTTCTTCGGCCGATTGGCTTTCGCGCAGCTCGACCGGGTTGTGGCGCTGGGCGATCTCAATGATCTTCGACAGTTGATAGTCGATCTCGGCCTCCGAGCCCTCAACCTCGACGATCAGCAGCGCTGTGCAATCTGGATAGCCCGCATGGGCAAAGTTCTCACACGCCTTGATGCACAGAGTATCCATAAATTCGATCGCCACCGGCAAGATGCCGGACTTGATGATGTCGGACACACATTGACCCGCCACCTCATTGTCGTCGAACCCCATTAAAACAGGTCGCGCGCCTTCGGGCTTGCGTAAGATGCGCAAGGTTGCCTCTGTCACCACGCCCAACTGTCCTTCCGAGCCACAGATCAGACCCAACAGATCCAGCCCGCCTGAATCCAAATGTGCGCCTCCGATCTCGACTATGCTGCCGTCCATCAAAACCATTTTCACGCCAAGCAGATTGTTGGTGGTCACACCGTATTTCAGACAATGCGCACCGCCGGAATTCATCGCGATGTTGCCTGCGATGGCACAGGCCAACTGCGAAGATGGATCAGGGGCGTAGAAGAAATCTTCTTCTTCAACTGCACCTGTGACGCTCAGGTTGGTTCGGCCTGTCTGCACGCGAATGAACCGGTTGTCGTAATCGGTCTCTAACACCTCATTCATCCGAGCGATGCCCAGAATGACGCTATCGGCCGTCGGCAGCGCCCCTCCTGCCAATGACGTACCCGACCCGCGTGGCACCACCGGAACACCTTCTTCATGACAGATACGCAGCACGTCCGAGACCTCTTGAGTGGTCGAAGGCAGAACCGCCAGCATCGGGGGGCACCTGTAAGCCGTCAGCGCATCACATTCGTATGCCCGCGTTTCAGTAGGGTCATGAATCACAGCATCATCGGGCAATACCTTTGATAAGCGCTGCAAAAGCAATGCTTTACGGCGCAAAACGTCGGGATTTGGCGTTGGCATGTCCATGGCTGATCCTCCAATTTGGTAAAGTAATATTACCAATTTATACATCTGGCAAGTTTTCTCATCCACAACTAGTGTCGCGGCCATGACCTGGATCGAACGCGCCATGGTGTTTTCACCACTCGACTACGCCGCACTCTTGCTGCTGTTCTGTGCTTGGCAACTTATTGGCTGGCGGATCGACAACCCCTCACCCAACAAGAAATCCGTAGCGATGATGATGGACGGTTTTCGCCGCGACTGGATGCGCGAAATGGTGACACGGCAGCCGCGCATGTTCGATGCCCAAGTGGTGGCCAGTATGCGGCAGGGCAGTACGTTCTTCGCCTCAACCACGATGATCGCCATCGGGGGTGGGTTGGCCTTGCTCGGAAATACCGAGCGCCTGGCTGGAGTGGCTCAGGATCTGGCCATCGGCAGCGCACCCGCGCTAGTGTGGGAAATCAAAATTCTGGTCGTTCTCGTATTTTTGTCGAGCGCATTCCTGAAATACGTCTGGGCACATCGCCTCTTTGGATATTGTGCGGTCTTGATGGCCGCCGTACCCAACGACCCCGAAGACCCGCAGGCTTATCCACGCGCAGCACAAGCAGCTGAGATTTGTGTTACAGCCGCACGCAGCTTTAACCGCGCTTTGCGTGCCACATATTTCGCCCTCGCTTCGGTAACGTGGATCTTGGGGCCAGTGACCCTGATCATCGGCACGCTGTTGACCGTGGGCGTCCTGTACCGCCGGGAGTTTGCGTCGCATTCACGCTCGGTACTTCTGACACTTCCCTCCAACACAAAGACGTGATGACGCCGGTACGGCAAGCGCCATATGGTCGACCCATGCGATACGTGATTCTTTGCGCCATAATGGCTTGCCCCGCCTTTGCCGACCCCGCAGTTATTGAGAATGTTTCTGCTCGTCAGAACGGTGATACATGGCGGTTCGACGTCACGATTCGGCATCCGGACACAGGTTGGGACCACTACGCAGACGGTTGGCGTGTTCTTGATATGGAAGGCAACGAACTAGGAATGCGCGTACTGCACCACCCACATGAGAACGAACAGCCATTTACGCGATCTCTCAGTGGAGTAGTTGTTCCAAGCGATATCACTCAGGTTCAGATTCAAGCACGTTGCAACGTAGATGGCTGGAACGAAGGCACAACGGTCGTTGATCTCAACTAATGCTCAGAACACACCAAGGCTAAGGCCCGCCGCCAAGGCCGCGCCGATGTCCCGGCATTGATCCAACTGATCATCAGGGATGATCTTTTCGGCCAGAATCGCCTCTGGCGTTTGGGCATGAGTGCACAGGATCAAAGGCGGCTGCACTTCTTTCAGACGCCAACCAGTGGCGATGCGGGCTATCTGTCGCGCCGCGTTTTCACCGTCAGACCCAGCACATACCATCTGGGCATAAGGTCGCCCTTCGATCTTGCCCAGAACTGGATAGTAGCTGCGATCGAAAAACTCTTTCATCAGGCCCGAGATTGCCGCCAGATTTTCAGGCGCGCAGAAGATGTAACCGTCAGAGCCCAACAGATCGTCAGGCCCAGCTTGGTCGGCTGATTTCAAAACAACGTCCGCTTCTTCCCGTCCCGCTTCAGCCGCAGCTTCAGCCATTTGCCGGGCACCACCGGTGCGTGAATGGAAAACGATCAGAAGCTGCGCCATGTCAGACCCGGTGATATGGGCCGCCCGACAAGATAGTCGCGGCCCGGTAAAGTTGCTCGGCCAGCATCACACGGACCAGCATATGGGGCCAGACCATCGACCCGAATGAGATGGAAAAATCGGCCTCAACCCTAAGATTAGGGTCTATTCCATCGGCCCCGCCGATGATCAGCGCCAGATCCTGACGCCCCGCATCGCGCCAGCCGCCCAGTTTCTTGGCAAAATCGGGGGAAGACATGACCCGGCCGCGCTCATCCAAAGTGCAGATTACCGCGCCCTTGGGCAGCACCTTGCGCAGCAGCGCGGCTTCGGCACCCATGCCTGCGTTTTTCTTGTCTTCAACCTCGATCACCCGCGCAGGCCCAAGGCCCAGCGCGCGGCCGGTTCGATCAAATCTGGTCAGGTAATCGTCAAGCAGGGTCTTTTCCGGTCCGGCACGCAATCGCCCGACCGCACAAATGCTTATACGCATATTTCTCTCGCCGCCGGCCTGTTAATGCAGGCCGGGATGGCGCTTCAGTTCGCTGAGGCGCTGCCGCCCTGGGGCAGCCACATCTTTTCCAGCTGATAGAATTCACGCACTTCGGGGCGGAAGATATGGACGATCACGTCGCCCGTATCGATCAACACCCAGTCGCCGGCATCCTTGCCTTCGACCTTCGAGGTGAAACCGAACTCCTGCTTGATGCGATCCGTCAGCTTTTCCGCCATGGCTGAAACCTGACGGGTCGACCGACCCGAGGCAATCACCATGTGATCCGCAACCGAGGATTTGCCCTGCAGGTTGATCTGCACGACTTCTTCGGCCTTGTCGTCGGAAAGTGAGGAAAGGATACGTTCAAGCAGCTTGTCGCTGATTGACTGAGAGTGAGCCATTACACTGGCTCCGTCATCGGCGGGCAAACCCGCCTGGGTATGTAGAGACAGGACATAGTCCTCCTTTGCTGCGCGCCGCACATCCCCGGCGCCGGGGTATTATTAAGGTAACAAGGGGAATGCAACATTTCAATGAAGGCCCGCCATGCAGGGCGCACAAGGGTTCACTCTTTGGCGATCTGTTGCGCCACTGCGTCGTCGTTCAATAGGCGAACCTCGCGCTGAGGGAAGGGAATCGAGATGCCTTCTGATTTAAACGCATCCCATAAGGCCAGATACACATTGCCCCGGATATTGGTTAACCCTTTGGTCGGATCACTGATCCAAAAGCGCAGAACGTAATCCACACTGCTGTCACCGAAGCCGGTGATGTGGCAAACCGGTTCATGCGATCCACCACTCAGAACCCGTGTAACAGCCTTTACAGCGTGGATCGCGGTTGCACGCACCTGATGGGGGTCGTCGTCATAGCTGGTACCGAATTCCAAATCCAGCCGCACAAACTTGTCCGAATGTGACCAGTTCACGACCTGATTGGTGATCAGATCCTCATTCGGGATCAGGTACTCACGGCCATCCCTTGTGACAACCGAGACATAACGTGCGCCCAGCGCGTTGATCCAACCAAAGGTATCGCCCAGCGAAATCACGTCACCCGGTTTAATCGAGCGGTCCATCAGGATGATGATCCCTGAAATCAGGTTTGACACCACCTTTTGCAGGCCAAAACCGATCCCTACACCGATTGCACCGGACAAAAGTGCAATACCAGTCAGGTCAAATCCAAGTGTTCGGATAGCGACCAGAAAGACCGCACCGTACAGCAGCACTTGAATACCCTTGGCCAGCAGGACCTGCATCGAAGGGGTTATATCTTCGTTGTTCATAAGCCCGCGCTCGGCCGCACGAGTGCCGATGCGAGCGAGTGTCAACAGAATGCCAATCAGCAGAACCGCCTTGAGAATTCCCAATGCCGAGATGTGCAAATCGCCAATTGAAATGGCTACTCCGTCCAGAAATTCGGCGACATCGTCGGTAAGGTTCAGCGCAACAAGCGTTGCATAGACCCACATGGCCCATTTGAAAATCCGCCGAAGCGTTCTGTTGCGAACCAGACGTGCCACCATCGCAATGGCCAACCAAGCCAATGCCAGGGTCGCCACGACACCGATTATGTAGCTGCGCGATGGCCAAGTAATGTTCTGCATCAACAGGTACAGAGCCCAAGACATAACCACGAAATAAACCAACGTCAGGCGCTGCATCAGCTGCACCAATACCCGCAGACGCCATTTTGGCCAGCCGGTGCGTGAGCGGGCCCAAGCATTCCACCGGCCCTGCGTCGCCAGCTTCAGGATGTAGGCCAGCGCCCACAAAACCACGATGATAACCAACTGATGTTGCCGCCAACCCGGCGTCACGATCAATTCGAAAAGATTTTCGAATTGGACGGAAAAGCCCGCGACCATGTTGTTATAGAGGTCTGACAACGAACTGGGGATCAGGTCTTGGTTCATATTGCCAGCTTGGACAGCGCCGCTGCACGATGCAAGCCCAGCGAAGGATTGAACCTTGATTGACAGCAAAGGCCGATATATCTGAAGCGCATGAGACTCAATGTGGCCCAACAGCAAAATCTGGAAGACCGCGCGCGCCTGCGTGAACGGTTTTATGGGGCTGCCCGCACGGTCCTGGCCCGCCTATCCGCGGCCTGAGCCACCTCGCCAGCTATTTCTCATTACATACGGGAGAGGACCAATGTCCCCCAAAACACTCTATGACAAGATCTGGGATGCCCATGTCGCGCATGAAGCCGAAGATGGCACATCTTTGCTTTATATAGACCGCCACTTGGTGCACGAAGTGACCAGCCCGCAGGCTTTTGAAGGTCTGCGAATGGCGGGTCGCAAGGTGCGCGCGCCTGAAAAAACCATTGCTGTTCCGGATCACAACGTTCCAACCACGCCGGACCGCGCCAACGGGATCGAAAACCCGGAATCGCGGATTCAGGTCGAAGCGCTCGACAAGAACGCCAAGGATTTCGGCATTCATTATTACCCGGTGCACGACGTGCGTCAGGGAATCGTGCACATCGTTGGCCCCGAACAGGGCTGGACCCTGCCCGGCATGACCGTTGTCTGCGGCGACAGCCACACCGCCACCCACGGCGCGTTTGGCGCGCTGGCCCACGGTATCGGGACTTCCGAGGTTGAACATGTTCTGGCCACCCAGACCCTGATTCAGAAGAAATCAAAGAACATGAAGGTGGAAATCACCGGCAAATTACAGCCGGGCGTAACTGCCAAGGACATCACGCTGGCCGTGATTGGTGAGACCGGTACCGCCGGTGGCACTGGCTATGTCATCGAATATTGCGGTGAAGCGATCCGCGATCTGTCGATGGAGGGCCGCATGACCGTCTGCAACATGGCGATCGAAGGCGGCGCACGAGCCGGTCTGATCGCCCCCGACGAGACCACCTTTGAATATGTAAAAGGTCGCCCGCACGCCCCTAAAGGTGCCCAGTGGGAAGCGGCGATGGACTGGTGGAAAACACTCTATACCGATGAGGGTGCCCATTTCGACAAGGTCATCACTCTGCGCGGTGAAGATATCGCGCCGGTCGTAACTTGGGGCACCAGCCCAGAAGACGTGCTGCCGATCACTGCATCTGTACCGCACCCCGAAGATTTCGAAGGCGGCAAGGTCGACGCGGCCCGCCGTTCGATTGAGTATATGGGTCTGGAAGCCGGTCAGAAGTTGAGCGATGTGGAAATCGACACCGTCTTTATCGGATCCTGCACCAACGGCCGGATCGAAGACCTGCGCGCTGCTGCGGAAATCCTCAAGGGTAAGAAGATAAAGGACGGCATGCGCGCCATGGTCGTGCCTGGCTCAGGCCTTGTGCGGTTACAGGCCGAAGAAGAAGGTCTGGCGGATATCTTCAAAGAGGCCGGTTTCGAATGGCGCCTTGCAGGTTGCTCAATGTGTCTGGCGATGAACCCCGACCAGTTACAGCCGGGCGAGCGCTGTGCTGCAACCTCGAACCGCAACTTCGAGGGCCGCCAAGGCCGTGGCGGACGCACCCACTTGCTGAGCCCCGCGATGGCTGCCGCAGCGGCAATCACAGGACGGCTGACAGACGTCCGTGAATTGATGTAAGCTGCCCTCATATCTAGATATTTGAGGGATTGAAGACATGAGTGACTGGATCAAATGGCTCTTGCTGGGGCTTCTGTCCATAGCGTTCGGTATCTTTGTACTTGGCGCGCCGGCAGTCGCCTCGATTGCCGTGACGGTAGTAACCGGAGTGTTGCTGCTGATCTCGGGCGCGTTGCAGGTGGTTGGCGGCTTCACCGTCGAAGGTACCGGCAACAAAATCCTGTCATTCATCATGGGTGTTGTGATGCTGTTTCTGGGTTGGTCCTTCTTGGATCACCCGCTGCAGGGAACCGTAACACTGGCCACCGTCTGCCTGATCCTTTTCATGGCGGGCGGAATTGCCCGCGTAATCCTGTCATTCCAGATGCGAGGAACACAGTATTTCTGGGCGACGATGATCTCGGGCATCATTTCGATCTTGCTGGCGGTCCTGATCTGGCGCTTTGCTGCCGCAGATCCTTCGGTGCTGCTGCAATTGCTGGGTATCCTGCTGGGCATCGAGATGATCTTCAACGGTCTTGGCCTGGTCTTCATGGCGTTTTTCATCAAGGACGCCCCCAAAGGCGAAAACGTGCCGTCTGGCGATACAACAGAAGCGAAACAAGCTTAAACGCGGGGCAAGGGGCTGGCCCTCTCCCGCAGGAGTGTGAACATGGAAAAGTTTGAAAAAGTCCACGGGGTGGCCGCCCCAATGCCGCTGATCAATATCGACACCGATATGATCATTCCCAAGGTGCACCTGAAGACCATCAAACGGTCCGGCCTGGGCGTCGTGCTGTTTGACGAGATGCGCTATCACGATGACGGGCAAGAAAACGAAGAGTTTGTCCTGAACAAACCCGCCTATCGCCAAACCGAGATTCTGGTGGCTGGCGATAACTTCGGCTGCGGCTCGTCGCGGGAACACGCACCGTGGGCAATCAAGGATTTCGGGATCAAGGTTGTGATCTCGACCAGCTTTGCCGACATCTTTTTCAACAACTGCTTCAAGAACGGCATCCTGCCCATCGTAGTTGAAGAAGAGCACCATGCGATCCTGATGGACGACGCGCATAAGGGTGAAAACGCCCGCATGACCGTGCATCTGGAAGATCAGCAGATCACCACGTCGGATGGCGTCGTGATCGAATTCGACATCGACCCGCACCGCAAGCACTGCCTGCTGAACGGCTTGGACGATATCGGCCTGACGATGGAGAAAGATCATCACATCGACAAGTTTGAAGATCACGCCAGCCAAGCCCGCCCCTGGGTGTGATTCTGAGCGCGAATCTTCAGCCACTCAACTTAATGGGGTCGTCTAGGCGACCCCATTCGCATTTTAGGTGTTCAACGCTTAGCAACCACAACATGTAGACCAGTGCATGGTCTACACGCCGGATTTGCGTCAGAAATGATGCAAACTCGCACCAGTTTCGCCATCATTTTGCCCAAAATGACGTGTTTTCTGCGGCTTGGCTTGAGCCATTTGTATTACAGGGTCAATGTTAACGCTCAAGAGGAAGCCGCCGAAAATTCAAAATGGCGGACACAAGTTGGAAGAAAGTCGGCACAGAATCGACTAATCCAGTTTGAAAGGGTTCGGATAGTGATTGCTCGCACAACAGGGGCGGCAATTCGGGGAATATTGGTCGCATTGTTGGTGCTGACCCCCGCGTTGTACTTGCCCGTATCGTCAACGAATGGCACCGAGATTGTCGTCTTTCTCGCTATTCTTGCCTTCTTTCTAACCTTTGCCGAGTATAACTCGGCTTTTCCCAGCTTCATTGAATTCCGTGACGCACCGCCTGTGAACCGCCTGCGCTATGTCGGGCTGATGTCGATGATCACCTTTTTGACGCTGATCTGCAAAAACGCCTACATGCCCAGCGATTTGACCACGACGATCTACGCTTTGGGTCTGGGTATCGCCAACGTAGTCGATTTCCCCTATTCACCGGTACGTCTCATCGTGCTCATGCTGCCTGCCGATGCAAATGCACCGCTGATCGAGCTGGTGCGAATAGCGGCCAGCGTAGCGTATATAATCGCTCTCGTGACCATCGGTAGCTTTGCCTACGCAGTAAAAGTGCGGGGTTGGCCAACCAGCAACGGCGCTTTCAACGTTTGGACCAACCTGCCCCTGTTCGATCCGACCAAGGGCGGTGATGTTGTTGCCCGCTTGCAGCGCGACGGCCGTCTGAACATCTCTATCGGAATTTTACTACCGTTCGTAATCCCGGCGCTGATCAAACTGCTGACTGACTATGCCGACCCGATCTCACTAAATAACCCTCAGACCCTGATCTGGACGTTGAGTGCTTGGGCGTTCCTCCCGGCCAGCATGATCATGCGCGGAATGGCGACGCTTCGCATCGCCAACCTGATCGTTGAAAAGCGTCGCGCCTATTCCACGACCGAGACTACGCAGACGGCATGATCCGTCTTTTTTTACTGCTGCTGACGCCAGTTTTGGCGCAGGCAGACACGGTTCGTATTGCCACATTCAACACAGAGCTCAGCCGCGACGGACCGGGATTGCTGCTGAGAGATATTCGACGTGGTGACCCACAGGTGCAGGCCGTCGTTGATGTACTGGTCGCTGCACAACCTGACATTGTCACACTGCAGGGTATCGACTGGGATATGGATGGCTTGGCTGTGATTGCTCTGGCCGAGCAACTGCGAAAGGCTGGGTTGGACTATCCCCATCACTTTTCAGCACAGCCCAATTCTGGGCTGGAAACGTCTCTGGACCTAAACGGTGATGGGCGAACGCATGGCCCAGCCGACGCGCAAGGCTGGGGTCGTTTCACCGGTCAGAATGGGCTTGCAGTGTTATCACGCTATCCAATTCACGCCGACAGCGTTCAGAATTTCACCGATCTGTTGTGGCACGAGCTACCAGACGCGCAGTTACCAGCCACTGAAGACGGTCCATTCCCTTCGGAGAACGCACAGCGTATACAGCGCCTGTCAGCCGTGGCCCATTGGATCGTACCCGTGGATACACCTATCGGCATGCTGGACGTGATGACTTTTCATGCAGCTCCGCCCGTTTTTGACGGACCCGAAGATCGCAACGGGCTGCGCAACCGGGATGAGATACGCCTTTGGTCTGTTGTACTGGACGGTCAATTAGGGCATCCGCCCGAAGATCCGTTTGTAATCACGGGGGATGCCAATCTGGACCCAACGCGCGGAGAGGGGCGCAAAGAGGCAATCCAAAATTTGCTGGCCGATCCCCGCCTGCGCGACGCTCTGCCTAATGACCCATCTGGTGCTTTGACAACGGTGCTCTGGAAGGCGGTCGGCGAAATGCGGGTAGACTATGTTCTACCCTCCGTTGATCTGGAAATCACAGATGCGGGCGTGTTCTGGCCTAATAGTGAATCCCCACTGCGCAAAGCTGCCGAACAAGCCAGCAGACACCGCTTAGTTTGGGTAGACGTGACCACACCAGGCCAACCATCACATTAACCCATTCATTTACTTTCGGGAATTGCCGAGTTGCGCAGAAAGTGTATTCATATCTGAATGGACAAATCTCTCTCACATGCAGACTGGTCTCTGATCCAGAGCTTTCTGGCCGTAGCTGAAACCGGCTCACTATCGGCGGCGGCACGGCAGCTGAACCGCAGTCAACCGACGCTGGGTCGTCAGATACACGCGCTTGAGGATGAGTTGGGCGTTTCTCTGTTCGATCGTCACGCGCGCGGCCTCAAGCTGAGTGAGGTGGGCACCCAATTGCTGCCTATGGCACAACAGATGCACGGCGCGATGACCTCTTTCAGCCTTGCGGCGGCAGGTCAGTCACAGCAGTTGGAGGGGACGGTTCGCATTACCGCCTCGGTCTTTGCGTCTCAACACCTGTTGCCGCCAATTCTGGCGCAAATTCGGCTACAAGAACCGGCTATTCAACTCGAGCTGGTCGCAACAGATGCCAGCGAGAACCTTCTCTATCGCGAGGCCGACATCGCCGTTCGAATGTACCGCCCGGAACAAATGGATCTTATTTCGCGCAATTTGGGGGACGTGCAGCTGTGTTTTTGCGCCGCCCGATCATATCTGGACCGCGCGGGACGGCCTAAGCACCCCGAGGATTTGCTGGATCACGATCTGGTGGGCTTTGACGCCAATGAACAGATGATTACCAAGATGCGCGCTCGCGGTTGGCCGGTCAGCAAGGACAGTTTTGCCACACGTTGCGATCTGCAAAGCGCATATTGGCAGCTGATCCGCGCGGGCTGCGGAATCGGCTTTACCCAGGTTCAGGTGGCTCAGGCCGATCCGGATGTCGAGATCGTGCTTCCGAACCTCGAAGTGTTGGCGCTGCCTGTTTGGCTGGCCGCACCTCAAGCAATGCGCCAAACGCCACGCATTCGCAGGGTCTGGGACTTGCTGGCAGACGGGCTAAAAACCGATCTTCAAAGAGCGCCAGTATAGGTGCCGCGTGGGGGGTAATTATTGCTTAACGTGAATTTCAATCCCCCAACGATGTCGGACATAGCGGGTCGAGCGAACGGAGTAGTCTGCTGCCACGCGTAATACAGCATCTGATCCGGAGAAATGAAGAAATGGCCAGGCTCGGCGAACAGGGCGGGCTCGGAACTGCCCTCGCGTGCTGTCGAGATATGCAGCCCCCAATCCTCTCGCGCGGCTGCCATCGGCAGGCTATGGCCAACGCGCAGTCGTGAAACCCCGGCCTTTTCGATCGTTTCAGCCGCACGCTCGGCCGTGTCCGTGCTGATCATGATCACTTCGACCCCCAGCGCCGCGAATGCATCCAGCGTTGCTTCGACCTCGGCCATTTGCTTGATGCAGATCGGGCAGTGCAAGCCACGGTATTGAATCACCATCGTTCCGTTTTCACCCTTGTCGGTGTTCAGATCGAAAATCCCGTGGTTTACGGTTTCGATTTTCAGCGCAGGGGCGGGTTTTCCCGGTATCAACATGTGTTTTCCTCGTGAATTGGCGGGTTCGTCTCATTGACCCGGTGCGGCGCAGACGCTAGGGCCATTGCGACGAAACGCAAGGAGATCCTTCATGTCCAACCCTTCGCTCCTCATCCTGCCCGGAGACGGAATTGGCCCCGAAGTCATGGCCGAAGTGCGCAGAATCATCGACTGGTTCGGCGAAAAGCGTGGCCTTCACTTTGACGTGAGCGAGGATCTCGTCGGCGGTGCAGCTTATGACGCGCATGGAAAGCCGCTGTCAGACGAAACCATGGCAAAGGCACTAGAAGTGGACGCGGTTCTTCTGGGCGCCGTGGGTGGTCCGAAATACGATGATCTGGATTTCAGCCTCAAGCCCGAGCGTGGTCTGCTTCGTCTGCGCAAAGAGATGGACCTCTACTCCAACCTGCGCCCCGCGCAGTGCTTTGACGCGCTGGCCGATTTTTCATCGCTGAAGAAAGACATCGTTGCAGGTCTGGATATCATGATCGTTCGCGAGCTGACCTCGGGCGTTTATTTCGGCGAGCCGCGCGGCATTTTTGAGGAAGGCAACGAACGCGTAGGCATTAACACCCAGCGCTATACCGAATCCGAGATCGAACGTGCTGCACGTTCGGCCTTTGAACTGGCGATGCGCCGGAACAAAAAAGTCTGCTCGATGGAGAAGGCCAACGTGATGGAGTCGGGCATCCTGTGGCGCGAGGTGGTGGACCGTGTGGCCAAAGACTACCCCGAGGTCGAGCTATCGCACATGTATGCCGACAACGGCGCAATGCAGCTGGTACGCGCACCCAAACAGTTTGACGTTATTCTGACCGACAACTTGTTCGGCGACATCCTGTCGGACTGTGCCGCGATGCTGACCGGATCTCTGGGTATGCTGCCGTCGGCCTCTCTGGGTGCTCCGATGGAAAATGGTCGCCCCAAAGCAATGTACGAACCCGTGCACGGTTCAGCCCCCGATATCGCAGGCGAAGGCAAAGCCAACCCGATTGCCTGCATCCTCAGCTTTGCAATGGCGCTGCGCTACAGCTTCGATCAGGGCGTCGAGGCAGATCGCTTGGAAACCGCGATCGAAAAAGTTCTGGCCGATGGTGTCCGCACGGGTGACCTGCTGGCGGATGAAGGTGTCACTCCGGTTTCGACAACGGAAATGGGTGACGCTATTCTGGCGGCGCTGGATGACAGCCTCTGATTATAGCTGATACCCAACAAGGAAGGCGGTGCGTGTTGCACCGCCTTTTTTTGCGCCTTAATTCCCGAAGATATTGTTCAGCAGGTTGTTGATGGTGTCTTCCAGTCCGCGACCTGGTTTGCGCTTTTTCTTCTTCTTGGGTTGTGCAGTTCGAACTGGTGGATCGGGGGCTACCATTGGCAGCGGTGTCGGGGTCATTCCTTCAGTCACGCGCAGCATGGTTTCCTTCCAGATTTCGGCAGGCAGGCCACCACCGGTCACGCCAGAAAGCGGGGTGTTGTCGTCGTAGCCCATCCAAACACCGGCGACGTAGTCTGCTGTAAACCCAATAAACCATGCATCCCGCGCCGCTTGGGTCGTTCCGGTTTTGCCCGCAACCTGCCATCCGGGCAATTGCGCCCGCGCGCCGGTGCCTTCTGAGACCACACGCTCCATCATCCAGGTCAGCTGCTTGGCGGCCTTGTCGTTGATTACCCGCTCACCGATGCCCGAGCTTGTCACCATCAGGGGCGTGTCATCGCCCAAAAGCTTCAGTTCTGACAGGCCATAAGGTTCCACGGCAGATCCGCCGTTCAGGATTCCGGCATAGGCCCCAGTCATCTCGATCAACGTGCTTTCGGACGCGCCCAGCGCCAATGCTGGTCCTTCGGCCAGGTCGCTTTCAATGCCGAACTCACTGGCGATCGTGCGAACATTGTCCAAACCGGCAACTTCGGCCACTTTCACCGCCGGGATATTCAACGAGTTCTTCAGCGCATCCGCCAAACTGACCCGACCATAGTACTTGTTGGTATAGTTCTTGGGGCACCATTGCCCTGATCCGGGGATGTTGATGCAGTAAGGTTCATCCACGACCGTATCCAGTGGTGAATAACCCAGTTCCAACGCGGTGGCATAAACAAACGGCTTGAACGACGACCCGGTCTGGCGCAACGCCTGCGTAGCCCGATTGAACGCGCCCGACACCCGAGTCTTGCGCCCCCCAACCATGGCCCGCACAGCGCCATCCGCTGACATGACCACAATCGCGGCCTGCGCCTTTGACCCCTCACGCACCTTTTCCTGGAAGATAAACTTCAACGCCTCTTCCGCCGATTTTTGCAGGCGTTGGTCCAGCGTGGTGCGGATCACCACATCATCGGTGGTATCGGTGCCAAAAAAGCTGGGCAGTTCGGTAATCACCCAGTCAGCGAAATAGCCACCTGCACGCGCAGCGGCGGCCTCGGACAACTGCGCAGGGTTGCTGCGCGCCTGGCTGGCCTGCGAGGCTGTCAGATAGTCCTGCGCCTCCATCAACCCAATCACCAGCCGCGCCCGGTCCTGCGACCGTTGAAGGTTGTTGGTGGGTGCATAACGTGTTGGGGCCACCAGCAATCCGGCGAGCATTGCGGCCTGTGAAGGGTTCACCTGCGCAGCCGAAATTCCGAAATAGCGCTGGCTCGCAGCCTCAAATCCACGTGCGCCCGCGCCTAGGAAAGCCCGGTTCAAGTAGATGGTTAGGATCTCATCTTTTGAGTACTTGACCTCCATCGCCATTGCATAGACCGCCTCCTTGGCCTTGCGCCACAACGAGCCCTGACGACAGTCTGCTTCATAGGCGGCCTCAGACTCCCATTCGCTGGGCACATAAGATTCGCCAAGACAAAGCAGTTTTGCAGTTTGCTGAGTAATGGTCGAACCGCCATGGCCAGACAGCGGACCGCGCCCTTCGCTCAGGTTGATGCGCACGGCACTGGCAACACCACGCGGGCTGACACCGAAGTGACGGTAGAATCGCTTGTCCTCGGTCGCGACCACGGCGTTCTTTAGATGAGGAGAAACTGTATCGGCGGTAATCACCCCGCCAAACTGATCGCCGCGCCAGGCAAACACCTTGCCATCGCGATCCAACAACGTCACAGAACCACGCGCGCGACCATCCAACAACGCGTCGACATCGGGCAGCGTGGTGTAAACAACGCCGACCGCCAGCGCCAGCAGCATGCCCACCACTGCACCCACGCGCCATGTAATACCCCAGACCAAGCGCCAGACCCATCGGATCAGGCGGCGGAAAAACCCACCTCCGTTGCCGCCAGACTTTTTACGGGTTCTTTTTCGGGTCGTCTTGCGAGTCGTCGTTTTGCGCGCAGCCGCCTTTTTACCGGCAGGTTTTGCAGCACGCTTGGTCGTAGTAGGCTTGCGCCCTTTCGACGGGTATCTTTTGTCCGCGACAAGCGGTGTCTTTCGGCGCCTGGACTCAGTCATGCTCAAACTCTGCCCGGTTATCGTTTTGTGGCACCATACCCTGCCAAGGCGACGAAGTAGAGGTCAGAAATTCCTTCAATTCGCCTCTTCAATCTGCCTTATTTTTAATCAAAAGTGATTTTTTGTGCAAAAATTGTGCACCTTGCTGCTATTTTCCCCAACGTCTTACCCCTTAACCGTTCCTTACCGCGATCAGGCGCGCTCTTTTTCTGCAGGTGCAAAAACAGACCGGACAGACCCGGAAAGCAGAGGGGACTAACGTGAAACTGATCATTGCGACAATCAAGCCGTTCAAGCTTGAGGAGGTGCGCGAAGCACTGACCGAAGCTGGCGTTCGCGGCATGATGGTGACCGAAATCAAGGGCTTCGGCTCGCAATCGGGCCATACCGAGATTTATCGCGGTGCCGAATATGCCGTGAATTTCGTACCTAAGATCAAACTGGAAATCGTGGTCCCTGCCACGATGGCCGACCAGATCGTCGAAACTATCACCAAAACAGCCAAGACCGGCAAGATCGGCGACGGCAAGATTTTCGTCCTCGATGTCGAGCAAGCCCTGCGCGTGCGGACCGGGGAAACGAACGAAGAGGCGCTGTAAGCGCCGCCACTCACAAAAATTCGAGGACTGACAATGAACCTGATGAAATCTCTCATCCCTGCCGCCGCGCTTGTCGCGTTGCCGCAGATGGGCCTTGCACAAGAGGCCGCCGCGACCGGCGAGCCTGCACAGCACACCCAGTATATCTTCACCACCCTGCTGTTCTTGATGGCGGGTTTCCTGGTCTTCTTCATGGCTGCGGGCTTTGCCATGCTGGAAGGCGGCCTGGTGCGTTCGAAAAACGTGGCCATGCAGATGACCAAGAACGTGGCGCTGTTTTCCTTTGCCGCAATCATGTACTGGCTGATCGGCTTCAACCTGATGTACCCCGGCGACAGCTGGTCAATTGCAGGCTGGCTTGGTCCGTTCTTCTCGACCACCGTGCTTGATCCTGTTGGCGTTGGCGCCGATGCGGCTGCGCTCGACTATGCATCGATCGGTTCGGACTTCTTCTTCCAGCTGGTCTTTGTCGCTGCGACCGCGTCCATCGTGTCAGGTGCAGTGGCCGAGCGTATCAAACTTTGGCCCTTCCTTATCTTCGTCATCGTGTTGACCGGCATCATGTACCCGATCACCGGTTCGTGGAAATGGGGCGGCGGCTGGCTTGACGGCATGGGCTTTTCGGATTTCGCCGGCTCAACCATTGTGCACTCGGTCGGCGGCTGGGCGGCCCTGGCTGGCTGTCTGATCCTTGGCCCGCGTATCGGCAAGTACAAAGACGGCAAAGTTCACCCGATCCCCGGTTCGAACCTGGCACTGGCAACCCTGGGTACGTTTATCCTGTGGCTGGGTTGGTTCGGCTTCAACGGCGGCTCGCAGCTTGCAATGGGCACCGTTGGCGACGTATCCGACGTGTCGCGTATCTTTGCCAACACCAACATGGCCGCAGCCTCTGGTGCTGTTGCAGCCCTGATCATGACTCAGGTCCTGTACAAAAAGCCTGACTTGACCATGGTTCTGAACGGCGCGCTGGCCGGTCTGGTTTCGATCACTGCCGAGCCTCTGGCCCCGACCCTGTTCGGCGCACTGTGGATCGGTGCTGTAGGTGGTATCATCGTGGTCTTCGCGGTTCCGATGCTGGACAAGTTCAAGATTGACGACGTTGTCGGCGCCATCCCAGTTCACCTGTTCGCCGGTATCTGGGGCACCATCGCCGTGATCTTCTACGGTGAGGCAAACCTGATCACCCAGCTGACAGGCATCATCGCCTACGGTGTATTCACCTTCGTCGGCGCACTGATCCTGTGGTCCATCCTCAAAGCCACCGTTGGCATCCGTGTCAGCGAAGAGGATGAGATCAACGGATTGGATATGGCGGAACTGGGTATGGAAGCCTACCCCGAGTTCTCGAAAGGCTGACATCGAGGCAACCAATCCAAGGCCGGGCGTTCGCGCCCGGCCTTTTCATTTGGTGACGAACGAAACAAAAAAGCCGCGCTGAAATGCGCGGCTTTCTCATATTTCTTTGTCGGGGCTTAAATCCCTACATCGACAATCGCCTTGGCCAGAATCGGCACTGTATTGGCGTTCAGTCCAGCGATGTTCAGACGGCTGTCGCCAACCATGTAAATGCCGTGATCCGCGCGCAGCTTCTCGACCAGTTCCGGGGCGGCACCTAGGCGTGAGAACATGCCACGGTGCTGGGCCACAAAGCCAAACCGGTCGGAACCGCTTAGGCGTTGCAGCTCATCAGCCAACTGTTGACGAAGACCGAGCATCGACAAACGCACCTCTTCCAACTCAGCGGCCCAATCGGCCCGCAAGGCGTCGTCATTCAGGATCGTGGTCACAACTCGCGCGCCGTGATCCGGCGGGAACGAGTAGTTCTGGCGGTTCAGAAACGCCAAGGTCGCCTGGTTCAGAGCGGTTTGCGCCGGCTCATCGCTGATCGCCATCAGTAAACCGGTGCGTTCACGGTAAACGCCGAAATTCTTCGAACAAGAAGCTGCGATCAGGCAGCGCTTGACCGAAGACGCCACCAAACGGGTCCCCTGCGCATCCTCTTCCAGACCGTCGCCAAAGCCCTGATAGGCAATGTCGATCATCGCAATGAGACCCAGTTCGTTGATCAGGTTCACGACCTCTTGCCACTGAACCATGTTCAAGTTGGCACCAGTTGGGTTGTGGCAGCAACCGTGCAGCAGCACCACGTCGCCCGCCTTGGCGGTTTTCAGGTCTTCGATCATGCCATCGAAATCGACGCCACGTGTTTCGTCGTCGAAATAACGATACGGAACCATCTCAATCCCAAGATAGTTCAGAATCGACAGATGGTTTGGCCAAGTCGGGTTAGAGACGAACACACGTGCCGAAGGGTTGGCCATGCGGATCATCTCAAACGCCTGACGACAGGCACCTGTCCCGCCCGGCGTTGCCACGGCAGCGATGTTCGCTCGGGGTACTGCATTGCCCAGAATCAGGCCGATCATCGCATCGGCAAAGGCCGGATCACCGGCCAAACCGGTATAAGCCTTGCTCTCCTGCTCTTCCAGAATGCGCTTTTCGGCGGCCTTTACCGCGCGCATAACCGGCGTCACCCCTTCGGCATTCTTGTAGACGCCAACGCCCAAGTCGATCTTTTGATCGCGCGGGTCTTCGCGGTACATCTGCATCAGCGCCAGAATTTTGTCGGCAGGCTGCGGTTTGAGATTTTCGAACATCAGTTCTCTCCGGTTGCGACGGGCAGGGTCGGGAAGGCACCCCATTCGGCCCAGGAGCCGTCATAAAGCGAATGGTCTTTTTTGCCCATGCGCTCAAGCGCTAGGCTGAGGATCGCGGCGGTCACGCCTGACCCACACGAAGTAATAGCAGGCTTCGACAGGTCCACGCCTGCGGCCTCGAACGCGGCACGGCAATCGTCGGGCGACTTCATCGTACTGTTCTTGTTCAGCAGCATACCAAATGGAACATTGCGTGAGCCTGGGATGTGGCCCGAACGCAAACCTTCGCGCGGTTCGATCTCGGTTCCGGCGAAACGGCCCGCGGAACGCGCATCGATAATCTCATGATCAGCCAGCTTGGACGCAGCGGATACTTGTGTGACATCGCGCACCAGATGATTTTGCACGCGCACCGTCATGTGGCGGTCGCGAATGACGGGCGGTAGGTCTTCAACCTCGCGGCCTTCCGCCTCCCACTTTGGCATCCCACCATCCAGAACTGCGATGTTTTCCTGACCCATCAGGCGGAACAGCCACCAGACCCGCGCGGCTGACATCAGCCCAGCCCCGTCATAAACCACCACCTGATGCCCGTCGCCCACGCCCATAGCCCGCAGACGCGACATGAATTTCTCGACCGGTGGCGCCATATGAGGCAGATCCGAGCGCAAGTCGGAAATCTCATCGATATCGAAGAACCGCGCGCCTGGAATATGGCCGGCGTCATATTCCGCCTTTGCGTTACGCCCCTGTTGCGGCAGATACCACGAACCATCCAGAATCCGAAGGTCGGGATCCTTGAGATGAGCCGCAAGCCATTCGGTTGAAACGAGGGTTTTCGGATCGTCCTGCATCAAAGCCTCCCCAAATCGCGTTTGATCTGTCCCTATACGCGCGGACATACGGGTTCAAGGCTGGAAGGGGTCTTGCGTGTCTATCGCGTGCGTCTCAGCCGGAAAAACTGAACGATCCCGATCATACTGATCAATATCCAGAAGCCCTCGATCAACATCGAGGCCAGATTGAAGTTCTGAAGTAGCGAATAGACGATCAGAACCGACCCGGCGAGATTTAGAACTGGAAAAGCCAGATCTTCGGAATTCATTACTCGCATCTGAGTGGCGAAATAGGCTGCCACAACAATCAAGGCCCCAAAAGAGCCTACGGCATCGGCCAGTGTCAGACTGTTTAGAAACGCGGTCATGTTCTCAACCAATCGCGGCCAGCGCGTCCAACTGGGCGTAGTGATGCATATTCAGAAACGCAGCACCCTGTTCACCTGCGCGATAACTGTGCGGCAGGTCCGCCGCAAAGCGTAGCCCCTGTCCAGCCTGCAAGGACACCCATTCCCCATCCCGCAGAATGTCGAGCGCGCCATGCAGGATGAACACCTCTTCTGTTACACCTGTCGCGTGGGCAGCAGAGTCGTGCACCTGATTGGGGGCAAGGTTGACGTGAAACGTCTCGGCCCGCAACGCGGGGTCGAAAGGAAAGACGATCTTGACCTCAAGACTGCCGGGAAAGGTCACGGTGCGGAACACGTCGGAACTGGGCGTATCGCGCAGGGCTTCAGAACCTATCAGGGCGCTCAGCGGCAGCTGAAACCCCTTGGCGATCTTCCAAAGCGTGGCAATTGTCGGGCTAGATTCACCGCGTTCGATCTGGCCCAGCATGGCTTTGCTGACGCCGGTCATCTCGGCCACTTTCGACAGGCTGAGACCCGATGCCGCCCGCACATCCCTCAGTTTCAGTGTAATATCGTCAGGTGCCATTCTATTCGTCTTTCGAATCCTCTTGTGCGTTATAGCGCACATGTGGTACGTGCGCTATAACGCACATATCCCGCATATCGCAACCAGGGCAAAAGGGAAACAGCATCATGCCAATGTACCGATCAAGAACCTCCACCCACGGCCGT
Source organism: Ruegeria sp. CK1 (assembly GCF_056536545.1). Lineage (NCBI taxonomy): Bacteria > Pseudomonadati > Pseudomonadota > Alphaproteobacteria > Rhodobacterales > Roseobacteraceae > Ruegeria > Ruegeria sp. CK1. Next base: position 166,330 of record NZ_JBQFPX010000007.1, read on the forward strand.
AACATGGCCGGCGCCCGTGGCCTGTGGCGCGCCACAGGCATGACCGACAGCGATTTTGGCAAACCGATTATCGCCATCGTCAATTCATTCGCCCAGTTTGTGCCGGGTCACGTACACCTAAAGGATCTCGGCCAGATGGTTGCGCGCGAGGTCGAGGCAGCAGGTGGTGTCGCGAAGGAATTCAACACCATCGCTGTGGACGACGGGATCGCGATGGGCCACGACGGCATGCTGTATTCGCTTCCCTCGCGTGAAGTCATTGCGGATTCGGTGGAATACATGATCAACGGCCATTGCGCCGACGCGATGGTGTGTATCTCGAACTGCGACAAGATCACACCCGGCATGTTGATGGCCGCAATGCGCCTGAACATCCCGGCAATCTTTGTTTCGGGCGGTCCGATGGAAGCTGGCAAGATCGACATCGAGGATCTGGACGTTAAGAAAATCGACCTGGTCGACGCCATGGTCGCTGCCGCCGACGACCACTACACCGATGAGCAGGTGAAACATATCGAGGAAAACGCCTGCCCGACCTGTGGCTCTTGCTCGGGCATGTTCACCGCCAACTCGATGAACTGTCTGGCCGAGGCGTTGGGTCTGGCTCTGCCTGGTAACGGTTCGACATTGGCGACTCACTCGGACCGCAAAGAGCTGTTTCTTGAAGCCGGTCGCCGCATTGTTGAGATCACCAAGCGCCACTATGAGTTGGACGAAAAAGGTTTTCTGCCGCGCGAGATTGCAACATTCGAAGCCTTCGAAAATGCAATGAGCCTGGACATTGCCATGGGCGGGTCGACCAATACTGTTCTTCACCTGCTGGCCATTGCCCATGAAGGTGAGGTGCATTTCACCATGTCGGACATGGACCACCTAAGCCGCAAAGTGCCCTGTTTGTGCAAGGTCGCACCCAACACCGAGAACGTGCACATGGAAGACGTTCACCGCGCCGGCGGCATCTTCTCGATCCTCGGAGAACTTGGCCGCGCCGGATTGCTACACGAGGACTGCAGCACGGTGCATTCCAGTACGATGGGTGAAGCGATTGCCAACTGGGACATTAAAGTCGCCAACAACCCCAAGGCTCAGGAGCTGTTCAAGGCCGCTCCCGGCGGTGTCCGCACCACCGAAGCTTTCAGCCAGTCGAACCGATACAAGGAACTGGATACTGACCGCGAAGGCGGGGTTATCCGAAACAAGGAACACGCCTTTAGCCAAGATGGCGGTTTGGCAGTTCTGTTCGGCAACATCGCGCGCGACGGCTGTATCGTAAAAACTGCAGGCGTTGATGAAAGCAGCTTGACCTTCACCGGCTCTGCCTATGTCTGCGAAAGCCAGGATCAGGCCGTAAGCGATATCCTGACCGGCAAGGTCGAGGCCGGCGACGTGGTAGTCATCCGCTATGAAGGCCCACGCGGAGGACCGGGGATGCAGGAAATGTTGTACCCAACGTCTTACTTGAAGTCCAAAGGTCTGGGAAAAGCCTGCGCCCTGCTCACAGATGGGCGTTTCTCAGGAGGCACATCCGGCCTTTCGATCGGCCACGTTTCACCGGAAGCGGCCGAAGGCGGTGAGATTGGCCTCGTACGCCAAGGCGACAAGATCGAAATCGACATCCCCAACCGCTCGATCCATCTGGCCGTGTCTGACGAAGAGCTGGCTGCACGGCGTGAAGAACAGGATGAAAAAGGCTGGGAACCAGCTGAGCCGCGCAAGCGCAAGGTGTCAACCGCGCTTAAGGCCTATGCCAAGCTAACCACCAGCGCGGCAAAAGGGGCCGTGCGCCACGTCTAGTTAAGCATCCATTTAACCTGCAGACGCTAAACATCTTTCAAGGCCTCACTATTTCGGTTAGTGAGGCCTTAGCTTTTGTAAAGAAGCGATTTTCTCTGACTAAGCGATGAGGAAAGAAATGACGGTTTGGCGCCCATATAAGGGTATTCGTGTCAAAGCCATTGGCTTGCATTGGAGAGGGACCAGGATTCTCGCTGCCGAAGTTTATGATGACAACAACCATATGAAGGGTGCGCGCCCCCTCGGTGGAACAGTCGAATTCGGTGAAACCTGGGAGGCGGCGTTGAAGCGTGAGTTTCAAGAGGAACTTGGGGTAGAGATTCAGGTCCAAGGCCAACCGCTAGTATTTGAAAACATCTATCAGCACGAAGGTCATCCGGGGCATGAAATCATCTTCGCAGCTGACGTAACATCCGCTGCGCTTCTGGCCCTGCCCGATGCCGCGATCTCGTTCGCTGAGGACGACGGGGTGAGCTGCACGGCGCGGTGGTTTAGCCTGGATACACTTAATACAGGTGGTCCGGAACTTTATCCTACAGGCTTAAAGGAACACCTCACCGCTCGCTGAGAGATCAATCGCCCAGTTTGGCATGGACCTCATCCAGATCAATTTCGCCTATCGGCATCTTATTCGCCGGGTTTTCGAAATCGTATTTGAACAGTTCAAAATCTTGTTTGTAGATTTCATAGACCAGATGCATTGACAGATCGTCGAAATAGTCCTCGACCGGATGCGCGCGTTTGGGACCATGCCCTTCGGATTCATTGAACCGAGGAATCTCGGATAGGTTCACAGCATACCGAGTGTCCAGGTTGTCCAGAACTCCCTGCATGCCATCGTTGAATTGCTCGGTCCAGAAGATGCGGTCATAACGCCCGCCATTCACGATAAATGTGGAAACATGGCCTGACATTGCCGACCAGTGAATGTCGGGGTCCATAGGCCTGCGCCATCGGATTGTATCCCGAGCAAACAACAGGAACCGACGAAAACTGGCGATCTGGTCGAACTCACCCTTACCGTCATCGCCGCCCACTTCGATACCATAGTTGTAGATCAAGGTCGGCACCAGGTTACCACGATAGCGCTTACCATTGCGTTGAACACCGCAGATTTTGTCAAAAAACGAGCTGAGGATTCGGGTATATGGGTTACGGACACAAGTGAACGAATACGAACTGTGATCGCGGACATTTTTCGCTATTGGGTCCTGACTGCCGTCAAATGCCCATTTGTGCATCCCATCTTGTGCATCGTGGATGTCACCGTCAAAGAATTGCCCGTGATCCGAGTAATACATGATCTGCCCAATGGTCGAGCAGGCGCATTTCGGCACGACACGGTAAACCATGCTTTCGCTTTCGGTCATCCAGGTACCGGGAAAACCCATCTGTTGTACCTCCTCAACGGGTTAGAACTCGCACCACACGCTCGTATTTGTAGCCAAAGAACCAAAAATATTCTGTTTATTCAATCGCTCATCCTCAGTATCAGGGTTGGACACAGGCAGAAACGGGTATCAAAGAGACACTATGGCAAAGATTGCCTACATTCTATTGTGCCACAAGGACCCTGACGCGATCATTGCGCAGGCCGAGCAGCTTACAGCCACAGGCGACTGCATGGCCATTCACTTTGACGCCCGGGCCAACGCAGCAGCCTATGACCGCATTCGCAACGCGTTAAAAAACAACCCAAATGTAGTGTTCGCTAAAAACCGAATAAAATGCGGCTGGGGTGGATGGTCTTTGGTTCAGGCAACACTGCATGCCCTAAGCGCCGCCGTTAATGCGTTTCCGCGGGTCACTCATTTCTACATGCTGTCCGGCGATTGCATGGCGATCAAAACGGCTGAGTACACCCATTGGTTTCTCGATCAAAACGACAAGGATTTTGTAGAAAGCCACGATTTCTTTGCCAGCAATTGGATCAAGACCGGCATGAAGGAAGACCGCCTGATCTATCGCCATTTCTTTAATGAACGCAGCCAAAGCTGGTTGTTTTACAAATCCTACGGTTTGCAGAAACGTTTTGGCCTGACCCGAGACATTCCGGCTGATCTTCAAATTATGATCGGCAGCCAATGGTGGTGTTTGCGCCGACGCACTGTTGAGATGATCCTCGACTTCCTGAAACAGCGCCCGGATGTGATCCGCTTTTTTTCGACGACCTGGATCCCCGACGAGACTTTCTTTCAAACCCTCGTCCGCCATCTGATCCCGAAGGAGGAAATTGAAAGCCGGACCCCGACATTTCTGATGTTCTCAGACTATGGGATGCCAGTGACCTTCTACAACGACCACTATGACATGCTGCTTGGGCAGGACTATCTGTTTGCTCGCAAGATCAGCCCCGAAGCGCATGAGTTGAAAGAACGGCTGGGCAAGCTTTATGCCAGCGAAGGTGTTGAATTTAAAATTTCTGACGAGGGGCGTAACCTCTACGGTTTTCTGACCGGACGTGGACGGGTCGGTCGCCGGTTTGGTCAACGGTTCTGGGAGGCCGGAAACTCTTTGGGGCCTGAGCGTGAGATACTCATTATCGCGTGCAAAAAATGGCATGTAGCTAAACGCCTCGTCGATCAAATCGCGTCCGAGACCGATATTCCCTGCGTCGAATACCTGTTCAACGAAGAGGATACGGTTCTTCCCAATCTTGGTGGTATCGAAAACTCAGTGGATAAGCGCTGTCGCCACCGGCGCGCGGTCGTTAGGATGCTGTTCGATGCTTTTGAAACCAACAAACTGGTGATTTGCGTCGATCCCTCCAATCTGGAGATCATTCAGGATTTCTGCTCGGATCAGGTCAAAACCCATGTACTTGAAATCGAGTGCGAATATTCCGACGACTACCTGATCGGTCACGCCCGACGAGTCGGATTGGCTGGTGAAAACAGTCCCGCCGAAACTGTAGCCAAGCTTGTGCCTACCCTGCGCAATTCGCTGGCTTACGAATCTGAATTGATCCGCGCTGCGGGCTTTGTTGGTTTTTTACGCATTCGGGAAAGGAACCCGCGCACAGAAAACGAGGCGGCAGTTGCCGGGTTCCTAGGTGTTTCGCAAGACACGGCGCAGGCCGTTATGCGGCTGGATTATCTGTTTGCTGACTGAACCGGCGGCCCCTTAGGGTGCCGCCGGATCGCCCATTCAGATGTCAAATTTCACGCCCTGTGCCAAGGGCAGTTCATCTGAGTAGTTTACTGTGTTGGTCTGACGCCGCATGTAGGCTTTCCAAGCGTCCGAGCCGCTTTCACGCCCGCCGCCTGTTTCCTTTTCACCGCCAAATGCACCGCCGATCTCGGCCCCTGACGGTCCGATGTTGACGTTGGCAATTCCGCAATCAGAACCGGCTGCAGTCAGAAATTGCTCGGCTTCACGCATGTTCAGCGTGAACACGCAGGATGATAGGCCCTGAGGAACGTCGTTCTGCATCTCAATCGCGTCTTCGAACGTGTCGTAGCCCATGACGTAAAGGATCGGAGCAAAAGTTTCAGTTTTCACCACTGCAGTTTGGTCAGGCATTTCCACAATAGCGGGCTCCATGTACACCCCCGCCGGGACGCCTTCGGTTACGCGGTTGCCGCCGAAAACAGTGCCACCTTCGGCCTTGGCGGCGTCCAGAGCGGCTGTCATCGCAATGCCAGAGGCTTCGTCCACCAGAGGGCCGACCAACGTGCCCTCGGCCAATGGGTTACCGATGGCTAGACCGGCGTACGCCTTTTTCAAGCGGCTCACTAGTTCCGCGCGGATCGCGTTGTGGACAATCAGACGTCGCAGAGTCGTGCACCGCTGACCAGCTGTACCGACGGCCGAGAACACAATCGCCCTCACTGCCATTTCCAGATCGGCTGAGGGGCCCACGATCATCGCATTGTTGCCGCCCAACTCGAGAATGCACTTACCAAAGCGTTGGGCCACAATAGGCGCAACAGCACGGCCCATACGGGTAGAGCCTGTAGCCGAGATCACCGGCACATCCTCACTGGCTACCAGCGCCTCGCCCAGCGCAGCGCCGCCGATCAAAGTTTGCAACAGGTGATTAGGTGCATCACCGAAACGGGCCAGCGCGCGTTCGAATATCTTCTGGCAGGCCATCGCGGTTAGCGGGGTTTTCTCGGACGGCTTCCAGATCACAGGATCGCCGCAGACCAGCGCCAGTGCTGCATTCCACGACCAGACAGCGACTGGGAAGTTGAAGGCTGAAATGACACCAACGGGGCCCGCCGGGTGCCATGTCTCCATCATTCGGTGGCCAGGGCGTTCGGACGCGATGGTCAGGCCATAAAGCTGCCGCGACAAACCCACCGCGAAGTCGCAGATGTCGATCATCTCCTGCACTTCACCCAGACCCTCGGAGGTAATCTTACCCGCCTCCCAGCTGACCAACGCGCCCAGATCGTCCTTGGCGGCACGCAGTTCTTCTCCCAGAAGACGGATCAGTTCACCACGACGCGGGGCCGGAACGGTTCGCCATGTCTTAAACGCGGCTTTTGCATTGGCAAAAATAGCTTCCATCTCGGACGCAGATGTCTCATGCACGTCCGCCAGCACCGAACCGTCAATTGGAGAAGTCACCTTCAGGCTGCCGCCTGTCAGCTCAGCCTCGGTCAGGTCCAGATTAGCTAGGGTCGTTTGTGCAGTCATCACGATGTCTTTCATATCTCAGGCCGCCTTGTTCTGTTCAGTTACATCGCCAGCCCGATAGAGCCGGCCAAATTCGGTATTGAGGAAGTCGGACAAATTGACTTGCTCCTGCCGCACGAACCCTTTCGCAGGCAAAACACCCGTTCGCATCAAGTCGACCACGCCGAGAACGCCTGCGGCGGTGGTGACCTGAATGGCGCTCCAGACCTGTCCGTTGATGGTACGGGCAAAGCTTTTGTTGATTAGGGATTTCTCACGCAACGCGCCGTCGATCATGCCTTTGGCGGTGCAGTAGACCAGCACTACATCCTGATCTGTGCGCGGCAAAGCCGTCTCGAAGATGTCCTTCAGTAAGTCACGGCGGCGTTCCAGCCCCAAATCCTTGAGCAACAGCTTCAGGATATCGCAATGGCCCGGATACCGGATCGAGCGGTAGGAAACCGCCCGCGCCTTGCCCTCAAGCGTTTCGGGCAGGGTACCTAACCCACCCGAGGTGTTGAAGCACTCGTATTCCACCCCGTCATGACCCAGCACTTCGTAATCTTCCAGTGGCGCAGTCTTGACCCGGTCGCCATTCACAATGGCATCGCAAGGGTTGCAGTATTCGTTGATCAGCCCCTCCGTCGACCAAGTCAGATTGTATTTCAGCGCATTGGTTGGGTAGAGCGGCAAAGCCCCGACCCGCATATGCAGGCTGTCCAGTTCGGTGAACTCAGCCGCCAACGAAGCCCCGGCGATACCGACAAAGCCCGGTGCCAGACCACATTGCGGCACGAAGGCTGTTTCACTGTCTTCCGCCAACTCGCGCACGGTATTGGTGGCCGCAACATCTTCGGTCAGGTCAAAATAATGCGCGCCTGCCGTCTTGGCGGCTTTTGCGATCTTCGGCGTTAGAAAGAACGGTGCCGCTGAGATCACGGCATCAAATCCCGTCAAACCCTGGGCCAGTTGTGCCTCATCCCCCACGTCTATCTGCCGGGTCGTAATTCCCTGCCGATTCAGAACTGACAGAGCCGCCAGATCACGGTCAGCAACGGTAACCGAATAGTTCGATGATGCTTGCAGCAAGTTCGCGATCATCTGACCGATCTTGCCCGCCCCCATGACACAAATGTTCCAGCTCAAAACACGCCTCCTCTTTCGTTTAGACAAAGTATGAGGCACGGGCCGTTCGATCCCGACAGATCATCTTGACGAAAACGCCGAAAGTTACGTCATATTGTCTGATGTTTCGACATAACGTCAAAACCACCACCCAACGGCGGTTTCGTTCGGTTTGACTGCGCAGTCGCGACAACTCGTTCAATCAATTCAACACCGTCGGTGATTTTTTCACCTAAATGAGATACGGTGTGATCAATTGGGCCAATTTGTCCGCACTAATTCTTGCGGTTGTACGGCCCGGCCAGCGCATAATGCCCCGTCGGGCCGGTCTTGGAATTTTGTTTGACCGGAAATTGCCTGATGCCTGCGACACAATACAGCGTTGGTTCTTCGATCATATTCACGCGAAGTTCAGGGGGGAACCAGACGTGCCTAAAGACCCGATTGAAAATACTATTTCTATTGAGCCAACCAAGACCGACTGGGCACTGATACACGATATCCTGCCAGCAGATGACCCATCAAATATCCAACCGCATTTCGAATGTTTCGAGGTGCTCGAAAACACCATTCTACCGTCGAAAGGCATGTATGTGGTCCTGAGCGGCGTCGTGCAATTGCGTCAAGATGGGACAGTTCTGACAACGGCTGATACCGGCGACTATTTTTACGAAGAACACCTTGAGATCTTCGACATTCCCGTCAGCCTCGAAGCGCTGGCCACCCCTGGTACGAAGCTGGCCTACCTGTCCAGCAATCAATGGTTCGAAATCCCTGCCAAGATTCGCGAGGGGTGCTATGCAACTTTGTTCGGCGATCTGGTTAGTGTGCATCTGCAGAACTTTCAGCAGCCAATCAACTGCTGCAGCGTCACGGCGGCGGCACTTAGCATGTCGGCGCTGGGGTTCAGCTGTGAGGTCAACGATATCTTTCGTGAATGTGCCCTACCGACTTCATTTGTAGTGAATGATGGCATTTCACTGGGCGAGCTGTATGACGTGGCCTGCACGTTCATCCATACACAGGGCCTGCGAGACAAAGTGCAGGTTCAAGCCTATTTCATGGATGAGGCCACGACCTCGGTCGAATTGTTGCTTGAGGCGATCGACGAGTCCAATCGTCTGGGCGGTGATAACGATATTCTGGTGGCAAATTTTCAGGTCGGCGTCGCCCATGGCAAGCCGAATATGCCGGGTGGGCATTTTGCCATTATTGCCAAGTGCAATCCCAGCACCGGGCTGGTGCATATGATGGACGTGCACCCCGAGAAATATGGCAAACTGTGGGTCACCACGATTGATCGCATTTGGGCCGGGATGTCGGACCGCGATGGAACTTCGATGCGGTCGCGGGGAATCCTGCGGTTCTCGGCGCGCGAGGCCGTTAAAACCAACCTGCAGACGCTGCAGCAGGACTGCAACTATGTCGACAGCACGCTTTACCTAGCCAAAGACCCCAAGAAACGGCGCAACCTGTTTCGTCGCGCCAGCCCAAACATGAATTCTCTTGGCGTTTTGGCTGAAAGCCTTGCGATTCTCGGCGATGCACAAGTGGACGAAGACAAATTGCTGATCGCAACTCAAACCGATCTGACGGACGCGCTGAGTCGGGTGTCCACTGCCAAACAAATGCATTCGCTTGCACAGCGCTATCTCAGCCAATCCTCGGACGTGCATCTGGGCAGCACCTTCCACAGCTATGCAAAAAGCAAGGTCAGTGCAGACAAAACCCCCGAAGAGTGGTTCCGCGATCAGCTTCACAGCCTGAACGTGAAACAGGATCGCCATCTGATGATCAACATCGACTTCAATCGTGTTTTGGGATTTGAAGTCATACGCCCACCAGAAAATGTTTATCGCGAAACTGCTCTACTGGAAGAATTCTGGTGCCTCTGCATCGCTTATGATGAAGAGAGCGACCTGGTAACGGTCGTGGACATGAGCCCTGCCACCTCGCAGGTCTGGCAAGCCCCGCGCGGGCATATCTTCCGTGGCCTGCGCGACCTCAAGAAACCAGCCATGCTGGTGATCGAGGAGCAGGTGCCGCCCGAGGACCCTACCGATGTCGCACGACTTGTCCGGGAAAACGAAATTGTCCTGTTTTATGCAGATGAAGACCCTTGGTCCTACATGCTGCGCAGTATCCTCGCGAATATCGGGATCACCAGCGCCAGGCTGATCGACGTTGAAGGCCACGGCGCCAACGTAATGAAGATGCGGCGACAACTGAATGTGCTGACCGGAAAGGAAAAAGTCCCGTACCTGTTCTTTCAGGGCGAATGTCTAGGCCGTAGAAACGACATCGTCGATATGATCCTGAAAGGGCGTTTGCAGGAACGGATACATAAGGCCGGGCTCCCGGTCTTGCTGCGCCATGAATCCCCCAGCCTAGATAAGAACATTTTTGGCTATCCCAAGGGCGGGTTGACTGATGCCCCAACCGAAAAGCGCAACGTATTGTTGTGTGCTTGCGGATCGTCAGCAGCCGACAAAGTGCCGGAACTGGTCGAGCGTATCACGGCAGCCGGGCATAACGTGAAACTGATACCCTCGGTGTCAGCCGAAAAGTTCTTTCGGGATTTCGGTACCGAACGGATCGAAAAATGTATCTCGCACAACGACTATTACCGAGACGATGACGAATGGAATTTCCGCTATATCGAGTTCGGCATGCCCCTGCGCGCTTCGCACCTGGCCCTGTGTGACTGGGCCGATTGCGTGATCGTAGCCCCGGTGACCTGCAACACGATGGGCAAAATCGCCAACGGAATTGCCGACAACCTGCTGACGTCCGTTTTTGTCGCGTGGCAGTACCGAAACAAACCGGTGATCCTCTGCCCGGCGTGCAACACAAATATGTGGAACAACGTCACCACCCAAAACAATGTCGAGAAACTGCGTGATCTTGGGATTGATCTGGTTGGCCCGCGCAAGGGGCGGCTGTCCAACGGTATGATGGGAATCGGCATGATGGCGACCCCGGAGCAGATCATGGAAGTTCTGGACGAAGCCTTTGAGGAACTGGCTGATCAAGAACACAACATCTGCAAATGGGCTCAGGAAGCCGCGGCTTCGGATGAGTTTGCACAGTGGGGCCGGGTGTTCCAGGCCATAGACAATGGCATGGCAGGAATCGACATCGTCGATGACAGCGATGGCGACACCCTGCTGCACTACGCGGCGGGTGGCGAAGGCGAAATTCACGAGAACGGCCAAGACCTTGGCAAGCCTGATATTGAGGCCGCGCAAGCACTGATCGACCGAGGTATCAACGTCAACGCAACCAATGACCATGGCTTCACCAGCCTACACGTGGCGGTGATGAACAACTCGGCCGAAATGGTGAAAACCCTGTTGGGCGCCAAAGATATCGACGCCAGCTCGTGCATTCACTTCCTGCAAAGCTCAAAGGACATCAAGGTTTCAAAAGAAATACGAGCGATGCTTGAGGATTGGGCCAACACCCACACTTTGGCCGAAATTGAGGAAGAAGACGAAGATGCGCTGATCGACGAGCGCGAAAAGACCTATCTTTACTTCACATACGGCTCTTTGAAGAAAGGGTTCCCGAACCACGATGCCCATTCCGAGGTTCTGGATGATTTCGTCGGTGAGGCGGTTACGCGTCAACGTATGCCTTTGATCGTTCCGCATGAACCGCATTGCGATAATCCAAATTGCGGCTTCTTGCATCGTATGGCTACCTTGGTCGATCAGAAAGGCCGCGGCGAACCCGTAAAAGGCGAGGTGTATCGCGTTTCGTCCACTGGCTTGAAGGAACTGGATCAGCTCGAAGGCTATCACGGTCCTGGCTCACCTGAAAATGTGTATGTGCGCAAGCGAATTAATATCCTAATCAATGGCGTGAAAAAGCCCGCGTACACTTACGTTATCGCACATCCCACCAAGTATCTGGACCAATGGGAACAAGGCACGTCCGGCATCGTCGCCGAATACACATTAGATATGGCAACAGGTACGCCTAAGCCCGGGTTTCAACCACCCGCCTAATTCTGAAGCTCGATCACGGCAGCATCGCTCGGATCAGCTTTCAGGCTGAGGTTGTACGCCGTGATCGCCACCATACACAGCAGCACAAAGGGCCAGAATGCGGCCTTTGGGATCAGATTGTCCCTGTAGTGGATAAAACGCAGTGACGGCAGCGTTTCGGACGCAAAGAGATAGGTATTGATCGAAACCGCCAACAGCAGGAAATACATCAGGAAAAAAAATGACTCCATATAGATAACCGGGGATCCGGCGAAACCTTCGCGTAACTGCACATGAGCCAGCAGGATCACGAAAAAAAGGACTGAACAGGTTCCGATAACACTGGATGTGCTGAAGTCGTGTCGCTCGACCAGATTGGGGCGGCGGGTGACGGTCATTACCGCACCAAACAGCAGCATTGTTACCACGATCAAAGGGATCATGTGGATGATGAAGGCGTTCCCGAAATTCCGCTTGATGACGAAGTTATAGTGCAGTTCTGGAAGGTTGGTTTGGAATTCATTATCCCCAATGCCCAGTGTCGTATCCAGATCAGACAATCGATAGTCGAAATAGGTATTTTCGCGCTCCCAAGCTCCCATGACGATACGGGGGTTAATGCCGAAAATGTCGTCCGGACCAGTTGCTGGATAAGCGCTAAAGTCAGGTGTTAGAGCCACATCTACGTCAAATTCACCCGGCCAGAACCGGACCCAGACAGTTTTGTGATCGAACGGATAGCTGGTGTAATTGAAACTCTGGCGCAGCGTTTGTTCAAAATACCAGCCGATCAGTTCGGATCCGCCCTGATCCATTCGATAGACTTCTTCGATCACGCCGTTTGCTGCGTCGACGGCTTCGGGTAAAACGAACCCCACCTCGCCCTCTTCCGGTTTTATAGCGTCGTGTACTCCGTCTTCGTAATGTTGCCAGATGTAACCGCTGACATGCACATCACTGGCACCAGTGAAGGTAAAGGATATGATAAAGATGCCGGTCTTCACCTGATACGGTGGCGCGTTCCCCAGCTTTTGCAGGTATTCGTCAACTGCGGTTTGATCTGGCAGTTGTGTCGGATCACCCTCAAAGTGATTCAGCGCGACCAATAACCTGAACAGCAGGACCGCCAGACCAAACGTCAGAGCACCGGAAATCACCCAAACCTTCTTTTCGATGCTCATTTCGGTCCTTTCATACGCGATCCAGCCGTCCGACCAGGGATTGCGTGATGCCCATTTCCGCGAACCGAGCGCCCAGCACCTCAAAGTCTTCATGCGCCGTCATGGGAATACCCCACCCCCCACACGCAGCTAGGACGCGGGTGTGCTGAATGGACAGGTCAACCATGGGCAAGGGTTCATCGGTGGTAAACTTGGCCAAAGCATCAGCGTACTCAACGGCCTTGTCCCATTCTTGTCGCGTAAGCATGACGGCACAGGCATCGGGGTAAAAATGCAGATGACTATGCCCAACGCAGCCTTCCGCAATGATCTGAGCGCCCAATTTCAGGTGGCTATCCTGCTTGCTAGGATCTGTTTCAGCCATGGCCAAGGCCGACAACGCTTTGGGCCCGACAAAGTTCCGGCCATGTTCCAGCGCAATGTCGACAGCGCGCCGACCAGTTTCAAGGGCTTGATCCGGTTGACCTGCATAGACCTGCGTGCGGGCCAGATGCTCCAGTGCCTGCGCCTCAAGCCGTTTGGCCCCGACCCGGTTTGCGATGTCTGCTGAAAGGGAAAAAGTCTCCAACGCCTGATCCAATTCGCCTAGAAAAGTGTGCGCTACACCCAGACAAGTCTGCGCGACGCACTCGGGAACAAAGGCGAAGTATTTCTGAGAGACTTCGATGGCCTCTTGCGCGTCCAGCTTCCCTTGCGCCACATCACCAGTGTAACTGCGTGCGACGCTGAGGTTGTGCAGGTTCGCCGCCAAATCGCGGACCAAACCCTTTTCCCGCGCGCGTTCCGCCGCTTGTATATAAAATCCAGCTGCCGTTTGCATCGTGGCATTCATGAAATTGGCATCGCCAAACCCACTCAGCGCCCCAACCTCCAATCGCGCCGACTTAAGCTTTCGGGCCAGTGTTAGAGCCTTTTCGTTGCTTTGCAGTGCATCCTCAACCCGGCCTAGCGGGAAATACACATTCCCACGCACGTAGTTGATCTGCGCCACATCGCGTTCAGATCCGCTGCGTTCCGCAGCGAGCTCGGCTTGCTCTAAGCTTTCGAGCGCGTCACTGTATAGGCTGGCCTGCCGCGCCGCTTGTGCCAAGCCGATATGCGCACGGCTAATCTGTTCATCCGTTTCGGCAAGTGCTGCAGCTTCTTTGAACTCACGCAGCGCGTCTTTCGACAATCCCTGCAATCGATGGGTCTCACCACGGGCACAAAGTAAATCGAAGCGTACCCCGGCTGGTGAAGGCAACTCCAGCGCGCGCTCGATCAAGGGGCTGGCTTCGTCAAACTGATAGGCTTGAATGAGTTTCTCGGCAGCTTCCAGATAAGCTTGTGCAGCATTGCTCGCTCCTGCACGATCCAGATGCTGCGCACGCAGAGTGGCGTCGCGATCCTCGAACCACTTCGCTGCTTGCCGATGCAACCGTGCGCGTTCGGATTTCACCAATGTGGCGTAAGATCCGTCTCGGATGAGCGCGTGAGCAAACATAAGGTCGGTCCCCGCTTCACGGATCAAGGCCGAACGGATCAGGGTCGAGGTATCCAGATGCCCTTCGCCAAGCAAGAAATTCAACACGTCGGGCGCAAACCGCTGCCCCAGAACAGAAGCCGCCTGTATCGCTGCCCGGCTGGATCGATCCAGCGCGTCCAACCGCGATTGCACAATGCCCTGAATGCTGCCTGGAACGGACTCCCGCTTCAGCACGTCGATGTTGCGCAAAAGCTGTTCCAAAAACAGCGGGTTTCCTCCGGCGCGTTGCACGCAAGCATCCAATAATTCAGGGTCTATTCCAGTGAATTCCTCGACAAGTTTGCGCGCCTGATCGTCACCCATCGGTGCCAGTTCCAGCTTTGAAATCAATGCCCCATCTGTACTCATCTGCCATTCGCGGTCGATAGGATCACCCTCGACTCGACTAGTCATCAGCAGCACACAAGGCAGGTCCCGCGTGGTGGCGGCGATATGGGCGCAGGCGGTTAGAATTTCGGGTGCCGCCCAGTGAATGTCTTCAATCTGGATCAACATTGGTGCTTGGCGGCTGCGCGCCTCAATCAACTCGTCGATCACCTGACGGCGTCCACGCAGCCGAGTCGCATTGTCCATCACTGCGTACACTTCGGCCAGGCCGGGGTCCTGCTCAAGCTCGAGCAGCGCATTCAAATGTCCCGCGTTTGAGGGTGAGACCCACCCCTTTCTAACCGCCTGTTTCGCCATCTCGGCACAGGTGGTGGCGTCATCCATCGGTTCCAATCCTAGAATGCTGCGAGCAACTGACTGAATGGCGGAATGACCCTCGCGCGCGCCGAAATCCATGACCACACCGTTGTGGATCGAGTATCCCAGACCAGCGGCCATCTCAGCCACCTGTTCGGACAGGTGCGTTTTACCAATGCCCGGTTCACCCAGAATGATATGGACCTCTCCTTTTCCGTGTTGCTGACAACGGTCGAACGTGGCGGAAAACAGCGACATCTCACGCTCGCGCCCGACAAAGCGGTGCCGGCGCGATCGGATGTTGCGCGCCATGCGGTCCAGACGCCACAGCTCTACCGGTTCGTTGAGCCCCTTTATCGCCTTCTCACCCACGGACTCACCGACAAAAAGCGGCCCTAATGCACGTTGAATGTCGTGTGACACCAGCGTTTCACCCGGAACGGCCATATCGGTGATACGCGATGCCAGATTCACGCCGTCGCCCGTCACCGTGTATTCCGTATGCGCCTGGCTGCCCGTCGTGCTGGCGATCACCTGCCCCGAGGCAATGCCGATGTGGCAGGACACAGGTGGGTTTAGGCTGGGTAGAACAGCGTGGATTTCAAGCGCCGCCCGCGCTGCCCGTTCGGTATCATTAGTATGAGAGATAGGCGCGCCGAACACCGCCATCACAGCGTCGCCGATATGTTTGTCGATCCGACCACCAAATTTCTCGATCACGTGATCCACTTTGGCGAAGAACGCGTTCAGCAACGCGTGCATGTCTTCGGCATCCAGTTCGCTGGTCAGCTTCGTAAATCCGGTAAGGTCGGCGAACATGACCGTGACCTGTCGTTTTGCAGGTTCCAACGGCGCTTCTGGCTCATAGGGTTGGACGGCTTCGACCACATCCAGTTCAGCTATCGCACGCAGGAGCCTGCGGCGGTCACCTACGGCAGCCACTCCGATTTCGATTAGGTCTTCGCCCGTCAGATCGGGCAAAATAGCGAAATCAATTTTATTATCCAAAAAGGCTTGCGCGTATTCGGAAAGTCCCAGTGCGCCTAGCCAGTCCTTTACGTCCTGAGACATGTCGCCCCTCTGAAGCCCCCAACTTCAGAGATAGTCCTAGCACGGCAGACCCGCATGAGTCTGCAATGATTAATTAAATAATTGAATATGTCCGCTCTTAATCCCAAACTTTGGGCATCAGACCTCGGCGCTTAAGCCTTCGCAGGTTTCGTCTTAGCAGAACCACCCACAGGCATGTTGACGAGTATGCACAGGTTTCAGGCAAACGGTACGCGCGACTCGTCCAAGGATTTTTTTCCACTGGGTAAAGTCAGATCGCTTGAAATCGGGTTTGATCGCGCGATTACGCGCCCTTTGCGGACCACGGCCAGACGATGAGCGCGCAGCCGGATCGCTTCGATCCGGTCCGTCGCCTGAAGCAGCACGAAATTAGCCGCGCAGCCCTTGGCCACGCCATAACCCTCAAGCCCCATGATCCTTGCTGAATTCTCGGTTACCGCATCAAAACACCAAGCCATATCGGCCCGGCTGGATAGTTGCCCCACATGCAGACCCATGAAAGCCACGTCCAGCATGTCGGCCTTACCCAGCGAATACCAAGGGTCCATCATACAATCCGAGCCGAACCCAACCGTAATCCCGGCATCACGCAATTCGCGCACTCGGGTTTGGCCGCGGCGTTTGGGATAGGTGTCGTGGCGACCTTGCAGCATGATGTTGATTAAAGGGTTCGGGATGGCATGCACCCCAGCCTCAACCATCAGCGGGATCAACTTGGACACATAGTAATTGTCCATCGAATGCATAGAGGTCAGATGCGATCCCGAAACGCGCCCATTTAGACCCAAACGTTGGGTTTCATAGGCCAAAGTCTCGATATGACGACTATGTGGATCGTCGCTTTCATCGCAATGCATATCGACCATCAACCCGCGTTCGGCTGCGATTTCACACAACACGCGGACAGACTCGGCCCCATCAGCCATGGTGCGCTCGAAATGCGGGATACCTCCGACCACATCCACACCCATGTCCAGCGCGCGGATCGTATTCTGCATCGCAGTGGGATCGCGCAGAACACCGTCCTGGGGAAAAGCAACCAACTGCAGGTCGAGATAATCCTTTACCTGCTCGCGCACCTCCAGCAGAGCCTGCACACCCTTCAACTCATCATCACAGGTGTCCACGTGGCTGCGGATTGCGCCGATCCCTTTGGTCACCGCCAGTTCGCAGTACCGCAAGGCACGAGCAACGATGTCATCCACAGTCTGAATCGGCTTCAACTCTCCCCATAGCGCGATCCCTTCCAGCAGCGTGCCTGAGACATTCATCCGCGGTGTACCAAGTGAAAGGGTGGCATCCATGTGGAAATGCGGATCAACAAAGGGTGGACAGACCAATTGCCCCCCGGCATCGATCACTTCGCCCGCTTCGGCGGTGATCCCGGTCTCGACAGCGACGATCTGGCCGTCCGCACAGGCGATATCCATGCCGGGTTGACCATCGGGCAAGGTGGCATTCGTGACGATCAGATCGAACATGGTGGCTCCTATCGTTGACCTTTGAACCAAGGGGTGAGCAATGCGCGCGGATAATCCGCCGACCTGGCTGCGACCACAAGCGCGATGATCGACAGAATGTAGGGCGCCATCAGGAATACTTGGCCGGGCACCAACGCGCCAATCTCGGTTTGCAGACGCACCTGTAGGGCATCAAAGGCACCGAACAGCAGCGCGCCCAACAACGCCTTTCCCGGTCGCCAACTGGCAAAGATCACCAGCGCGATACAGACCCAACCGCGCCCGTTGACCATCCCGAAGAAGAACGCATCAAAGGCGCTCATGGTTAGGAACGCTCCGCCAAGAGCCATTAAGGCAGATCCCGCAACTACGGCTCCGATCCGCAGTCCGTAAACCGACAAACCCTGTGCATCTACGCTGTCCGGATTGTCTCCGACCGCCTGAATAGCGACGCCCAACGCAGTTCGATTCATCACATACCAAACCACCGCAACCATCAAGAGCGCCAGCCACGTCAGGGCCGTCTGCTGAAACAAAACAGAGCCTAAAAAGGGCAAATCAGACAGGATTGGCACATCCAGCGGTTCAAATGGTTCAATCCTAGGCGGAGACGACACGTTTGGAAGTGCGGTTCGATATGTGTAGTAACTTACCGAGGTGGCAAACAGCGTTATCCCCAGCCCCGAAACATGCTGTGACAACCCTAAAGGCACTGTCAAAATAGCGTGCAATAGTCCAAAGAACGCCCCTGCCAGCGCAGCAACCATCACTCCGCCCCACAGCCCTGCGCCCATCCAAACCGCCATCCAGCCGCACATGGCGCCAACCACGAATATCCCTTCGATCCCGAGGTTAAGCACACCTGCTCTTTCGCAGATCAGCGCACCGAGAACCCCAAAGATCAACGGCGTGGCAATGCGCAGCGACGCGGCCCAAAAGCTCTCGGACAACAAAATATTTAAAATATCCATCATGGCGCTGCCCTCGCAGTGCCGGCGCGAACGATCCGGTACCGGGCAAAGAACCCACCGACCAGCACGCAGAGCAGCGAAACGGAAACCACAAGGTCCGCCAAAAAGGACGAAACACCCATTGCCCGGCTCATGCTGTCCGCGCCCACGAAGACCGAGGCAATAAACAGTGCTGCGATCACAACACCAATTGGCGACAAGCCGGCCAACATCGCCACGACGATGCCGGTATAACCAAAACCGGGCGACAGGTCCGTAGTGAGGTAACCCTTCAGCCCAGCCACCTCGCTGACCCCGGCCAGACCGGCCAAGCCACCCGACAGGATAGCCACACCAAACAGCGAACGGTTCACATTGATCCCTGCATGGCGCGCAGCCGCTGCGTTCTCACCCACTGCCCGCAATCGAAAGCCCCAGACAGAACGAGCCATCATGAATTGAGCCATTCCGGCCAGTATTAGAGCCAAAATTAAACCGAAATGGACCCGCATCCGATCAATCAAGGGGGGCAACATACCCTGTTCCAATACCGGTGCGGATTGTGGCCAGCCCAAGCTCATCGGGTCTTGCAGTGGCCCCTCAAGCATCATTTGTACAAAGATCAAAATGATGAAGTTCAGCAGCAGAGTAGTCACGACCTCATCCGCACCGAACCGCGTTTTCAGATAGGTTGGGGCGACCATACCAGCCGCGCCTGCCGCCGCACCCAATATGACGATCAGCGGTAACAGCAAAAGCCCGGAGACATCCAGAACACCTGATCCAATAGCCACGGCAGCCATCGCCCCAAGATATAGCTGCCCCTCGGCCCCAATATTCCACAGCTTGGCGCGGAAGGCCAAAGCAGCAGCCAACCCGGTGAAGATCAGAGGAGTGGCGCGGGTCAGCACCTCGGAGAAGGCAAAAACTGAACCAAATACGCCACGAAACATCTCAGCGTAAGCCTGAACTGGGTTCGCCCCGGCGGCAAGCAATGGGATTGCAGCAAAGGCCAAAGCGATCAAGGCCGACAGGATAGGTACACCTAGCGTAAAGGTTCGAGATTGGGTTTGGCGTGGTTCAATGCGGATCATGCGGGTTCTCCAGCCATCATCAATCCGATCTTTTCGCGGTCACGGTCTGGGGCCTCATGCAGCTCTCCATCGCGGATAACGAAGATCCGATCTGCAAGGCCCAAAATTTCGTCTAGGTCTTCTGAGATCAACACAACACCCGCACCCCTTTTGCGCGCTTCAAGCAGACGCCGCCCAACCTCGGCTGCGGCCCCCATATCCAGCCCACGGGTCGGTTGGTTGGCCAAGATCAACCCAGGAGATCGGTCGAACACGCGCGCGAGAATGAGTTTCTGGATATTGCCACCGGACAACAGGCGCGCTGACGCCTCCACGCCCGGTCCACGCACATCAAAGGCTTTGGTCAAACGTTCCGCATTGTCTTGAATCGCGTCACGTCGCAAGAGACCTTGCGATTGCACGGCTGGATCATCCAAACGCTCGATGATCATGTTTTCCGCCACGCTCATCGCACCGACAATACCTTCTCGGTGGCGGTCTTCGGGAATTCGGCCTACGCCGGCCTTGATCATAGCCGACGGGCTGGGTGAGTGGATTTCCATCCCTTCTACCTTAATTAGACCCTGTTCTGGTTGCACTAAGCCCGAAATCACATTGGCTAAACCGTTTTGCCCATTGCCAGACACCCCGGCTATCCCGAGGATTTCATGGGCGTGAACAGTCAGGTCTACATTGCTAAGCGTATCACGCTTTGATCGGCCCACGACCGACACCCCCGACAATGACAACACTGGCGCGCCCGGTGTCATTGCGACACTTGCCAGCTCAGGTGTATCCGCCCCGACCATCATCCGTGCGATGGATTTCTCGTTCGCTTCCGAGGTCGCTAACTCACCAACCTTTCGTCCATGACGCAAAACCGCGATGCGATCGGAAAAGGCCAAAACCTCGCGCAGTTTGTGACTGATGAAAATGACCGAAAGTCCCCCGGCCGTCATCATGCGAATGTTTTCAAACAGTGTGTCTGCTTCTTGCGGTGTCAGAACGGCAGTGGGTTCGTCCAATACCAGTATCCGCGCCTCCCGATAGAGCGCCTTTAGGATTTCGACCCGTTGCCGTTCCCCTACCGACAACCGTCCGACCGGTGTATCTAATGGGGCGGTCAGACCACTTTGGGTCATGATGCCTTCGAGCTTGCGTCGCGCGGCACGGCGGTTGCGACGCAATGCAAACAGGGGTTCGGACCCCAGGGTAATATTATCAAGCGCCGAGATATTCTCGGCCAACGTGAAATGTTGGTGCACCATGCCCACGCCTGAGGCCAGCGCCACTTGCGGATGACCCAATGGCAACGCGTGCAAAACACCTGCCTCGTCGGCGACTTCAATTGATCCTGTATCGGGCAAATAATGCCCAAACAGCATATTCATCAGCGTGGTCTTGCCCGCGCCGTTTTCACCCAGCAACGCCAGAACTTCTCCCTTCTTCAGGGTCAGACTGACATCGTCATTGGCGATCACCGGACCAAAGCGTTTGCTCAGCCCATTAAGTTTAAGAACTGTGGTACCCGACATTGAAAGAGGGGCCGGCGTTTTCACCGGCCCAGGTGCAATCAGTTATCCGAGACCGGGCGGTCGTCGTTCACGTTAACCCGAAACAGGCCATCCAGAATTTCGGCCTGACGGGCGTTGACCGCCTCAACAACCTCGGCCGGAACGAGGTTCTCATCCAGAACCATCGATCCGCCGCCGTAACCCATAAAGCTGAATTGGCCGTAATCCGCAGCCTCAAACGAACCGTTTGCAACGTTGGCGATGGCTTTGTCGATCGTTGGTTCCATGTGCCACAAGGCCGAAGCCATGATCGTGCCGGGGTAATCGCCCGATGTGTCGATGACGTTGCCCACGGCCTTCACACCACGCTCGACCGCAGCGTCAGAAACCCCAAAGCGTTCCGCATACATGACGTCTGCACCAGCATCCATCATCGCGATGGCGCTTTCCTTAGCCTTTGGCGGATCGTACCAGCTGTCAATAAAGGTCACGAGGAAGGTAACATCCGGGTTCACCTCTCGAGCACCGTCCATAAACGCATTCATCAGGCGGTTCACCTCGGGGATAGCATATCCCCCAACCATGCCGATGACGTTCGATTCAGTCGCCGCACCAGCAACCATACCAGTGAGGTAGGAAGGCTCGTGAATCCAGTTGTCAAAGACTGAAAAATTGGGCGCCACTGGCCCAAAAGACGAGCCCATCAAAAACGCGGTGTCTGGATAATCCTTAGCGACATTTCGCGCGGCACGTTCTAGTCCGAACACCTCGCCGACGATCAGTTGCGCACCTTGTTCTGCGTATTCGCGCATAACACGCTCATAGTCAGTATTGGCCACGTTTTCGGAAAAGACATACTCGATGTCACCGCGTTCAGACGCAGTATTCAGGGCTTTGTGAATACGGCTGATCCATTGCTGTTCCACCGGTAAGGTATAAATTGCAGCCACTTTGACGGTTTCGGCCGCCGCCAAACCGGCTGAATAAAGGGTCGATGTAGCTGCGACCGCCGCCAACAGCACCCTGCGGGTAAACTTGATTTTTAACATTTCACTCTCCTGTGTGGCGGGATGGCAGCATTTTTTTACTTTTCAGTCAATTTTTTCATCCTCGCTCGCGCCCAACTATTAGGCGCGACACCGTTATCGAACGTTTTATGAGCAATGATTGGTCAGGGCTGTCCGAGGCCCAAAGGCTCATTGCGCGGCTCGTTCCAAAAGTCCTCTAGCCCTGTTGGGATTTTACACTGTGTTCAGTAAGCGTGTTATTGGCGGCTTTTTGCATTGATTATGTCGCCGGCTGTTTCGCTTGTGATTGTGGTGTTGGGTGTAATTGGATTAGGCCCTGTTCTTTTGCTCACTTGCGAATTGAGAACGGTGTAAAGACATGTAATTGAACGAAACGAAAAAATAATGGTTGTGACCCCGTCGTGCGAATGCAGAGTTATCTAGACGCCAATTCAGATACTGCGGCGGAATGAGAGCGTGATCACTGTCTGACGGATGACCCTTAGATCAACCGGATGGGCCGTATTCTCCGCAAGAATAGTCTGGACGAGCTACCGCCGATCTGGGACATGCTCAACCAGCAAAGTCCGAAGGCGGTTATGTCGCTTGCGCGCTTATCAGTGTGCGCAAACAGGGTTATGTTCACTGCGGCTGCACAGGCCGAATGACACAAGGAATTTGAGTATGAAG
>NZ_JBQFPX010000008.1:0-140714 GCF_056536545.1 Ruegeria sp. CK1
ATCCGATCGAGAAATCTCTCGCGGACCAGGATGAATTCGGCTGGGAGTTTGATCTAGCTTATGATCTCAATGAAGATCAAATGAGGGAATTAGGTGTCTATGTGACCGATCCTATTTCGCCCAACGAAACGGATCGCCGTTTTGCGGAACCGGCATCCTTTTTCATTCTTCCGGATGGCACGACGCAGATTGTTATTTTGTCCAACGGGCCTGCGGCACGTCCGGATCTGGAAGAGTTGCTAGACGGAATGAAATTCAATATCTCAAACAACCGGCCGACGAGGGGGATGGCTTGAAGATATGCGGCCGTTGTGGGTTTTGTAGCTAAGAGCTGGCAAGTTTATTAACCAGTGAAATCATGGAACGATACGCGGGGTGAGACAAATAGAATATATTTGGGATACGCTTACGGCTGCGGCGGAATAGCACTCTCGTGCCGAAGCGGCCATTGGTGCACTGCGCAGAGAAGGTCTTGATCGAGCCCACTTTGACCGATGCTGCTCGATGCCCCAATGACAGCAATGCGCAGAAAGCGGGCTTTGCAAAGTTCGGAGTTCGGCCCAATCCGGACGTGAGTTTAGAGTTAAGTTGTTGCGGAGGGTTCTCCAAAGCTGCCGTTCACACGTGGCGCTTCGTTCACATGGTCGGGATGTGCGCAACGCTGATTCACCCGACGTTCGAGTTAACAGAAAGACGTGTCCAAGCGGAACGCTCCAATATCAAGGCCGGTTTACAACAAAGCTCGGCACTATCCCTGCCTTCAAGATCGCTGCTTCAACATCATGCCCTGCGAAGAAACCGAATCCAGAGATGAGCGCGGAAGCTATGCCTGCATTTCGTGCACCTAGAATGTCGGTGTGCAGGCTGTCGCCAACCATCAGAACGCGGGGCTTGTCGACGTGCCCGAGGCGTTGGAAAGCAAGGTCATAGATGTTGGTGAAAGGTTTCCCAAAGAACTGAGGGACGACACCTGTCCGGTCTGCAAGACGGTGCGCGTAAAGACCCGGTTCTTTGGAAAAACCGTACTCGCGCGGAGCGACAATGTCAGGGTTGCCGACTAATACCGGGCGGGGACGCTCCAGCAAAGCGGCCTCCAACATAGCTTGTCGCGTTTCATTCCAAACCGCTGACCCGATCATCAAAAAACCGTCGACGGTTTCGTAGGGCTTCGGATCATCCTCCAGATAGGATAATTTTAACCCTTCCAGATCGCGAAGACCGGCACTGGGAGTCGCCATCAATCCCCAATGCAACTCACTTTGGCCGTTTAGCTCAGACAACAACGTGGCCCGACTGGTGATCACGTCTTGTGGCGCGAAGTTGTAACCAAGCCTATTGTATTTCTCGATAAGAGTTGCGTGGGGAAATCCCGCGGCATTCGACACGACCAGAACGCGCTTGCCGGCGGCTTTAAGTGACCTGACCCGATCTGGTGTTTCCGGGATCGCCGTATCACCAATATTTAGAACTCCGAAGGCGTCCAGGAGAAACACGTCGAACTCATGAGCTAGGTCCTCTAGCGTCTCGACCTGACGATAGCTAACTTCAGTGGTTCCGGTTTCCGGAAGGCGGTGCCGTACACCCTCGTAGGCCTCAAAAGCCTCTTGCGCAGAGAAATCGGTCAAATGATGGCCCCTCGCACTTTCGCCGAAACCCATTCACTGATCATGACCGCGACCAGAATTACAATAAGGATCAGACTAACTTGCGGCCAAGCCAGTACGTTGAGCGAAGCCGACAATTGCAAACCGATACCTCCGGCTCCAACCAGCCCGAGCACCGTGGATTCGCGAATGTTGATATCCCAACGGAAAACGGCAATGCCTGCAAACGCGGGCAGGATTTGCGGTACGATCCCATAGGCCATGACCTGCCAGCGTGAAGCACCGGTTGCTGTGATTGCTTCGACCTGCGTGTGATCAATTTCCTCAATCGCTTCGTAAAGAAGCTTTGCGCAAAACCCGATTGAACGAATGGCGATTGCTATGACACCGGCGAACACTCCGGGACCAATAATCGCGATCAAAAGAAGCGCCCAGATCAACGAGTTTATAGAGCGGGTCGAGACAATGACCAACAAGGCAATCGGTCGGATGAACAAGGCCGATGGTGTGGTGTTGCGGGCCGCCAAAAAGGCAACTGGCACTGCCATGCACAGGGCAATTATGGTTCCCAGGGTGGCAATGTTTAGCGTGTCCCAAATCGGGCGACCTAACTGGGTGATGTAATCCCATTTAGGAGGCGTTGCACGAGTCCAAATATCATTGGCGATGCGGGGCGCATCCCAGACGAAAAACCAAGTCGTCGACTCTGAGATTAGCTGCCAGCAGTAAACAAAGATCGCCACGCCCAGCAACCAGCCGAACCAACGGACCAAGCTCTGACCCGTTGTCCGGCGACGCCAGATTTGCGCATCGTCGCGTTCAAGTATCGGCACTACTGAACCCTCGCTCGAATAATTCCCGAAAGGTATTCAAGTGCCATCACGATGCCGATGATAAGAATGAGAATGGCTGCCGCCGTGTCGTATTCATAGCGGTCGAATGCGGTGTTCAAAGTTGCACCAATTCCACCAGCCCCCACGAGCCCAAGGATCGCGCTTTCTCTGAAATTGATGTCGATCCGATACATTGAAAGGCCCACAAGTCGCGGCATAACCTGGGGTTGAACTCCATAGTTGATCCATTGTGGCCAACGCGCTCCAGAGGCCTTAATCGCCTCAGCCTGAACCTTGTCCATGGCTTCGATATCTTCGGCCAGAAGTTTTGAGAGAAACCCGATGGTTGCGAAAGAAAGCGTCAGAAATCCGGCCAGCGGGCCAAAGCCAAAGATAGCCACAAGCAAAATGGCAACGATAATCTCTTGCAATGCCCGACTAATCGCTACAATGCCTCGGCAAATCATGTAGATTGGCAATGGCGCGATATTGCGGGCAGCCCCCAACCCAATCGGGATCGAAATCAGGATGCCCACAACTGACGCGGCCACGGTCATCACGATACTTTCCAGAAGGCCGCTCCAAATATCTGTCCACCGTGAAATGAAGTCTGGGCTGGTGAACGCAAGCACAAACGCCCAACCTCGATCCAACCCTTCATAGACACGGCCCCAATCAACTTCGATGGTCATGAACGCCGCGATCAGGTAGGCGAAAAAGCCAAGGAGCAATGCCCAGCGGAGTAATGGGTTTTTGACAAAGGCAGGCTTACGCCAGCCTTTTCCCAGCATGTCGTCTAACTCTCGATGGCTCATTCTGCAGCCTCGACATCGTCGTCTTCGTCCACGTTTTCGATGGTTGCTTCCCAATCTTCTTCCCCATAGATCTCGGTCAGCTTCTCAGGGGTAAGGCCTGTGGGAAGCCCATCATACACAATTTCGCCAAATCGGAGTCCTACGACGCGGGGAACAAACATCTGAGCGAGCGCCACATCATGGATATTGATAATGGCTGCCAATCCGCGTTCCTGACATAACTCGGTGATGAGACGCATAATCTGACGGCTGGTCTTTGGGTCCAGCGATGCAGTTGGTTCATCGACCAACAGCAGTTTTGGATTCTGTATCAGTGCCCGGCAGATGCCGACCCTTTGGCGCTGACCGCCGGAGAGTTCGTCCGCCCGTTTATCCGCCATGTGCAACAGCCCCACCCGATCGAGTAGCCGGAAGGCTTCGTCCACATCCGACTGCGGATACCGCCGTAGAAAGCTGCGCCAGAACCCCACATAGCCCAACCTGCCGGACAATACATTTTCCATCACTGTCAGGCGTTCGACCAAGGCATATTCCTGAAAGATCATGCCCATTTCGCGGCGTGCCTTCCGTAATGCCCCCGATCCGAGTTTGGTCAGGTCCACATCATCCAAAAGGACACCGCCGCTTGTAGGTTCAACCAACCGGTTGACACAGCGGATCATCGTCGATTTGCCCGCGCCCGAGGGCCCAATCAACGCAAGAACCTGTCCTTTTGGAACCTCAAGATCGATTGCCTTCAGCGCCTGATCCCCGGTCTTGTATGTTTTCGTCAGCTTTTGAAGACGCAGCATGAAATGCCCCAGATTAGGGTGAACGGCGGGCCCATTCAGGCCCGCCGGATTAGTGAAAGGTTATTGGCAGGCGTAGGAAACGCCATTTGCTGCGTCGATTTTACGAATGACGTCCCAGAATTCCTGATAAGTCATCTCCAGGAATTGGCCTTCGTTTGATTTTGAGAACTCAGCTTCAAGTGTCGTCCCCTCCCAATCGAAATTGAAGAAGGCATTGCGGATCTTTTCCTGCAGCTCGGGTGTCAGGTTGTAGACGGTGCCAAACCCAGTGGTCGGGAAAGTCTGCGACTTATAAATCGTAATGACGTCATCCTCATTGATCACGTCACGAGAGATCATCCGCGATTTAACCGAGTTCGCAATTGAGGCCGCTAAGTAGTCTTTGTTGGCAACACCTAGGATTGAGTTGTCGTGCTTGCCCGAATATACAGGCTCAAAATCGCGTTCGGGCAGAAGATCAAAGTCGCTTTTCAGGATCGCAGAAGGAGCCTTGAATCCCGAGTTCGATGTGGGGGATGTAAAAGCCAGTTGCTTTCCCTTGATGTCTTCAACCTTTTCGATGCCCGAACCTGGATAGGTGATGATTTCCATCTCGTAACCAAAATTACCGTCCTTCGAAGCCATGATTGTGAACGGACGGAACCCTGCGCAGTTTACCGCAAGTGGGTTAGAACCGGTGTTGAATCCCGCAATATGCAGGCGCCCTGAGCGCATCGCCTCGATCTGGGCTGCGTTGTTCTGGACTGGAAAAAAGACAACGTCCTTGCCCGTTTCTGCTTTCAAATGGTCGAGAAAGTCTGACCACGCAGTTTTGTATACGGCGGGGTCTTCTACCGGCGTGTAAGCAAAGATCAAGGTGTCTGGATCTATTTGCTCGGAAGGATCTTTAGGGATATCCGCGATCAAATCCCCGTCGGCATCACAAAAACGCTCGTCCAAGTCACCGCGTGGGCAATCCTGCGCCGACGCTATTCCACTCATCGACATGAGTGCGATTGCAGA
Source organism: Ruegeria sp. CK1 (assembly GCF_056536545.1). Lineage (NCBI taxonomy): Bacteria > Pseudomonadati > Pseudomonadota > Alphaproteobacteria > Rhodobacterales > Roseobacteraceae > Ruegeria > Ruegeria sp. CK1. The sequence continues at coordinate 5,046 of NZ_JBQFPX010000008.1, forward strand.
TGCCCCAAGCAATAGTTTGATATCGATCTTCATGTTTTCCTCCCAGTTATGTGCGGTGCTTTTTGTCCGCTGTTAATCAATCATTTTATGTCTACCCGGCGACGAGAACGTCGACCTCGGCGCTCTCAATAGCGTTACGCAATTCTCCTGTTGGTTTTTTGTCGGTGACTATGGAATCCAAGTCGTTAAGGTCTCCTACTTGAGACAAGCCTTTCCGGCCGAATTTCCCGGAATCAACAAGTAGGTGTCGTTTCTCGGCACGCGTCAGCATCACCCTCTTTACTGCCGCAAAGCCCCGCACTGTTTCTGAAGGACCTTCTGTCGACAACCCAGAGGCACCGATCATGCACCTGTCGACGTTGAAGCGGGACAGAAATTCCAGCGTCTCGGTTCCGATAGTTGCAGACTCAGTTGCCAAATATTCCCCTGGGCATAACAGGACTTGAGCAGCCCCATGGCCAAGGGTCATAGCTACAGGAATGGAATTGGTAATTACCGTGCAATGGGTACCAATATAAGCCAGTACACGTGCCATTTCGATTGTGGTCGAGCCGGAATCGATCATGACCGTTTCACCGCTCTGGATCAGTTCTGCCGAAATAGCACCTATCCGTTCGCGTTCCTCAACCTGAGCGTTTGTTCGTTCATCCAAACCCGGATAGTGCCCTTGCGCAGCGGCTGATGCCCCCCCGTGTGCCCGCGCTATCAAGCCGTCATTCGACAGAGCATCGAAATCTCTACGTACCGTTTCGTTGGAGACGTTGAACCGCTGTGCCAGTTCGTTGATGCGAACGTGCGGGCGCAGCTTCAGCTCCAACAATATCTGTTGGCGCCGGTCGGATTTCTTTACCCGGCTCTGGTTCTTTTCAGACATTTTGCCGCGCGTTTTTGTTTTGGACATCCGACGACCCGATTAGGCTTCGAAACCTACTTTTGTGGGCTTTCGGTCATAATGCAATATTTTTTGTTGCATAACCCTCGGAAGGTTGTGAGAATTCGAGCGAACACAAGTAATTGCGAAGCGCAAAGCGAAGATGCACAAGTTGATCAAATTCAAAATACGAGCCAAGGCAAAGCGTTAAACGGCCGACTTGCCAAAAAGACAGCTTCCTTTTGGTTTTTGATCGTGTGGCATTGAGGGGCGGCATGGGCGACAGCGAAACGGCAGATCAGATTGCGGCGCTTCCGATGCGCTGGGACAAGACTGGCAAGTTGCGCGTTCTTATGGTCACTTCGCGGGATACCGGCCGGTGGGTTATCCCAAAAGGATGGCTAATGGACGGCAAAAAACCATGGCATGCCGCAGAAATAGAAGCTCAAGAAGAAGCAGGCGCAGTCGGCACCATATCTAAACGGCCAATCGGTCATTTTTTCTATGATAAACGATACGAGGGGCGAAGCAGCGTTCGCTGCCGCGTTACCCTTTATCCTCTGGTCGTCGAAAAGTTGAAGCGACGCTGGAAGGAAGAAGGTGAACGAACGCGTCATTGGTTCTCACCGGCAAAGGCCGCAAAGTTGGTTCAAGAAAGAGACCTGTCAGAATTGCTGGATAATCTATCAGACGATCCAGAACTCAAAACTGTCATAAAGAAACTTCGAAAGGCTGCATGAGGAAGGGCATGAAAGAACCGGGAAACCCGGACGCATTACGCTCATAGGGAGAAAAAATATGAGGAAATTGACATCCACTGCGGTTGGATCGGTGATTGCCCTGGCTGCGTCACTGTCGGCGGCACAGGCCGATAAATTGACTTTCTATTGTTCGGCACAGGAAGACTGGTGCCAACTCATGGCGCGAAGCTTTGAAGATGCGACGGGCATCGACGTCAACATGACCCGGAAGTCGTCAGGTGAAACCTTTGCACAAATCCGCGCCGAAAGCTCGAACCCGAAAGGGGACGTTTGGTGGGGCGGTACCGGTGATCCGCATTTGCAAGCCGCCGAAGAGGGCCTGACTATGGAGTACATTTCGCCAATACGTGACCAACTTCATGATTGGGCGATATCCCAGGCAGAAAGCGCGGGTAACAAGACGATTGGCATCTATTCAGGCGCACTAGGCTATGGCTACAATGCCGATCTTGTCGCTGCCAATAATCTGCCCGAACCTGCCTGCTGGAAAGACCTGCTGAAGCCCGAATACAAGGGCCACGTTCAGATGGCGAACCCAAACTCATCAGGCACGGCCTATACCACGCTAGCGTCGATGGTGCAGATCTTCGGCGAAGATGAAGGCTTTGAGTTCATGAAAGGTCTGCATTCGAACATCAACCAATATACCAAGTCTGGCTCTGCGCCGATCAAAGCCGCTGGTCGCGGTGAGAACACCATCGGTATCGTCTTTATGCATGACGCTGTGAAGCAGGCCGTTTCAGGATTCCCGGTTAAGGTCGTCGCACCGTGCGAGGGCACAGGATACGAAATTGGCTCGATGTCGATTATTGAAGGAGCCCGCAACGAAGAAGAAGCGAAAAAGTTCTATGACTGGGCACTGTCACCCGAAGCCCAGAACCTTGCTCTTCAGGTCAACGCGTTTCAAGTGCCATCGAATAAGGGCGCAGAAACTTCGGATAGCGCGCCAGACATGAGTCAGATCAAGCTGATTGACTATGACTTCAAAAAGTATGGTTCCTCAGACGAACGGAAGCGTCTGTTGCAGAAATGGGACGAAGAGGTTTCGACTCTGCCGCAGTAAATGACTGACCGGACTTCAAAAACGACCCATCCGGTCCTGATCTTCTGGATCACGGCCGGGTGGGTCGGATTCTGCCTGTTGCCTTGGTATATGGTCGACGGTGGCCTTTGGTCGTTCGAGTGGCTTTTGGACGGCTACCCATTCGATGAGGATTATGCCCCCGCTGCGTTTCTGATTGGACAGGGTGAAAAACTTTGGCTCGCTCCGCTCCTGATCGCACTCGTCCTGCCGCTTCTTGTGTTGAAGCGCCCCAAATCTGATCCACTTTACGCCAGAATACTGATCCTGTCAGGGGCGCTTGGCTTCGGCTGGCTGATCGCTCAGGGGTTCAGCATTGGCATTAGAGGCTTCAACTTCAATTGGTTGGAGGCGATGTTTGGCGAACTCGGCGACCGTCAGTACGGAATGGGCTACGGCGCGATGATATGTGCCTCAAGCTTTCTGTTCCTGCTTACTCAGGGGATCGCGGCAAGGGGTGCCATTAACGGTGACGTCTTTGTCGTAAGCGCTATCGGTGGCGTTATTACAATTGTCACCGCTTTTGTCTTTTTTCCCATCGCGAAGATGCTCTTCGCTGCCTTCATCACCGAAGACGGCGCGTACTCCATCGCGGTATTCTTCTCGAAGTTTTTCGATGATCGACTGTGGGGTTTGGGGTGTTTTCAGGGCGCGCGTTGTGGTGCCGCCTGGAATTCACTTTTTCTTGCCATCCTCGTTGGCGTCATCACCACGGTCCTGGGGCTTTGCTTTGCACTGGTTGTGACGCGCTCAGGTTTTCGCCATAAACGCGCGTTGCGGGCTCTGACCGTTCTGCCAATAATCACCCCGCCATTCGTGATCGGCCTGGCGCTGATCTTGCTTTTTGGCCTTTCTGGATCGGTCACCCGGTTCTTTGCCGAACTTCTCGGCACCCAGCCGACACGCTGGCTTTACGGAATGCCAGGCATCCTGATCGCACAGACACTCGCGTTCACGCCAATTGCCTTTCTTGTTCTGATAGGTGTGGTTGAAGGCGTCTCTCCGTCGATGGAAGAAGCGGCCCAAACGCTCCGCGCCAGCAGATGGCAGACATTCAAGACGGTTTCCTTGCCTCTGATGCGGCCCGGTCTTGCGAACGCATTTCTTCTTGGCTTCATCGAAAGCATGGCCGATTTCGGCAATCCGCTTGTATTGGGCGGGAATTTCGACGTGCTTTCGACCGAGATATTCTTCGCCATCGTCGGCGCTCAATACGATCAGGGCAGGGCCGCGGTTCTGGCCATGGTTCTGCTGTTCTTTACTCTTTCCGCCTTTTACGCGCAGCGTGTCTGGCTGGGGAAGAAAAGCTACACAACCGTCACCGGCAAAGGGGATGCCGGTGTTCATCCGCTGATGCCGACTGGCCTTTCAGTTCCGGTACTACTCATCGCTCTGGGCTGGGCGCTGTTCACAATTGTTGTTTATGCGATGATCATTTACGGCAGTGTCGTCGAGTTGTGGGGTGTCGATAACTCGCTAACTGTCAAACACTATGTCACCGCATTCTCCGTACGTTTCGAAGAAGATAGCTTTCGCTGGACCGGAGCCGCTTGGGACAGTTTCTGGACCACCATAACGATCGCGGCCATTGCTGCCCCATTGACTGCCGCCGTAGGTCTGGTGACCGCTTATCTGCTGACCAGGCAAAGTTTTGCAGGCAAGAACGCTTTCGAATTTGGAACAATGTTGTCCTTCGCTATCCCCGGAACAGTGATAGGCGTCAGCTACATCCTAGCCTTCAACGTTCCGCCAATTGAAATCACGGGTACTGGTGTCATTCTCGTTGTCAGCTTTATCTTCCGTAATATGCCGGTTGGCGTTCGTGCGGGGATCGCGAGCATGTCGCAGCTTGACCGAAGCCTTGATGAATCCTCGCTGACCCTTGGTGCAAACTCGTGGCAGACGTTTCGAAACGTCATCCTGCCGCTATTGCGCCCTGCCATACTTGCTGCGCTTGTTTACAGTTTTGTCCGTGCCATGACGGCGATCTCGGCTGTCATCTTTCTGGTCAGCGCAGAATATGACATGGCGACCAGCTACATTATCGGTCGGGTCGAGAATAACGACTATGGCCTTGCGATCGCCTATTCGACGACGCTGATCTTTGTGATGCTCGCGGCGGTCGGTTTACTGCAACTACTCGTTGGCCGGGTCCAGATTGGTCGACGCACGCAACACGGAACGGAGGCATCGCGATGACCGACGCCAAAATCGGTTCCAAGGCCGCCCCGGTGCGCTTTGAGAACGTGTCAAAAGTATTCGGTAAAGACATCGTCGCCGTCGACAACATCAACCTGCATGTCAATGCAGGAAAACTCGTCACACTGCTTGGTCCGTCAGGCTGTGGGAAAACAACGACTTTGCGCATGATAGCCGGGTTGGAAATGGCAAGCTCGGGCAAGATCCTAATTGGTGATCGGGACGTGACCAAATTGCCTGCCACCGACCGCGACGTATCCATGGTTTTCCAGTCATACGCGCTTTTCCCTCACATGAGCGTGCTGGAAAACGTGATGTATGGCCTCACATTCTCAGGCTTTGCAAAGGATGAAGCCCGCGGCCGCGCTATGTATGGATTGGAACTGGTCGGTCTTCAGGGGTTCGACAACCGTCTTCCCTCGGAACTGTCAGGGGGCCAACAACAACGTGTTGCCGTCGCCCGCGCGCTGGTTCTTGAGCCGCAGGTTCTGCTGTTCGACGAGCCGCTGTCCAATCTCGATGCCAAGCTTCGCCGTCAGGTGCGAGAGGATATTCGGGCAATCCAGCAAGATCTTGGTTTGACAGTTGTTTACGTGACCCACGATCAGGAGGAGGCACTGGCAGTCTCGGATGAGATTGTCGTCATGCGCAACGCAGCGATCGCCCAAATGGGCACACCACGCCAGCTTTACGATGCCCCGAACGATCGTTTTGTCGCCGATTTCATAGGTGAGGCAAACCTATTGGATTGCCAAATCGTCGATATCAATGGCGACGTGGCAACGATAGAAATAGAAGGCTACCGCCACACGCTGCCACGTCGCGGTTTGTCCGAAGGAAACGCAACCATTGCAGTGCGACCCTCACGTCTGGTTATCGGCTCAGACCAAGGCATAGCAGCCAAGGTGGCGAAGGCGACCTATGTTGGCGTTCGAATGGAATATACGCTGATCGGTGCATTCGGTCAGGTTTTTGCCGTACACGATGACGTCGATGCGCCGCTTGATCCCGGCGCCGAAATCAGAATGGGTTTTGCTGACAAAGGGCCCGTTCTTTTGCCGGATTAAATGCCGAAACTCATTATCATCACACACCCCGAGGTCTCAATCGATCCGGCCGTCCCGATAACTGAGTGGGGCTTGAATGCTGTGGGCCGTAAGCGCGCTTCTGAATTTGCATCCAGTGGAATCTTGTCCAACGTCACTCAGATATGGACCAGCGACGAGCGGAAGGCCCGCGAAACAGGCGAGATTCTTGCTGCAACACGAATGCTATCCGTGAAATGCAACTTGGGTCTTGGTGAGAATGACCGCAGCGCAACCGGTTACTTGCCGCTGAAAAATTTCGAAGCCGCGGCCGATGCTTTCATTGCTCAGCCGGAAGGTAGCTATCGCGGTTGGGAACCAGCGATCGAAGCACAGATACGCATTCATCGGACAGTCACTAAGATTATCCGGTCGCATGATGCCGGGGATCTTGCAATTGTGACGCATGGAGCAGTTGGCACATTGCTTTGGTGCGCACTCTCGAATTGTTCGATAAACCGCAGGCACGACCAACCCTCACAAGGCCATTTTTGGCAGGCAGATTTAGCTACGCTCAAGCCTGATTCATGTTGGGTCTCTTTGACGTAGGAGCTAAGCGTTCCAAGCGTTCTCTGCGATCTCACGCAACGTCTCGAACACATCTGGTGTCCCCACGATCACGCGCCCGCCGTCTCGGATCATCGCATCGGCGTCCTGATCCTCGACAACGCCACCCGCTTCCGAGACCAGCAATTGCCCAGCAAGACAATCCCATGCATTCATGTGCTCCTCCACGTAACCCAAAAGGCGCCCGGCAGCGACGTAAGCCAATGAAAGCGCTCCGCTGGCGTTTCTGTGAAACATCGCCCCGTGCTCGATCAGATCCTCGATAACAGGTAAGACGTGACGGCTCTCAATCCGGTTCGAATATCCCACAGCTACTGTTCCATCTTGCAACGGCACTCCTATCGCGACGCTTATCCGTGATCCGTTAAGTGTCGCAGTTTCTCCGCGAGTTGCGACAAAAGTTTCATCCACGTTTGGATCGTGGATCACACCAATCTCCGTTTGGCCCTCAGTGACACCAGCCAGAACAATGGTCCATGCAGGAATACCGTTCACGAAATTCGTGGTCCCATCAATTGGATCAATAACCCAGTCAAAGCCACTCTCTCCCGCTACCGCGCCATGCTCTTCACCGTATACGCCATCTTTGGGCCACGCCTCCGCGATCCTTTGACGAATGAAAGTCTCGACGTTCTTGTCCGCCTCGCTCACCCAGTCCTGAGCGCCTTTTTGATCAACAATAAGATTGACCCGATCTGCAAAGAACTTTTTGGCAAGTAGCCCAGCCTCCTCGCAGACTTCGGTGGCAAAGTCTCTGCGTTCTGAAAGTCGAGACATAGGTGCTCCTTTTTCGGTTGGAGAGTTGCTCAGCAGCATTGTAGGCCAAGCGAAGACTAGACAACCAGATAGTCTTTTCGTTTGCTTCAGGTGCCAATATTGGCTCCACAAACCTTGAGTTCCGAGTGTCTACGATCTGCTCCGCGATCAATCTCCCGATCAATAGTTCTCTAATTTCTGTTTGCATTCGATATAGAGCCGACTTGCGGAAGCGCAGCCAAAATCCTGAAACACCCACACTTTGAATGTCGGCTTACTTTCCGGCGCTCAAGTTGGTCTCTGCGCGCAACAAAGGTCGGCTCCCCATTCGAACCGCAGATCTGAAGTTTCCGCTTTGGGCTGCCTGCGGTCATCCACCCTCAACAGGCGAGTGACAGTATTGTCCGCGTAGCGGACGTTCGCTGCAACTTGATTGAATGTCTACTTTGCAGGACAAGCCGACGTTCGCGGCCTACAACCTAATGACTGCTGTTGTGCCTCCCTAGCATTGATCTCGAGCTTCGGCTTGAAACGAAGAGCATCAATTCAAGGAACCCGAACGTTTTAAACCTTTTGGCTGACAACCTGCTTCTTAATGAATGTGCCAATCTCCTCCACAGAGTCGTCTGCCTCGGGGCATCGTCCAACGTTCAAGTGCCAAACGTGGGTTCGCCCTTTGAACTTCGGGACTTCAGTTGTGACACCTTGCTCTCGTAGACGATTGGCAAGGGCCATCGAGTCGTCAAACAGTATTTCGGTTTCGTCCACATGAAGCAGGCAGGGTGGTGCACTAACGAAGGTGCCAAGCACAGGCGAAACCTCGGGGTCGCTCGGATCGTGTCCGGCAAGATAGGCATCTTTGCCTCGAACGATCCAGCGCATCGGGACCAAATGGTCGGAGCCCACATTCGTCTCGAGCGATGCATTGGTCAGCCGCAGGTCAGAGATTGGTGCAATTGCGGCGACTGCAACGGGTTTCCGCAATCCGCGGCTACAAATGCGATGCAACAAGGCGAACACCAAGTTGCCACCTGCGCTGTCACCGACAAGACTGATTGGGCCTGCATCGGGAGCAGCGCACAGCGCTTCATACGCGAATGTGGCTTGGTCAAGGGCCGTTGGAAAGCTATGTTCAGGGGCGAGCCCATAGTGAAGAAAATGCGCTCTTTGGTTTGCTGCTTTGCCAAGCTCGGAAACCAGATGGCGATAACCGCGCAAGTTGCCAATCATGAAAGCACCGCCGTGTAGATAGAGCATACTACCGCCAGTCGGTGTCGGGCCAACCTGACAAACTGTTGTGCGAACCGAGTCAGGACCAAGACCCAAATGACTCTCCGTCAGTCTTAAGCCGTCGGGTGTCTTCAAAGTGATTGCCGCGCTTAAATCAGCAATGTGGCGCACCGTTGGCTGATGCGCGATCAATGCGATTACTGGTTTTTGAACAAACCGTGCGTAGCCGTTCCAGAATTTCTGTTGACGTGAAAGCATAAGATTTGGTTGCGCCAAAATCTACCGCTGTCAACAATCTCGCTGCTGGCGCTCATTCCAGCAGAAGCCAATCGCTAGATCTGCAAATGCATCGAAATGGGTTCGAATCAGTCGTTTGCTGCATTTTGCGCGAGCGTCTGTTATACTACGCCTTACCGTTCGTTCGGTCATACTCGAACCTGAGGCTTTGAAACGCCAGATCTTATGCTCAGTGTGGTATATTTGGTGGTATGATTATGGAAGTTTATATTTTTAATAATATTTAACAGATAGTTACAATAAATATACAGTTGCTCCTCGGTCCGCCACTGGTTTTCTAATGACTGTTTCACGAACCTGACCCAATCGTCATAGTTGGACCAGAAAAGCTGTGAATGTTCGACGTCGGAAAACAATGCAAGTCAAACACCATTTTTCGGCAAAGTAAGGCGCGGAGCTAAAGGTCAGGTGCTGGCACTCAAAAATACGGCATCTTGTCAGGTGCAAAGCTAGACTTCACTCGCCACAACACCAAGTTGTCGCGGCGGCGCGGCCTGTATCGGAAGACTTTCGTTGAGCCTGCAAATCGTGGGACAGAACAATTCAAGCATCGGTAAATCGCCGTTCTGACAGCAGTAAGCAATTAGGACGGCAGCAATGCGGACTAGGTCGCCTTCCAGATAGGTCTCACAAATGTAAGCGAAGCCCCAAAAGATCAGCGCAAACTGGGTCTAACCCATCCTGCTGAAAGTAGCCTCAGCCAGCGAGATACGTGCGGAACCAAGCAATCGTACGCTCCTCGGCAAGCTTCGCGGCCGCCTCGTCATATCGCGGTGTCGTGTCATTATGAAAACCGTGATTAACGCCAGGGTAGATGTAGGCTTGGTATCGTTTGTCGTTTTCAACGAGTGCTTTTTGATAATCCGGCCACATAGCGTTTATTCTCTGATCGAGTGCGGCAAGTTGGATCATCAGAGGAGCTTGGATCAGACTGACTTGGGAACTGTCGGGTGCTGCTCCATAAAATGGAACACCTGCTGCCATCTCAGGGTAAGCCACAGCAAGCTTGTTGACGACGCCTCCGCCATAGCAAAATCCGGTTGCCCCAACTTTACCGTTTGTGCCGTCAAGATTTTGAAGAAATTCAAAGCCTGCGAAAAAATCGTTTAAAAGAAGTGCAGGATCCAAACTTCTCTGCATCTCGCGCCCTTCATCATCGCTTCCGGGGTATCCCCCAAGCGAGGACAGGCCATCTGGTCCCATCGCAACGAAACCCGCTTTTGCCAGACGTCGTACAACGTCACGAATATAAGGATTAAGGCCCCGATTTTCGTGAATAACCAAAATAGCCGCTGGTGGACGATCCGGGTCGACCTCTGTTGGGCGCACGAGGTAAGCCGAGATGTCACCAGTTCCGTTCGGGCTGCTGTAAGTGATCTCTTCTGCTTGAATATCCTGGTCGTCTTCAGCGACCTGTTGTGCAAAGGCGTAGTTCGGAGAAAGTGTGCTGAGTATGGCCGCAGCGGTTAATCCGCCAACTGCCCATTTTCCAGCACGATCAAGGAACTCGCGTTTGGTAATTTTCCCGTGTGCATAATAGTCATATAGATCAAGAAGCTCTTGGTCGAAGTCTGCCGCCGTCAAACGACGTGTCGGGGAAATATCTTCCATAACGGTTTCTCCTTATCTGCGATGATGAATATTGCTACGGCGAAATCTGGGTACTCAGAGCAGCATAACGTCTGCTGGAAAAGGTGTCCTTTTGCTCCTGTTATAAAGAGTTGCAGTATATTTTGGTAACTCAACCTTTTTTGCGTATTCAGCTTTTTTTGGGCGAGTTCCCGAGCCTTTCCGTTATTTTAGTCGCAGCTTTCACAACAGATGCTGCCAAAATATCCAGCTTATTGTCGGGAAATCTCGTTAACGGGCCAGAGATTGAAACGCCGGCAACGACGTTATCCAATGAATCGAAAACAGGCGCGGCGATACAGCGCATTCCCTGGAAACGTTCTTCATCATCCAAAGCCCATCCTCGTTGCCGGGATTTGCGCAGCTCTGCTTTCAAGTGTTGCTTGTCTGTAATTGAATTGGGCGTCTGATTCACCAATGGTAACGGCCCTAAAAATTTATCTAACGCGGCCTCATCCATAAAAGCCATTATGGCTTTTCCTACACCAGACGTGTGAAAATAGGCTCCGGTTCCATTCTTGATAGAAGCCCGTATTGGGTTTTCAGATTCAATTTGTATCAGATACAGTAATTGACCTCCTTCCTTGATTGCTAAGTTTGCAGTTTCACCAGTCTCTTTTGATAGCATTCGCATCACGGACGGGGCGCATTCGAGCAAATTAGATCCTTCTTCAAAGGTACTGCCGATCCGATAAGCCTGTGGTCCAATTCGCCATTTACCTTGTTCAGCATCGTGAACAACCATGCCGCGCTGCTGAAGCGTGGTCAGAAGCCTGTGTGCTGTCGCAGCTGGAATAGCTGTATCTCTGGCAAGTTCCGCAAGCGTGGCACCGGGCCTGTCCGCAAGAGAGATCAGAACGCGAATTCCGCGATCCAGCGCAACAACGGGGGATGTTTCGGCTTTCTCCTCATTCGTCTTCAGACGTGGGCGTCCTCGGCGAATGGGGGATTTTTGTTCGCTCATAATCGGGGCAGCCAATGTTTAGTTTCTAATTGCAAGACTCTAGCTCGTTAGTTGCGGTAAAAAAATGAAAAATAAAAATTTATTAATTTCAGCACTTTAATTTCTTTTTTCGTTATTAATTCACGGAGTTTCCAAAATATTTTGAAAAATTGAGAATCTGTCTTATCGTTACCTTCATCCGCTGCAGGGCGGATTGGTGCCAATGCCGAAGCAAAATCGGTGAAGGCCCAGTCAAGGGAGGAAACATGACAAAATCTTTGAACCGCAGAAATTTTCTGCGTGGATCTGCTGTTGTGGGCGCTGGCGCGCTTGCAGCCCCGGCTGTCCATGCTCAGGAAGGAACCAACCTCAAGATGCAGGCTGCCTGGGGAGGCGGCATATTCTTGGAGAACGCGCAGTCCTACGTGAACCGCGTAAACGAAATGTCTGGCGGGAAACTCACGATCGAACTGTTGCCCGTGAATTCCGTCGTTAAAACAAGCCAGATGCAGGACGCGGTGCACCGCGGCGTTCTGGATGCTGCGCATTACGTTCCAGCGTATTGGTACTCCAAGTCCAAAACTGCTTCGCTATTCGGAACCGGTCCGTGCTTTGGCTGGTCCAGCCAAGAAGTTCTGGGTTGGGTGAACTACGGAGGCGGGCAGGAACTGTTCGATGAGTTGATGGGTATCCTGGGCCTCAACGTCGTTTCGTTCTTCAACTCACCCATGCCGGCGCAACCGCTTGGATGGTTCAAAGAAGAAATAACAAGTGCAGATCAAATGAACGGTCTGAAGTACCGTACTGTTGGTCTTGCGGCAGATGTTCTGCTTGAGATGGGAATGTCCGTTGTTCAGCTGCCGGGGGGTGAAATCCAGCCTGCGATGAAGTCTGGTCTGATCGACGCGGCAGAATTCAACAACCCGACGTCAGACCGTGACTTTGGTATGCAAGATGTGTCGAAGCACTATCACCTTGCATCGTTCCACCAGAGTCAGGAGTTCTTCGAAGTCACGTTCAACAAGGACAAGTACAATGCGCTTGCACCCGAGCTGCAAGCCATACTGAAGTATGCGTCTGAGGCTGAAAACTCGAACTTCTACTGGAATAACACCAAGCGTTATTCCGAAGATCTGGTCACGCTGGCTGAAGAGCAAGGCGTTAACGTCTATCGCACGCCCGACAGTGTGATGCAGGCGCAGCTGAATGCTTGGGATGTGGTCGTAGAGCGAATTGCCAACGAAGATCCGTTCTTTGCCAAGGTTATCGAAAGCCAGATGGCCTATGCGAAGACCGTGATGAACTATCTCAACCTGAACCAACCGGACTACAAGCTGGCTTATCAGCACTACTTCGGTTGAGGCCTGAAAATCTCTGAAATGGGAGGTCGCGCCTGCGCGCGGCTTCCTGAACTCTGGGCAGAACAGGCGAGGAACTGACCTTGATCAAGACAATCCACGCCATCGAAGGGCTAAGCCAATGGGTCGGCAAAGCCTTCGGATGGTGCATTCTAATTCTGACACTTTCCGTGTCTTACGAAGTGTTCGTCCGGTACGTTCTAAACAAACCAACCGTCTGGGCGTTCGACATGATGGTCCAGATGTATGGCGCGCTGTTCCTCATGGCCGGGGCCTATGCGCTTGCACAAGACGCACATGTCCGCGGCGATGTTCTGTACCGACTGTTCTCAGTCCGCTGGCAAGCGCGCGTTGATTTTGTTCTGTACATTCTCTTTTTCTTTCCGGGGATGTTCGCTTTGTTCTGGTATGGGTGGGAGATCGCGAAAGACAGTTGGCGATACGAAGAGGTCAGCTGGAATAGCCCGGCTCGTATTCAGATTTATTTCTTCAAAACCCTGATCCCAGTCGCTGGATTCTTACTGATGCTTCAAGGCCTTGCCGAAATGGCCCGGTGTTGGTTGGCAATGCGAAATGGCGTCTGGCTTGAGCGGCTGGATGACGTGCGTGAAACCGAAGACATGTTGATGGAAGAAACCATAGACAAAATTAGAACAACCAGCTCCAAAGTAGGAGGCCGCAGCGATGACTGATCCTCAAGTCGCCATCCTGATGCTCAGCCTCTTCATTCTTTTGGTGCTGCTGGGCTTTCCAATTGCGTTCACGCTGCTCGCTATGGGTGTTGGTTTTGGGTACTACGCCTACTACCAGTCCGCGCCCGAGAGCATTTCGGACATCTTCAACAACAATATCTTCTACCTACTCAACCAAAACACCTATTCGGTGATGGAGAACGACACGCTTGTCGCCATCCCGCTGTTCTTATTTATGGGGTATGTGGTCGAGAGGGCGAATATCGTCGATCGCCTGTTTTTTTCTCTGTACATGGCGGCCCGCAACTTGCCGGGTTCACTGGCGATCGCAGCATTGCTGACCTGTGCTGTGTTCTCTACCGCGTCTGGAATTGTTGGTGCGGTTGTCACTCTGATGGGGCTACTTGCCTATCCTGCCATGGCAAATGCCGGGTATCAGCGCAGTTTCGCCTCTGGCGTTATCTGTGCAGGGGGAACCCTGGGGATTCTCATCCCTCCTTCGATTATGCTGATCGTCTATGCTGCCATTGCTGAGCTTTCACCGTTGCGATTGTACGCAGCGGCCGTTTTCCCGGGTCTTATGCTGGCAGGGCTGTATATCGTCTACGTGATGGTACGCGTCTGGTTGAACCCATCGCTAGCGCCAAAGCCGCAGGAGGATGACATTCCGCCAAAACGGCAAATCTATATGGATTTGCTGGTTTCATTTGTGCCCCTGACCGTTCTGATCATGCTGGTGCTCGGCTCCATCCTTGGCGGCTTGGCAACCCCGGCTGAGGCGGCGGCAATGGGTGCACTAGGTGGGTTAGTCTTGGCGGTGCTGTATCGGTCGCTTACTTGGGACAAAGTCAAACAAAGCGTCTTTCTGACGGCTAAAGCCACTGCGATGGTGTGCTGGTTGTTCGTCGGCTCATGGACCTTTGCCTCGATCTTTTCCTATCTCGGCGGACATGATGTGATCGAGCATTGGGTTGTTGGTATGAACCTACAGCCGTGGCAATTCCTGGTGCTCGCTCAGCTGATTATCTTCCTGTTGGGATGGCCGCTTGAATGGTCCGAGATTCTCATCATCTTCGTGCCGATCTTCCTGCCGATGCTGGATACGTTCGGGGTCAATCCATACTTCTTCGCGATGCTTGTCGCTTTGAATCTGCAGACCTCATTCCTGACGCCGCCCATGGCAATGTCAGCCTACTATCTTAAAGGGGTTCTCAAGAACCAGATTCAGTTGATGGAGATCTTCAAAGGTCTGATGCCTTATTTGGCCATCGTGATCCTTTGCATGGTGCTGATGTATCAGTTCCCCGGAATCGCCTTGTGGCTGCCGGATTACCTGTTCGGGGTTTGGGTGCCATGACCAAACATGATCTGTCACTGTTCTCGGCGGTCCAATCCGCCGAGGCCATCCGCGCTTGGCGCATTTCTTCCGAAGCGCTGGTTGAGGCCTGCTTGGCGCGGATCGAAGAAACTGAGGGCAAGCTTCGGGCTTGGGCTTATCTGGACGCGGGCGTAGCCCTTGATCAGTCGCGCGAGCTTGACCGTATTCGCAAGGCCGGACGGGCAATGGGGGCGCTGCACGGTGTGCCCGTCGGACTAAAGGACATAGTCGATACGAAAGACATGCCCACGCAGCGCGGATCGCAGATTTTTTCGGGTCGCCAACCCAAGTTAGACGCTAGGCTGGTCGAGCATCTTCGCGAAGCCGGCGCAGTGATCATGGGCAAGACCAAGACCACTGAATTCGCCTTCATGCACCCGACTGACACCACCAACCCGTTTGACCCGGCCCGGACACCCGGGGGCTCATCCAGCGGGTCTGCCGCCGCAGTGGCAGCCAGGCACGTGCCCGTAGCGATTGGAACCCAAACCGGTGGTTCGGTTATCCGCCCAGCATCTTTTTGTGGCGTTTACGGGTTCAAACCTTCCCGAGGAACGATCTCGCGCAGCGGTGTCTTCCGCACATCTGCGTCTCTGGATCAAATCGGCGGATTTGCGAATTCCTTGGAAGATGTCGCTTTGCTGACGGACGTCCTGTCAAGCTATGATCAAACCGATCCTGCAAGCTTTGCCAGACCGCGGGCGAACATGCTGGCAGGTGCACGCGCAGAAGCTCCGATTGAGCCGAACATTGCTTGGCTGGATTTTCCATTCGACGACCGTTTGGACGCAGACACGGTTGAAGGCCTTAACGCAGTCATCGACAGATTAGGGGGGCGGGTCGAGCGATTTTCGGCATCCCCTCAACTGGCGGACCTCATCAACGTTCACAAAACGATCTACGATTACGAAATTCGCCAGAACATGGTTGATATATCCGAGGCCCATTGGCCTGAGCTTAGTATCGAGATGCAGTCAGCGATCAACCGCGGATCAGAAATCAGTGTGGCGCAGTATGAAGATGCGTTGGCGGTTATGGTCTCTGCTCAAAGCTTTTTCGAAGGATATTTCACCGACTTCGACGCAATCCTGGCCCCGGCGGCTACAGGAGAGGCCGCACCTCTGACAGCAGGGCATACTGGTGATTCAGTTTTTTGCCTGACTTGGACACTGGCGGGTCTACCGTGCCTCACGCTGCCACTACTGGTTGGACAGAACGATCTGCCAATCGGCGTGCAATTGATCGGCGCAGTAGAAGAAGACGACCGGCTTCTGCGCACTGCTTCATGGGTCCAACGTAGCCTCGCTGAGCAGGAACAGTAAGGAGATTACACTATGTCGCGAATGACAAATATTATTATGGGTATCATCGGCACCGGTCTGATGATGGTTTTTGTTCTCGGCCTTGCGCACAGTATTTCAACGGGCTTCGCTGGATTTTTGGGCGGATTGCCTTTCGTGTGTATTGCGGTCTTCGTGATTGCCCTTGCGCTCTATAATTTCTGGGAAGATGCCGTCAAAAAGGACTGAATTTATGAGTGATAAACCAGTCCTCTGGCTTCCGCGCCGTGTGTCTGACGCGACCATTGCGCGTGCGCGTCAGGATTATAGCGTGATCCTAAACGAAGCCGACACTCCGGGCACGGCACAAGAAATCATCGAGATGAGCGCCAATGTGGATGCAATGATGCCCTGCCATTCGGAACACTTCTCGGCTGAGGTCGTGTCGAAGCTTGATCCACGACTAAAGATTGTCGCGAACCATTCTGTTGGTGTGGATCACTGTGATCTTCCGGCTTTGGCAGCAAGAGGGATCGTGGTGACAAACACACCCGACGTCCTTTCCGACGCTACGGCTGAATTGGCAATGCTTCTCATGCTCGGTGCGGCGCGGCATGCAGTCCAAGGCGACCGTCTAATGCGTACAGGCACTTGGGACAGTTGGAGCCCATCGTTCATGGTCGGTAAGCAAGTCACCGGCGCTCGACTGGGTATCATTGGAATGGGGCGCGTGGGTCGGGCATTTGCTGCCAAGGCGCGTGGGTTTGACATGGAAATCCACTATTTCAACCGCACCCGATTGTCACCTGATCAGGAACACGGCGCGATTTACCACCTAAGCGTTGATACCCTTCTGCCAGTGGCGGATTTTTTGTCGCTTCATTGCCCTGCGACACCCGAAACTATGGACCTTATGAACGCCGAACGGCTAGCCGCGCTGCCTGATGGTGCAATTCTCGTCAACTCTGCTCGTGGCGCGCTTGTAGACGAAGATGCGCTGCTGCAAGCGATAGAAAGTGGCAAGTTGGCTGCTGCAGGGCTGGATTGTTTCAAGACAGAACCGGGCGGCAACCCAAATTTTGCAGCACACGAAAACATCTTCATGTTGCCCCATATAGGTAGCGCCACGACTAAAACGCGGGACGCTATGGGCTTCCGCGCTTTGGATAACTTGGATGCTTTCTTTGCCGGAAAAACTCCGCAAGACCTTTTGTAGAATAGGAAACTGTAATGGCTAAAATTGCTTTTCTCGGTCTGGGTGTGATGGGCTATCCGATGGCCGGTCACTTGCAGGTAGCAGGTCATGATGTGACGGTTTTCAACCGGACATCAGCCAAAGCCGACGCATGGGTTGCCGAGCATAGTGGAACCATGCGTGCGACACCACGCGAGGCTGCCGAAGGCGCGGAATTCGTAATGACTTGTGTTGGTAATGACGATGACCTACGCAGTGTTTGCACCGGCGAAGACGGAGCCTTCGCGGGTATGTCAGAGGGTGCGACTTTGGTTGACCACACAACCGTATCGGCAAAAGTTACACGTGAACTTTACGCTGCCGCCAAAGAGCTAGGTCTGGCATTTCTGGATGCGCCGATTTCGGGCGGGCAGGCGGGTGCTGAAAACGGCGTTCTTTCGATTATGTGTGGTGGAGATCAAGCCACATTCGAAGCCGCCGAACCGGTCATGCAGGTATACTCAAAGATCTGCCGACGGATAGGAGAGAGTGGCGCTGGGCAGTTAACGAAAATGAGCAACCAGATTGCAATTGCTGGTTTGGTTCAAGGGTTAAGCGAGGCGTTGCACTTCGCAGAGAAAGCCGGTCTTGATGGGCGTTCAGTGATTGAAGTCATCAGCCAAGGGGCCGCTGGCAGTTGGCAGATGGTAAACAGATATGAAACCATGCTCGAAGACCATTTTGATCATGGATTTGCTGTTGATTGGATGCGCAAGGATCTTGGGATCTGCCTTGATACAGCTGATGAAACGGGTGCCAGTCTACCCGTAACGGCACTGGTTGATCAGTTTTATAAGGACGTTCAAAAACTTGGTGGTGGTCGTTGGGATACCTCATCGCTGCTCAAGCGGCTTCGCGCAATCGACTGACGCGCAGCAAAGCTATCGTCCTTATTGGGCACTTTGTGGACTTTGGTTAGCTGCTAGCCGATTACGCCTTTTCGGCCTGATGAAACTTCTTGCGAATTTCATTGATGTCGACAGTTGGCGCAGGAAACTGCATGTCGAGTGACTCAAGATACTCTGCCACAATTCGTGAAACGGCCAGATTGCGAAACCACTTGTGATTGGCTGGAATCACGAACCATGGCGCGTGTTCCGTGCTGCACTTACTCAGCGCCGCCTCGAAAGCTTTGGTGTAATCATCCCAGTAAGGTCGTTCGGCGTAGTCGCCATTGCTGATTTTCCAGTGGCGAGCCGGGTCGTCGATGCGTTCCTTGAAACGGCTTAACTCCTCTTCCGGACTGATATGCAGGTAAAATTTCAATACATGAGTATCGCTGTCGCGCAGCAGGGCTTCGAACGCGTTGATATGATCGTATCGCTTTTTCCAAACCTCCTTGGGAACAAGGTCGTGAACGCGCACGACCAATACGTCTTCGTAGTGTGAACGATTAAAGATCGAGACTTGGCCCTTTTGCGGCGTTTCCTTGTGATAGCGCCACAGAAAGTCGTGCGCGGCTTCCTCGGCTGTAGGTACTTTAAAACCGCTCACCTTGCAGCCCTGGGGGTTCATTGCGGCCAGAACGTGATTGATCGTACCGTCTTTGCCTGCAGCGTCCCGCCCTTGAAGGCAGATCAGCAATGAGCGTTTCTTTTCCGCATACATCAAGTATTGAAGGTCGCTCAGCTTTTGCGAGTAGGTCTGGATTTCAGGCAAAGCATGTTCGTGGCTTTCGTGCTTGTCTTTAAAGTTCGGGTCTATGCTGTCTAAATCTACAGAGCTTCCGGGTTTGACGCGGAACTTATTGAAATAGTGCATTTCAATTCCTTTCCGTTGCGAATTGCGCTCAGCCTCAGGTCGAGTGAGACTGGAGATGATGGGATCGCTGTAGTCTGCGGTACATGGCCAGTTTGACCTGATCCAAAATGACCATCCAAACGAGCATGTAGGCCCAAACCATCAAGATGATAGCCCATGGGATTTGCTCGACGAAGATTCCAAATCCGCACAGAAAGACGGCCAATATTTGCGTGCCAATCACCGCAATAAGAAGCGGACGCGCGGGCCACGGGCGTGTATAAAATGCGCCGCGCGACCGAATGACCAACAGCAGCAGATGACCACCCGCGGCAAGCTGCAGGAATAGCACGGTTTGAAGTTGCGCCTGCGTCAGTGGAATCCAGGCTTGCAAGCTTGGATCGTTTATCCACTCCATGCCGATTAACAGCAGCCCAAATGTCTGCACCACTGACAATATACCCATCAGACTCGCCCCGAACAGAATGCGCCGCATATCCCAACGTACAGGCGCTTTGGGCAAGTTTGTGTTGTCATAGGCAATTGTCATGATCGGAACGTCGTCAAGCAAAGCAAGCATGATGATCATGATCGGGGTCAAAGGTGAGAACCCGAATAACACGGTCGCAAGAACCACCACGAACATAATGTCCAGTGTCATGGCGACCCGGTAAACGATGTAGTTGACGATCCGCTCGAATATTTGTCGGGCCTGCTCAATAGCATCGATGATGGTAGACAGACCCGGAGCCGTAAGGATCAACGCAGCCGCTGCTCTGGCGGCATCTGTTGCGCCACTCACCGCGACGCCACAATCAGCCTGTTTCAGGGCAGGGGCGTCATTCACTCCGTCGCCAGTCATTGCAACGACGTGCCCGCGATCCTGCAGCGCTTTGACAATGGCGTATTTGTGCTCTGGAAACACCCGAGCAAACCCATCGGCCTTTTCAACGCAGGCGGTCACCGGCTCTGGCAGGTGGCTAAGGTCCATGCCATCTTTGAACAGATCTGATGCAGCCTGAAGATGCGAGCCCATGCCAAGTTGTGCGGAAATCTCATCGCCGATGGCGACGTCATCCCCCGTCACCATTTTCACCTGCAAGCCATGGGCCATAGCCCTTTGAATGGTTTCTTTGGAGTCGTCGCGTGGAGGATCATAAAGGGACAGGATCCCCAGAAACTGCCAAGTCTTCCCTTTGTCTTCTGACCGAGCAACGCCAAGTGCACGCATTCCCTTGGATGCTAGGTCATCAACGTCTTTTTGCGCCTTGGCCTTCGATGCTTCATCTATATCGCTCAAGTCCAAAATGACCTGCGGCGCACCTTTGGTATAAGACGCCTCGTGCCCTTGGCTGTCAGTAGCCACGGCTTCAGTCCGCTTGGAAACCGGATCAAATGGCACGAAGTTCGATTGCTTGTAATTTGCCAATTCGTCTTGATTGGCAAGGCCGGCAATCACCGCTGCATCAATCGGATCATCCCCGTCGAAATGGGAAGCCAAAGAGCCAGCCAAAACAAGTTCTTTAGCGTCTTTCGCAGCAAACAGGACAGGGTCGCCAAGGCTCAATTGGTTTTTTGTCAGCGTTCCGGTTTTATCAGAGCAGAGGACGTCTACGCCTGCCAGCTCTTCAATTGCCTCTAGGCGGGAAACGATGGCCTTCTTCTTGGACAGGTTCATCGCGCCCAACGCGTTGGTGACGGTCATCACCGTAGGCATAGCCACCGGAATGGATGCAATCAGCAATGCAAGCACAGTGCGCAGAATGTCCGCTGCAGCACTCCATTGCCAGGAATGCTCAACCACGATGTCGCGATAAAGCTCCGCGCCAACCAAGATGAATGCGAGGATGAGTGACAGAATGATAAGAAAGTCGCCGATATGCGTAACGGCTTTTTGCGAATGCGATGCCCCTGTGCCCGCACCGGCAACAAGACTGGCCGTTCGGCCAAAGAAGGTGTTGTTGCCCGTGGCAATAACGACGGCGGTCATCTCACCCTTTTTGGAAATACTGCCAGAGTATCCGACGTCTCCGACCTTTTTGGCGACTGGCAGAGATTCACCGGTCAACGCAGCTTGGTCGATGCTGACATACTCGCCATCTGTGAACCGAACATCGGCGGGGACAACATCGCCCAACTTAACGCGCACGATGTCACCAGGAACGATTTCCGCGGCATCAATCTGCGCGAAGTTACCGTCGCGCTTGACCATCGCTTTGGGCGCCATTCCCGCCTTTAACGCAGCCAACGCATCAGCGGCCTTACGCTCTTGCCAGAAACCTGAAACGGCATTGTAGATAAGCAGGACAAGTATAATGCAAAAATCAGACCAGTGCCCAATAAGCGCCGACAAGACTGCAGCGATTTCAATCATCCACGGAATCGGCCCCCAGAGGTACTTGAACAGTCGCTGAAGGTTGCTGACCTGCTTGTCGGCCAACTCATTGCGACCGTACTTTTGCAGGCGTGTCTTTGCTTCGGCCGTAGCCAAGCCGTTCTTCGAGGTGTTCAAATTTTGAAGCACCGAGGAAAGATCAGCTATCTCAAGATTTGGCACTTTGCCTTCGGGTTTCTCTTCGACGCTTTTGACCGTCATGTCGCTATCCGATGCAAATTCGTTTGATGTCTATATTTAAAATTACCGCAATTGTTTGAAATTCAGCAAAGCTGCGGACGAGCCTTCATGCCCTTAGTGAATGATTAGACACCAGAAATTGTTGAGTACGCAAAGCTTTTGTCACTTTGCTTTGCGTGTTGTGCCTTTGGTTTTAGCACGATGCTAATCGACCAAAGTGATGCGGGCCGAAGGTTGGATTAGGCGGGGAGGTAAAAATTTGCGCCTATCTGTGATGGGTGCTTGGTTCAAAAAATCCCGCTCGTCCATGAAATAGCGGGGTGCCCCACCGTTTCGAACTTGTCTGATCTCGCTTCACCTTCCCCAAAGCTTCAGCCAAACACTTGTCCTCAAACAACAGCTGGCGATATTTGTTGGGAATCTCGCCACTGTCTGGGCGACTGCCCGTACATGTGTTTGAATTCACGGCTGAACTGAGACGGGCTGACATAGCCTACGTCCATCGCCGCTTCGCTGATAGATGCGCCTCCGGCGATTTTCATTGCCGCGCTATTCAGGCGCATAGACTTCACAAATTGGATCGGAGCCATGGTTGTAGCTTGCTTGAACTTTCGATGGAACACGGCGCGGCTCATGCCTGCGCGGCTCGCCAAATCGTCAATTGAAATCGTTGAGTTCAAATGGGAGGAAATATAAGCGATAGACCGCGCGATGGCATTGCCCATACCATAGGCCTGCCGCGCAAAATTGCCTGCATCGCCCTTCAGGATCGCATAATACAACTCACGCAACCGTGCATCACCAAGGATCGCCGTATCCGCCTGATTGGCGCTGAGGCGCAATAGCCGCAGCAGCGCATCGGTGAAGCCGTCATCCCACCTCGCCAGCTTTATCCCTTGCGCCCGCAAGTCTTCCTTGACCGTAGGCCGGACGCCCTCGGCGTTTTCCATCTCCATCGCCAGTTGCGACATCATGCGAGGGTTCAATGAGATAAGGACTCCATACAGAGAGTTTTCTGGCGATGCGGTCGGTGTGCCCGCTTCGACCGGCAATGACATCGGGCAACACAGGTATTGGCTGTCGTCGTAGACGTAACTTTGCCCATCCAGTACGGCTTCTTTTGTCCCACTTACGATGGCCACGACACAAGGTTCGTAGACTGCCGGAACGCACGGAATTGCCTGCGTAGCTCGAAACAGACGAACGCCCTCGATGCCAGTATCCGTTAGGCCGTCTTTGTTCGTGCGGTCCGCGACAAGTTGCTTGATCTGGTCTTTGTTCATGTGAGTCATCTAAGAGCCTCACATCGGTCACGGCAACCATTCTGATACAATCAGGCAATTAATTGCGACAATCTCGTCTGTTTTTGAGCAGTGGACGAGAGCTATATGCAATTCCAAGGCAGAAACGGACTCCATGTTTGCAAAGGCAGTTACGCCACAAGGAACACGACAATGACGGACACGACATTTGGACCCAAAGGCTGGACGCCAGAGCGCCTTGGCGATCTTACGGGCAAAACCTACCTCATAACCGGAGCCAACGCGGGTGCTGGATTTCAAGCAGCGCGAACGCTGCTCAGCAAGGGGGCCAAGGTCGTGATGTTGAACCGCTCGGCGGAGAAGTCGCAGAAGGCAATCTCAGAACTTAAGAATGAATTCGGCAACGAAACGGACGTGTGTTTCGTCCGCATGGATCTTGCTTCGTTCACCAGCGTGCGCCAGGCCTCGTCGGAAGTATTGAAAACCGTTCCGCAGATCGATGCCCTCATCTGTAACGCTGCCATCGCACAGGTCCCGACGCAAAAATTCACCGAGGACGGTCACGAAAGCATGCTGGGGACGAACCATTACGGTCACTTTTTGTTATGCGGGCTGCTGTTTGAGCGGATCGCAGCGTCGAAAGGGCGGATCGTGGTGGTCAGCAGCCTTGGTTACAACATGGGGATCAAAACCATACAGTTCGATGACATGAACTGGGACAAGAACTACCACCAGAACCGCACCTATTGTCAGAGCAAGCTGGCACAGATGATGTTCGCCTACGAATTACAGGATCGGCTGGCCGCGACCGGCAGAACCGATGTAGAGGTCTATGTCTGCCATCCGGGTGCCTCACGCACATCACTCGTGCAGACTAGCGCTGATCTGAAAACGCGGGTCATGTTCGGCTTCATGTCGCTTCTGCCGATCGTGCAATCGGCCGAGAAGGGCTCGTGGCCCGAAGTTAAGTGCGCGACAGAAGTTGGCCTGGAAGAACGGGCGCTCTACGGTCCTACTGGGCCAATGGAGTTCGTTGGACCGGTCGGGAAAGGCACGCTGCATTCCCATGCTTATGACAAGGCAGTCATGACAAAGCTGTGGGACGTATCCGAACAAGCGACAGGATTCAATTGGGTGTTTTGAGTAAACCAGAAGCGTGGTTTGCGGCAATGCTCTGATCCACTGTGGGTGTGGCGCGGAGCTCCAATTTTGTTGCCACATAACAATCTACCGCCACCACCTGCTCGAATGAAAATTCATTCGCAATACGACGATCAGGCTCAATGTGGGGATAGGCAGTTCTGCGGAAACTTTTTGCCTAGGTTTTCACTTCAAATAAGTTCTTTCTGCCTATCATCTTCTCGTGCAGAGATGGTTGCAATTCCTGTCACAGCAGCGACTACGATCACGGTACCTATCCACTGCGAGGTGCCCAACCGCTCTGAGAGTATGGCCCAAGCGAGCACAATAGCAAAAACTGGAACAAGACTGAGATAGACACCTGCTTTTGATGCTTCTGTGCTCTGCAACCCGATGAGATAAACGTAGAACGCTGCGCCGTAGTAAATTGCCCCTGTTCCAAAGGCTGCCGCAGCTAGGAAAGGCGTCCCCACGCGAGTTGGAGTAAGATCGATCCATGCTGCGTATCCCCAGATTGCGATGGATATAACGCAGGCCGATATTTGAACCACGATTAGAGCGGTGAGGAAGTCAACTTTTCCGCTTAGTCCGCGCATCCAGACTGCGTAGAGCGCTGCACAGGTGGTTGACATCAAAGCGCAGGCAAGACCTTCCACGCGAGATGGAGAAGCATTGATCGAGCCGCCAATGATGATGATTACAACTCCGCTGACCGCGGCAAGGCACAATAAGGTGATAGTTGGTCGTAGGCGTTCACCCAATAGGGCCCAAGCCAGGCCAAGCATCAGAACCGGCTGCGTAGCAAAGACTACAGACGCTTCGCTCGCCGATATTAGGTCGAGTGCCATGATAGTTCCGACAGAACCTGTGCCCAGTATGATACCTGTAAGCGCTGGTCGCATCAAAAGCGCGACAGGTTCATTTACCCACCCCTTTACGACCCTGACGGTGATTAGGAAAGCGACCCCTCCGATCAGTTGAAGCGTCAAAAACGGCAGTGGATCGATTGTGATAATTGAGTTGCTGTCAAGCGAAAGAAGGTATTTTGCCAGTACTGATCCAAGAGCGAGCAGGAAGGCGGAGGCGACAAGGAACAGATGTGGCGATTTCATGATAGCTCCAGTTTTCCCCAACTTCATCATTAACAATGAGTAGTTCAAATGATCTTGTTTGTATTTTGAGTTACTTTTGGTAATGTTTTTTCATGCTGCCCAACCTCACATCTCTGCGTGCTTTTGAAGCCGCCGCGAGATACGAAAGCTTTGCTAAAGCTGCCACTGTATTAAACGTGACGCCTGCTGCGATTAGTCGGGCCGTTCGGCGACTTGAGGATGACCTCGGGTTTGAATTGTTCGATAGATCCCACCGCGCGGTCACTCTGACCGAAGCGGGTGCTCGCTACGCGCAGCGAGTGACGGAAGGCTTTCGGCACCTAACTACCGACAAGGCTGGCCCGGTATCAGGCAGGCCAACAGTAACGTTGGATGTCGAAGCAACTTTTTTACGTCAATGGTTACTACCGCGCCTGAGCAATGGTGCGTTTAGTGAACTCGGGTTTTCTCTAAATATACGAACCCATCATGACCCACCAAGATTCATTCAATCTACTGCCGACCTTGCAATTGTTTGGGGGTTTGCAAACTATCGTGGTTACAAGCGAAACCGTCTCGTGTCCCCCAAAACTATTGTTGTATCATCGCCAAATCTGGGCATTTCTTCACTGGCGGAAGCCTCAGAAGAAACACTGATTCACGAAACTGATGATCACTGGTGGAAGCTGGTGTTTGAAGAGGCAAGTTTGCCATATCCAGATGCTGCACCGACAATTACCCTAAATCGATGCGACCTTCCCATTGAAGCTGCTCGTTTGGGTTTGGGAGTCGCGGTAGCGGATGACGTAATCGCGGAACGTGAACTGAAAACAGGTGAACTGGTTTCATTGAATGGGCCACGTTTAGACAGTCAGGACTATTTCCTAATGTCTCGTTCCAACGCGCCTGCACCGGCTCAAGCTTTTGTCAGGTGGGTGAAAGAGCAAGCAGATGATTTCGCAGAGTGGCAAGAAACCCTTTAGCACACCAAGCTTTTGTCTAGAAAACAACCCTATCAGTGCGATCGAAACTGTCACTCAAAGGTCAGGGCGCCGCTAAGATCAAAGTGTTTCGGGAACATTGCGCTTAAAAACCGAAAAATAATTCTCACTGCCTCATTGCGATCAAATGAATCTGTGTGGAGCAGGTAATCGGTCCACATACCTTCCAACAAGGCAAGTGTGCCATGTGTGGCATCGCGTGCGACTTGATTGGGGTGCTCGATTTCAGCCTCTTTTGCAATTTTGGCAAACGCGTTGAAGACCAGATTCCGAAGCTTTGCGTCCCGCGTATCCGAAAAAGCCGCGATTGCCGCCCTGTTTCTGGCTTCACCGCGAAATGCGTACCAAATTGAAACATTTTTCTTATTGAGGATAGCTTCGCTTAAATCCCCGCGAACAATCATCTCAATATGTTCTTGGCCAGTTTGCCCGGTGGTTTCCAGCAAGGCATAGATACCGTTGTAGTATTGTTCGGACGAGTAGCGGGCGGCTTCGTGTACGAGGTTGTCTTTGCCGCCGAAGTGAAGGTGAATCATGCCGCGGGATAGCGCGGCGCGATGAATGATTTCACTAACTGACGTCTCAGAAATTCCCTTTTCTGCAACCGAGTCGAGCACGGCCTCGATCAGAGAGAGGCGGTTTCGTTCTCGTATCTGTTGGCGTCTTCCAGTCATTCGTTTAGACAGTTCTGTTTGTTTTCAGTCTCTTGCGGTGCCTTCTAGCGGCTCATGTGAGTTTGGCCAGTTCCAGCTGTGAAAATATCAGTTGACACAGCTAGTCCGAAAATTCCAGATTTAAATGGACGATTGTCCATTTTGTGATCGAAATTGTCGCGCCACCGAAAGCAAAGTTCAGCAGGGAAGCATGGCTGGAGTCATACGAAGTGAAACGGGCAAGGGCCTGGCACTGAGCGCGCCTGCGACGCTCTATGTCGGCCTGCTTGTTGCCGTGCCTCTTTGTATTCTTGTTGCTTACAGCTTTTGGACCCAGACCTATGTCGAAATTGATCGAACGCTGACCTGGGCGAATTACCAAGAGGCGTTCACCGACCCCTTAGTTCGGCACTTAATGATCAGGTCGATTGCAATTGCAGGGGCGGTGACACTGGCAACAGTCTGTCTGGCATACCCGATCGCCTACTTCATCGCATTTCGGACGCAGAAAAAGACCCTCTGGTTATTGCTGATCACCATCCCATTTTGGAGCAGTTACCTGCTGCGGGTGTTTAGCTGGAAGCTGATCCTTGGCTTCAATGGGGTCATGAATTCGGCTTTGATTTCCTTGGGGCTTATACAGGAGCCGCTGACATTCCTGCTCTATAACGAGTTTGCCGTTGTCCTCACGCTTGCGCATGCCTGGGCGCCGTTTGCAATCCTGCCGATTTATGTGTCTTTGCAAAAGATCGACCGTAGTCTACTGGAGGCCGCAACCGACCTTGGGTGCAGCAAGTTGGAACGGTTTGTGCGTGTGACTTTGCCCCTGACGGTTCCGGGGATCATTGCAGCCTGCTTGATCATTTTTATTCCCACCGTCGGAGATTACGTCACTCCTGCCCTGGTCGGCGGATCGCAGGGTAAGATGGTGGCCAATTTGATTCAGGTGCAGTTTGGCGCCGCCAATAACTGGCCGTTGGGTGCAACCCTGTCTCTGCTTGCCATGCTTTCGGTCGGCTGTGTCGCAATCCTGTTTGTGGTGGTCGTCACCGCATTGGGGCGGAGGATCAGATGACCAAAGCCTTTCGTATCCCATGGTTGCTTGTTTATGCGGTCGCCTACCTGGTGTTTCTGTACCTGCCGGTTCTGCTGTTGCCGCTCTTTTCCTTTAACGACGGCACCATTGTGGCCTTCCCGTTAAAAGGATTCACGTTGAAGTGGTACGCGCAGTTGGGTCAGCAAGACACGTTGCTTCAGGCGATGGTGAACTCGTTGATCGTTGGTAGTATAACGGCTCTGATGGCAACGTCCTTGGGTCTGTTCGCAGCTCGCGCTTATGTCCGCTACCGTTTCAAAGGGCGCGAGTTTTCCGAAGGGCTGGTCATGCTCCCGCTGGTCGTTCCCGGTATCATCGTTGCCAGTTCGATGCTGGTTCTGTTCATCAGCGTCGGTCTTAAACCGTCGCTGACAACCGTGATCCTTGGTCATGTCTTCGTGGCTTTGCCCTTTGCGGTATCGATCATGAAATCCGCCTTTGACGATTTCGACCAGTCGCTGGAAGAGGCCGCCTTTGACCTCGGCGAAAGCGTTGTGGGAACCTTTCGGCGTGTCACTTTGCCCATCGTCGCACCTGGCATCATCGCCAGCCTTTTGGTCACGTTCACAGTGTCATTTGACGAGTTCGTTCTGGCCTTCTTCCTGTCTGGCAACAGCCCGACGCTGCCGGTCTATATCTGGAGCCAAATTCGTTTCCCGGCGAAACTGCCCAACACACTGGCGTTGGGGTCGTTGCTTTTGCTGTCGTCGGTCCTGTTGCTGTTGATTGCCGAATATTTCCGCCGCCGTTCCACCCAATCCTCGGATTGAAGCCAAAGGAAACAAATAAGATGAGTGAACAGAACATCATCGAAATTCAGGGCGTTGAGAAACGCTTTGGTTCCTTTGTAGCTGTGTCTGATCTGAACCTGACCTTGAAGGAGGGCGAGTTCTTTTCGTTGCTTGGACCTTCGGGCTGCGGAAAGACAACAGCCCTTCGCATCATCGCCGGGTTTCAGGATCACGAAGAGGGCGAGATCCGGATCGATGGGCACACGATGGGCGACGTGCCCGCCAACAAGCGCCCGACGAATATGGTGTTCCAAAGCTATGCGATCTTTCCGCACCTGAATGTGGGCGACAACGTCGGGTTCGGTTTGCGCAAGACAAAGCTTTCGCGGAATGAAATCAAAGAGCGCGTTGCCGAGGCGCTTGAGATGGTGGAACTTGGCGGCTTGCAGGATCGCAAGGCCAATGAGTTGTCGGGCGGCCAGCGGCAGCGTGTGGCACTTGCCCGGGCATTGGTTATGCGTCCCAAAGTGCTGTTGTTGGATGAACCCTTGTCCGCGCTGGACAAAAACCTGCGCGAAGCGATGCAATTGGAAATGCGCCGCCTGCAACAAAAGCTTGGCATTACTTTCGTGATGGTCACGCATGATCAATATGAGGCTATGACTATGTCCGACCGTATCGGCGTCATGTTCGCTGGGCGGCTTAAGCAGGTCGATAAGCCCGAGGTCCTGTATTCTCAACCGTGTAATCGGGAAGTGGCCTCTTTCATCGGCGGGATGAACTTTCTGAATGCCGAAGTTGCTGCTGAGAACGCCGACACGCTGGACGTGAATGTTCAAGGGTTTGGCTCGATGACAATTGGGGTGAACCCGAATGTTCAGGTGCATGACAAAGATCTGCTGGTCGGCGTTCGACCTGAGCAGTTGGAAATCAGCGCGGAAAAACCGGATGGGTACGACGCTATTGTTCAGGGCGAGGTGTCGGACGTCGCCTTCTATGGCGAAAGCGTCCACTATTATGTGCGCGTCGACGGGCTGCCCGACAGCATCGCCGTCGCAGTGCCAAACTACTTTCACACTGTTGATCACAGCCGCGGCGATACCGTTTGGCTTGGCGTTCAAAGCGCCTCGGTGATCGATTTGGGCAAACGTGAATCTTTGGGAGGAGAGAAATGAATAAAACAGCATCATTTATGGCAGCAGTGGTTGTCACCTTTGCCGCCGGACAAGCTCTGGCCAACGCGGCTGATCTAACCGTTTTCGACTGGTCCGGTTATGAGGATCAGGGGTTTTATGGCGACTATGTCGAAAAGTATGGCGGCGCACCCAGCTACACCTATTTTGGCAGCGTGGAAGAGGCGTTTACCAAGCTTCAATCTGGCTTTGAGGCCGATTTGGCCCATCCCTGCACAGACGCCCTGAGAAAATGGGTTGCGGCAGACATGATCAAGCCGATCGACACCAGCAAGCTGGAGAACTGGGACAAGTTGATGCCCAAGATCAAAGAGGTCGACGGCATCACGATCGACGGGCAGACCTACATGGTGCCTTTCGAATGGGGCAATACCGGCCTGATCTATCGCACCGATATGATTTCAGCGGACGATGTTTCGCTGCAGTTGCTGATGGATCCGGCTTATCAGGGCAAGGTTGCTATCCCTGACGCAGCCTCCAGTGCCTTTGCCATGGCGGCATTGGCGACCGGTGCCTCCAGTTATACCGATATGAGCGACGAAGAATTCCAGAAAGCGGCGGATTACCTGCGCGCAATTCATCCGAATGTACGCTTTTACTGGTCTGATGCGGGTCAACTGGATCAGGCCATTGCCAGCGGAGAGGTGACGCTGGGTTGGGGTTGGAATCAATCGGAACTGAACCTGATTTGGAACGAAACTCCGGCGGTCATGATGCGCGATGTGGACAAGGGCATTGCCACCTGGGTCTGCGGCTACGTGCACCTGAAATCTGCAAAGCAATCAGATGAACAGGTCTATGACATGCTCAACGCGCTCAGCTCTGCCGCAAGCGGCAAGTACATCATCGAAAGCTGGGGGTACGCCCATGCCAACGCTGACGCATTTGCGCAGGCCGACCCGGCATTGGTTGAAACCTATGGGTTTTCGGACGTGGACAGCTTCTTTGACGGCAGCCTGTTTTTTGACGCGGTCAACCCAGAGCTTGAAGCGAAGATGTTGAAAGAATTCGAGCGCATCAAAGCGGGCTTCTAAGGGCACCAAAACGGTACAACTGGGAATGGCAGGACCGTAGTCATTCCATTCCCTAGAAACGATTTCCAAATTTCTGGAGGAAGCGCGGCAATGTCAGGCGCTGACGGATACTCTGTTCTCTTCGAGCCGGTTCAGATCGGGCCAGTCACGGCCCGAAACCGGTTCTACCAAGTGCCACACTGCAATGGCATGGGGCATCTGCGACCGCAGGCTGAAGCTGCCATGCGGGCGATGAAGGCCGAGGGTGGTTGGGCCGTCGTGTCCAATCAAGAGACTGAAATTCACCCCACGTCTGACCTGTCCCCCTTCGCTGAAAACCGTCTTTGGGATGAGCGGGATATTCCGGCCTTACGGCTAATGACCGACGCGGTGCACGAGAAGGGGTCTCTGGCCGCGATTGAACTGGCTCATAACGGTCATCATGCGCAGAACCATCTCAGTCGGGCGCCGCTATTGGCTCCGTCTGAAATTGCCCTGCAAACGGCCTATCCCAAGCAGGCCCGCGCAATGGACAAGACTGACATTCGTGAGTTCCGTAGGTGGCACCGCGCGGCGGCACGGCGCTCGCGCGAGGCAGGCTTTGACATCGTGTATGTCTATGCCGGGCATCACATGACCCTGCCGCACCACTTTCTGCTGCCGCAATTCAATGACCGGTCCGACGAATACGGTGGTTCGCTAGAAAACCGGGTGCGCCTGATGCGAGAGCTTTTGGAAGAAACCAAAGAAGAGGTTGGGGATGACTGCGCCATCGCCCTTCGGTTCGCAGTTGATGAAATGCTGGGATCTGATGGGATGCAGGCGCAGGAAGAAGGTCGTGCCGTTGTCGAATTGCTGTCCGAGCTGCCCGATCTTTGGGACGTAAACGTCGCGAATTGGAGCAATGACTCTGCGACAACACGCTTTGAACCCCGCGATGGCTTTCAAACCTCATATATAGAATTCGTCAAACAGGTCACTTCGAAACCTGTTGTGGGCGTTGGTCGTTTGACATCGCCTGATCTGATGGCGTCGCTGGTCAAGAAGGGTGTCCTTGATTTTATTGGCGCGGCGCGACCCTCTATTGCCGATCCGTTTCTGCCGAACAAAATCAAGGAAGGCCGCATCGAAGAAATTCGCGAATGTATCGGTTGCAACATCTGTGTGTCATCTGATGCGCTGGGCGTTCCTATCCGTTGCACTCAAAACCCGACGATGGGTGAGGAATGGCGCCGAAAATGGCATCCTGAAATCATTGAGGGCAGAGGGGAAGAGGAGGCAGCGCTTGTTGTTGGCAGCGGCCCGGCAGGACTTGAGTGTGCGATGCAACTGGCGCGCAGGGGTTATGAAGTCACGTTGGCCGAAGCAAAGCAAGAGCTTGGCGGCCGTGTATTTCTGGAATCCGGCCTAACTGGGTTATCCGCTTGGAAGCGCGTCATAGATCACAGAATCTACGACCTGCAACAACGCGGAAACGTAAACCTGTTCACCGACAGTCGACTGTCAGCAAGTGAGGTCGTTGAACTGGGAATTCCGAACGTCTTTGTGGCAACTGGCGCGTCATGGCGACGAGATGGTCGCGGTAAGTCGGCATTTCAGGGCATATCCATCGATTCAGACGCTCAGGTTTTCACTCCGGATGACATCATGTCCGGGGTAATGCCTGAGGATGGTCCGATTTTGCTTTATGATGATGATCAGGCCTATCTAGGTGGAGTGCTGGCGGAACATTTGGTTCAGGCCGGGCATGAGGTTGTCTTTGTAACGCCGGCCTCGATGGTTTCGCCTTTCACCGAGTTGACGTTGGAGCAAGTGAAAGTGCAACGCAGTTTGTTGGAAAAAGGCGTTAAGCTGGTCCTGTCAAACACCGTTACCAGCATCGCAC
Organism: Ruegeria sp. CK1; assembly: GCF_056536545.1. Lineage (NCBI taxonomy): Bacteria > Pseudomonadati > Pseudomonadota > Alphaproteobacteria > Rhodobacterales > Roseobacteraceae > Ruegeria > Ruegeria sp. CK1. The sequence goes on from NZ_JBQFPX010000008.1 coordinate 37,787, forward strand.
CGGGTCAGGCGAATTTGCAATGCGCCTACACGGGAAAAGAACAATACTTAGATTGCCGCTCGGTCGTGTCGGTTACGCAGCGAATGCGCGAAACCGCCCTTTACGATGAGCTTCGCAGTTTGGACAAAGGTCCGCTGACAACGTTGAAACTGATCGGTGATGCGGCAAACCCCGGTTTGATAGCTGATGCTGTATACTCGGGTCACATGGCAGCCCGAAACTTCGAACGCGATGCGGGCGATATCGACCGCGAATTTTTCCGTCGGGAAATCGTTTCCCTTGAACCTGTGTGAGGTGCGCTATGCCAAAAGATGATTTGCAAGTAATGCGCGACTTGATGGATGCGCAGCCGGAAGGGTTCGCCTTGCCGCGTCATTTTTATACGTCTCAGGCAGTATACGAGAACGACATCAGTACGTTCTGGAACAACAACTGGATCTGGGTCGGCCATGTCAGTCAGGTCGCTGAACCAGGGGACTATTTTCTTTTCGATTATGGGCCCGAGTCCATCATCATCGTTCGGGATCGCGAGGGCGAGGTGCGCGCGCATCTAAACGTGTGTCGCCACCGGGGATCGCGTGTTTGCATTGAAAAGAAAGGCAAGGCACGCAATTTCATCTGCCCCTATCATGCGTGGACCTTTGACTTGAGCGGAAAACTGCGAAACGGCCGGTCAATGGGGGCGGATTTTGATCCAAGCCAGTACGGGCTGTTCCCGGTGCAGGTAAAGATCTTTCAGGGTCTGATATTTGTCTGCTCCGCTGAAAACGCGCCGCCACTGGAGGCAGCTTTAGACAAGCTCGCCCCACTTTCAGAGCCGTTTGAATTTGAAAACCTGAAGGTCGCGCATGAGGCCTCGTACCCGGTTCCGGCAAACTGGAAACTAGCCCTTGAGAATTACCTGGAATGTTACCACTGCGCACCATCCCATCTGGACTATTCTCGCAGCCACTCCTTGAAAGACCCTACTCAGGTTCTGGAATTCAGAGGGGCATTACAAGAACGAATGGCCGAAGCCGGAGTGCCTGCTGAGGAGCTGGACTTGACCGGAGCGAACGCAGTCGCGCCGGGTGCAGATGTCTATTGGCGACGTTATCCGCTGTTTCCCGGCTATCTGACCGGCAGCAAGGATGGCGCTCCGTTAGCACCGCCTTTGGGCAAGTTAAAAGCTCACGATGGTGGAGCGACTGACCTGGGGATCGGTACGCTGAATTATTTCCTCGTCTATGCGGATCACGTGGTTGGGTATCGGTTTGTCCCGCGGGGCCTGCAAGAAACAGATATTCAGATCGTCTGGTACGTGCGCGGTGACGCGGAAGAGGGGCGCGACTATGACAAGGATGCTTTGACATGGCTCTGGCATGTCACGTCGCTGGATGACGAACGGATCATCCGACACAATCAGGAAGGCGTGAATTCGCACCATTTCGTCCCAGGGCCACTGTCCGAGATGGAATGGAGCATTCCAGGCTTCTATCGCAATTACTTCAGCATGATCTGACACGCTCAAAATTCGGAGAAGAAACATGACAGAATTAACGCAGCGCAGATCAAGACGGCGTGGGGGCGGGCGTGAAGCACGCGCGGCAGTACGCACCAGCAACGCCGCTTCGCAGGCGATCTGGCCCGGCATCTCGGGTGGCCGGTACAAGCCGTTGTCAGACGCAGATATGGCGCGTATTCACGAGGCCGCTCTTGGTATTCTCGAACGTACTGGGGTAGGGGACCCCACCCAAGAAGTTCTCGATCTCGTTCTGCCCAAAGGGGCGACGGTGAACGAACATGGTAGGCTGTGCTTTCCTCGCGCTTTGATGGAAGACCTATTGGCCAAAGCAGCCAGCGAATTCTATGTCCATGCACGCGGGTCGCGGGCTGGAAAGGACGATATGCACTGCACCAAGGACAAGGTGTATTACGCAAACTCCGGCACGGCGGTGACGACTTTTGACGCCGAGACGCGCAGCTACCGACCGTCAACGCTCAAAGACATTTACGACTTCACCCGTTTGGTTGACCGGCTCGACAACATCCACATGACTGGCGACACGGTTCTGGCGACGGATGTGCCGCAGGATTATGAGCATGACATGAGCATGCTCTACGCCATCCTGGCAGGCAGTGAAAAACCTTCCTGCCTGACCTTCAGAACCCGCGATCACATTCAGGATGCGATCCATCTGTTCGATCTGGCATCGGGTGGAGAGGGCAAGTTCCTTGAAAAGCCCTCGGTCATATTTGGAGGCTGTCCCATCGTATCCCCGCTCAGGTTCGGGCGCGAAAATCTGGAAATCCTGATTGATACTGCGAAGATGGGGCTGGTGTGCGATCTTGCCGTTCCTCCGCAAGCCGGAGCTACGTCGCCTGCGCCATTGGCAGGAACTTTGGCGCAAGCTGTCGCCGAGACCTTGTCTTGCGTCGCTATTGCTAACCTCATCAATCCGGGCACTCCGGTCGTCTTCGCAGCTTGGCCCTTCATCACCGATCTACGCACCGGGTCCTTTACTGGCGGTAGCGGTGAACAAGCGTTGATATCAGCCGCAGCGATCCAGATGGGCAATTTCTACAACCTGCCGACCAGTGTCGGATGTGGCATGACGGATTCCAAAATCCCTGATGCGCAATATGGCTTGGAAAAGGCGCTGACCTTTGCGTTGGCCGCTCATGCCGGTGCCAACAGGCTCTGCGAATTTGGCGGTATGCTTGGCAGTCTGATGGGTTGTAGCTTTGAGTCTATGGTCATCGATAACGAGGCTGCGGGTATGATCTCAAGAACACTCCGTGGAATCGAAGTAAGCGACGATACACTTTCAGTCGACGTCATCCACGAATGTGCGATTGATCCCGGCCATTTTCTAGGCAACCCGCAAACCTTGCAATACATGGAGACGGAGTATGTATACCCGACTCTGATGGACCGAGAATTGACGGATACCTGGGAGAAAGCTGGGCGTCAGGACATGTTTGAGCGGAGCAGGTCGGTAGTGGACGACATTTTGTCCAACCATTACCCGAACTACTTTGGCAGCAAGGTGGATGAAGAGGTCAGGTCCAAGTTTCCGATCAAGCTGCCGCCTGAAGCGATGCGGGGAGGTTGAGAGCGGTAGGCAGAATAGAGACTAGGAACAACCAAAGTTCATCGCGATCCCGCTGAACCCTCAGAATGCGTCTCGTGTTTTGATCGGCGTAAGTCGTTTATCATGGCTTTGGTCAAAGATAAGCACATCAGCAGCAACACAACGCTGAATGGGAGTGCTCCGATAATCATCGCGTTTGTCAAAGCCTCTAGTCCGCCGCCGCCCGCAATCAGCAAGGTTCCGATGACAAGCGTTAGCAGAACGCCCCAGAGGATGCGGTGAACTAGACCGGTCTCTTCGGACCCGCCGGACATGATCGTGTTCATAACAAGGATGCCAGAGTCGGCGGACGTAACAAGAAATGTCATGGTCAACAAAACACACATAACACTAACCACTGCTAGAAAGTCGCCTGAAATCATTTCCCCCAAGGTGACAAACAGCGTCGCCGTTGTGGATGCCGCAAGGATTGACCCATTGGCGTCCCCATTCAGCTCCATGTCGATGGCGGCGCCACCCAGAATGGCCATCCAGGCGAAACAGACCAAAGATGGGGCTATGACCGCGCCGAGTATAAACTCGCGCACGGTCCGCCCCTTGGAGATACGCGCCAGGAAAAGGCCGACGAAAGGTGAAAACGATATCCACCAAGCCCAATAGAAAGTTGTCCATCCGGCTTGCCACCCGAATAACCTGCCTCGTGTTCCAGCATCATAAGCAGCGGATTTAGTTGCATCTGAGAGATTGGCGGCATCGCTGCTCAACCCTTCAAGAAAGCTAGCCTTCGTTCCCCAGGCATCTGTCGCACCAGCGAATAACTCTCCGGCGAAGGGGGCAGCCTCAGTTGGTAATAAGGATGCGAACTCGGCCTCCGAAATCGAACGATGGGCCTGAAAACTCAGCGAGATGAAGTTCTTGAAATAGTCGACCAAGGCTGAAGCATAGGTGGTCGTTGCAAATGCAAACGAGCCATAAACAATGAACACCGCTAGCAAGACCATAGAAAACACAAGATTGATGTTCGACAGGTATTTGACACCGCGCCCTACACCGGAGACAGCAGAAAGTGTCGACATAAACATAACAACTGCTAGCGCTGTAATAAGGCCGGCGGTCGATGGCTTTATAGCTGTCGCCGCACTTTCTACAAGCCAACCTGCATGGGTAATAAGAAACGCGCCATCGACGAGTTGAGAAACGCCATAACCGATCGTTACAGCCACGCCGAGTATTGTTGCTACGACGCCAAGTATATCTATCACATGACCTGCAACACCATTGGAGTATTCCCCGAGCAGCGGGGTCAGCGCGGTCCGGATTGTAAGCGGCATACCGCGGGTATAGGCGTAGTAGGCAAGACTCAGGCCAGTGACCACATATATTGCCCAAGCGTGAAAACCAGTGTGCAAAAACGTATAGCGATACGCGCCTTCAATCGCGTTCTCGCTTTTTGGTGTGACTTCCCCAGACACAGTTAGTGGGTTTGTTTCCCACAGGCCAAGTGGTTCAGCGGTCGCATAGACCATAAGCCCAACGCCTAGTCCTGCGCCGAACATCATTGAAAACCATGAAAAGTTCGAGAATTCGGGCATGTCGCTTTCTGCACCCAGTCGCATTCGCCCGGTCGCAGGAATAAGCGCAATCAGAAAAAGAAAGAAAACAAACAGAGCGACCGAAAGGTTATAAAATGTGTTGAATTCGGCCAACAATCCCGACTTCCATGATCGCAATGTGTCGTTTGCAGTTAACGGCCATACCAATGCCCAAAGGACCAGCAGCGAAACCGAAATCTTGCTCACCAGTGCGATCGGCAGGCAATATCCTTTGTAAAACCCAGTCCGCTGCGTTTCTATTTTGAGGTCTGTGAAAGGGTCCTCAAGCGCCATATTCTCCCGGTCTCACATAGGTTAACTGATTTGCGCGCAGTGTTGCCGAACTGTGTCCTGAGCGAAAGCGCGTGCGACACATTTAACATCCAAAGAATAGACCTTAACTGCAACTTATTTTCACAGTTGCGAATTATTGAGCCAGTCGGGCAAATTGAAAAAGTTGGCGCTAACTTGCTTTCGCAGACGGCTAAAGCCTTATTTGCGCTTAAATCGGTTCGACACTCAATGACAGATGGGCGTGAGTGACCCGCTGCAGGAATGACTTCGCCAATCCGATCTGCTGTCTTAAGTGGGAACTCCTAACCCGACTTTCTTTCTTCCCATCACAACAGATGTTCGAAACCGACGGACGTTTGAATTGTCGAAAAACAAACGCTTCGTAAGCTCTTGAAAGTCATCCATGTCCCGCGCTGTGCACACCAAACAAAAGTCGGCATCTCCTGTGATGTAGTAGCACTGCTGCACCATGGGTTCGGATTTCACTTGGCGTGAGAATGCATCGATTTGATCCTGACGTTCGCGTTCCAGTTCAACCATGACTATGAATGTCATCGCGACGCCCAGCTTTTTGGGGTCAACAATTGCCACTTCCGAAAGAATGGCACCTGATGCTCTGAGAGCCTTCAATCGCCGTTGAACCGAGGCGACAGACAAGCCTGTCTCTGACGCAAGAGCTTCGAGGCCCATCTTAGCATCCACTTGTATCAGTTGAAGCAGGTTTCGGTCGAACTGGTCTATTTTCATGCGCTATAGCCCTTAAAGATGAGAAATTTTATCATAATCGTAGCGGTTTTGATCACAACATATCACCTTGTCCCCGTACAACTCTGCATATGGAAAATATTACATATCTCGACGTCGCAAAGCCGCTGAATCTGCTTTCTGCCTGCCCTGCCTATAAGCCAAGCCCATTGGAGACTTGCAGCTTCCGAGGGCGACAGATTTTGGTCAAGGACGAAACCAACAGAATGGGCTTGGGTGCATTCAAAGCTCTTGGCGGCGTTTACGCTGTAGCCAAATTGATCGAAGCACGCATTGGGCGCCCGGTAAAGGCCAGCAGTTTTCTGGATGATCTGGTCAAAGACACGGCCCGTTCAATGACATTTGTCTGTGCCAGTGCGGGCAACCATGGCATGGCTGTTGCCGCTGGCGCGCGGCTCTTTGGCGCAAAGGCCCGCATTCAACTTGCCGAGACGGTGCCCGAGGATTTTGCTGTTCGTCTTCGAAACAAGGGCGCTGATGTCGTCCGATCGGGCAACGATTACGAGGCGAGTGTTGCAGCTGCCATTGCCGACGCTGAGGCAACTGGCGCAATCCACCTCGCCGATGGATCTTGGCCCGGATATACCGAGCCTCCTCGGTTGGTGATGGAAGGCTATACCGTCATTGCTGAAGAAATACGTCGAGAGTTGGAGGGCTCGGGGAAGTGGCCAAGCCATGTATATCTGCAGGCTGGTGTTGGCGGACTGGCAGCTGGGATTGCTTACATGATCCGGTCTAGTTGGCCGGTTCAACCAAAGATCATCGTTGTCGAACCGGACGCCGCGCCGTGTCTGGGCGAAAGCGCCCGCGCAGGCGAACTTGTTACCGTAGAAGGCCCGGTGTCAAACATGGGGCGATTGGACTGCAAAACTCCGTCCATGCTGGCTTTGGATATATTGAAAAAGTGTGCCGACGAATGGGTTACGATCAGTGATCAACAGGCTTTGGAAGCTGTCGAGAATGCCCATGATCTGGGCTTTTCTACCACGCCTTCTGGCGCAGCCGGCTTGGCAGCTTGTTTGATGGACGAGGCCAAGTTGCCGTTGATAATCCTATCCGAAGGAAGCGTTCCCGATACTTGAATATGGCAGCGGCAGAGCGTGCGGGGCTAAACGTAGCACAACCGACGGGGGTGCAAGTTAAAAGCCACTGACGCGTTCAACGAGCCAGTAAACCGAAATGCAGCCAACGGCATAACCAGTAGCGAGCCGCAGGAATGTGTCTGATCCGGATTGTCCAATTCGCACAACTTTACGCCACAAGAAGATAACAAGTGATAGGGCTAAGACGAATGCAAGCTGGCCAGCTTCTACGCCAAGGTTAAAGGCAAGAAGTGCAACTGGAATGTCCTGAGACGGTAGGCCGATCTCAGACAAGGCGCCGGCGAATCCGAGGCCATGAAGCAAACCAAAACTAAAGCAGACGATCCAAGGGAACTGCTCGGACAACCTGATCTGGCCTTCTTCGCGTTTTATGATCTCCAGCGCCAAAAATACGATCGAAAGGGCGATCACGGCTTCGACTGGCGCGGCGGGGACTCTCAGAACCCCAAACGTGGCCAACGCCAACGTGATCGAATGCGCGACGGTGAAGGCCGTGATCGCCCCGACCAATCGCCACGGGTCGCGCACCAGTATGAAAAGCGCAAAGACAAACAGAAGGTGATCCCAGCCTTCTAGGATATGTTCGAAACCAAGTAAAAAATAACTGGTGAAAACGGTCCATGTCGTCGGATTTTGTGGCAGGGTGAGCGTCGGTGTTTCCGGCGTGAACCGCAGAGTCGTCACAGCAGCATCCAAGGGTTGGATACGCAGAAGTACGTCGTTATTTTGCCGTTCCAATCCTTTGATTGATACATCAAGGCCAGCAATTTCGGCGTCGCATACTGCTATCCAGGTCGAAACCCAGGCAACATTGTCAAAGCTTGGCTGTGTCCCTCGTGCTGGATCGCAAGCCTCGGGAAGGATTGCGTCGATACGCATTGGTTGGCCGTTTACGTCAGGTATGCGCCAGATGACTTGCCATGTGTTTGGTGCCAGCTGTCGCAGGTCCAGATACCCCGGATCAAGTGCGTGCGCCGCGCCCATTCGCGGGAAGCAAAGCAGCAAAACGAGCATTGCCAAGCGAATGAGTGCCTTCATTCAGCGAGCTCCGGCTTTTCGATATAATACTGCGCGGCAAGGTGTTCATATTGGGCTTGCGACAAATCCTCAGCCATGTCGCGGCGCCAGGCTATGACGGCCGCCTCTCGGATATCCGAAAGCGGCGGCATCGAACCAGCGTGGGCTTCGGTAACCCTGATCAGATGTTGCCCGTACCCTGACTGCACAGGTCCGGCCCAAACGCCGACCTCAAAGGGTTCAAGCCCCGCATAAAATCCCGAACCAAACGCCGCATCTATGGCTAAAGGGGCCGAAAGTGGCATTTCCTTAGGCACCAGGGACTGCGTTCCAACAGTCGACCAGTCTTCTCCAGCCCTAAGTTGGGACATAGCGGTTTCGATCTCTTCCGGCGCTGGCGCAATCCCGAGATAAACCTGTTCGAAGGCCATCTGTGGTGGTTTTGTAAAGCTCGCTTGGTTCTCGGCAATGTAAGCTTCGAGAACGGAATCCTCTGGGTTTACGGCTGTAGCGATTGCATCAGACAAGAAGTTCATCTTTTGGGCCAACCGGGTTCGAATAATCTGATCCCCGCGGTCCAATCCAAGTTTGCGCGCCTCGCGTACAAGCACCTCTTCGCGCACGGCAGCGTCGACCAAGGCAAGCAGCTCTTCGTCGTTGGGTGGACGTTTCCAGGCTGTTTCAAAGCGTGTGATCAACAGGTCGACGTCATTATTATCGAAGCTGATTACCTCGGTCGGAACGTCGCTTTCTTGATCCGATGAAACAAGCGCAAACCAACCAAAAATCGCGGCTCCGATCAGTATGAAGTGGAAAAGGGGTTCTTTCAAAATGCGCATGAAAATTCCTGAAGACACAGCAAACCGGGTTTCATCCTAGAACTGAGCCTTTGAGCAGGTCAAATGGTCAGCCAACATAATCGCCGTACAATCCAATTTTGATGAGGAATTCCAGGGGCAGAGTAGCGCCCCCGGCCAATGTTCAATCACTTTCTGGAGTGTACCAGATCGGAGACGAATAGGCGCGTTCCTGATGGGTCAGTTGCGTGGTTTCCGGCAGGTCGATGCCATAGCGCAGCTTGTCGTACAGAACCCAGCGCGGCGTGGGAATCTCAAGCACTCGAGCATAATAGAAGGCCCGTTCATTCGGGTCGAAATCAGAATCGGTCCAAACGGTTATCAGCTCGGATGTACCAATGGTGTTGCTCCAGCTTGCGCTTTCAATGTCGACGGTATTTCCAACCTCGGGCAGGTTACCATCCGCATCCAAAGCACGGTCATCTGACCAAGCAACATTAAAGACTTGCTCTTGAAGTTCACCGTCGGCATCCAGCCAACCTTTGACCACCTGAACTCGATCCAAGTTCGCACCGACCGGATCACGCAGGGCACCGATCAGGAATTTTGGCGCATTGTCCCCTTCGCGTGGGCGTAGGTCGCTGCCCATGGGAACGCCCTTGGTATATCCCACATCAGCGAGAAAGCGGGTTTCAAGGTCCGTATCGTCAAATTCCCAACCGCCAAAGAAACGCAGACCGATCCGAGGGCCAGTAGTGGCATAGGTTTCACGGCGCTTAAACGCGTCGAATATGGCCGAACGCGTGTTCTCGGTGGCCCAGACGGCAGTATAACCAGAGGCGACAAGCAGATCACCGGGGATCTCACCCAGATCGTTGGCGATAAAGGGATGCTGGATGCGTGTGGCTGACGGCTCAACGCTGACGGATTTGCCAAAGAAGTTGTCTTCTTCGGCTGTTGCGAGCGAAGTATGACTGTCGGTCGCCCCGCCCATCCCGAATTTATAGGGGTTCACGCCGAATTTCTCTTCCAGCATCAAACCGCGTTTCAGCGCCTCGCGTGCATATTCGCCAGCCAGCATGTCTTCGGTTTTCAATTCAGTGATATCGAGGTTGCCGACATCCCAGTTCTCATAATCCGCAAACGGGTCATCCGGGCTTAGATACGGGTGAGCCTCGCCGTCGCCCTTGATTTGCGTAACCTCATAGTGTGGTTCCCATTTGGCGCGGTTTTGGACGTATTCCTCGTCGACCTTACCGCCATGATAGGTGTCTTCGGTCGGGAACATCCACCCGTTCGACAGGTTGCCGTTATGGGCAAAGGCCACAGCCCGGCCACCGGTTTTGGCCTCATACTCTTCCAGCCAAGCATACAGCGCCTTGGGGTCGGTGTCGCCGTAGGGTGGTTGCGTTACAGGCGGGACGACCTGTAAGGCGCGGATAGGGCCATCGCGCAGCATCACATTGCGGTGCAAGTTGAATCCCTTGGGGACCGAAGTCCATTCGAACCCGATAAACGCGCTGAAATTGCCGGGATCATTGTGCCGTTCTGCGGCCAAAACGATATGTTCCCAAGTGAAGGCAAACGCATCAGCACCGGGGCTGTAGGACTCCAACAAAATCTCGGGCAGCGTCATCTGAGAGAAATTGGTGATAATGTCGAAGGCCGTTTTCCCAGCCTCTTCGCCCCCCGCCTTATATCCTTCGTACCATTCCAGCCCTTTAGGGTCTGAGATCACACCGGGTTTGCCGGCTTGCAGATCGGGCGCAAAACCCATGAGGTCAGTATGATCAGTCAGCACCATCCAATCCAACGGTCGGGCCAGTCTGACCGGTTGGCCGGTGGACGAAATGACTTGCTCTCCCTTTGCGAACCGCCAGGCTTCATCCGGCAGCAAAGTGTTGCCAAACGCCCCCGCATCCAGAGACAAACCCGTATGCAGATGCGTATCCCCCCATAAGGGGCGCTCGGGAAATGATCGATTGGCATAAGGTGAAAACGGACGCTCGGCAAAAGTGCCTTCGGCGGCTTCTTGGCTGGGCACCGCGTCGGCAAAGGCGCTGAGCGGTAAGGAAGCCAAAGTAAACAAATAGGCAGACAATCTAGGCATGTGAATCTCCCCTTTCACAGACACCGTGCACTTACTTTTTGAAACAAACATAATTAAATATTCGGTTGTTATGATATCACTTTGTGTCGCTCGCCGGGGAAAAACTTTCTCAGATTACCAATGGCGATGCTGTCATCAGCCCGAGCGAAGGATTGCTATCAATTTCTGAGCCGCATCTGACAGCGTGGCTTCTTCAAACGCTGCATACCCCAACAACAGGCCTTGCATCTTTTCCGATAAAGCACAGTGGGTCGACAAAGCACTGATCCAAAGACCAACACCCTTTGCGCGATTGCTTATTTCGATGTCGGAAAGCCGACTTGCCAGGATCGCTTGCAGCGACGCGCATAGATGCATGCCCGATGAGTCTGGCTGAAGGTTAAGCAGGTCGGAAACGGGGGCCAGTGCCTCAAGCAGGTGGCTCTGGCGTCGCGCATAGATGCGCCGCATTCGGCGCAAGTGCATGGCGAATTCGCCGCTGTCCATGAACGTGGCCAAGGCTGGCTGCGGGATCAGCGAAGCCCGAGGCCCAACTCGATCCAGATACGCTCGCACTTCAGGCAATTGCCGCTTGGGGACAACCATATAGCCGATCCGAAGCGCGGGGCTGACGAGTTTGGAAAAACTGCCTAAGTAGATTGTGTTGTTCAGACCGTCCAACCCGGAAAGGGAAGGTAACGGTTGACCGCGATAGCGGAATTCGCTGTCGTAGTCGTCTTCGATAATCATTGCTCCGGTTTGTTTGGCCCAATCCATCAGCGACACCCGGCGAGACAACGGAAGGCTGACGCCGGTCGGATAATGCCGAGAGGGGGTGACGATCGTGGCATCAATACCCTTTGGTATCCGCGTTGCATCCAGCCCGTCCCCATCAATGCGGATTGGATTGCCGGTATTTCCAGTATCGGCAAGGATCTGTCGCAGCTTAGGCCAGCAGGGGTCTTCGATAGCGACCCGTTTGCCGGAGCCAAGCAGGCCATTGAAAATTATCTCGAAGGCTTCTCGTGCACCCGAGGTGATGACAATTTGCCCTGGATCACAGTTCAGGTGGCGCCATGCGGCTAGGTGATCCGATATCGCTTCGCGCAGGGGGTACCAACCGAGCGGGTCTGGGCGCGCCAAAAGCTCAGCTGACGGAACGCGCCAAGCGCGCTCTAGATGGCGGGACCATTGCTTGTTTGGCATCAAAGATTGGTCCGGTAGGCCGGTTTGAAAGGGCTGCCAGTCTTCGGTCACCGGACCTGCCGGACGGGGCGTGGGCTGAGGCTGCGACAGATGAGTAATCTCATTGGCTACATAGGTGCCGCTGCCTTGCCGGGTCACCAGATACCCTTCGCTGATCATCTGATCATAGACGGCTTGAACTGTGGTTCTCGATATCGACAGCTCGGAGGCGAGGGTGCGGCTGGCAGGCAGCCTCGCGCCAACCGAACCAGGAGTGTTGGTTATAAGGTTGCGCAGCGCCTCAAGCAGTTGTGCCTGTAGCGATGGCTTAAGCGCCGCGTCCAGCGAGATTCCAAACAAACCTCGGTGTAAATTGGATTTAGAAAACTTTTCAAAATTGGACATTTCAATACAACCAATATCGATGCATCAGGACTGCAGCAAGAACAAAACCTGAGCTATTGAAATGACCGATACACTGACTGTTACCGACAGAAGCCGCCTGCGCCGATTGCACGAACGCGGCCATTTTGATCGTGATACGATCAACACTGTTTTAGACGCGCAGCCAATGTGCAGCGTGGGGTATATCATTGATGGCAGGCCGTTTGTCACGCCGACTCTGCAATGGCGCGAAGGGAACTATATCTATTGGCACGGTTCCTCGGCCAGTCGTGCTCTGCGCAATTCGCGCGATGCGCAAGTTTGCTTGTCGGTCGCGATATTGGATGGGTTCGTCTTGGCACGTTCTGGAATGCATCATTCGGTCAATTCCAGATCGGTCACGCTGTTTGGCTCCGCAATCAAGATCGAAGACCCGACGGAAAAGCTTGAAAAGCTCGGTCGTTTTGTAAACGGCCTGTTTCCTGGTCGCTATGAGGAATTGCGACCCGACCACGCACAAGACCTGAAGGCGACGATGGTATTAGGCATGCAAATCTCAGAGGGAAGCGCCAAGATCCGCACTGGCGGCCCAGTCGACGACGAAGAGGACTATGACCTGCCAATCTGGGCTGGAGTTATACCTATACACACTTCGGTGGGTGATCCGATCCCCGATCCTCGGAACATCGATGGTGTACCCATTCCCGAGCACGTGCAAACTTTTCGGCTGTAGGGTGGGAACATGACGGACCTTTCAGTGAACCTGAACGTTGCCGCGCTACTGCGCAATCGACGAGATCACCCTTGGCCTAATATCCTAGACCTTGCACGGATCGCTTTGAATGCTGGGGCGGCGGGTGTGACGGTGCATCCCCGACCAGATGAACGACACACTCGGCCGGACGATGTGCGGGCTTTGCGGGTCCTGCTTGATGCAGAATTTCAAGATCGGGAACTGAACGTCGAAGGTTATCCAGACGCGCGGTTTATGTCGCTTGTCCAAGAGGTGCGCGCGGATCAAGTCACGTTGGTGCCGGATGATCCGGCGCAAGCGACCAGCGACCACGGCTGGGATTTTGAAGCGCAAAGCGAGATACTTGCTCATGTTGTTGGCACGCTCAGGGCGAACGGTCACCGGGTGTCCTTGTTCGCCGATCCCGACGCGGACCAGATGGCCGATGCGGCTCAAACCGGAACAGACCGAGTTGAGCTATATACAGGCCCGTTCGGCGGGGCATACAACGACTCAAACACTGAAAAGAGCGAACTGGACCGTCTACTTGCCGCTGCGGCAGCAGCCGAATTGCATGGCCTGAAAGTTAACGCGGGACATGATCTTACGGTTCGTGGCACAGGTAAGCTGATCTCCTGTATCCCTTCGATAGCCGAAGTGTCCATCGGTCACGCGCTGTTTTGTGATGCGTTGACCTTCGGAATGGCCGAAACAGTTCGCCGCTATCTGGTTTCTTGTGGCACTGGTCGCGCGCGCAAATCTGGCTGACTGAGGCGCGCAAAGATCGGTGGAACCACACCACTAGATTTCTCGGAATGGCCGCAATGCTAGGTTTGCTGAGTTTGCTGAGTTTGCCGAGAGCAGATAGAGCAGGGGCCGGGCGCCGACGCTTACGCGCTTAGCTACAGCCCTAGGTGAGTTGGCACATACCCATTCGCAAGCCTACCATACGCTCAAGCTAACGTTTTGCTTTCTTGATCATGATGGCTGAATATCAGCTGGTTCGATTGGGTGTCGGATCGGAAGTCCGCCACCCGGCCTGCTAGGGTGCTGTAGAACCTCTGTAACCCTGATTCTATGTGCTGCGATTGGGCGATACAGTCGTCACATATTCGTTCGATCTGGTTGTAGGATTGGCGGTTCCGAATGGCGGCAATCAGTTTTTGATGCGTTTGCTCAAGTTTTTGGAATGCAGGTGCGTCTAACGTCTCATTGTTGCCGACAAGCACATAGACAGGTTCCAGATCGGCTCTGCCCTTGAGATCGACATAGCCGGCCTCGAGCATGGCCATGTCCTGTCGAGTTTTCTCATAAACTGCCGAAGACACAAGGATATCATAGTCGACATGGCGGCAGCTTTGCTCAATCCGAGCGGCGACATTAACCACGTCACCGATAACGGTGTAGTTGAACCGGCTTTTGGAGCCGATATTGCCAACGCAGGCCTGCCCGGTAGCACATCCCGTTGCCAGAGCAATCGGCGGTCTGCCCTGCATCACGTCCGAAGCGTTGAAATCCACCAGTGCTTTTCGCATCAACAGCGCCGCCTGCGCAGCGCGGCAGGGGTGGTCTTCGACCGGAACCGGAGCGTTCCAAAAGGCCATGACAGCGTCGCCAATGAATTTGTCGATTGTTCCCCTTTCTTGAAGTATCTGATCCCCCATTTTTGAGAATAGTTGGTTCAGCAAGGTTACCAAATCGGTCGCAGAAACAGACTCGGACAGCGGGGTGAAACCTCGGATATCCGAAAACATCACAGTGATTTCCTGTGTTTCACCACCCAGTTGCAGCTGTTGCCCCGACATCTCCAATTCATCCAAAATTTCTGGCGCAACATAATGCGAAAAAACTTGTCGAATTGCGCGTTTTTCGCGTTCGGTCGAAATGAACAAATATCCCGCCAACAGTCCAAAATTAGCCATACCTCCCAACAGTGGAAATGTGACATCGAACAACACCAGTTGGTTCTGGAAAGCCATCCAGCTGATGCCGAGAACCATCGCTGCCGAAACACCGCCTGCGACGAACGACGCGACTGCACCAAGTCGGGACATGACGACCGTGACCACTAAACCCAAGCTTACGAACGACAGCAATTCCAGCGCAGCGGTCACGTCTGAGCGGCTCAGCATTTCGCCGGTCAAGATTTGCTCCAATAGCTGTGCGTGGATGGACACGCCTGGAACGGATTCTCCCAAAGCTGTTTGATGCATGTCGAACAAACCCGCGGCTGATGTGCCGACCAAGATGATCCGCCCTTCAATTTCCGCGCGCAGGGCAGGGTCGTTTGGCGTCTGCATCACGTCATTTGCAGACAAAAACAGGTTTGGATTATCGCGCCTGTACCTGACCCAGATTTCTCCGTTTTCGGTTGTTGGCAGCCGAAAATCACCGACCTCAACCGCGAGCATGATGCCGGTTTCGTCTTGTGACCCTTCGGCCACGATGACGGGTTCGCCCAATGCGACCCTCAGTGCTTCGAGTCCCAGCCCCGGAAGCGTCCCATCAGGTCCCCCCCACAGAATGGGGACGCGCCGGATGATGCCCATGCCGCCCAAAGGTGAGACATTGACGCCGCCGATGCCGGCTGCGGATCGGTCCAGCGGAGGGGCAGGCGGTGTCCAGTTGGGAACGCTGATCAATCCGGCGGTCGGGGACTCTCCGATCTCAATTATGCCCGCCATTGGCGTGACGGGCCTGCCTTCAAGCGACGGTCGCGCGGCAGCGCCCATAACGACAGGCCAATTGGCAATCTCCAACGCGAATAAAACGTCGTTGTCCAGTTTCTCGGCGTGGCGCTCGACCGTCAGGATATCTGCGAACGCTGGATCATTTAACAATCGAGAGGGGGATAACCTATCCGGTTCGATGAACAACATATCAAAGGCGATGGCCGCGGCCCCGTATTCACCCAAGCTGTTTAGCATCTGTGCCAGCAGGGTTCGGGGCCATGGCCATTGTCCCCAGTTGGCCAGTGACTGTTCGTCGATATCTACAACACGCACCGGTAGGTCCGGGTTGTATTCCCTCGGCGACAGACGTTGCAGAATGTCGAAGTAGATCAGCCGTGTCATGCGCACCGGATACGGATCGAGTGCCCTGATAAAGCACCCGAACAAAATCAGCCCCAGCCCCACAAGCTGAAAGGCCCGTCGTCGCCCTGTTCGCTCTTTGGGCTTTCCGAACACGTTTGCCTCCGATCGCCGTGGTCACCCTTGCCGGACACGGCGCAGGTTATTCGGATGCCACCAAGACATCGCTTGAACTTAAATCATGTTGCGCGGCTTTTTTCTTCAGCCTCAGCTATTGCCGCCGTTGCCCCCCTTGCCGCCACTGCTCGGCCCGCTCCCGAAACCATCTGAGCCGCTGCCGATGGTGCCACCGCTGCCTGGGCCACCTTTGCCCGTGCCGCCTCCGATCGAACCACCTCGACCGTCTCCGCTGCCGCTGCTGGCACCGATATTGCCTCCATTGCCGTTCCCGCTCCCGCCGCTTCCGCCAATATTGCCGCCATTTCCTCTGCCGCTTGCAGGAGACTCACTCCGCGACTCCGCCGCTGCGCTTCGCTCGGGGCGATCAGGCCGATCAGCGCGATTAGGTTCGGAAGCACGGGTCTCCGATCTTTGCGGTGGCGGAACGACGTCCTTACCGCATCCTGAGAACTCCACGCGTAAAGGCGTCAGTAGCTGTTCTTGCGACTGAACGAAGGGAAAGCCGTCCTTCAGCGCAGATTCATAGCTGTCTTGATCGACTGGTTGCCCAATGCTGTTGTTTTTTGTGGTCGCATAAAGGCTGCACCGGCGTCCGGTTTCCCGGCAACTGCCATTGAGGCCGCACATCTCAACTCGCCCACGCAAAACCAACATTGCGCTTTGAGTGCCGGGAACGACCCAAAAATCAAAGGTCGTGCCGCGCACAGCCATCGTCGCTGTAGGCGTTTTGATGGAATAGGCTCGTTTTTTGCTCTTACCGGAAATGAATCGAAAGCTGCCGCCCAGTGCCTGCACTGCAAAACTTTTGGCTTTTCGATTGCTTCGCAGCATTGTCACGTCCAGGGTCATTCGGGCGTTGGGGCCAATTGCAATTTTTGTTTCGTCTGCAAAAATCAATTGAACCAAACCGGTCCTGTTGGTGGCTATTAGATCGCCGGATTCCACCCGCATTCCGGTCTTCAATGGTTGGGATTTTCCCGAGCGCGTTACCTCAGCGCCCTGTTTTACGCTGATGACTTCCCCTATGTTGGCCAACACCTGCGATGGCAGCTGCAATAGGCAACAAACAACAAAAAACGATTTCAACCAGGCCAAACCAAACTTCCTTCCCAAAGGTAAGTGCTGAGCGCTTTGCGCCCACTGCTCGGTTTGTGCCCCAATGAATTCGATATATTGAATTTAAATAGAATAAACTCACACAAATATGCCTTAAAGCTCGACTGCTTGGCAAGTTGCCAGAGTGGAGGGTCCTAGTAACAAGGCAAATAGCGACATGTGCTATCAGGGAAGGATGGATGAAAGCGCACAGGAAAGAAAGGCAAAACCCTTTGTTTACGGCCGCGATTTAGCCCCAACAACGTTGTGGGTTAGATACTTTTTAGAAAAATGAGTTGGACTTAGAAATTCGCCTTGTATCTGGGTTGCAGGCAAGGATATACCGGCCAGCGGAGACGTGGCCGAGTGGTCGAAGGCGCTCCCCTGCTAAGGGAGCGCTTTTTATATTTTTTCGTATACTTTTCATCATATTAACAGTTTCCATAAGGCAGCTTGTCCAAATTTTGCCTAAAGTCCCAGCCAAAACTTAACAGTCTTTCGCTGAGATCCGGTGGCGCAATTTTTGCGTAGTGGTAAGCCATGTCCTTCTTGGACCATCCCCCCAGTTTCCTCAAAAGTAGGTCGTCCTTTGTTTGTGCGTAAAACCAGGTTGCCCAAGTGTGGCGCAAAACATACGGGGTAACGTCCGAGCCAAGGCCGGCAGCTTCGCGGACAGTCTGAAAGGCCGCTGACATTTGCCCACCCCCATTTTTGCGTAGGACGTAAGGTGAGCCGCTTGGTGTCCGAAACGCCCTTCCGTCTTTGGGAAATTCACCCATAAGAAGCCAGGCATGGTCAGGGGGTACAACCCATCGCTCTCGAAATTTGGTCTTTGAAGCTCCGGCTTCCTTGCAGGCAATCCAAACTCGTCCAGTTTGCTTGAAAATGTCCTCGACATCGACTGCAAACATTTCCCCAGGCGCTGCGCCGGTGCCAAGCAAAAAGGCGATCTTTTTGAGAGTATGCCTTGCAGGGTCCCAGCGTCCAACAACGGCTTCGCTGGTCGCAGCAGCCAACAGCTCGTTGGCTTCTTCAGGGGTTAGGAAACGCCGCACTATTTGCACTCCGCGTTTCTGGGGGCGCTTCCCCAAGGCATGGTTGATGACAGCCTTTGCAGGGGTTTCGAATTGCCTTCGCCGAGTTTCCGGCATGCAGTCGGGGTAACATTTCAAGGCGAGCGCCTTGATAGTCGGCATGTCCAATTCGCTGAGGTGCAAGTTCGGGCCTATCGTCTTGACGACCTTTTCGAGGAAACGTTTCTCTCCGCCGTATTCCACATATTGTAGGGCTGCCTGACAAAAGGTTGGCGAACCTGCGTGGCGCTTTAGTTCTTCTTGCTCTTGGTAAGCGCAATGAAACAATTCCTCTGCAAATTTTAGCGCGATCCGTTTCTTGTTGGGGTCACGAACGCCAAGACCTTTTCGTATGCGTCTTCCGGCGACATAAAAATCGGCTTTCCAATCTCCCGTTTTTTCACACCACCTCGGCTCCCATGTCGGTCTGCGCATCCCATTATCCTCCCAATATAGGCAAGTTGGTCTTCGTAGATGACAATCTTTCGCCCGCGACGGCTGTGAGTTTTACCACGAAGCTCCTCTTTGAGCTCAAACTCACGTAGCCATTCATATAAAGTGCTTCTGGAAATCCCGAGGCGTCTGGCCGCCTCAGACGTATCCATTGGATAACAGCGTTGGTGGTCTGAAACTCGCAACGTAGATTTACTTGTAGCTCCTCTTTGTAAACTGGGAGTGCCAAGGTTTGTGCTTTGCATATGAGCATCTCTTTCAAGTCGGGGTATCATGCTTTCAGCCTCCCGCAGGTATCGTGCTACCGAAGATCACGATCTGGTGCGAAACCTCGATAATCGTGGACCACTGCTCCCAAAACGCATTGGTGTTTCAGTTCGGTCAATTGGGGCGGTAGATATCAGCGCACACCCGGCCCATCGAGTCAAGTGGCTGAAAAGTATAAGAAAAAACTGCCATCATATTTTGTTATTTTTTTCGCGAACTTCTTTGTTCGTTTTTTCTTAGGAGATTTTTCCAAGACAAATCCCGACTGCAGAAAAAATGCCTGCGAAATTTTTGAGGTTGGGTAACGGAGAATTTCGGATGGCGGTGAACGCTTTTTTCCTAACAATCGTCAAAGTGGTCGCCGTCACGTTCACAGAAAATCTGTGTCCGTTGAGTGCGAACCTAACCTCGATGCCAAGAAGATTTTTCCTTGACGCGATGTTCTGAACTTTGAAAATTGATTGGAGCTTAATCGGCCTTCAAAAGAGATTGCGTGACAAGCCTGATATCGCGCGCGCTTCAATAGATTTGGTTATTTTAACCAGTCTTGGTGCCTTGTTGCGACGCGCACATGGTTTCAAAAATACTGTATCGTTTTGGTTTCTGAACCGCATTGCAACCGGCTCACGCGTGATAGATTGTGTAGGATTCCCAATCGCTTGTTGGACCCTCTCACCGTTCGTTGCATCACTTCGGTAAACTTGGAAGCCGCAGGCTTAGGGAATTGGGATTTCATTATGAAAAGTGATTTCGAGCAGCTCCCTCTGACCTGCGTTGAAAGAGTTGAAGCTTTCAAGCGACATCCAGGAAACTGGGCCTCGCAGTGGAAACGCCCGGAATTTTCTGACTATGGTATGGCTGTTTTTTCGTCGTTTCCAACTTCAGGACGGCATGTTGAAAGATTGTCACTACAATGAACGGTGGCACCAAGAACTGATGCGAGGAGCAGATTTTTCGAAAATTTTTTTTGATAACGCATCTATTTTATGAGTGTCTTCAGTGCCGTTTTGGGCCCAGAGAGTTGCATCGCCAAGACTTGCCGTCAACGCGGTCATTCACCCCGAAGAATTTCTCAAGTCTCACGCTACTTCGTTCACGTTTGATTGGGTCGAATAGACGTCAAATCTCATACGACAGCGCTCAACCTTAGTGGATAATCTAACAATGCCTTCAGCCAAATGTTTACCGCCAACTGGGTGGCCATGTCGCGAATCACTCTAATCGAGGGGCCACCCAAGTCCTATGCAAATACTTCAGCTGCTCTGTTTGAGCGCATCAATTGACAAGAGATGACTTGACCTGAGCGAGCCGCGGGGTCGGATGTGCTGAGCCCAAGACCCAACCTTGTTCAGCGCGTACGTACAGCTTGTTGGGGTTTAGCCTCTTTGCGAGGGTATCATAGGCATTGATTGAAAGTTTCTCCTCGACATCAAATGCCATTGTCTTCCAACCGCCGGGCGCAGGGTATTCGATCTCTTCAATCAATGGCATCAGGCCTGGTCGCCCAAACTTGTCGGACCAATCAGGCCTTTGGATCAGTAGGCCGGAAACTGAGCACTTTTTGTTGCACAGTTTGAAGCGGAGCGATCGCCGGTCTTCGCCAAGTAGTAGAATTCCATTGGTGATGACATAGATCACTGTTTCAAAAGGTAAATTATCAACCATCCTTTGCCTTTCATCGAAGCGTTTTGTCGGCTGGCAGGAGGTGGGTTCAACGTGGAAAATGAAAAGGCCAATCATCGTGTTTGAAACGTCCCGAAACAAAATTCCTTCCGGGGGACAGGCCCATCAGCAAAGAAGCGCGACTCTAATGTCCAGGTTATCATTTTAAATCAAAGCACTATCGAACAATGGAACACATACTTCGCCACCCGAGATAATCGCTACCTCGTTCTAATGTGCGGTCACTTGGTTGAGCTCACTCTGCGCTTTCGTCATCGCCGCCTTCCCACAACTGAAGGTTTTCTTCGGACAATGGTTCGAAAAAGTCGGGTGACGAACGTTGTAGCAATCCGGATTTATATGCGCAGGCAAGATCTGCGGCATCTGATCCAGCGCGATGAGCCGGTGTGCGTTCAGCTCGCGTTTCATACACCTGATCGATCATACCTGGCGCTATAATTCCGTCTTCCTTGGAGAATGAGATCCAAGCGATACGGTCGAAGTCATCAATCTCGCACATTTCCTGCTTGCCAGTCGTTGACAAGAGACGGTCAAGCCAACGCTGATCAAACTCCGGGCAATCGCTGACGAGGATGTTGTTTTCGATACGTTCAAAAAGCCAAAGCGCAACCGCTTCCGCAGCTTCGGCATCCCTCAAGTTCTCGAGCGGAATTTTGTGCACGGTGGCGCTTTCGTCAGACCAATCATCGCGTGGCCAGTCCGGCTTCGGACGTATGAGCTTGCTTTCGACAAGGACATCCTGGTCTTGGATCCAGGCAATCCCGACTTCGATCGGCCAGCTTTTGGGACTCAGGGACGATGCTTCGAAGTCGATGAATATGAGCTTTTTGGGATGGACAAGACTTCCATGCTCATCCAACCCGACGCCGAGGCCAAGAGCCCGACGCTTCGAGAAAAAGGCTTCTTCTTCCGGCGTCGGACAGCTGCTCGAGTTCAATAGGTTTTCCAAGTCACTACGAGGCATGGTTTTAAACTTCACAGATAGTTTCAAACTAATCGGTTTCGGGTCTTGGGGCCGGCGCTTGCCAAATCGTCCCTTCGAATCCGGGCTGCACCAAAAGGGTTTTCATTGAGTCCATCATGTCGTAATGATACTTTCCTGCTCCAATAGTGTACCAAATTCAGAGAGTTACGCCAAATACTGCAATCGACACAACGGGAGAGTGAACGGGTTACTGACTTCTGGCCGTACGGAAAGCAGCGCCGACCAAGAGGTCAATAAACTCACTGGTTCGGCAAGAATAGCACGTACAGCCATCGAGGAGATTGGAAGATGAAAAGCAACCATCCCGTAGAATGCATAGGAGAAAGTGACGAAGAGCGTTCTGTCCTTGAGAGCAAAGCGGAGATGCCATCTGAAGAAGATAGCTACACGGCCGCAGTATTAGCGTTGATTGAGATTGATCGGGCGATGGTGGAAAAGCGGGCCACGAAACTGCGGATTTTAAGGGACATAGTAAGAGACAAATTCGACGCTGTAGTAACGTTTGAACAGCACTATGCAGGAAATTTGACTATGGTTTCTTCTTTTGCCGTTTTTCATGCCGATAAAGGCGTGCGGTCTGAAGTAAAAACTTTTGTGAAAACTGCACTAAACCGCATCGATGTTCCGATAAAGTGGGAAGGCCGCGACGTGAAGGATATTCCGCTTCGGAAAGAACCGGCGTCTTCGCACGAAAAGTTGCATATGATCAGTCAGATCTATGGGTAGTTTTCTGGGCCGCATAGGGTGTTGCTCAATGTACGGCATTGCCCACTCATGAAGTAGTGCAGGTCAGTTGTTCTATCAATCGAGGAGAATACCAAAATGACAGTGTGGGAATTCATTTTCAACATCTCGACCGCTGGAGCGACAATCGCGATGCTTATTTTCGTGCGGTACCTTGTAAAAACGAGTGGGCGCGAACGCTTGCACGACCCTGAACTCGTCGAACAGTTTCGGGAAACCGCGCCATATCATCTCCTCAAAGATTTGATTGGGAGTAAAAGTGAACGTTCCTATTAACTCTGGTGACCTTTTTCAACTTGAACCTGCGACCAGAAATTTATGCATCCGATTGCAACTGATGATTAGAACGGTCGCACATCTGGGTTGTCAGAGCCTGCGCGACCATTGAGTTCCTTGAAGTTGCTCAATTTCTTTAACGTGCGGTTCAAGTAAATATCGGCCCAAAGGAGACATCCAGTGCACCCCTCGGATGCTGCTGCTGCCTGCGTTCCTGCCGTTCGCTGCGCAAGCGAAATCTGGGCTTTGGTGAACTCACGGTAAGCTGACTTTGCCGTCTTTCGATCTGGAGCCTTCGCTAAAGCAGCACTTGCTCGCGGTCGCGGCATACTTATTGTTGCGTCGCGGCAAGTGTCACCAATCAGGTCATTCGCAGCCGTTGTATTTGCGTTAACGGGAACCGTACCTTCGCCGCGGCTCGGTCGGACGAGCAAGACGCGGGATATGGCAAGTATTGAAACATTGGTTTTTGCTTCGTGTTTGAACTGATTAGAAACGAGACGCCAATTTTGTGTCTTCTTGCTGTTAAGCTTTTTTGACAAGCATAATCTTGTTTTTCCGATACGGGACTTTACGCTACTGCCGAACCCGATAGCCGGAAGCAATGATCCGGTTAATGAGAAAGGCGACGGCCTGGTGCATATCCTTTTCATCGTTATTGCCGACCGCTGCTTCGTGGGCAGCAGCTGCGTCACGCAAAACTCCCACAATTTCATGTTCGGGCAGGAGCTCACGATCTTTGATTGCAAGCAAAAGCGCTTCACAAATTGAGAGTGCGGCCATTCCTGAGTGGTCTTGCCGGTCAGCCATGGTAGACGTCCTTTTTTAACAGGCGTCCAAGCAAGGAAGCGCCACAATGAATTGCATCATACTGGCATAGATTGCTGTATACTTAACTGATCGAAAGCAGTCTTGGCGTCGGATAGTTTCGCGGGCTGCTCATCGATGAAGGAAGAACACTTGCGCACTATCAAAAACAGTCCACTCACCCGAAAGCTTTCAAACTTCGTCGCTCTGACTGAGGTTGAACTTGCGGCATTGGCACGCCTGCACAAGCGTCGCAGAACCTTTGAAGCCGGACGTGACCTTGTGCATCAAGGGCAATCAGAGCAGGCTGCCTACATTCTGGCCTCGGGCTGGGTTTGTTCCTACAAAACCCAGACTGACGGGTCGCGTCAGATCGTCGATTTCCAAATACCGGGTGACTTTCTGGGCTTGCGAAGCGTTCTGCTGCACACCTCGGATCACAGCATAGAACCAATCATGGAAATCCAAGCCATTGAAGTAGTAGTGGATGATCTCCTGGAAGCATTTGCGCAAACGCCCCGGCTGGCGACAGCAATTCTTTGGGCGGTCTCTCGAGATGAAGCGATGGTGGTTGAGCACCTGGTCAACATAGGACGGCGAGATGCGGGTGAGCGCATGGCGCATTTTCTATTGGAACTTGGTGTGAGGCTGACTCAGGTCGGGATGGCAAGCAAGACGGGATACGCCTGCCCACTGACACAATACCACCTTGCCGATGCACTGGGACTGAGTGCCGTACATGTTAATCGTGTCCTACGGCAACTGCGGGAGAAGGGGCTGGTTACTTTTCAATCCGGGCAAGTGGTATTTGATGATTATGAAGGACTGGTGACGTTGGCCGGTTTTGACCCCACTTATCTGGATCAGGCCGGGCCACTGTTGAAGCAATAAGTTCACCCCTACAGCGATGCCGGGATTTTGATGATCGTTGCCTGTTAGAGACGGAATTCGCTTCGGCAGATTTGGGATTTCACTGAAAAAGAAGCGCAAGATAAATACAGTCCGATTGCGGTACTGGATTTCCTGCGCTTCTCAATTACTCGTTAAGAACACGCCAGCAAATATCCCGCCAACACACATCACGTTGCCGGAATCCAAACATCGTTGCACTGACGCAGGTTAGTCAATTTTTGGCAGTGTGCCTGATCCTCGGGCACCAAATGCATTTGAGATTCCAATAAAATCTCAGGTCATTGCCCGCCGACTAACATCGATCAGCGCGCGCCTGCCATTTGCACATTATTCTAAATTACAACGCCAGTACTACCGCGGCGCTTACGAGCGTGTACCGCGGCAGACTGCGCGGGGAAGATCCAACAAACTAAATGGAGGACAAAGGTGAGCACAAGATCGTCCAGTTCTTTGGTGACGTTTTCAAATCCGTTCTCTTTGTCCGGCTACCCGGATGTACTTCCTGCAGGCGAGTATGAAGTAGTTGTCGAAGAAGAGCTACTGCAGGGCCTGAGTTTCGAAGCATATCGCAGAACCGGAACCTACCTGACAGTTCGGGGCAAAGGCAGCAAGCCAGGCCGCACGGAAATGCGCCCAATTGACCCAGAAGATTTTGAACTGGCGCTTAAGCACGACCAGACCTTGGCCACATCTAACAATGACAGCGATGCGGCGCTTTCCCCGCAGGAGGAATAGATTATGAACACGCCCGAATGGCTTAAACCCGGAATCTACGGTGCTCTGATCGGCGGGGTTTTCGTAGGCGTCGTTGGATTTTCATGGGGTGGATGGATGACCGGCGGTAGCGCGGACAAGATGGCCAACGCCATGTCCCGCGACAATGTAATCGCTGCGTTGGTTCCGGTCTGCGTCGACATGGCGAGAACTGACGCCCAACGCGCCGAAAAAATAACGACGATCAAAGAGGCTTCTTCTTTCAAGCAGAAGGATGCCGTCATGGCGGCTGGCTGGGCAACGGTGCCGGGATCCCAAACTCCTAACAAAGACCTGGCGCAGGCCTGTATCGAGGGGCTGAACCTGGATGGATCGTAACTCAATCACTCAACATTCGGACAACGCCGTTTGCATCAGGGCAAATCGAAAAAATCAGTACCGGTTTTGCGCTCACTTAATGGCTGCGTTGTTTGTTGTCGTCTTCAGCAGTTTGGCGGGCTCCTTTATCTCATCAAGTCCCGCATCGGCCGAAACAAATTCGATCCCGGATAACGCGCATCCCAAAAAGTATGGCGACGGTTGGGAATGCGATTTGTCCTATCGGTTGAAAGGCGAAGAATGCGTGGCCATTGTCGTGCCGGGAAATGCCTACCCCACAAACAGAACCTATGGCTCAGGGTGGGCATGTATGCATGGCTTTGTTGAAGTTGGCGGCACCTCATGCACTGAAGTGATTGTGCCTGAGGGTGGATATCTCGATCCATCAGGTGAGAGGTGGCGGTGCCTGCGTGGATACACAAGAGTAGACGATAGCTGCCAGAAAATCGTGGTGCCGGATAATGCTTACCTGACGAATAGCACTTATGGATCTGCATGGCGTTGCAACCGTGGCTACGAAAAAGACGGAGAAGCATGCGTGGCAGTAGCGGTGCCGGAAAACGCTTTTCTGAACGCATCAACCAGCGGGCGTCCCTGGACGTGCGAGCGTGGGTATTTTGAGCGCGACGGACGGTGCGATGCCGTGTTTGTGCCTGAAAATGCTTTCTACGATGACGCGATCCATGGAGTTGGATGGAAATGCGAACGTGGCTACGAGGCGTCCGGTGATCGCTGCAACGCAATCGAGTTACCGGCAAATGCCCATATCGACCGATCCGGCAATGGGTGGCAATGCCACAAAAACTATCATCGATCAGAAGGGCTGTGTGTTCTGAACCAGTGAGAATTCAGACAGAAAGCCCACTTTCCCAAACTTCACAATTTTTGCCCGTCCTTACCAAGGACGCGCGTTTCACACTCTAAAAAGGAACAAATATGAAACCCGTACCCATTGCGTCGGATGCCAAGCAGTTCATTGCCAGCGATGCGCAAAAGCTGGCGCCTGAACAAGCAGTTTTTCCAGAGCTTCACCGCAAGACACTCGTGACAGATACACCGACTGCAATTGTGTATTGCGAAGGAAACTTCGCAAAGATCGATGGCAAGACGGCTAATGGTCTCGTTCGACATTCACAGGCCTATCGCGTTCTTTCGGTGATCGACAGCACGTATGGCGGTTGTGACAGTGGCAAAGTGCTTGATAATTTCGCAAATCAGGTTCCCATCTTCGATGATCTTGATGCCGCCGTCGCTAATGAAGCTACGATCCCTGACACTTTTATTTACGGAATGGCGCCGGCCAGCGGCAGAATGTCCCTTGAGGATCGCGAAGTTGTTGTGGATGCGATAACGCTCGGAATGAACATCGTCAGCGGGCTGCATGAATTTCTTAGCGATGACAAGGAGCTCGCCGGATTTGCCAAAATTCACGATGTCACGATACGCGACATTCGCAAGCCGCGGCCAAATCCCGACCTGCGCCTGTTAGATGGCAGTATTGGAGACGTCCAGGCGATCCGCATCGCGGTGTTCGGCACCGATTGTGCAATTGGAAAGCGTACAACCGCGACAATCCTGACAGGCGCACTTAACGCGCATGGGATCAAAACAGTTTTGGTCGGCACCGGCCAAACTGGTTTGATGCAGGGCGCCAAGTATGGTGTCGCGATGGATTCGGTGCCGCCGCAATTTTGTTGTGGCGAACTTGAGCGCGCTGTCGTTGCGGCATCCGAGGGTGAGCACCCGGATGTAATAGTGATCGAGGGCCAGGGCGCGCTAAGCCATCCGGCTTTTTGCACATCAGCCTTCATTCTGCGAGGCAGTCAGCCACATGCAGTTATTCTTCAACACGCGCCTAAACGAAAACGTCGATGTGATTTTCCCAACATGACTATGCCCGACCCTTGCGATGAAATCACCCTGATCGAGGCTTTTGCGAACACAGAGGTAATTGGCATGACGATCAACCATGAAGGAATGAATGATGTTGAGATTTCAAAGGCCATCACAGACTACAACTGCAAATTGTATCTCCCGGTCACTGACGCATTGAACCGTCCTCCAAAAAACTTGGTGAATATGGTTCTATCTGCCTTTCCGCGCTTGCAACCCGTACGTGTTACGACGATTGAATGAGCAAGCTGCGTATCGACGTTGATCTGGACAAAATTCGGTACAACACACGGTTCCTGGTAGACCACCTTAGACCCCGCGGAATATCGGTGACAGGTGTGACAAAAGCCGTTTGCGGTCATCCTGAGATTGCGAATGCTATGCTTGAAGGTGGCGTGACAGGGCTGGCGGACGCGCGGATCAGCAATATCATGCGTATGCGCGATGCTGGAATCTCGTGCTCCATATCCTTGATCCGAACGCCCATGCTGAGCCAGGTCGCGCAAGTCCTTGATAACTGCGATGTCAGCTTCAACACTGAGATGGACATTATCGCCAGCCTGGCCATCGAGGCGCTGGGGAAGAACATTACTCACAATATTATCCTGATGGTGGAAATGGGGGATATGCGGGATGGCATCTTGCCTGAACACCTTGAAAGCACTGTGTCTCAAATTCTTAGAATGGAAGGGATTTCTCTGAAGGGGATTGGCGCAAATTTTGCCTGTCTGGGTCATGTGGCACCCTCTGCAGGAGCAATGGAATTGCTTTCGTCGCTTGCCGCCGACACCGAACTTGCAAGTGGACCCGCTCTGGAAACAGTGTCAGGCGGCGGCTCTGCCAGTTTGCCATGGGCGCTTGGCAAGGGGGCGACCGGAAAGATCAACAACCTGCGTCTGGGTGAGGCCATCCTGCTGGGTACCGATCCCGTTTCTGGATACTCGATCGACGGGCTTTACACAGATGTTTTTACGCTTTGGGCGGAAGTGATCGAAACGAAGACCAAATCAAATCCAAATCCCTTGCAAATGAATTATCCTATACCTTCAATGCAGTGTGTGACTTTAGACAGTCCTTCGAATACTCGGTCGATCCTTGCGATCGGACTCCAGGACACTGATGCGACGGGTCTAATATTCCCTGCTGGCGTCACGTTCGTCGGAGCCACCAGTGATCATATCGTTGTAGAAAACACCAATTGGCTGCTTCGCCCTGGTGGCGAGGTGAAGCTGAGAATGAAGTATAGCGCGCTCTCGCGCGGCATGGCTGCACCCGATGTAGCAAAAGTCTTCCATGGTGATAGCGCTTTGGTTGACTGCAACGCAGCGAACACTGATCGCCCATACTCGAATCGAAAATAGCGCGCCAAGGTGCCGCCGCCTCGGTTCTGCTTCAGCCATCCGTCTTATTCTACGGCTTTACGTAGTAAATGAGGCACCCAATCCCTATATTGGACGTAGCCGCATTCACTTTTCACACCCTATCTGGGCTCGTGGGTGTTGCGGACAATCAAAGGATCAAAATGATGTCTTTCAAAGACCTGACGACCAGAGCGGCTGCCGCACTGAAGGAAAACGATGCGGACGCGCCGAAAAAAGAAGTTACGTCTGAAGCGCCTGACGTCGTCCCCGAAAAACCAAAGCCTAAACCTCAAAACTGATAATACCCTGCCGGGAGTGGGTGGCTTGTTCTTGTCTGCATCTCCGAGCGAGCGGTATCAGCAAAGGAGAATTACCCAAATGAACCAGATAATCAGCAAGACAATCGCAGTCTTTTCCAGGCCGTTTACTTTCCCTGGCTTCGACGAATTACTCCCGGCAGGCGAGTACGACATAGAAACTGAGCTTTCCGCACCACCAGATTATTCGGACCCAGAAGCCTGGAAGGCCTCGGTGTTAATCTGTCTGCATCCACGGAAATCTTACCCCGGTCTGGCGCGTACCTTGACCGTTTCTCTTACTGATTTGGAGAGAGCCCGCGCAAAGGATAAATTGTCTTCAAAGCAGTTGTCGCAGTTCTTGCTCGACCAACTTTTGGCCGATCCCATGGTGCAATTGATTATGGAAGCGGATGGCGTTTCAGAGACTCAACTTCGGCACCTCTACTCGGAGTCGCTCATCTCTGAGGCAGACGACATATCATCAGATCAACGAGCCCTACCGCGAGGATGCGGAAACGGTTCTCGGTATACTTTCGCTGTCCAAGCTGCTGAGAACGAAGGAATGCCGGTTCGTCCTATTAAAACCCCTCGGATTACAGGCCGTCCCATTGGACAGACTGAAATGGGCAGCTCCTTCAATCTCAAGGCTTAGGGCTCGGAACTTTCTTTTCCAGTCGCTGTATAAACCAAAACAGAAATCGAGGCTAAGAACTGATGGAAGACTCCGACGACGAAGCAGATACGATCATGGCTCGCGCCCACAATGACGTGCCGCAAGAACGCCCGTGTCTTCGTTGCAGAACTCCATTCTGGAGCGAAGGGTTCGGAGAGCGGATTTGTCGACGCTGCAAGGGGTTGAACGCGTGGCGAAATGGCGTATCGGAAAGCCCTGGGTTTGCTCGGCGTCGCTGATGTACTGACATGTAGTGGTTCCGATGTGATCTGACAGTTGGCCGTTTTTCCTGTGGTGTATGCCAGATTAAGTTTGGTTCCGGATCTTTTGCTTCCTGATCTCTTTGCTCTCGATCATGGTCTGGAAGGGTATTCTTCTGCAACACATTTTGCCCTGATGAGTGTGCTCTTGGTTGTAGTGGTGCAGCCATTCTTCCAGATCGGCTTGCAGCGAAATCTGCGCCGCGAGCGCACGCAAAACGATTATGCTATGTCCGAGTTGGACTCGGAGTTGCCATGCGGTCGTGCGGCGAGATGCTCGGTTTCAGGCCATTCTGAACGTCCGCTCTCACTGTCCTGGCACCATCTCATCGCACTGGCGGCGAATGGCCGGATCCCGCCCTGGCGTCCCAAAGAAGCAAACGGCCCTTAGCTGCCTTTGACCCTGCCACCTGATGCGGCTGTACGGCCCGTCAGAGGAGACATTCGCCGCGAGCGCTATATCCAATTCAACCCGAACTCGTGGATTGCGGGATTTTTGCCTGTCGTCGTATTGAGAACAGACACGCATTTGGCGACATATCTAAATGAAACGATGACCTCTGCTGAAACCATACCCCAATCTCCGGATCGCACCCTTGTCGGCGTTGCGCTGATGCTGGGGTTTTGCCTAACCGCTCCTTTGCTGGACGTTTCTGCGAAACTCGCGTCGACCAGCGTGCCGGTTGGGCAGATTACGGCTGCCCGGTTTGTGGTGCAATGCGCGCTAATGGCGCCTTTCATCTGGATAATGGGTCTGTCAGTGCGCGTGGCGAAAGATCAGGTGATGGTGCTGGTTTTCCGCTCATTGCTGTTGGTGTTCGCAACATTTTGTTTCATTGCCGCAATCCGGGTGATGCCCCTTGCCGATGCGCTGGCAATCGTGTTCATTGCCCCTTTCATCGTCTTGTTGATCGGCAAGTTCTATCTTGGTGAAGACGTCGGCCCGCGTCGCGTTGGCGCGGCGCTTGTGGGGTTTGTCGGGGTGTTGTTAGTCATCCAGCCCAGTTTCGCAGCTTTCGGCGCGGTTGCCATTATTCCGCTTGGCACGGCAATTGCCTTCGCCTTCTACATTCTGTTGACCCGGGGATTGTCGCGTCGGGTGCACCCTGTGACCCTGCAATTCCACACCGGCCTGATCGCCAGCCTGTTTTGCATTCCAGCTCTAATTATTGCCCAAGGTTCCTGCTCTGATTTGTTTGATCCCGTTTGGCCGACAGATATCGCGTTGTTGTGGCTTTTAGGCGCTGGCTTTTTTGCGACGGTGAGCCACATGATGATGACCTACGCGCTGTCTTTTGCGCCTTCCGTCACGCTGGCACCGCTGCAGTATTTTGAGCTGCCGATAGCGACCTTGTTCGGCTATCTTGTCTTTAATGATTTCCCGAACACGCTTAGCCTGCTTGGCATTGCCATCATCATCGGTGCAGGGCTGTATATGATACATCGCGAAAGGGTGGCGGCCAGGCAGCTGGTCACCGTACGTGCCGTAACTCCAATCTAAGGCTACTCGCCCGGCCCGTTCCGGACACTCATCGTTCAATCACATTCTGCGTTGTAGCATCAAGAGCCGACATTCGAACTAATCTCAGATTCCGGTCAACCTGTAAGTCGACCAATCCACCAAATTGTGTTCGAGATCTCTCGTCTATTTGGTGCAGCTCCGTTTCTCCAGGATTGGACCTCAGCGGCCGCTCTCAATTCCCACTGTACGTGTTGCACTCATTTCGTTGCTCCTAAATTCGAGCGTCTCAAGCGTAGTCGTTTAGTCCGGAGAATAGGTAGATTTATATTCAGATTGGATTGAGTGTTAGGGTGCAGTCACAACAATGTACCCGCACCTTCAAGCAAAGGTGCTCTTGGACTTTGGGGGATCGAGTGATCGAATTTTACAAATCTATCTTGAGAACTACGGGACATCGTCAGGTGGTCAACATCTTGCTGTCGCTGGCCATTGCCGCCCTGGCGGCGTTTCCACTGAACTACCAGAAGGAAATCGTGAACGGTCTGACCGAAAAGAACATAAGCCCCGGAGGCTTGCTGTGGCTTGGTGCTGCTATGGGCGCGGTGATAACCCTGAGCCTCGCGCTGAAATGGGTGCTGGGGTATCTTTCGAGCGTCCTTGGCGAGGACATGATCCGCAGGCTGCGCAAGCGTATTTGCAACCTGTCTCGCGAAAACCCGGCGGGTTCCGAGAAAGTTGCCTACGGTGCCAAGGCAACAATGGTGTCGGCCGAAGCCGAACAAGTAGGAAAGTTCTCCGGTAGCGCCTTGTCTGAACCCATCGTACAGGCCGGAACCCTTGTTGTGATTGTCGGGTATATTGCGGCCAATCAACCCTCTCTGGGGCTGATTGCAATCGGTATGATTATCCCTCAGGTGTTTATTGTTCTTCTCGTCCAGACGCGCGTAAACTCCCTTGTGTCAGACAGAGTTCACACATTGCGCAAAGCCACAAACTGGCTTGTTGACCCTGATCGCTCGGCAGCGGAGATTACTCCTAAATTTGACGAGATCTACGATACCCGTTCCCGGATATTCGTCTGGAAGCTGTCTTCGAAATTTGTACTCAGTGCCATTAACGGCGCCGGGACGGTGGGGGTTCTTGTTGTGGGCGGTTGGCAGGTCCTGGAAGGCAATACGGATGTCGGCACAGTCGTCGCCGCCACCGTAGGTTTGACACGTCTTCAGGGCCCGACGCGGCAGCTGATTGCCTTTTATCGACAGGTCAGTGCAACAGCTGTGAAATTTGAACTGCTGCGGGAAGCAGGCGTGGATATGGCTGACGCGACCACCTGAAATTTGCACGCATGGATAGACGCCCTATCGTTTGAAGGGGGTAATATAATGACGAATGAAGCCGGATTTGTGTTCGCTCTGATTGCCGTCGCGGGTGTGCTGATGGCAAGCAACCGTGTTCGCTATGACTTCGTTGCTTTGATAGTTGTTCTTGCGCTTGCCCTCAGCGGCACGCTGACAATTGGGGAGAGCCTATCGGGCTTTGGGAACAGCGTTGTAATCCTTGTCGCCTGCCTTCTTGTGCTGGGCGAAATGTTGGATAGAACCGGCGTTGCTCGCGCAGTAGGGGACGCCATCATGCGGCACGGTGGTCGTGGTGAAACTGGATTGCTGGTGCTCATCATGATCAGCACGGCACTTCTGGGGAGCGTTATGAGCTCAACAGCCGTCGTCGCAATTTTCATACCGGTCATTCTGCGAATTGCTCAAGAAACGGCAAACGACAAGGCTCGTTTTTTGATGCCGATGTCCTATGCCGCCTTGATAAGTGGCATGTTGACCCTGATCGCCACGCCTCCGAACCTTGTTGTGAGTGATGAGTTGGTCGCGCAGGGATACCAACCTTTCGGTTTGTTTTCCTTCTTTCTGATCGGCGCGTCGGTTCTGGTTGTTGCCGTCCTGTTTGTCTTGTTTTGGGGCCGCTATCGGTTGAAAACCAAGTCGACCCCTGGTGAGCAAGAGTTCGCAATTTCCGGAACGACGCTTGCAGGTATGTGGGAAACGTTTGGATTGGATGTACATTCCGCGACTTTCAGGGTCACTGGCAAAATACTCTCAGAGGACGTTGAAAAGCTGACGGGAAGTGGCACGGCAATACTCGTTCGACTGAGACCTGGCGCCAAAGGAAAGTACCTTGCAGCCATGTTTCGCGAAGGTATGGAACTGCTACCGGGTGACATTGTTTTCATTCGAGGAGCCCAAGACGCACTGGCGGAGTTATCAACCAATGCGTTGTTTGCCAAAACTTTGGGTTTTCAGAAATCAAGCGCTGTTTGGATCGATCAGTTGGGGCTTGCGGATGTATTGATCCACCCCGAGGCTAATGTGATTGGTCGACAAATGCATGATGCACCCGGGTTCGAATCCAAAGGGATTGAGATTGTTGGCCTGGTGAGAAACAGCGAGCCCGTCGAACACCCCAACACTACAGTTTTGCAATCAGGCGATCGCCTTATGCTTGCCGGATCGTGGGAAGACTTGGATCGTGCGGTTGAAAGGCATGATATGTTGGTGCTTCTGTCCTTCCCAAATGAGCGGACATCCGTCCCACCGGCAGCTAAGGGCTTTTGGGCTGCGATTGCCATCATGGCCACGATGGTTGCCCTGACGGTCTCAGAACTCGTCTCAATAACTACTGCAGTACTGATGGCCGCGGTAGCGGCAGTCTTGCTACGCACTCTTTCCGCCGAAGACGCGTATCGAGCCGTAAAGCTTCCAAGCCTCGTTCTGATCGCCGGGATGTTGCCACTTGCCGACGCGCTGCAAGCTACGGGCGGATCGGACATAATCGTCGACCAACTGCTTTACCTTGTCGGAGAAGCCAGTCCGCGCGCAGTCATGGCGGCGATCTTTGTTTTAACGGCCCTATTGGGCTTAGTCCTATCCAATACTGCCTCTGCGGTACTTGTTGCGCCGATTGCTATTTCAGCCGCCGAAGCACTTGGGATTTCACCATACCCAGTTGCGCTGTGTGTTCTGATCGCTGCATCCGCGTCATTTTCGACTCCGATCTCAACACCTGTGGTCACATTGGTCGTTGCACCTGGGGGGTATAGTTTTGCTGACTTCCTCAAACTCGGTGTGCCACTCACAATTTTGACCGGCACTGTCGCGGTGGTCATCGCTCCAATGCTGTTCCCTTATTAACGGTTTACTCCCTAATTTATGTCGTTGTTTTAGTTGACACTTCGGGGGAAAAGTGAAGTCAATTGTTTACACACCCATACTGGAATCCAACATCGCAGTGAGCAACGAGGCGTTCTGTGTCTTTTTCAGTCCAGTTCTCGGGTGCAGTAACCTGTACCCACGGACCTATGTAATCCTCGGCAAAGTAGGCATGCCCATGTCCAGGTGGTGTCCCGAAAGATAATGCCATATCGAGCGCCAACTGAAACTTGGTCACAACCGGTATAAATGTAAGGTGTTCTGAAACATCTTCCGCGGGCGGTTCTTTCATCCATGGAGGAGCGCGCCAGAAGGAAAACGGATCGTAAAAGACAATTGGATCACTTGAATACTGCAAGAAGACAATTCGCATCTGGCCCCAATCAGCCGCAGCCTCAGACGCATCCGCAAAGTGGGAAGCGTGGCGAACAATCGAACCATCACCAATTGTAGGCAAAACCCAAGGGCTGCCCGGTTGTCGGGAATTCTGCACACGCTGCCAAAAGTCTGAAGGAAATGGCGGCCCCGCCCAGAACGCTCCGTCGATAGGATCACCAACCAGACGAAACAGGTTGGTTGCATACATCGACGACCAGGCCCCGAGACTTAGTCCGTGCGCATATAACCTGGGGCGGTCTTCTTTCGGGAGGGTTCGCCAATAGTCATGCACAACTTCCATAAGAGCGGTCGCCTGATCCAGGCCAGTGCGGGTTTCAAGAACCAAAGCAAGTGGTGATTGCATATAGGAATACTGGACGCTTACGGTCGCTATATCACCGTTGTGCATGTATTCGACGGGATCATGCGATCCCGGATCCATCCAACCGGTTCCGGTGGGGCTTGTAACAATCAGGATCTTTCGTTCAAATGCACCAAGGCGTTTCAGCTCCGCCAAGGCCAATTCCGCCCGCTCCATTGGTGTGTCGGCATTTGCCCGACCCACATAAACCCTTATTGGGTCCAAAGCGGGTCTGCCAGAAAATTTTGAAATAACTTCCGCATCCGGCCCGGTCTCGACAAAGTCGCGGCCCGGCTTGCCCATAGCCGCCCAATCGATGAGCGAGGCAGACGACCCGGTTTTGTTTGGATTGGCAGGCTTTGGTGGCGCGGTGTCAAAAAGTTCCTGAGCCGCCTCATAACTTTCGTCGAGCGTAGCGACTACCCGATCGAAAACGCCATCTCGAGTTAAGATAAACAGTACTGTGAACACTGTTAAAGCGCCGAGGATATTGGCCCGCCTTGGCGGCATGAACCGATAGAACTTAGCGCGCGTCCATCGAAACATGCCTTCAATCAATTTGCCGATCAGATAGGCGGCGGAAAATGTGAGCAAAGCGATGGGTAGCATTGTCATCAGGTATTGGGTTTCGGCCGCTGCAAGCCCCATCTTGCTACGCAAATCGTTCTGCCACTCAAGGTTAAGGGTGATCGACCAGACCGCGAGTGTCAGTACTGTACCCGTAAGCAACACATCACGCAGAACAGCCAGCTTACGTGGAATTACAGGCAGGTCGGCTGCAAGCCAGATCAAGCCAATCACTTTCCCTATCAAGTATCCAAGCGACATGACCAGGCCACCAAGAACGCCTTGCGCCATCGGCCCTCGGGGGATCATGGACGGTGTCAGTGACGCCGCAAACAAAATCAGACCAAGCAGAAAACAAGGAATGGACAATCCAGCAATAAAAGCGCGCAACCGAACCATTTCCCTCATCCTTCCTATCGTACGGCTTGGGTCCGCCCTGCTTCAGCTACGAAATTCGCGAAGTTTGCGGCGCGAGCCAGGAACGTTGTTGACTAACTGACCCGTCACAAAATTCACGACAAAACCTAAGCATAATGATATTCTTACATATAGAATACATTATCTTTTGTTGCCGAATGCCAGTCTTTGCATTGGCACGTGTTGTGTCCGTGCGACCTATCACGTGGTGCAATCGGGGATTTGGAAACAATGATCATTCGGGGGGAAGATCAACATGTCGTCAAACAACACCGATCCAAACGACAAGAATGAACGGCATCGGGCACCGCTTTTTGGTATGGCCGGCGTCGTAGGCTTTGTCGCAGTCCTTTTTGTCCTGTTCATGGTCTATCTATTCACTCGTTCAGAGGGCGCGACCCGGATCGCTCCCGTCGGCGGTGATGCAACCCAAAGCGAATAAACTATCCAACCTTCACGGATCGGTTCTGTTCAGGAATCTCTCATTACAATCAGGAGCAATTTGATCATGCCCAGCGAACGGCCACATTTTCATGCCAAAGGCAATCCTCCGTCACAGCACACCAAATCCGTTCTGGAGGCCGCACACGATGCCTTGCCTTTCGAAGATACCCGCGACTTCGACGAATGCGAACGCGGTCTGATCGCAAAAATGGAGCATCCTAAAATCATGGCGGATGCAGGCAATGTTGCGTGGGACATGGGGCAGTTCGATTTTATTGACGAGGCGGATAGCTACGAAAGCATTCACCCTTCGCTGTTTCGTCAGGCAAAGCTGAACCAGGATTACGGACTATATGAGGTCGTCGAGGGTATTTATCAAATCCGCGGTTTCGACCTGTCCCAGATGTCTTTTGTTCGCGGGAAAACTGGTTGGATCGTTTTCGACGTGATGGTGTCAGCGGAAACCGCACGCGCCGGGTTGGAACTGTTTCGATCACATATTGGCGGAGAGCTTCCCATTACCGCTGTGATCTACTCGCACAATCATGTGGATCATTGGGGCGGGATAAAGGGTATCATATCGGAAGAAGATGTGGCGGCCGGCAAAGTAGAAATCATCGCTCCCGTTGGCTTCATGGACAATACGGTGTCCGAAAACGTTTATGCTGGTAACGCTATGAATCGCAGGGCTTATTACCAGTACGGTATTCTACTACCCGTTGATCCACATGGCTATGTCACACAGGGTCTGGGGCAGGCTGCATCACGTGGCGCTGTGACTCTGATTGCCCCTACGCGGATCGTCTCAAAAGACTATGAGGAATTCGAGGTGGATGGCATTCCGATGGTTTTCCAAAACACGCCGGATACTGAGGCGCCGTCGGAAATGAACACCTACATTCCCGGCATGAAGGCTTTGTGGATGGCCGAAAATGTCACCCACTGCTTGCACAATATCTATACCCTTCGCGGCGCTCCGGTACGCGATGCGTTGGTTTGGTCAAAGTACATAGCGCAGGCCTTGTACCGATTTGGTCAAGAGGCCGAAGTTATGTTCGCCGCGCACCACTGGCCGCGATGGGGAAATGCGAGGATTCAAGAGGTGCTGCGGGCGCAGCGCGATATCTACGCGAATATGAACAATCAGGTTCTTCATCACGCAAACAACGGCGTCACAATCAACCAAATCCATAACGTCTACAAAGTCCCCGAGGGTCTTCAGAAACACTGGCACGCTCGCGGTTACCATGGCTCACCTGAGCATAACAGCCGTGGTGTAATCCAGCGATACCTCGGATTTTGGGACTGTAATCCTGCAACACTGATTCCGCCTTCACCGGAAAACTCAGCGCCGGTTTACGTCCGACTGATGGGCGGGGCCGAGGCAATTGTCGCCAATTGCCGTGAAATGTACGACGCTGGTGACTATTTGATGGTTGCTGAAATTCTGAACAAGGTTGCGCTTGCCGAACCCGAAAACGAAGTCGCTCGTGATCTTCTCGCGGATGCCTTCGAGCAAATCGGTTATCAGCAGGAAAACCCTGGGCTTCGCAACTCATTCTTGGCGGGGGCTTTTGAATTGCGATCCGGTATCCCTTCCGGGCAGGCCGTCAAAACAACCAATCCTGACGTTATGCGCGCCATGTCGACTGAGCTGTTCCTGAACTTCCTCGGAATCCGGCTCGATAGCGAAAAAGCTAAGGGGCTGAGGTTTACGATCAATCTGAGAACTCCGGATAATGGAGAGGAATTTATTGTCGAACTGGAAAACGCGACGTTAACGAACACAAAGGGGTATCAGGCTGAAACTGCTGACCTGACGCTGGCGATTGACCGCGCAAAGCTGGAAGAAACTCTGGCCGGAGAGAAGAGTTTTGAGCAACACATTGCCGAAGGATCCGCGCAGATCACGGGTGACCCCTCCATTCTGAAAACACTGGCCAGTCTGCTGGTGGATTTCGACCCAAAATACGAAGTCTTTCCGGGCACACGCGCCAGTGATGAACAAGCCATTGAACACGACCCCTATGACGCGGAAGAACTGAAGGGCGTGGTGCCTGAGTGATGTGGTGCTCCCGCGCCGAATACCCAAAATATACTGGATCGCGGCTGCATGCTTGACGGGTTGAAGATTGATCGCAGGAACGTGGTTTCGGATCTTGTCGCAGGTGCCACGTTCGCAATCGTCAACGTTCCGCAAGGAATGGCCAATGCTGTTCTTGCGACCGTCAACCCTGTCGCTGGTCTTTACGCGCTAATGGTCGCCATGCCCGTCGGCGCAATCTTCACCAGTTCCGTTTTTATGAATGTATCAACGACTGGCGCACTATCGGTTGCCGTCGGTGAGGCATTGTATGGGGTTGAGGACGATAGAAAGATCGGCGCATTGATTGGCCTGGTTATGATGATTGGGATGGTGCAGTTGATTTTTGGACTGCTGCGTATGGGGCGGCTGGTCCGATATGTATCCAACTCGGTGATGACAGGATTCATTACCGGTATTGCAGCTCTGATCATTCTTGGCTCTATTCCTGATATCACTCGGTTCGAGAGCGCACAGCCAAATCATTTGTTGCGCCTTTCCGATACCGCTTTGAACTGGCGTAGTTTCGATACCGCTTCGGTTACTATCGGCGTGGCCACAATTGTCCTTATTTTTCTGATCCAGCAAACGCGATTAAGTAAGTTCTCGCTGATCCTTGCTCTGGGTGCGACAACCGGGTTGGCCACGCTATTTCAAGGCGGCTCGATCGTGCTGGTGAAAGATGTCGCGATCATTCCCCGAAGCTTGCCCACGCCAATGCTGCCGGACTTAAGCTACTTTCCAGAACTGATCCTGCCCGCCATTGCCATCGCAGTGATCGGGTTGGTACAGGGCGCCGGTGTTGGTCAAAGCTATCCGAACCCCGATGGGCGGTTTCCAGATACTTCGCGTGATTTCGTCGGCCAAGGCGCGGCCAATCTCACAGCAAGCGTGTTTGGTTCGATCCCTTCAGGTGGGTCAATGTCGGGAACGGCTGTCAGTGTTCAGGCCGGAGCGTGTTCGCGCTGGTCAAACATCTTTGCAGGCGTAACAGTGGTATTGATCGTCTTTTTGTTCGTGGACATGGTCAAGCTTGTTCCCATGGCCGGTCTGGGTGGGCTTTTGTTCGTAGTGGGCGTGCAGAATGTCCAACCCAAGTCTATTGCCGTCATTTGGCGGACCGGAACGATGGCCCGTGCTGGTTTTACTGCGACGCTGGTGGCAACGCTGTTATTGCCGCTGCAGTTTGCAATCCTGTTGGGCATCGCAATCTCTTTCGTTCTTCAAATTCTGCGCTCCGCTAACCAGATCGAAGTTCGGCAGATCTCCTTGGTCGAAGGGGGCTTCCCAATAGAGCGGCCTGGTGCGACCGCTCTTGAGGAAGGCGAAATTACGGTTCTTCGCATTCGCGGAGAACTGTTCTTTGCGTCGGCGCAGGCTCTTGAAGCTCAGTTGCCCGAAGCAGATACGGGACGCCATTCAGTGGTATTATTGGTGCTTCGTGACGTTGACGACTTGGGAAGCACGATCATTCGATTGCTAAGCCGATACTCTAAAGAGCTTGAACATCACGACAGCAAGCTGGTTTTGACCGGTGTGAACAACAAGTTGCAAGGGCAATTGAAACGAACCGGACTGCTGAAGCGATTATCGCAAGAGAGCATCTTTGAGGAGCAACCTGAAATCGGGGCGGCGCTGAATGATGCCATGGAACAGTCCCGTATTTGGATCGATGCGAAACGCAGTCAGTCATCCAGCATTTCGGGATCAGAAGGACGTAAATAGATGCCCGAAGTCGTGTTGATTTTTACAGGTGTTGTCGTTTTTGCTCAGATGTATGGGCTGGGAACCCGGCAAGAGGTTGGAAGCATTCGTGCGCTGTTGTCCGATACTTCGCTTTTGTTTCGTTCCCTGATTTCAGTTCTCGTCGTGATGCCTTTGGCAACACTCGTTCTAATTATTTTGCTTCCCGTGCGTCCTGAGGTTGCTCTGGGTTTGGCCATCTTGGCCGCTGCACCCGGTGCGCCTCTCACAACGCGCCGGTCCGAAGCCGCAGCCGCCGATTTCAACTATGTTGGGTCATTGCAGTTGCTTCTTGCTCTGTTGGCAGTGGTTTTTACGCCGTTTGCGCTGTTCTTATTTAGTCATCTGCCCCAGGTCGCGGCTACTCCTGTTTCGTTGGGTACTGTGGCCGCTCAGGTCGGGCTGGTGACTTTTCTACCGGCAGTGCTTGGATGGGCATCGGCGCGCGCGGTACCGCGATTGCGAAATCGCCACAACAAGGTGGTGGCGATTGTGTCCAAGGGACTTTATCTCTTGTTCCTTGCCGC
The DNA here is from genome assembly GCF_056536545.1 of Ruegeria sp. CK1. Classification (NCBI taxonomy): domain Bacteria; kingdom Pseudomonadati; phylum Pseudomonadota; class Alphaproteobacteria; order Rhodobacterales; family Roseobacteraceae; genus Ruegeria; species Ruegeria sp. CK1. The sequence goes on from NZ_JBQFPX010000008.1 coordinate 79,105, forward strand.
TCTTTTGACCGCGCTGGCGCTTTTGACGGACCTACGGCAATCACTTGCAATTGGGTGGGCCACCGCGTTTTCGGTCGTCATACTTTGTGCCGTCGCGTTAGCGAGTGGCTACACGCTTGGGGGGCCGGTCAGATCGAAAAGAGCGGGCCTTGCCATCGCAACAATTGCGAGGAACATAGGATTGTCTCTCTATATTGCTGAACAGTCCGAAATATCTTACCCGGCAATTCCAACAATCCTGCTTTTTGCGCTGATCGGGGTTTGTATGGCTTTACCGGCCTCGGTCGTGTTCAAGCGGTTTTTGGGTGGCTCATAGCACGACTATCTGCCCTACTCTGGAATTCGGTAAGGTTTCGCGAAAGCAAGTGCATTGCCTATTCAGGCGTCTTTTCCGCCCAGAGAACGAGAGATCAGGAAAACGATACGCAAAGAAATCGCCACAACAAGCAACTCAGCGGTCAGCGTTAAGAGTAGGGTCATGATGCTTACTGCATCAACCGCCGAAATCGTGTAGGGGCTGGCACCGGTTTCAGCTGCGGATATCTGCAAGCCAACTTGAGGGTTGGCCAGCATTGTGACCAGAAGCGCAAAAGCTGCTCCAAACAATGAAACAATTGTCAGAACAGCGCCGATCGTTCCGACCCAAACGCCGATCCACACGCGACTTTGAAGCCGGGCGGCTGAGGGGTCATCTCCAGTCTCTTTCAGCTTTCGTCCCAAAGACAAATAATGCCAACACCAAAATGTGGTGAAAGCGGGCAGGATCAAACCCAAGAAGGACAACACGTTGCCCACGCCTGCGCCACCTCCGACAACGCCAAGGACAACGCCGCCCAGTACAACGACAATGATCAAAAAAACCAGCTGAACCCAGAAACCGATCTGGCCAAGCTTGACGAGCGCATCTGCGACGCGCCCGGTGTTTTCCCCATGCCAATTAGCGGATTCGCCTACCATATTGCAGTGCTCCCAACCTAAACCCTATGATTTGAAGAAGGTCGTCCGCACTTTGGCTTGGCGACCGATCTCTATCAAAAATCACTGGCTATGCGCAGCGGCGAGCGCTTCGCGGAGTTTGTCTTCTTGTTCCTGCGATAGGGACGTCTGAAGTATCTTCGGGTCGTATTGTTCGATCTCGGCGATCACTTTGTCCGGTGTGGCCTTGGCGACAAGCAGAAACAGAGCCGATGAATTTGGTTGGATGGTCTCGCCCAGTTCTTTGATGAAATCATCATTGATGCCGTAATCGGAAAGGGACCCTCCAAGCGCTCCCATTGCCGCCCCGGCCAAACCTCCCACTGCCATGCCGGCGAGTGGGTTGAGAACAAGAATACCGGCCAACATACCAACTATTGCACCGGTGCTCAGGCCCGTACTGGCGCCAATTCGGGTCATGTTCACTGACTGCTTAATGTGTATGTCTCCCTCTTCGGGTCGCACAACGACGCAGGCGTCCAGCAGGTCGATCAATTCCTGTTTTTTGAGCTGTCGTAGTTTTGTCAAAACAGCATCTGCACTGTCGACACCATCAAATGAAAGAACAACAAGATCAGCCATTGGAGTCTCCTCGGGTGATTTGGATTACATCGTTAAAATCGTATTGGAGTGTAAAAGTGGGTAACGCGGGTCCGAAGGGACCCGCGCAAAACATCATTCGATAACGACCTGACCAGTCACCGCCTGCAACGGCTCGGCCTCTGCTACCTCGGTTGGACCGGTACTTGTCCCAGGCAAAACTTCGAACAGAGGATCGAACTCAACCATGGCTCCAGCGAGTTTGATCAGAACGCTGACGTCACCATCAGCCGTTGCGCGACCGTCGGCCAGCAAGTCCTCGAAATCAGCCTCTCCGGTCATCACAAGTTCCAAATCGGATCGGTTCAAGGTTAGAGTCAGATCTGGCTCATCGAAGGCGAAACCTTCGACATTTGTGAGTGTTGCCTTGGCCAGCTCGATCGCAAACATCTCACCATTGTCGGGTGTGCTTAGGTTCATCGTAAACTCGATGCCTTCGGCCTTGCGGCTGTCCATCTTGATCGCAAGGAAATCAAGGAACAGCTCAGTCGACATCGCGCGTATCACCTCTGGGCTGGACGTGTCGGCCGTTTCACCGGTGGGGATGCCAGAACGAAGTTCATAGGCACCGGACAGGAAGCTGTTCCGCAGGCCCGGGTTCTCTTGCTGGTAGCCAAGCTGTTCGTAAACGTCTGCTAACAAATCTTTTACTTCCTGATCTGATGGATCCGACAGGAACAGTTTGTTCAGAATCTCGGACGCTTCGAAATATTGCCCTGCATTGTGTAGTTCCAAACCCTTGGCCATAATTGGATCTTTGCCGCCCATCATCTCGACGTAGAGCGGAGCTGAAGCTTCTGGTTCTAACGGTATCAGGGTCGCGGGATTGCAATCCCAGAATCCAAGGAACCGCTGAACAACGCCGCGCGAATTGTGCTGAGGTGAGCCGTGATAGCCACGTGTATGCCATGTCTGCTGCAAACCCTGTGACGGCTCATAGTGGTGATGTATCTGGTTAATCGTCACGCCCTGATTGGCCAGATGCAGGGTCTGGTTATTCATATGGGCATAAAGGTCGCGCTGATCTCTCAGAACCTGCTGCACGCGGTCATTGCCCCAGCGCGGCCAATGGTGCGAAGCGAACATGACGTCTGCCTCTTGCCCAAACAGGAACAGGGCACGAGAGATGTATTTTGACCATCGAAGTGCATCGCGCACAGGCGCGCCACGCAATGTATAGATGTTGTGCAACGTGGCCGTGACGTTTTCCGCCATCCACAGGGCCTTCATGTCTGGGATGTAAGTATTCATCTCAGACGGCGCTTCTGTGTTGGGTGTGTTCTGGAAGATCATCCGCACACCATCGACCTCGAATTCTTCGATGTCATCCTCGACAATCCGGGTTGGCGCGATCAGGCCAGTGGCACCTGCTGAAACGCGCTTGCCGAGACCCTGATTGACGAACCCATGCGGGGCCACAGGCAACAACAGACCATATTGGTAAAATAGCCGGCGGTTCATTGCGTTGCCCGCGAACACGTTCTCGGAAATTGTGTGTTCCATGAAATCGCGCGGAGCAATGATTTCGACATTCCCGGAATCGACGTCCTCCTGCGAAACGATGCCACGAACGCCTGCCCAATGATCGCCGTGGGAATGAGAATAGATCACGGCCGTAATCGGCAACCCTTCGCCTTTGTGTTCCGAGAACAATTCCCATGCGGCTCGCGCCGTTTCGGCCGAAACCAGCGGGTCAATGGCGATCCAACCCGTTTTACCGCGCACGAATGAGATGTCGGACAAATCAAACCCGCGCACCTGATAGATGCCGGGTATTACCTCGTACAGACCATAGTTCTGATTCAGCTTGCTGATACGCATCAATGACGGGTGGATACTGTCGTACTCGTCTTGCTCGTCGATGAAATCAAATGCGCCCCGGTCCCAGGCGACATTGCCCGCGTCTGCCATTATTTGAGGTTCCGGCATCTGGGCAATGAAACCCTTGGCAACTTCGTCAAAGTCCTGAGTGTCTGAGAAAGGCAGTGTTTCTTTCGCTTCGGCCAGGATTTTGAGCGTGTGCTCGGACGGTGCTTTTCCTTTAGGGTGAAAGTGGCCTTCTAATGGCGCGGCTGTCGATGTGGTTTGTGCTGCTGCTTCTTCCGACAAAAAAGTAGGACTTACCGCAAAGGCAGCCCCAATTGCAGGAACAGTTTTCATGAAGTCGCGTCGATTAGGTGCCATCAAATTTTTCCCCTTTTGATCAAGCTGTCTGAAAAGCACTGCCTCACATCCTAACATTTAAATGTCATTGTGCTACGATTAAGATTTAGGCAGTCTTGCATGGCTCAACATCCAGCACGGCTCGCGGATGTATTGAATACCTGAGTATTTTCTGACGATTGGGCCGTCTTCAGTGAGCCCAACAACAAAGGACGCGATCTAAAAATAGGTGGATCACAGATCAGGGGGAAACACGATGGCAGCTACCTGCAATGCCTCTCTGTCGAGGCGAGATTTTATAAATCTGGCCGCTGCTGCTTCTCTTTGTTGCAACTCAAGTTGCGCCCCATTCGACCGCAGTAGTTCGATCGGCGACATAAATTCTGAGCTCGCAGCCGCGTTGGAACGGATACCTTCTGATGATGGCTCAGATCTGGTTCAGATTGCCCGGGAGATTGAGGCGAATTCAACACAAATGATCCGGGCGCACGCGGCCTTTATTGAAGAATTTAATCAGTTGTCTGCCAACCGTTCGGTATCACGTGCCGAGTTGATAGCTGTTTCAGACAGATATGACGCCGAACGCCGTTCGCAACGCGATAACCTGCTGGTATTGCAGGGGCAATTGCAGGCGGCAATCCCGGAAGAGTACTGGCCGGAAGTTGCTAAAATTCTGTACGAAAAGGCAGACATAGTCGCCTCGGGAACCAGCTTGGAGTTATGATATGCCAGTAATTGCGACGATAACGGCGGTCACTTTCTTGTTGGACGGATCGTCTGATTTAGCACCATCATTTCTGGAGCCCAATACGCTGAGACCCGCCTTGAATAAGGCTATTTCGCCCGCAGACAGCGATGTCCGGACCGCGGCTTTGAAAATTGTGAGCGACTTGGAAGTTGCCGTTGATCGGTTCCGTGCCGCGGTCGAAGGTGCTGCGGACAATGCCGTTCTCGGTTCCACGGACAAATCAGCATCGGCATCGTCCTCAAGAGCCATTTTTAGTGAACTGGATCAGGAAAGAGGCAGATCAAGGACGCCGGCATTGGCCGCCAGCAGTGCGTCGCGAAGCGTCGGAGGTGTCAGCTGAGTTTGTTCGTTCGCTGTCATTGTTTGTCTCCAATCAGGGGGAAAGACCGTCGTTGCGCGAAAGAACGACGGTCTTTGCCTTCTGTTGGTTTTGACGAAAAAATTGGCTTGTGAAGCAAAGGAGCGGATGAATGAAGAAAACACCCAATGGTGTTTCGTCCGGAAATCCCTTTGGGTGTTTTCTTCATTGTCGCGCCGTGAAGCAGGATGTGTTCACTGCTGTATGGTCTTGTCATTTTCCAGCCCTCTTGCCTGAGTTCAGAAAATTCAAACGCTCAATTTCTTCGATGTTCGGGCGGAAAAGCCATCGCCGCCCAAGCTTAAAACCGTGGCGTTGACCATTTCGCGCCAAACGTCGAAATGTCTCCGGGTGGCACTTGACAAACCGCCGGTCGAGCAACCGCAGGTCCTCGATTGATAGCAACGGTGCAAGAAGGACTTTGCGGCCCTCACTGCCTCCAAACGCCCATAACAAGATCGGATCGTCTACCTCTTCAAGCCGCAGTACATCGAGCAGGTCGAAGCAGGGGTGCTCACCAGGAACAGAAACAGGCGTCAGGCCATGAAGCTTGCGAAATCGTTCAACTGAAGATCGGCTGCAGCGCCAGCGCTTAGCTAAGCAACGAACGGTCAAGAGCGGCGAAGGGTTCTGTCTAATGGCGATAGCTAAGTTGTGCGCATCATATTCAGCTTGTGTACCAGCACAGTTCACACCTTTTTCCGTTTGTTTTGACATGCGCTACCTCCGATGCCCGGAGGAGATGGGTTCGAACCGAAACAGGAGAAATTCTTCGTTGGCAGATAATGATCTCTCAATCGGCGCGGCGATGCAGAATGGGGATTCGATGTGTTGTGGTGTTTCGAACCTGACGGCTGGATGGTTCGGCGCTGGGAAATGCCTCAGAAAAAATTGTCCAAATCTTGCCCATAATCCACGTAAATCGGTGTGTTTTACCGTAATTTCAACGGGTTCAGCAATTTTGCCGGAGTGAGACACAAAATGGAAATTTCGCCTTGTATTCCCGTTGCTTGCAAGGATATACCCGTCGGCGGAGACGTGGCCGAGTGGTCGAAGGCGCTCCCCTGCTAAGGGAGTAGGCGGGAAACCGTCTCGAGGGTTCGAATCCCTTCGTCTCCGCCATATACCATAGAATTAAAATGGTATTTTTAGAATCTAGTTACGATAACTACCAATAAACCACCATCCCAAATGCGCTTGGTTGCCACCTCATGCAACGGATGAATCAGTTATGCCCAACTGCAATCCATTGGCGGCTAAGTACATCGTATCTAAATTGCGCATAGGCTTTTCTCCCAAGACTTCGGATTTAGCAATATAGCTTTGCGCTGGATTCCGATCGTTGGATTTACAGCGATCCGTTTCTTGCGCATTCAATTTCGATTCCTGAACAATCGCATTAATCGGGTCGCTTAAAACGCGCCACATCCACTAGCTGAACGGCATGCAACAATTGAAAGGCATGACCATGGAGCTGAGAGATAAAACCATCATCATAACTGGCGCTAGCAGCGGGATAGGCGCTGCGGCAGCACTTTTGTTCGCTTCCGAAGGGGCTAACGTCGTGTTGGGTGCCCGCCGAGAGTCTCATTTAAGCAGGATCGCTGGGCAAATAACGCAGAGCAACGGGTGTGCGGTCTATCTCGCAGGTGACGTGACAAATGAAGAATATTCCAAAGATCTTGTTGAATTGGCCGAGCAGAACTTTGGTGGACTGGATGGAGCTTTGAACAATGCAGGCGTTATAGGGGACATGGAGCCGATTCCTGAAATGGATTCAGGTAATTGGCAGTTTGTAATTTCAACAAACCTTACCAGCGCCTACTACGCAGCAAAAGCTCAGATCCCTGCTATGGAGAAACGAGGCGGGGGATCTATCGTTTTCACTGGGAGTTTTGTTGGCTACAGCAATGGGGGAATGCCTGGAATGGGTGCCTATGCTGCGTCCAAGGCAGGATTGATCGGGCTCGCACAGTCTCTGGCAGTTGACCACGCTTCTATGGCAGTACGGGTCAACACTATTCTGCCGGGTGGAACAAAAACTGAAATGGCTGGTGTTGATTTAGAAACGCACGAGTTCATTGCTGGTTTGCATCCCATGAAACGAATGGCGGACCCTAAGGAAGTTGCTCAATCTGCATTGTTCTTGTTGTCAGACAGGGCGAGCTTTGTGACAGGTTCTCCGCTAGCCGTTGATGGTGGTATGGCAACCCGACTGCTTTGAATATTTGCCGTTGGTTGCTACGCGGCCAACGGCAATTCTGTTGCTTATTTCCGGGCGGGGCGATGCTGTGTTGTCAATTCCCACTGGGGGCTGTGACCGCTCTAAAGCGCGGCAATTGGTAAGGGGCTACATCGTGTCTGCATTTGCCAATGCCGCCGCGGACTTCGAATTCCCAAATGCGCGAAAAAATGACCTTGCTTAGTATAGCCAACACCAAGTCAGGGTCACAAAGGTCGCTCTTTACTGTTGGGCTCGCACGATTACAGACTGTATTTGCTTTGGCTGCGCTTAACTTCCGCTTTCAGGAAGTCACGTACGATCTTGTAGGCGGGCGTGGTAGAAAACGACGCTGTTGTCACGATCCAGTATTTGGCCTTGGTCTCTACACTTTTTCCCATTTGTACTAGAAAGCCATTCTGCAAATCGTCCTCAATCAGTAGCGTGCGACCAAGTGCAAAACCCATACCGCAAATTGCGGCCTGAAGCGCGAGATCTGCCCGCGCAAAATTTAGACCTCCACTTGGCAAGGTTGCGTCCCACGAACGTGCTTTGAAATAACTGGCCCAACTAAACTCAGTCCCATCAGTCGCGCCTGAACTGTCAGAGATCAAGATTTTTGGATTTAGTGAGAAAGTGTCTTCTGCCAATTCCGGAACGGACGATTTCGGCCCGGCGACAGGAACTAGGCGAGAGGAGCAAAGCACCTCACTATGGTTGCCTGGGTACGGTCCAATGCCATACCTTATAGCCAACTGATCACCCCCTTGACGGAGGTCAACAACACCGTCGTCAGCCTTGACCACGGCTTCTATGCCGCCAGCCATCAAGCGGGGCAAAGCTGGAATTATCCACTTCATCGCCAGTGAGGAAGACGCGGAGATCCTTATTGCTTGTGGGTTCCGAAGTTCTTCAATGCTATCAACGATTTTCTCCCAATGCGCGGTGCTCTCGACTGCGCCCTTGCAAACTGTTTCACCTATTGGTGTAAGTTTGAGTTTGCGAGTGGTGCGGTCAAATAGTGGCGTAGCGAGCGCCTCTTCCAGACCTCGAATACGTTGGCTTACGGCGGGCTGAGCAATTCCGACTTGTTCGGCCGCCCCGGTAAAGGTCCCACGTTCAAAAATAGCGGCCAACAAATCAGCATTGGCAGCAAGTTTCCGAGCAAGCTCCTGTGACTCATTCATAATTAATCCTTATGAATATATAAGTGGATACCTCTTATTAGTAGTATTACTTTCTAAATTGAACATAATAAAGGGTGATGTTATGACACACAGCATTACAGCACGCATTGTCAATGGGTTTGTGACACCTGCGTCGGGTTCCGACGCCGCATATGGGGGCAACCCCGCGGGTGTGGTCCTTGATGCAGACAATCTTTCTGAACAACAGATGCTTGAAATCGCTCAGAAAGTTGGCCTTTCTGAAACAGCGTTCGTTTCTGCGTCGGAAACGGAAGGTTTCAAGCTGGATTTCTTCACACCAAACCGCCGTATTGCGCATTGCGGACACGCAACAATCGCAACGTTCAGCTATCTTTCCGAGATCGATCGAGCACAGGACGGAAATACGTCCAAAGAAACGGTCGATGGCCCGCGGAGAATAATTCTGCGTGAAGGCGCAGCTTATATGGAGCAGCTAGCGCCCAAGTATGAAGAGTCCTCAAGTTGGGCCGGCAGAGGGGTTAGCGAAGGGGACGTCCTGAACTCTTTGGGCTTGAGCCGCGATGATCTTCTGACAGATGGCGAGCCTATTTTGGTGAACACTGGAAACAGTTTCGTTGTCGTTGGAGTGAAAGACTCCAAAATCCTCGCAGACATCGAACCGGATCAATCTGCCATCAACGAAATCAGCGAAAAGCTTGACCTCATTGGCTATTACGTTTTTGCGATGGACACAGGGTCGAGCGAGGTAAGTGCAACAACCAGAATGTTCGCGCCCCGGTACGCGATTGATGAAGAATCCGCGACAGGTATGGCCGCTGGCCCACTTGCCTGTTTGCTGTACGATAAAATCGGAGTGAAGCAGGAAGATCTGACCATTGCTCAAGGCGATTTTATGAAGCCCGCGTCTCCAAGCATTATCACCGTGAGCCTTGAGATCAACGACGGAAAGATCGCAAGCCTGATGGCCGGTGGCTACGGTAGTGTGATGAAAGAGATGGAAATTCGTTACAGCTAAAACGAGTTTTGTCACGTTTATTGCAGCTAAGTGGGATTGCTCACTTGGCTGCAGTATGATGCGCGATCAAGGTCGTTAGATGAATTAAGATCAACCAATGTAACGTAAAGCATCCTATGGTACGCGGACAAGCGCCACATTCCCCTAATTCGGTGAAATTTATTTGCAGTGGGAAGGTGTCTAGGCGCTATACGCGACGGGTATGTGCAATCTAGGCGCGACGAAAAAACGTGATTTGGCCGTTGAGGTTTCTCTTCTTGTTTTCAGGCTGAAATTTCATACGTTTAGCAAAGTGGCGCTGAAAAATATTCGAGCTTTCATGTTATTCTGCCACTTCGTTTTTGCCACCTATTTTAACGCAAAAAGCAAAAGGTGATGTGTGGCATCGGGCTTGTTGAAAGCACCGTTTCAATCCTGAATTTTACTGAACACACCTCAATTAAGATTACTCAGTGCGCAGCCATTGAAACTTTTCAACAGCCCAATTAGATGCGATTCATAATGTACGTTATGAAAAGGAAAATCCTATGTCGTACCTGAGCTACACAAAGGGAATGCCCGGTGTTGCAGATGTCTTTCTAAGAGATCCTGCGCTCTATGCCCCAATGCTGGACTTTATCGAGCGTGTAATGACCCGCCCGTCTGATTTGTCCAAAGCAGATCGTGAAATGATTGCCGAGCATGTGTCGCGGATCAATGGTTGCGACTTCTGCGTTGGCGCGCACCGCTGGACTTTGGCTGCTCTCAATGTGGATTGGGAAACCATTGACGGGCTTGCGGCTGCACCCAACACGGACAAACTTAGCCCTGAATTTCTTGCACTGCTGAAGTTTGCTGCAAAACTAGCCAGCAAGCCAGAAGAAGTAGGCGAGGGTGACATCGCCGAACTGGTCAAAGAAGGCTGGAGCGAGCAAGCTATCGAAGATGCGATCAACGTCGTTTCTTTGTTCAGCTACGTTAACCGTCTGGTTGATGCTCTCGGTATTGAAGGCAACGAAAACTACTTCCGCATGGTCGGTAAATCGCTCGCGGAAAAAGGCTATGCACCATTGCTGGAATCGGCTCTGAAGAAAGCTAGCTAAGACTGGGCGCGGGTTTGCGAGTACATCTCGCCAAGCCCGCGCTTAACAGAACTTCCGCTCAAAGCTCTTGAGGAACTAGCAAGTACTGGACAAACATAGTCAATCTAAACATTCAGATGAGAGAGGTGCGAGCTTGCGACCAAAGCTACGATTGATCGGCACAGGCGGAACCATCTCAGCCGTAGCTCGAACGCCGACTGACTACTGGGATTACCCTATGTCAGGTCAGAGGCTATCTGCCGAGGCTTTGCTGACTACTTTTCCTCAATTGGCGAATTCCTTTGACATAACGTGCTCCAATTTCAAACCGGTCTCCAGTACAGAAGTCGATCAGAAATTTTGGAAGGATTTGCTTGCAGAGCTGGCTTCAATAGGCAGCGCAGCTAATGGTGTAGTGGTGACCCACGGCACCGGCACACTTGAAGAGACCGCCTTTGCTATTGACCTGTTTTCGAACTTTGAGTTGCCGATTGTTTTTACAGGCGCTCAGCGACCTCACAACACACTTTCGTCAGACGTAGCCTACAATCTTTGGGGCGCATTCAGTGTTGCCGCGCATGAACAAGCCCGAAGTCGCGGTGTTTTGGTCGTTATGGATGGTCAGGTCCACGCTGCACCGGAAGTTTCGAAGACGGCGAATTTTTCGTTAAATGCGTTTCAATCTCATCCGGCTGGAGCCGAAGGATCGATAGAAGGCGCATCTGTTGTTTTCAGGCGTAAACGAAAGACCAAAAGCTTCACGCTTGAGTGGCCTGATGATGAGTGCCTTCCACGAGTGGATATAATTCCGTCATATGCCGGTGCCGACGGAGCTCAGATAACATCAGCTGTTGCGGCGGGTGTGTCCGGCTTGGTTGTCGCAGGGTTGGCACCTGGATACGCGACCCCGGATCAGCGTAGTGAGCTGAAAAGAGCAAGAGCCTCCGGCGTTCAGGTTGTGATGTCCTCTCGCGCAATTACTGGTCCAACCCCAGCATTGCTGCAAAACGAGATTGAGGGTCTCATTGGTGCTCAGAACCTTACGCCTCAGAAAGCAAGGATTTTGCTGGCAGGTGCCATTATGAATGGTGCGACAACAGCAGAAATCGAAAGGTATTTTGCGGAGTACGCATAGCCGTTTTGGGTTGGCTGGAAACTCCAGAGACGGGCACTGTGGCCACCAGGTGAACTGATGGCCACAGGCACAGGTTTAAGCAGCCAAAGACTCTGTGACTTTGATCAGTTTTTCTTCATCAATGTCGTACAGGTAGCCAAAGATGTTGGCGTGCTTGGGCGTGCCGGCTGATTGCCGCATCATCTGCACATCATGCTCCAGCGACTCGTTATAGTCACTGATGCAAATACTTTTTGCGGGATAGAGTGGTTCGATATCCGCATCGTGTTCGTCTTTATATGCAGCGATGATGCCATCTTTGGTGAATGATGTGGCACCGCAATGCGTGTGATGCACAATGACAACGTTTTCGATGCCAAACAGATGCTGGGCTACTGTCACAGAGCGAAGGGCGTCAAAGGCGCGGCCCCCTGCAACGCAAACTTCGAATACGTTCGTAGTGGAAGCTATTTTGTTGCCATTCTCATCAGTGACGATTTCGCCAGGGTGAGTTTGGCCAAGTTCTTCAGCAACGAGTTGCGGTACTTGGGCAATGCGAGGGTCGTAGCAATACACTACAACAGTTTTTAGCGGCACAGCCTTAGCGAATTCTTTTCGAACAGCGGATTCGTCGAACCCTGGTTGTTTAGAAAAAGCGAATTCATCGAAGTTTTGATGGTCCCCACACATGATGGTCTCCTTTCTCCAAGTTAGAATTGCACGTTCAGTGCGTTGCGAACCGTTGGACGGCGTGTCGCGGTTCGGTACCAATTCAAAGTTGCTGGAAACTCGCTGAGCTTGTCGGCTCCAAGCAAGTTGATCATCGGGTAAGCAGCACAGTCCGCTATTCCGAAATCGTCTCCGCTTAGGTGTTGTTGGCTATTTAGGCGCTTCTCAATGGCGGACACCGCGCTCATCGCCTTTGCCTCTCCGAAGATCAGCGCATCCCGTGTATCTTCCTCACGTTCCATGCTGAGGCCAAAGTTAATCGGAGCGACCAAGTCGGTCATTACCAGGCTCAGTGCCTCAAGAGTGCGAAAACGCTCGGGCAAACTTTCGGGCAGCAGTTTCCCGGATTTCTCAGCAAGATACAGTAGAATTGCGGTCGATTGGGTCAGCGTTAGCCTGCCGCCCCCCAATCCGTCGTCATCAATGATTACTGGCACTTGTTTCATTGAATTCAGCGAGGCGAAACTGGGTTCGTGCTGTTCTTTTTGTCGTAGGTTGATCGCCTTCACGCGGTAAGGCAGCGCAGCTTCTTCCAGCGCGATCAGAACGCGGTAGGTATTGCCCGTCGTCCAACCCAACAATTCGATCATGTCTTCTAATCCTGCAAATGGCGGTTCCAACGCAGAGCTGGTCTGTCAGCTCGTTCCAGAGTATTTTCCTGCGGGCACCGGATACTGGGCTTGTGTATAAGCAGCCGGGGCCACTGCTTTCGGTTTCGGTTGCTCGTGCGCTGTCGTTTGAAAGCTACGAGCGGTAGTCTAGAGTGAAGCGGTAATCCGACGCCTGAAGGTCAAGTGATGCCGGGAGCTATTGCGATCAACTTGATTACCCAAAGCTTCGGATTGACCTAATAATAGGCTAACGGGAGCGTGCAGAACATTAATTAATCCATGAATATGGATCATTAATTTAAACCCAAGAGAATCGAGCCCAATGGGCTTGGGACGCTGAAATTTACCTGAGTAATTGGTTTTCAGGATGCAAAGCCAATTCACCCAATCTGTATCTGCGCGGCTATAATCTGCACATGCTAATGCAGCCGTAGTAAGCATTGCGGCAAAGCAAGGATAATGTCGTGATCCGCCGATTTTGCATGCGGTCGTAACGCCGACTAATGAGCCATGTTTCTTAATTGATGGGGAAAGCCTCACTTATTCCCCGGTATTGTCGCCCAATGCAGTGCCTGCTTTGGCTGGATTTTTAGTCTTTGCAAATTGTGAAATCTGTTCACTGGCTATTCAGCCCTTCAGATTCTGATGCTGAGTTTTGACTCCGAGGTCTGGGGTCGAAATCGCACGGGAAACTTTGCTTCACGTTCCCGAAAGTAATCATGCACATCAACCTGTTAAGCAAAAAATGCGAAAACTATCTTGAATTGTGGCCCGACTTCGTTATTTTCATATCGAACGTTATGAAAAGGAACTGTGACAATGTCTGACACTCTGGGTTGGGTCATTGAAGGCCAAACATTCGCCGACGGCAGCCACTACGCTGATTGGGAAAAAATTTACCAAGACGAAACGTGGCACTGGCAGTACGACACACATGAGATGACTTTTGCCATATTCAAGCATGATGGCCAGTACTGGAAGCTTTACCAAGCTAGATTTGTAAGACCGGGAGACACCGATTATTCCTACGGGTTTGGCGGTCAAGCCTGTCGGATGGTCGAGGTTGAGTACACTCAAAAAGCACGGTCGCCGCATTCGAACATGCCCAAGGATCAGGGTGTTCGCCAGTGGATCCGGACCTACGAATACGATCCAGAAATCATGACTGTGATCACTGAGGGTGAGACAAACCAAAAATACGGCGCGCCTTACACTTCGAAAAAAGGGATGAGGAGAGCGTCCTAGTGGACAAGCCTCTTTGCGTAATTACCGGCGTAGGTGATGCGACTGGCAGCGCGACCGTGCGAAAATTCGTTGAGCAGGGTTATCGCGTTGCCATGATCGCACGCAACGAGAAGCGCCTTAAAGCACTTGAGGGCGAGATCGATAGCGTTCACGCCTTCGTTTGCGATGTCTCAGACTTGGAGCAGTTTGAGGCATGCCTGGGGCGTATCGAAGCTGAATTGGGCTGTCCAAAGGTCCTTATTCACAACGCAGTGTCGCACAGCTTCGGTCGGTTCCGCGACTTGGAACCGCTCGATATTGAGAGAAACTTCCGCGTCAATACGACCGCACTCTTGATTTTCGCACGCTATTTTGCGGACAAGATTGTGTCGAATGGCGGTGGGTCGATCTTGGCTACCGGGAACACGGCTTCTCTGCGCGGCGTTCCAAACTATGCGTTGTTCGCTCCGACAAAGGCTGCTCAAAGAAGCCTGTGCGAGGCGCTGGCGCGTGATTTGGGGCCAGAAGGAATCCATGTCAGTTACCTGACTATTGATGCCGCAATTGATGTGAATTGGTTGGGCCTAGGCGATGAAGATCGACCAAGATGGCTAATACCACCGAAAGACTGGCCGCACGAGCGAGAAGACTTTTTCGCGCATCCTGACGGTATCGCCGAGGAGATTTATCACCTGACGCACCAGCATAAGACCACGTGGTCGTTTGAAACTACGATCCGCCCCTTTGCGGAAAAATGGTAACTTTGTTGCGGGTCTGGCGGTGCTGCCAGACCCCAACTGGAAGTTTCCTGGTCTAAGATGTAAGTGCGCATCAAAACCAACGGAATAGTGCCATGGGAAGACAAAAAGAATTTGATCCGGATAAAGCGGTTGAAGACGCGCTAGAGGTCTTTTGGCGCAAAGGCTACCACGATGCGTCTATTAAAGACCTAATCGCTGGTACTGGCGTCAATAACTACGGATTGTACTCTGTCTTTGGGTCGAAGCATGGATTGTTTCTGTCTGCATTCGAGCGGTACAATCAAGAAGTAACCAAGCCCCTCGTCAGTCAAATCTCAAAGCTGGAATCCAATGCGCAAGGTTTCCGGAAATTTTTGGATCTTGCCATGCGCCAACTGACCCCCAAGGGTGAACCACTTGGGTGTTTTGTGTGCAACTGCATGGTTGAGGTCACTGGGACAGATGAAGTGGCGGCAGAATTGGCTGCAAAAAACCGCAAACTTTTGACGGATGCCTTTTCTGATTTCTTGCGATCAGCGAAACCGAATTCGTCTGACGACGATAATGCTCGGAAGGCGGGACTGCTGGCAAACGGCATGTACACGCTTGGATTGCTGATCAGATCACGCAGCCCGAAAAAGGTTGTAGACGATCATATCGGGGGGCTTTGCGCGATAATCTGATCTGTTTGCGTAACGAAGCGCTTGTGAATGTGGCGCGCTGCAAATCCGCCTTGTGCATAAAAAATGGGGAATGCACACACGACCGTTGCGTTGGTGTTTGTTATGCCGATAGGCAGGGCATAGGAGCCGCTGTTATCGCCGCAGGACACGCTCTTGGTTGCGCTCGGTTTTCCGTTGGTCGATACAAACACCTAGAGACGCCAGCGGCCAAATCACGTCTCAGACGGGCTGGGTACTGTAGGTGGCAACGAGAAAGATAGAATGGAAAAAATTAGCTTAAAACGTGCGGCAAGTGTAGGTGCCTTGGCCGGGGTTGCACTCTTGGGGGCGCAAGTTGCCATAGGAAACACGCATGTAGATAACTTTTCAGCAGGTATCGCTCAGGCCATTGGAGCCTCCATAGGTGGGGCTTTCATGGTTTGTGTGGGGGCGGTGATAATCAACTTTATTCGCAAGTCGTAGTCGCGCCACTGGTCGTCACCGCTTCCCGAAAAACAGGTGGCAATTTAGCTGGTGAGATCAAACCGCTTTTGACGCTACTGCCGATCTAAGCCGCTCTTTCGCTTCTGCTGGTTCTCGGATGCGAAGCGATGTTGTTACCTCGGCTTTCCCAGTGAGTCGTGTCAAATCAGCCGGAACGCGCACCCGAAGGTAAAAAATACCGCTATTCTTGTCTTTGGTCGGTTAGGGCATTGTCAGGCTCACTGTGTAGGACTCCTGCATAGGAGTCGGGCGACGTAAGCCTTTGGTTTGGCGTAGTTTTCTAATGTGTACGGGGAAGCATGGTGCTGCTGGAGAGAATTGAACTCTCGACCTCTCCCTTACCAAGGGAGTGCTCTACCTCTGAGCTACAGCAGCGCTGTGGGCGGGTGATTAGACTCAAACGAAACGCGGCGCAAGGGTGTCTGGACGGTTTTTTTCACCTCCTGTAGAGAAAGATCATGACAGATAAAAATACACCAAAAAAACAAGGCAAATCCGCAGAGGCGCGCGAAGAGCGGCTGAAAGCTGCGTTGAAGTCGAATATGGCGCGGCGCAAGGCGCAGGCCAAAGCGCGAGCGGCGCAAACCGACAATGCCGATAAGGACGAGGGATAAGAGCAGATGGATTCGATTCTGGTAACGGGCAACGGTCCGTTGAACGGTCAGATACCGATAGCGGGCGCTAAGAACGCGTGTCTGACGCTGATGCCCGCAACCTTGCTGAGCGAAGAACCGCTGACGCTAACCAACGCGCCGCGGCTGAGCGACATCAAGACCATGACCGCATTGCTACAATCGCTTGGGGCCGAGGTTTCATCGTTGCAGGATGGGCAGGTTATCGCGATGTCCAGCCATAACCTGACAAGCCAGACGGCGGATTACGACATTGTGCGCAAGATGCGGGCGTCAAACTTGGTGCTGGGCCCATTGCTGGCAAGGTTTGGGCAAGCGGTGGTGTCTCTGCCCGGTGGTTGTGCGATTGGCGCACGCCCTATGGACTTGCACGTTGAGGGGCTTGAGGCACTGGGCGCAAAGATTGAGCTCAAAGACGGTTATCTGCATGCCGAGGCACCCGGGGGCCTGAAAGGCGCGGTGCATGAGATGCGATTTGCGTCCGTAGGCGCGACAGAAAACATTGTCATGGCGGCCACCCTGGCAAAAGGCACGACGGTTCTGAAGAACGCCGCGCGCGAACCCGAGATCGTCGATCTTGTCGAGTGCCTGCGTAAGATGGGGGCACAGATTTCGGGTGAGGGGACCTCAACCATCGAAATCCAAGGCGTCGACCGTCTAAATGGCGCGACCCATCAGGTTGTGACCGACAGGATTGAACTGGGGACGTATATGCTGGCCCCCGCCATCTGTGGTGGCGAAGTCGAGCTGCTGGGCGGTCGCATGTCGCTGGTTGAATCCTTTGCGCAAAAGCTGGACGCTGCGGGTGTTAGCGTGTCGGAAACCGACAGCGGCTTGAAGGTGGCCCGCAAAAATGGGCGTTTAACGTCGGTGGATGTGGTGACTGAACCGTTCCCCGGTTTTCCGACGGACCTGCAGGCGCAAATGATGGCATTGATGTGCACGGCCGAAGGAACCGCAGTTCTGGAAGAACGCATTTTTGAAAACCGGTTCATGCACGCCCCTGAACTGGTGCGCATGGGCGCGAATATCGAAGTGCACGGAGGCACGGCCACAGTCACGGGCGTAGAGCGTTTAAAGGGTGCACCTGTAATGGCGACAGACTTGCGGGCTTCGGTGTCGTTGATACTGGCCGGGTTGGCAGCCGAAGGGGAAACGACTGTAAGCAGGGTCTATCATCTGGACCGCGGATATGAGCATGTGGTGCGCAAGCTGGAAGGTGTGGGTGCCAAAATCGAACGGATCAAGAGCTAATGACTGACGCAAGTTTTCACGATGGGCGCGAAGCCCCGCTGAACCTGGGGGCCGAGGATGCAGATGATCTGCAGGTGATCTCGACCTTGACGCAGGATGCCGTGTTTCCGATTACCGAGATGACCTGGCACCCGTCGCAGCGGCGGTTCGGCCTGTTGTTGAACCGTTTCCGTTGGGAAGATAAGGACGCGGCCACCCGCCGCGACCGCCCCTTTGAACGCGTGCAATCCGTGCTGGTATTCGATTCAGTTCTGTCCGTGGCCAGCCAAGGTATCGACCGCAGCGACAAGGACATGGTGATGTCGCTTTTGTCTGTTGATTTTGAGGCCGGTGAGGATGGTGCAGGGCAAATTCTGCTGACCTTGGCGGGAGATGGGGCCATTCGGCTAAAGGTCGAAGCGTTGGATGCAACGCTCAAAGATGTCACGCGCCCTTATCAGGCCACATCAGGTCAAGCCCCACATCATCCTGAATAGATGCAAAACAAGCGTGGCATATCTCAGGTGTTCTCAAAAACCCCGGCCCAAGTAACGCTGCGACGCGCTACTGTCTTTGATGTGTTTGACCTAAGCCGGGTGCTGATCCGTTCGATCACTCAGCTTTGCGTCGCGGATCACAATAATGATCCTCAGGCTATCGCGCAGTGGACCTTGAACAAAGATCCTGAGACGATCCGGGTCTGGATCACTGGTGGCGCGCACATCTGGCTGGCAGAACGTGCTGGGCAGATAGCCGCCGTTGGAGGCCTGCGCAACGAAGAAATCACGCTGCTTTATATCGACCCGGATCACACAGGCCACGGTATCGGAGCTGATTTGCTGGACCGGATGGAGCGAGAGATGGTTGCAGCCGGTTACTCAGATCTCCATTTGGAAGCGACCCGAACCGCCCAGGGCTTTTATGAGCGTCACGGGTGGAAGTTGACAGGCCAATGCGGCGCGCGTGGTGACGTCTCCTGTTTCGCGATGCGCAAATCGCTACAACCCAAGGACTAAGGGTTGAGGCCAATCCCAGTGGACGATATGTCCCCGTGAAACGCTCCGGAGTGCCTGACAATGCCCGTTTTCCTCGAAACAACGTCGCCAGAGTTCGAAGCAGCCTTTCAGGCGCTGCTGTCGGCCAAGCGCGAAGATAGCCCGGACGTGGATGCCACCGTGGCGCAGATCCTCGAGGATGTGCGCCTTCGCGGTGATGCCGCTGTCATTGAATTGACCGCTAAATTCGACCGGCTTGAGTTGACGCCTGAAACACTGGCTTTCTCGGCTGAAGAGATTGATGCTGCGATTGCTCAGGTTTCGGACACGGACCGCAACGCATTGGAACTGGCTGCTGTCCGCATCCGTGCGTATCACGAAAAGCAGATGCCTGAAGATCATCAATGGACCGATGCAACTGGGGCGATGCTTGGCTGGCGATGGTCAGCTGTGTCCGCAGCTGGGCTGTATGTACCGGGTGGGTTGGCCTCGTACCCATCGTCGGTTTTGATGAACGCGATCCCGGCCAAGGTCGCGGGTGTTGCGCGGCTAGCAATCGTAGTGCCTACGCCAGATGGAAATGTGAACCCGTTGGTTTTGCTCGCTGCGCGACTGTCGGGCGTAGACGAGATCTATCGCATTGGTGGGGCTCAGGCGATTGCCGCGTTGGCGTACGGTACCGAAACGATCAAGCCGGTGGATAAGATTACCGGTCCGGGCAACGCCTTTGTTGCGGCTGCCAAACGCCGGGTTTTCGGCAAGGTCGGCATCGACATGATTGCTGGACCGTCCGAGATATTGGTGATTGCTGACAAGGACAACGATCCCGATTGGATCGCATTGGATTTGCTTAGCCAAGCCGAGCATGACGAAAGCGCGCAGTCGATACTCATCACCGACGACGCGGCGTTTGGATCGGCCGTGTCTCAGGCGATCGAAGCACGTTTGGAAACCTTGCAACGGCGCGCCATCGCTGGTGCAAGCTGGCGCGATTTTGGGGCCGTCATCACTGTGCGCGATCTGGACGAGGCCGCCGCTTTGTCGAACCGTATTGCGCCTGAACATCTGGAGTTGTGCGTTGCCGACCCGATAACGCTCAGCGAAAAAACCGTCCACGCAGGTGCGATCTTCTTGGGCCAGTACACGCCAGAAGCAATTGGAGATTATGTCGGCGGCCCTAACCACGTGTTGCCCACTGCACGTTCGGCACGGTTTTCTTCCGGTCTCAGCGTTATGGATTTTCTCAAGCGAACAACGCTCAGTCAGATGACGCCCGAAGCACTGCGCGCGATTGGTCCCGCAGCTGAGCAACTGGCGCAGTCGGAAAGTTTGGAAGCACATGGTTTGTCTGTTGGGGCGCGGCTGAAACGTTTAAATGATTAAGCATTCGGGTACTCGACCCGTTCAAAAAAGCAGCGCCGCTTATCTTGGTTTATAGAAGCTCGCCACGTTCACGCAATTTGTGGAATGATCCTGACATTTCGAAACTGGATCGGCCCGGGTGGCAGGCGTTATGTTGAATCATTTATGCGGCTTGTGGCTTCGGCGAATTCTGAAGCAACGCAAAGCTTTAAATCGGGCTTGTTGCTTGATCATTTGCTGAAAAAATACTGGATTGACCCGAGCGTGCAGTCGATCGAATGCATTCCCAGATTGTTCATTTTTTTTGGTTGGGTTAAGTCTGTCCCAACCTCAACGGACTGCACACAACATGAGCCGCATTTCACATATCGAACTGGATGATCGAAACCTGCCCCCGCCGACCCCCGAGATCGAGCAGGAGCGCAAGGTTGCCATCTATGATTTGTTGGAAGAGAACAGCTTTACCCTACCTCAACGGGGTGACCGTACTGTGCCAGAAGGGCCGTATCATTTGCAGTTGTCGATCAGAGACAAACGTTTAGTTTTTGACATCGCGACCGAGGCTGAAGAAAAAGCTGCTGAGTTTCATTTGTCGTTAGGGCCGTTCCGGCAAGTGGTCAAAGACTACTTCCAAATCTGCGAAAGCTATTTTGACGCGGTCAAGTCTTTGCCGCCCAGCCAAATCGAGACCATAGATATGGCGCGACGCGGTATCCACAACGAGGGCAGCCGTGTTCTACAGGAGCGGCTTGAAGGAAAGGCGGATATTGACACTGACACCTCCCGCCGTCTGTTCACGCTGATTTGCGTGCTGCACTTCGGGGGGTGACGGGTGACGCCTCTGCCGCAGTCGGTCCTGTTTTGTTGCGACCACAACTCGGTTCGGTCTCCGATGGCCGAAGGCATTATGAAAAAATTCTATGGCACCGGCACTTATGTTCAGTCCGCTGGTGTGCATAACGACCTTGAGATCGACGGGTTTTGTATCACAGTCTGTCACGAGATCGGCGTTGAGCTGTCGCGCCACCGATCGCGGTCTTTCGATGAAATGCAGGAATGGGGTGACGACCTCAGCTCGTTCGATCTGATCGTTGCGTTATCGCCAGCCAGTCAGCGTAAAGCTTTGGAACTGACCCGTATTTTTCACCTAGATGTCGATTATTGGCCAATAATGGACCCTACCGGACTAGGTGAGAACCGCGAACAAAAGCTACATCACTACCGACAGACCCGCGATCAGATTATCAAACATCTAAAAGACCGCTGGGGCGAACCTACGGAGTGACCATGAACCAGACCGTAAAAACCTATTTCAATGCGTTCAATGCGGGCGACATTGAGACCATGCTGGCCTGTTTGTCGGATGACGTGGCCCATCACGTAAATGAGGGCCAGATTCGTGTCGGCAAAGAGCAGTTTGCAGCGTTTTGCGCCCATATGGATCGTTGCTACCGCGAAAACTTGACCGGCATCGTCGTGTTTGAGGCCGAAGGCGGCACGCGCGCAGCGGCTGAATTCACCGTGAACGGCACCTACCTGGAAACCGACGAAGGTTTGCCAGAGGCCCACGGACAAAGCTATTGTTTACCCGCAGGGTCGTTCTTTGATCTGAAGGACGGTAAAATCACCCGTGTGACTACCTTCTACAACTTAGCCGATTGGACCAAACAGGTGTCTGGTGACTAAGATTACTGCCGTCCGCCCCGTGATCGGAGCGGCGCTGGAGGCCGCTCTGGACGATGTTGCGCGCCTGCGGATCGAAGTGTTTCGGGCGTGGCCGTATCTCTACGATGGTGATCTGGAATACGAGCGGAAATACCTACAATCTTATCGTGACAGCAACAAAGCGATCGTGGTCGGGGCGTTTGAAGGCGACACTTTGGTCGGCGCGTCAACCGGGGCGCCTTTGACCGATCACGCCGACGATTTTGCTACTGCCTTCGACGGCTCTGGGCTTGACCTGTCCGAAATCTTTTACTGCGCAGAATCCGTATTGCTGCCACGTTATCGCGGACAAGGCGTTGGGCATAAATTCTTCGACTTGCGCGAGGCCCACGCCCGCAGCCTTGGCTTTACCAAATGCGCTTTCTGCGGTGTTCAACGTCCAACGAACCACCCGATGCGACCGGAAAACTACAGACCGTTGGATGCCTTTTGGCGCGCGCGGGGTTACGCGCCTTTACCCGGTGTGATCGCACAGTTTTCGTGGAAGGACATCGGTCAAGAGGGCGAGACACTTAAGCCGTTGCAGTTCTGGATCAGGGACCTGTGAAAGCACAGGCCGTCACGTCAACAAACCGCAGCGGTAAGCGAACCATCAATCGTTCAGTAGTTTTTGAACAAGCGCAGAACATCTCCGCCTAGCTGTTCTGCCAAGTCTTGAGGAGTTTGCCCAAATTCTGACTCACAAGACGTGTGAGCTCCAGCTTTTAACAATACCTCGATTGCAGCAAGGTTCTGCTTTTTCACTGCGATATGAAGAGGCGTTTCGGACATATCACCAGCTTCGTTTACTTCGGCACCTGCTTCAATAAGCTGCATGATGGCGTAGGTGTTGTCGCGCCACAGCATCACGTGCAGCGGCGTGTCGCCGTCAGCATCGCGACTGTGAATTGTCACGGGCGCCTTGCCCATTTTGTCCGGAAACAGCGAATCCGAGCACGAGGCGAGGATTTCTTCCAGTGTTTCCCGCGTCTTTGGTTTTTTTGCCATTTTGGCATTCCTGTTGGTCTGTTTTGTTTCGGAAGCTCACTTCGGTGAATTCAGACAAGCATTTGGGATACTTTGCATATTTGCGTGTTAGGTAAAACAGTGTTTTGGGCATACTGCGGTGCCGTTGGGCTGTACAGGCTGAGGGTGAACCTTTTAAGGTCGCCCGAGCAGATCACAATTGGAAACGCCGCCATGAGAGTCGCGACCGCCGCCTACAATCTGGACTGGCTCGATAGCTGGGCACAGTATGAGGACAAGCTGAACCATTGGGTGTCTGATGCCGCAGGGCAGGGGACCGATCTTTTGGTGTTTCCCGAATACGGTGCGATGGAATTATCGACGTTGGATGGGGCCGAAGTGGCAGCTGATCTGGAGAATTCGATCCGGGCAGTTTCAGATCGGATGGGTGACGCTCAGTCCCTGCATCAGCGTTTAGCGCAGGAATACAACCTTTACATTCTTGGGTCATCCGCCCCGGTTTTGGAGGGTTCGGGGCGTCCAGTGAATCGCGCCGCTCTCTACGCGCCGGATGGTCGTCAAAACCATCAGGACAAGCAGATCATGACTCGGTTCGAGCGCGAAGACTGGGACATTGCGCCGGGCGGTCCGCTAAAGCTTTTCGATACCGCGTTGGGTAAAATAGGTGTTCTGATTTGCTATGACAGCGAATTCCCCCTGCTGGGCCGTGCCCTACAGGATGCCGATCTGATCCTTGTGCCTTCTTGCACCGAGGCACTAGCCGGCTATTGGCGGGTTCGCATCGGAGCGATGTCGCGAGCGTTGGAAAATCAATGTGTTACGGTGATGGCATCTCTGGTCGGCAACTATGAATGGTCCGAAGCCGTGGACATGAATACTGGCACTGGCGGTATTTTCGGTCCGCCCGACAAAGGTTTTCCTGCGACCGGAGTATTTGCTGAGGGCACCTTGAATCAGTCTGGATGGACCTATGCCGATATTGACCTTTCGGCAATTGCCGAGGTTCGCGTGGACGGGAACGTGCTGAACCGAACCCATTGGGAGGAGCAATCCCCCAGAGTCAATTCAGTCACAATATCCCGGCTTTAGGTGATTCTGGCCTTGAAATAAGCCCAAAATAAGCTCATTTAAGCGCACATCCTCGCAGATTCTGCGAGCGTAACGTAATGATGGAGACAACATGGCCAAGGAAGATACGCTCGAATTTCCCGGTGTCGTGAAGGAACTCCTGCCTAATGCGACGTTTCGGGTCGAGCTGGAAAACGGCCATGAGATCATCGCACATACGGCAGGCAAGATGCGCAAAAACCGCATCCGTGTTCTGGCCGGCGACAAAGTTCAGGTCGAGATGACCCCTTATGATCTGACCAAGGGTCGGATCAACTACCGCTTTAAGTAACGCCTGCCGTAATGGCGTTTATCTTAGGATCGGGCAGCCCAAGGCGGCTGGACCTGCTGTCGCAGCTTGGCGTGCAGCCCGATGCCATACGCGCCCCAGATATTGACGAAACGCCATTGAAGGGCGAACTTCCGGTGCCCTATTGCAGCCGCATAACGCGTGCAAAGGTGCAAGCGGTTCAGGCAGATAGCGACGATGTCACCTTGTGTGCGGACACCACCGTTGCACTTGGTCGCCGCATTTTGGGAAAACCCGAAAACGCAGGCCAGGCCGCTGAATTCCTGCATGCCCTGTCCGGTCGACGGCACCGCGTGATTACGTCGGTGGCCGTGCGGCGCGGCGATCAGGTGCTGCAACGCGACGTGGTTTCGCGGGTCAAGGTCAAGCGGCTGTCGGATGTTGAGATCAACGCCTATCTGGCGACTGGAGATTGGCAGGGCAAAGCGGGTGCCTACGCCATTCAAGGTTCGGCTGGGGCCTTCATCCCATGGATATCCGGCTCGTTCACCGGCATTGTTGGCCTGCCCCTTTCGGAAACAGCCGCTCTTTTGCAGGGAATCGGTTATCCTTTATATCGTGAGGTATCATGAAGGGTCGCACAATCGTTCTGGATCATATCGAAAATCGCGAAGCGGCCGCCTTGATGGTGGATGGTAAGTTGGACGATTTCTTGATCGCTTCAGACGCTCCTGCTCCGGGCACAATCTATCGCGCCCGCGCCGACCGTCCGGTTAAAGGGCAGGGCGGCATGTTCTTGACCACACCGGATGGCCCTGCCTTTCTGCGTCAAGTCAAGGGGCTTGCCCCCGGCGCCATGTTGCTGGTGCAGGTCACAGGCTATGCCGAGCCAGGCAAGGCGCTGCCGGTCACCGATCGGATTCTGTTCAAAAGCCGCTACGCAATCGTTACGCCTGATGCGCCCGGTCTGAATATCTCACGATCTATCCGTGACGAAGACGAGCGTGATCGCCTTTTGGAAATCGCGCATGAATGCATGGACGGCAGCACCCACGGATTGATCCTACGCTCTTGTTGTCTGGGTGAGGATGCGGGCGAGATTGCCGAGGACATCAGCGCCATGCTGGCTCATGCCGATCAGGTCGTCAACGACGCCGGCACTGAACCTGAACTTTTGCTTGAAGGCGACGGCCCCCACGTTCTGGCTTGGCGCGACTGGACCGATCCGGCTGAGGTTGTGACAAAAGCCGGAGGCTTCGAAGAGCAAGGAGTACTTGATGCGCTGGACGTGGCGCGCGGGATCTCCGAGCCGCTGTCGGGCGGAGGTCACCTGTATATCCAACCCACGCGTGCGTTGATTGCTGTGGACGTTAACACTGGTTCTGATACGTCCCTCGCTGCCGGCACAAAAGCAAATTTCGCATGCGCCAAAGCGTTGGCCCGTGCGCTGCGCGTGCGCGGCCTTGGGGGGCAGGTCACGCTGGATCTTGCCCCTATGCCAAAGAAGGATCGACGCGGGTTCGAATCCGCTCTGCGCGCTGGTTTCAAGGCCGATGGGATTGAGACTACGCTGGTCGGCTGGACTCCGCTGGGGCATTACGAATTGCAGCGCAAACGCGGCCGCGTTCCTTTGGCGGAGGTGTTGAAATGAGTTGCCCTATCTGTGGTGAAGAAACCGTGACCAAGTTCCGCCCATTCTGTTCGAAACGTTGCGCTGACATCGATCTGGCCAAGTGGCTAAACGGATCATATGCCGTTCCATCGCAGCGCGAAGAGGACCTGGATAGCGAGTCCAACGAGGGTAATATCGAGCAATCGCGCCCGCATTGAAAAAATGTAAAAAAGCCTCTGGACACTGCTTGATGCAAGTCATAGAAGGCCTCCACCCAACGATAAACATCGTTCCCGTGCCCGGGTAGCTCAGGGGTAGAGCAGTGGATTGAAAATCCTCGTGTCGGTGGTTCGATTCCGCCCCCGGGCACCATTTAAATTAAACAAAAACAGATACTTATCGCATTCCGCGCGTTCAACGCGAAGCGCGTTTTCGCGTTTGGGTGACAATTTGGGTGACAGCTGACGAGTTTTGCACCTGGTTTTCTTGTAAGCAGACATTGATGGACACCGCAGCGAAGGACTGCTCGGAGCCCAAAGCGGACTTAAATGTGCTCGCCAAAATGAATTGCGGCGATAGACATTCTCTTGAGCGGTCTAACCCATCACTAAATGCATTCACCGCCATCGATAACCAGGGCTTGCCCCGTCATAAAAGCGGATTCATCTGAAGCTAAATAGACGATCCCATGGCCAATCTCTTCAACTGTCGCCCATCGACTCATGGGGATCGCCTGCTCGATGTAGCTTTCCAGTTTGGCACGGCCTCCCATCTGCTTTTCGAAGCCTGCATTGAAAGGGGTGTCTACAAATCCTGGACATAGGGCATTGAAACGGATTGCATGGACAGCGTAGTCGGCTGCCATCTGCCGGACCATCGCAACAGCAGCGTGCTTTGTAGTCGCATAGGCGATCATACCCCGGTCATATTGAACCCCAGAATTGGAGGCCGTGACGATCACGCTGCCTCCACCTTGTGATTTCATATGGGCGACGGCTGCACGCGCGGCAATGAAGTGAGCGCGGACATTCAATGCCCAAGAAGCATCCATTCCATCTGGTTCCACTTCTTCCAGCGTTCCTTCGATCTGCAACCCAGCGTGAGAGTGCAACACGTCAAGCCGACCGAAGTTTTTAACTGCTTCGTCTATGGTTCTGGTAAGGGCATCGTCATCGGTCACATCAAGCTGTATGGCAGATGCTTGATTTCCCTGCGCTACGATCGCGGCCACAGTGACTTCAGCAAGGGTTGCATCGCGATCGGTTACCACAACATGCGCACCCTCTTGTGCCATTGCCATTGAACCCGCCCGACCAATTCCTGATCCCGCGCCCGTCACGAGCGCGACCTTACCTGCAAGCCGCATGTCACTTGGCTCCTTTATTTAATTATTCGATTTTGAGGCGCCTCGGCGCAAAAGCAGCTGCGCTGCTACGAGCAACAAGAGCGACGCGCCCATAACCATAGTGCCGATGGCATTGATCTCGGGTGTTACGCCGCGCCGGATGGATGAGAATATGTAGATTGGCAGGGTTGTTTCTGAGCCAGCTACGAAGAACGCGATGATGAAATCATCAAATGAGAAAGTGAAGCTGAGCAGGAAGCCTGCCAAAATTGCCGGTGCTATCAACGGCAGGGTCACCTGTCGAAAGGTGCCCCAGGGCGTCGCAAAGAGGTCAGCCGAAGCTTCCATGAGCGCGCGGTCCATACCCGATAGCCTTGCACGTACGATGATTATGACCAGCGCCATTGTGAACATGGTGTGTGCGGCGACAAGCGTGGGCATCCCCATGGAAAGTTGCGGGGGATTTGCTCCATCGGGCCATAGGCTTGCAAGAAGCGGGTTTAGCCAGCCGAATACGGTGACCAGGGCAATGAGTGTCGCGATGCCGATGACGATACCGGGTATCATTATTGCAATATAAATCATCGCATCAAACAAAGTTCGGAGCCATCCCTTAACCCCTTGTAAAGCGATGGCCGCCATGGTTCCGAGAGTGGATGCGAGGCAAGCAGTTATGAATGCCGCAAGCAGACTGGTCTCGAGCGCGTCCATTACAAATGGGTTGTTCAGCGCTTTACCATACCATTGAGTCGAGAACCCCATGAACTGGCTTGCGTGTCGTCCGGCATTAAAGCTGAAAAGCGCGATGATGCCGATTGGAATATAGAGAAAAAGGTAGACGCAAATCGCGTATAAGCGCATCGGACCCTCACATCAGCGAGACATCTTCGCGCTGGCCACCCAGGCGCGAGACGAATTTCATGTAAATTGAGACAGTGACAAGCATTACGACAACCAGAGTCATTGCGACCGCCGATCCGTACGCCCAGTTCCGAGACTGCAGGAACAGGTCCACCAGCGCATTTCCGACGAAAAAGACCTTTCCGCCGCCCAAGATCGCTGGGATCAGAAACTCGCCCATCAGCAAGATGAAGACCAGCATGCAGCCAGTTGCGATACCAGGTACCGACAAAGGAAGTGTCACCTGACGGAACGTACGCCATGGGGTAGAGCCGAGATCAGCCGATGCTTCCAGAAGGCGTTTATCCAGTTTGTCTAAGCTTACAAAAATCGGGAAAACCATCAGAGGTAGATACCCATAGACAATCCCGACAAGCACAGCGAACGGCGTATTTATCAGGCGGATATCATCGATGCCGATCGACTCCAGTAAAGCGGGCAAGCCACGCCCCCCAAGGATGAAAATCCAAGCGTATGACCGGATCAGGATCGATGTCCAGAACGGCACGATCACTAGGATCAACAGCGAAGTTCTCCACTTTGGTGAACAACGCACCGCAAGAAAGTAGGCGAGCGGGTAGGCAATTACCAACGCAGCGATAGTCCCCAGAGGTGCAAGGATCAAAGTGTTCTTAAACGCCGTCCATCGCGCAGGAAGGTTGGCATATTGTTCCAACGTGAACGCTGGAACGTAGCCTCCGGCGGCACCCCGTTCGCCAAAGGAAAAGACGAAGACGACCAGCAGAGGAAGGGCTAGCATTACCAAAAGCCATATTCCTGCTGGAGCCAGCAACAGTGCTTTTCTGCCTCGTTCGGTCATTTTGTCCTCGTCTTTTCCGATATTGGCGGCCTTGCCGCTTAGGCCGACTTGAAGCGGGCGAGCAACTCGGCACGGTTTGGATCGGTTAGTGTAGCCGCCGCGCCGAACTCGAGTGCATTCAGAAGGTCAGCTGCCGGATAAAGGATCGGATCTTCCAGTAGTTCCTTCGGCAGCAACGCATTGGTGCGAGCATCAGCCGATGGATAGCCGTGAGCGAGGACTTCTTTCGCATTAACTTCCGGGTTCAGCAGGAAGTCGATCAAGGCATAAGCGGCATCCATATGGGGTGCGCCCTTAGGAATAGCGTAGTAGTCGGACCAGAGCTCACCGCCCTCAGTTCCCAGAACGTAGGCGATTTCAGGCATGTCGACATTCATCTGCTTGCCGTCACCTGTCCAGCACATTGTCATCCAGGCGTCACCGTTACGCATCGGTGGCTGATAATCCGACGAGATTGCAAACAGATGCGGTTTGGCATCCAGCAACAATTTCTCGGCATCCGCCAGTTCCTTCTCATCGACCGAGTTGAAGGAGTAGCCGAAGTATTTCAGGGCATTACCGATGGTGGTGAGTTGGTAATCATGCACCATTGTCCGGCCTGAGTAACCTTCCATAGTAAGGTCCCAGAACTCTTTCCATGTGGTTGGAGTCGGAGCGCCGTCAAGCTTGCTGGTGTTCACTGCAAAGCCAGTCGTGCCCCAGTTTTTTGGCACCGCGTAAAGCTGGCCATCGACAGAACCGGCATCGGAAAAGCGCTGTTCGAATGAACCTGCGTCGTAGTTTGGCAGTTTGGACGTATCGAGCGGGATGATCAGATCTTCACCCACATACGTAGTGATCGTGTAGTTGGTTGGAACGAAAACGTCCCAGCCAGACCCTCCAGCCTGTAGTTTTGCCAACATCTCTTCGTTCGAGCCAAAAACATTGACCTGAACATGGGCGCCAGTGGCTTCCGTGAAGGCTTCGAAGTTCATCTCGTCATGGTAGTTCGGCCATGTGGCGAGGATCACTCGGTCGCCAATGTCCCCGGCAGCAAATGCCGGGCGTGGACGCAACCCAGGAATGGCCGTGCCCAGAACGGCCGTTGCCATCCCAAGACCTGTCACGCCTAAGAAATGTCGCCGTGTAACCGAACCCTTTTGGTACCGGCGAAGCTCTTCCATGAACTTTTGCTTGGAAATAGTCCCATTATCCTTGGTCATTGTGAACCTCTCTGTTGTTGGATTGCGGGATTTGTTATTTTTCCAGGATCAGCAGTGCGCCTTCGCCCCATGAAACAAAGGCCTGCTCTCCTGCATTGAACGTCCCCTCGTTCAATTCCGCTTGCCTTGGCACAAGTACGTGGAAATCACCCAGTGCTTCGTTGCGCGCAAGGTATTCTGTGTGCTCCCCAAGGAAGATCCGATTTTGAATGGTAACTGGCAGAGCGATTTCAGCTGTGGGTAGCGCGCGGGTCAGCGTGATCTGTTCAGGACGGATACTAACGCACACTTCCTGCCCTGCATCTATTGGAATCTCCGGAGTTCCGCGCACCTTTTGGCCACTCGCTAAACGCACAGTGATTTGGTCGGCTGCTGAGTCAGTCACAGTTGCATCAAAGAAATTTGAGGTGCCTACAAATCCAGCCACGTAGCGGCTGCGGGGCATGTCATAGAGTTCGCGTGGGCTGCCAACCTGCACAATACTGCCGCCTTCCATCACACAAATTCGGTCGGACATTGAAAGCGCTTCTTCTTGGTCGTGCGTGACGAGGACAAAAGTTATTCCCAGTTGTCGTTGCAGGTTCTGCAGTTCAAACTGCATTTCTTTTCGAAGCTTTCGATCCAGAGCAGCCATTGGTTCATCAAGCAGCAAAAGCTTGGGCTCGTTTACGATCGCACGCGCCAAAGCGACGCGTTGCTGCTGACCACCAGACATCTCCCAGATGCGACGTGGGCCAAACCCACCAAGACGGACAGTTTCCAGCGCTTGCTCAACCTTTGTCGCGATTGTTTGTTTGTCTACGCGTGGTCGTTGTTGGCGCAGGCCGTACGCGATGTTGTCGAACACGCTTAGGTGAGGAAAAAGAGCATAGTGCTGAAACACCATGTTGACTGGGCGATGGTGCGCATCCAAGTCGTTGACGACTTCTCCATCGAGCAACACCTGACCTTCGGTTGGCTTCTCGAAACCTGCCAACATTCTAAGCGCAGTGGTTTTGCCGCAACCAGATGGGCCTAAGAACGACAGGAACTCTCCTTTCCCAATGGAAAGATTCAGGTCTTTGGCGGCGACCACATTCCCGAAGGTCTTGGTCACTCCTCGGAGTTCCGCAATCGTCTGCATGGTGACGCTCATGTCAAAGCTCATATACTGCCGTTTTCCTTTTGCTTGATTTTTTGGCATTTGTTGGCATACCACTCAAACAAGGAAAAAGTAACAATAACTCGGAATAACTGTATATACCACAATTGGGGTATAGAGGTGCTTTTCGAAAATCTGGAGCGGCGCGTGTACGATTGGATGGAAGAGGCCGGCAGGGTCGTGGAGAAGATCGGAACCCCAGAATTTCCATGTGCTTTGGCAGATGGCTTGCGGCAGGTCGCACCATTCGATTTTACGGTGGTGTTTGGCCATGTCGGAACCGAAGCGCCTATAGACCTTCACGACGATTTTCCCAAAAGCAAACGGCGTATTTTTGTTGAGGATTACCAAGCAGGGCCCTACGTACTTGATCCATTTTTTTTGGCCGCGACAAAACCGATAACACCGGGTCTGTACCGCATGCGCGATATCGCACCGGACAGGTTCTATCAGGGCGAATACTATCGCAGCTATTACAAAAGGACTGGGTTAGCAGAGGAGATTGGCTACTTTATCGATATCCCGAGCACTGGGATGGTTGTGGTCTCGCTCATGCGATCAGTGAAGCCTTTTTCAGCCAAGGAAATTCGTCATTTGCACGCTCTATGGCCGCTCGTTCGGGCAGCCTGTTGCAAACATTGGAGTGACTTTCCAACACTGGCCCGCGGCGCCGCAGCGAATGGCGTTAGTCGTCGCGTCGATCTTGCTTTCCAGGCATTTGGCGATGGCGTTCTGACACCACGAGAACGCGAAGTCGTTGAGTTCACGTTGAAGGGCCATTCGGCAGAAGCTGTCGGCACAATTCTCGGCATCTCTCCAGGCACAGTCCGCATCCACAGACGCAACATTTACGCGAAACTTAGGATCAATTCGCAGGGTGAGCTTTTTTCAAAGTTCATTGAAAAGGCACTTTAAAAGGTTCCTTGAACACCCACTTTATCCGTTTTGCCGACCTTGCTACCTTGTGACCCGGAAAACACCAAACATTTGGACGGCACTGTCTGATAGCCAAGGAACCCAAAGGGAGAGGGTTGGGACGCCCGGGACCCATGTTGGGCTAAATTAATACCCGAAAACGCTTTCGGGCCATTGTCTATCTAACCGGATCAGCCGTTTTAAAAATGGCGTCAAGATACGAAAGGCAAAATTTCATGGACGCACCAGTTATCCAGTTGATTTTTATGCTCATCTTGCTGGTTGTCGTGATCTGGCTTTATATCCTGCCGATCACGATGGCAGGGCGGCGCAACCGGTCTGGTTTGATCTGGTTCCTGATCGGTCTGGTTGGATCACCCCTTTTGGCTATTCTTTTGCTGCTGGCTCTGGGTGATGCACCCGAACAACCAACAACCTAATTTTGGGACGATACCATCTGACACTCAAAAGGGCTTAACCGGAGGGTATCTGGACGCTCGTGAGCCATAACGTCCTGCTCAGCATGCAATAAGGGTGCCAATTGAGACACTATACTTCCGGAAGTGAAGACAACTAATCCTTCTCACTCTCCACAACCGTGTACTGTAAACCCAAGGTCGGCCGATTTGATTGGAGAACCACAGACCGCTTTGTCCGCCAAACCGACCTTGGACGCCATCGAGAGGCCTGCAAGCCCAACTGAAAGTGTCAGATGACGGCTTAGAGCCCAAACCGACACTTTAGGTTCAGTGATTTAGAGGTCATTGCGATGCACCCTTCCATCCTTCATGATAAAACGGATGACCGACGGGAATAACCTAGACTCGGTTAGGATTTACACAATCCAGAATTTTCTGAGCAGCTAACTGAACCGAATTTCTCAACTGCATGATCTCTGAGTTCGCAGCCAGCCGGGCCTTCATCTCCGCGTCCCCAAGTAGTTGGTTAATCGTATTATCCAACTGCTCCGGTGTCCAATCCCATCGATTTACCCTGAGTCCGACACTGGTCTCAACTGCCCGCTGGGCGTTATCGTGTCCGTCCCAGCAATAGGGAAGGATCAGCGACGGGACCCCGAAATACAGCGCTTCGCAAAAGCTGTTGTTGCCGCCGTGGTGAATAAACAGATCGCATTGTTCAACCACGGAAGGCTGCGGGAACCATTCCTGCAGATGAACATTGTCTGGGACTCTGGAATAGGCATCGATTTGGGCCCCGACATTGACTAGAAACCTCATGTCCATTGTCTTGAATACGTCGAACAGGCTCTCAAAGAATGGGACATCCATGGCACCCAGACTACCAAAACTCACGTACACCAGAGGCCCGTCGTTACGGGGCATTTGAGGTACACGGTAAGGACCTTCCTGGCGAACGCAGCCTTCGAGAAAGGTGAATTGTCCAGAGTCCAGCACCTGATCACGATCATGGCGAATGATAGATGGCGCTAAAAGAAGGTTTTGATGCGGTGATGTTTCTAGGAACTCACCTTCAGGCAATAGCTCAAGCCCCTTATCCTGGCGAAATTTGTTGTAGCGAGCATGAATTGGGCCAAGTGTCTCCAGGTACTGGTCTCGGAATGCCGCACACCCGGCAGCGTCAGATGCCGGCAGACCGGACAGGTACGGCGGTAGGCAGTTGTCTGGCAACTCGGTTTCCGCGCAAGAAATAACCCTGACCCATGGGCACTCGGATCGTACGATGGCCGGGAACATGATGACGTTGTCGAGGACGACGACATCTGGGTTGATCCGCTCTAGCGCCGTTTCCAACCCCTGTTCGACCGATTCCGCGGTCTCGACGATTGCGTTCCAAACGGGCTCTACATAGGTGGTCAGTTGGTCAGTTGGATGCATGTTAAAATGCGGCAGATGATGGCTCAGGAATTCTTGCCAGTAGGTCTGAGTTTCCTCTTCTGTCAACTCTGACTGAACAGGGATGGCGAACTCGTCAAAACCGTAATCTGCGAATACGCCACCAAAGCCACCGTGGGTCAGGAAAACGGGGTGTGCACCCATTGCGCGAAGTTCCTGAGCGATCCCCACACAATTCAGTGCAGCCCCAAAACTAGCTTCGGGGAAAAAAGCGATTACGGGTGCTTCCTTGCGGTTCATCATTCACTCACCGGATTGACCCGCGGGTTGCTTGGACTAGCGCCGGAGCACCACGATTGGCGACGCTGGGCCTTTGGTGCATTGAAAGCCGCAAGTGCACCCTCATCTGATCCGCCGCAAGATCGAAATGATCCTGTTCGATGAAATCAAGTATACGCAGATGTTCATCGAGCGCCTGCCTCATCCGAAAGTCTATCATACCGAATGATCCGCCTGGCAGGTGGCGCAACCCATGATGGGCCATGAGAGCAGAAGCAAGATACTGGTTTCCGGACGATCGAGCGATGAGCTTGTGAAAGGCAAGATCCGCGTCTTGGAAATCCAGGCTATTGAAAGAGTTTTCCGACTGCGCCAGAAGCGCTTCGGTCTGGCTGCGGACCAGATCGGCGCGCTTGGTGTCCACCTTGAAACCGTCGGACAGAATGGCCTGCGGTTCCAGTATCAGACGAAATTCATAGCTCTCTATTCGTCCGGAGCGGTCTCCCGGCATGCGCGTGAAAACCCAGGATTGACCTTCGGCTTTCTGAATTACGCCTTGGGCCAGCAGGGCTTCGAGTGCACGCTGTGCAGCGCTGCGGGAAACCGAGTATCTGCGGATCAGGTCTGTGACATTGATGGCGCCGTCCAGGCGTCGGGCGCCGCGATCTCGTAGGATGGCACCTGCGAGATCCACACCTGCTCCGACCGCATGCTGGTTGAGTATCGAATGCCCCTTTTCGGGTTCGCATTCTAGGACGAACCCGCCTTCTGCCGCTTTGCGTGCCATCCCCTCCTTTTCCAGCAGCCTCAATGCGGATCTAACCGGAGTGCGAGAGACACTGCACGAATCAGCAAGGGTTTTTTCCACCAGTCTGTCGCCCTGATGCAAATCGAGATCCATCGCAACATCCAGTATTTTTTGTGCAAGTTTCAAGTATTTGCTTTGCGGCATAAGAAGGCGGCTTTCGTCATACCCAGTTAATATACAATAAAAACGGTATCTTAAATGGCTTCTCCGGGCCATACAAAAATGATTCAAAAAATTGTTGAGTTTTATTTCATCAAAAAATACCGTGATTGCATCATATATCTCGCCCCAGAAGCGAGCGCGAATGTCAAGGGAGGAAGACATGACCAACAAGTTCACCAATTCGTTCCGTATGCCATTTGCTTGGCTCACCGCCGGGGCGGCCTGCTCACTCAGCGTATTCGCCGGAGCGGCCCAAGCAGAAAAAATCGTTATCTCGAACTGGGACGGTTACATGCCGCCGGACCTGCTGGAGAATTTCACCAAGGAAACCGGTATCGATGCCGAGCTCTCTGTGCATGGCACTAACGAAGAAATCATGGGCAAAGTCGTAGCCGGTGGAGGCAAGGGTTACGACGTTCTTTTCGTCTCTTCGCCTTTTGCCGAGGCGTTAAACAACCTGGGGTTGGTGGCCGCAATCGACCACGACAAGGTTCCGAATGCCTCTAACCTGTATGACGAAGCTAAAGAACTAGCCCATGATCCGGGCAACAACTATTCAATGCCATACGCTTGGGGTACGACGGGCTTATGCTACCGGTCAGACCTGATGGCAGAGCCAACTTCGTGGAACGATCTGCTCAAACCCTCTGACGAACTTAAAGGCAAAGTGACAATGCTCTCGACGGATCGCTGGCTAATGGGGGCTGCTGCGCTAACCCTCGGAAAGTCGCTGAACGATACGTCGGATGAGACGTTGGCGGCTGCAAAGGACCTGCTGGTTGCGGCGAAGCAGGATCTGCTGGCCTACGACGACGCAACTTTTTATCAGAAGTTGGTATCAGGCGAGGCAACGATGGTTCACGCCTGGGATGGCTGGTGCAACTACGGCATCGGTGAAAACGCGGACATCAAGTACACGATACCCTCAGAAGGATCAGATCTGTGGGTAGATGCGCTAGTCATCGCGGATGCATCTGAAAACAAAGATGCGGCGCACGCCTTTGTGAACTATGTCTTGGGCGCGGACGTCGGTGTCTGGGTTGCGAGCAATATCCTTTACAAAACGCCGAACAAGGCTGCGATGGAGGCACTGGACCCGTCCTTGATCGAAACCTTCCCGAACATGGGAATGTCGCCTGCAGACCTTACCAAGTACGAGCAGTTGCGCGATCTCGGCAATGGCCAGAAACCCTTTGCACGGACCGTGACCGAAATCATGGCCGCACAGTAAGTGATCAAGCCCTGAGCAAAACCCGACCCGAACAAAGGGTCGGGCCTGTACGACATCACTCTACAGATTGCCAAGTATATGACCAATCGACTGAAATCGGTGATCTTGCTGGGGCCGGGCCTAGGCTGGCTTGCGCTTCTTATGGTGGTGCCGTGTGGTCTTATTTTTACCTATGCGTTCTTTGAACGCGGTATCTATGGCGGCATCGACCACGTCGTTACGTTTGAAAATTTTGTGCGGGCCGCCGATCCTCTTTACCTCGGGATCTTCTTACGCTCGGCCAAGATCGCATTTCTGGCCACGATAATCGCGATCCTGATCGCCTATCCGGCGGCCTATGCCATCACGCTGGCGTCGCGCCGTTGGCAGACCGGTTTGCTGATCTTGGTGATCCTGCCGTTCTGGTCCAACTACCTAATCCGCACTTACGCCTGGATCGTGATGCTTAACCGCGAGGGCTTGATCAACAATACTCTCCAGGGGGCAGGCTTGATCGATGAGCCGCTGTCTCTGCTTTATAACAATTTCGCGGTGATCGTTGGGCTTGTCTACAACTACACCCCGTTTGTGGTTCTGGCGATCTACTCGTCGCTTAACCGCATAAATGTCGAAACTATAGAAGCCTCGGAAGATCTTGGAGCGCCCGCTTGGACCACTTTCTACCGGGTGATACTGCCACAGACTGTTCCCGGCATTGCGGCAGGTGGTGTCTTTGTTTTTGTATTGTCGATCGGCAATTTCATTACGCCCGATTTGCTTGGAGGCGGGCGACTTCAGATGGTTGGAAACCTGATCTATGACCAGTTCCTGAGCGCCCGCGACTGGCCGTTCGGAGCAACGCTGTCGATGTTCCTGATTGCGATTATGATGGGGCTTTTGTTCGCGCAGGCGGTATTGACCAATCGCGCAGCGGGACAAAGAGAGCAGGACTGATGCGGGACCGATCCAACATGGGCCTGAAGCTGCACCTGGTTTTGTTTTACACCTTTCTCTATGTGCCGATCCTTGTGCTCATGGCGTTAAGCTTTAACCGGGCCGGACTTCCAACAGTATGGACCGGGTTTTCGTTGGAATGGTACGGCAAGTTGTTTACCGCGGATCCAATACTGTCGGCGGCGCGCAACACGCTAATCGTGGCCTTAATCTCGACCGTTCTGGCGACAATAATCGGCACGCTTTTGGCGGTCGGTGTCGAGACACGGCGTAATTCTTCAGTTCTAGACGCGGTTCTGTTCGCACCGATGATCATCCCCGACATAGTTCTGGCCATCGCGCTCTTGTCCTTTTTCACCCTACTCAACATGACGCTGGGGCTTCATTCGATCATCCTCAGCCATGTCGTCTTTAACATAGCCTTTGTTGTCGCCGTGGTGCGTACGCGGATGCGCAATTTCGACCATTCGATACTTGAGGCCAGTGCCGACCTTGGGGCCAGCGAATTCACCACCTTTCGCCGCATCCTGCTACCCGCCATCGCGCCGGGGGTTATCGCCGGGGCGCTGTTATCTTTCACCCTGTCTGTGGACGAATTCATTATTGCCTTCTTTACCGCCGGTGCTGGGCAATCCTCGACCACGTTGCCGATGCAGATTTACGCAATGATCCGATTTGGCGTCACGCCGGAAATCAATGCGATGGCTACCATCGTCATGTTCGTTTCATTCACGCTGGTCTTCTTCGCACAGCGTACCGACAAAGAGGTTTTCAGCCGATGAACCAAGGCGTTCAACTCAGGAATATAACCAAGCGATACGGTTTGGTGACCGCGATCGACAATGTTTCACTAGATATTCGCGATAACGAGTTCTTTGCACTTTTGGGCCCATCGGGCTGCGGCAAGACCACACTATTGCGGACGCTGGCGGGATTCGAAACGCCACAGGAAGGACAGGTAATCGTTGCCGGGCAGAACGTGACAAACATACGTCCCAGCAGGCGGCCCCTGAACCTGATGTTCCAATCCTATGCCTTGTTTCCGCACATGAGCGTCGAAAAAAACATCGCCTATGGGTTAGAAATGGAGAAATTGCCTAAGGACGAAATTGCCACGAGAGTGGCCGAGGTTCTGGAAAGTGCGAAGCTTTCGGGATTTGCCGGGCGCAAGCCGGATCAGCTTTCTGGTGGGCAGCGACAGCGGGTTGCTTTGGCGCGCGCGCTGGTCAAAAGGCCAAAAGTCCTGTTGCTGGATGAGCCCCTTTCAGCTCTGGACAAGAAACTACGAGAAGAGATGCAGCTGGAGCTCAAACGGTTGCAACACGAGGTGGGGATTACATTTCTAATTGTGACCCATGACCAGGAAGAGGCCTTGGTCATGGCCGACCGGATCGCGGTCTTGCATGATGGTAAGCTGGCGCAGGTTGGTACTCCTCACGAGCTCTACGAACACCCCGGATCGCGCTTTGTTGCAGATTTTATCGGCGTGATGAACTTTCTGGATGGTAACGCCGTCGACGGCGGTGTCGATGTCCACGGGGCGGGAATGCTGAGGGGCGTTTCCGAGCTGCGCGGTGCTGCCACTATTGCTGTGCGCCCGGAGCGGGTCAGCCTGATGCAGACCGCCCCTCAAGATGGGCGCAACTGCCTTCCCGGCACTGTCGAAGAAGTCGCCTATCACGGATCAGACCTGGGTGTGCATGTGCGCGTTCGCGGTGGGAGGAGCACCCTTTCCGCCCGCGTTCCCGCCAGCCAAGCCGACCGTGAAAATATCCAGCCGGGTCAGGATGTCCACTGCGTATGGGACGCGAAACATTCCCGCATCCTTCCCAACTGCTAAGCCAAATCTAACCGGAGACCTACAATGTCACAGAAAACCATCGCCTTCTTCCCCGAAGCTGCCTTTGGCCCTGCGCTGAATTCGGTTGGCATCGCGCAGGCCTGCGAGAAACTGGGTCATAAGGCTGTATTTCTAAGCGATCCCGGCTTTGTCGAGGTATATGAAGGTTATGGGTTTGAGGCGCATCCTGTTGCCCTGTCCGAGCCGATGGAACCCGAGGCGATGGCAAAGTTCTGGGAGGATTTCATCAACGGTCACATCCCAAATTTTCGCAAAGCCCCGATTGACCAGATCGATAACTACGTCAAGGATTGCTGGGAGGCGATCGTCGACAGCGCGAAATGGGCGCAAAAAGATCTGCCCGAGGTATTGGCAAAAATCAAACCAGATATGATCTGCGTGGATAATGTCATTATGTTCCCAGCCATCAAGCAGTTCGGCGTACCGTGGGTGCGGATCATCTCATGTTCCGAAAACGAAATCCCGGACCCGATTGTGCCGCCGCACTTATCGGGCTGCCGGGTGGATGACCGCGAGGGCATGGAGGCCTATGAGGCAAAGTTCCACGATGTGATCAAGCCGATCCACGACGACTACAATGCGTTCCTAGCCAGATGCAACGAAGACGCCTATCCGATTGGAGAGTTTTTCGAAGCGTCGCCCACAATGAACCTTCTGCTTTATCCCGAGCCGGCAAAGTACGAACGGCAGAACCCACTGGACCCAAACCGGTTTCAGTATCTTGAAGGTTGCGTGCGCGAAGAAGAACCGTTTGAGGTGCCATCGTTTAAGTCCAACAATGACAAACCACTTCTCTATGTATCTTTCGGGTCGCTTGGCGCAGGCGACACCGACCTGCTAAAGAGGATCATTTCGACCATTTCCAGGTTGCCCTACCGGGCGCTCGTAAATGTCGGGGATTACATTGACGAATACACAGACATTCCCGACAACGTGCACATACAGAGCTGGTATCCCCAGCCTTCGGTAATTCCGCAGGTTGACGCGGTGATACATCATGGCGGTAACAACTCGTTCACCGAGTGCCTATATTTCGGCAAAGCAGCAATCATTATGCCCTATGTCTGGGACGGCCACGATAACGCCACCCGTGTTCAGGAAACCGGCCACGGGTTCGGGCTTCACCGATACGACTGGACCGATGATGAATTGGCTATTGCCCTCGACAAATGTATCAACGATCCAAGAATGCAGGCGAAGATGGCGGCAACCTCTGCTCACATGCAGTCACGGCATGGCCCGACCAAGGCAGCTGGTATTCTCGACGAATTCCTGAAAGCCGCGGAATGAGCAGCGCCCCGCATCTTTCGGAAATTTCGACCCGCACCGACCTCACGGACTGGGGGCTACAGCCGGACATGATTGAAGGCCAGTCGCGTTCATCGGGTATGCTGGTTCACAAGGGTCCTGACAACCGGCCGGAGATCGGCGCATGGGTCTGTACTCCAGGCCGCTGGCGCCTAACGATACCGCGTGACGAGTTCTGCTATTTTGTGCAGGGCCGCGCGGTCTATCGGTCGGATGCAGGCGAAAGCATCGAAGTTACGCCCGGAACGGCCGTACTATTCCCCGCCGGTTGGGTAGGGGAATGCACGGTCGAGGAAACATTGCGCAACACCTACTACCTAACGGATCGCGAACCTGAAACATGACCACGCCACGTATGCAAAACCCGCTCCAGCAGACTGATCTTGTCGATTGGGGGGTAATCCCGACGATGATTGAAGGGCAATCCCGCACCTCGGGAAAGCTGATCCACAAGGGGCCTGACGGCCAGTCCGAATGCGGCCTTTGGGTCTGCACTCCCGGTAAGTGGGAATGTCACGTCACCAAGGACGAGTTCTGCCACTTTCTGGAGGGCCGCTGTACCTATGTCCATGAAAGCGGAGAGGTAATTGAGATTACGCCCGATACGGCGGCCTTTTTTCCGCAGGACTGGAAAGGCGTTTGCACTGTCCACGAGACGGTCAAGAAAGTGTACATGATCCGCTAACGGCGCAATGCCTGTCAAACAAGGGGGCTGCCCAATGCGTGACCCGTTCAAATCTACCTACTACCTCAACCCCAAGCATGTGCCATTGGAGGGTGGTGGGACCACTCTGATCAACCCGTCTACCTTGCAGCCCGTCGGGGTTTTTGGTGAGCCGGCGCCGCAGATCGTGAACCAGGTCCTGGACCGGGTCAATGCGGCGCAAAGGAGGTGGTCTGCGATGGACTGCAAATCTCGCGCGCGGGTATTGCACCAGATCGCCAACGACATCGAAAGCGGCGACATGACTGAGATCGCCCGCTTGATGACATTGGAAACGGGCAAACCTTACCCTGAATCGATCGGCGAGATTGCAAACATCCCGCCGGTTTTCCGCTACTATGCCGAGATGGCGCGCAATGACGCGGGCAAGATCGCCGGCACGATGCAAACTGGATCTTTTCAGTATCAGACATACGAGCCCTACGGCGTGTCCGTGCATGTGGTTCCGTACAATTTCCCCCTCATTCTTGGCTGCTGGTCGATGGCCGCATCACTTGCGGCAGGTAACGGTGTAGTGTTGAAAGCCTCACCCGCAGGAACTTTGTGCACGATGGCGTTCATGGAGTTTTTTCGGGCGTTGCCCCAAGACCTGATTGCTTGCCTGCCGGGCGGTGCAGACGTGGGCAAACAGCTGATTGCCAGCCCCAAAACCCATGTGGTCGCTTTTACAGGGTCCGTGCCGACAGGTCGTGCAGTCGCAGTGGCCGCAGCGGAGAACCTGAAACCCGCAGTGATCGAGGCTGGGGGAAGCGATCCACTGATCGTCAGTAAACACGCCGACATCGCGGTCGCTGCTGCCGGTGCGGTTACCGCTGCATTTTTGCAGTCGGGTCAGGTTTGCACATCGTCTGAACGGATTTTTGTAGTGGATGACGTGTACGACGGTTTTGTCGATGAATTCGTGACCCGAACCCGGAAACTGCGCATCGGCGACGGAATGGGGGTGGCGGAAATCGGACCTTTGGCCTCCAAGGAGGCACGCGACAAGGTCGAGCGTCTGGTGCGCGATGCAACCGAGAAAGGCGCGGTGGTTGAGGTAGGAGGCGGTACCCCGGATCACGCCGGGCCGGGTTGGTTTTTCGAACCAACGATCCTGACCGGCGTGACGTCGGACATGGCGCTAACTCAGGAAGAGGTTTTTGGGCCAGTCGCCTCGGTCATTCGAGTTAGCGACTTTGACCAAGCGCTTGAACTGGCAAACGCGTCACAATTCGGTCTTGGCGGATGCCTGTTTACCGGCGACTTGGACGAGGCATTTCAAGGGGTGAACAAGCTACAGGTGGGGATGGTCTGGGTCAACAACCCGCTCGTGGACAACGATGCCTTGCCTTTTGGCGGCGTCAAGAATTCTGGGCTTGGGCGCACGCTAGGCCTTCAAGGCCTCGAGGCTTTCAGACGACCCAAGATGGTCGTGATTGATCCAAAGGCGAAGGAGGCGGAATGGTGGTATCCATATCCCGACGACTGGTTCTATTCAGATGACGTACAGGGCGGGAGAAAGCACACCGGCTAGCGCCAGGTCGATTTCGGTTCGTGAACTGCGTCCTTGGTAAACAATCGGATCGTTGGCCAATCACTGACTGAATGTGCAGGCCAACTTGGTTTTGCTGACAGCGATCAAGTTTACTTTGGATCGTACAAGTATCCAATTCCGCGAACGGTTCTGATGATTTCCGGCTTTTCGGGATTAGTTTCTAACTTTCGACGCAGGCAGTTTTTTTATTTGGCCGCAAGTCTGAGTGTAGAGCTGGAGGCAGCATTTGATTACACCGCCGACAACAAAAGCGGACATTGATTAAGCGGCACCCAAGGGCAGCTTCGTCCGCGGAGCAGAAGTTCGATGTGAGCTGAGTGAATGTCCGCTTTGTTAAGATAAGCAAGATCAAAACTCAAAATTTAGAAATTCCTTTCGGCGCCTACGGACAACCTCACAGAGAGACTTGGCTGGACTTTTTGGGCTCTTAGGCGCGGCATGACCGCCTTCTACCGTC
This sequence comes from Ruegeria sp. CK1, assembly GCF_056536545.1. Lineage (NCBI taxonomy): Bacteria > Pseudomonadati > Pseudomonadota > Alphaproteobacteria > Rhodobacterales > Roseobacteraceae > Ruegeria > Ruegeria sp. CK1. The sequence continues at coordinate 122,315 of NZ_JBQFPX010000008.1, forward strand.
TTGTCTTATGCCAGCATTGTGGATCTGAATGACTAAGCTTGTTGACTGTGATAGGGCGCGGACACCGGTATAGGTGGCATATATTCTGGTTCGAAAAATGTTAGTGAGGAACTGTCACACAAAGGAATGACATATGAGAGTATGCGGTTGCGAGATATCGGCACAGGAGGTTCGGCTTGCCGTTGTCGACCTGGATGACGAGGGCAAGGTGGAGATGCTCCGACCGAAAACCACAAGGATTGAACTCGAGGATGACACATCCGAGGCAGATCTGCGTTCATTCATGGCCGCGCTTGATGAGTTTGCTCGCGAAAACGAGGTTGGAACATTTGCGATCAAAACGCGCGCAAAGAAAGGCCGTATGGCAGGCGGAGCGGTCTCTTTCAAAATCGAGACTCTGATCCAACTCACAGAAGGATGTCACACTAGGTTCGTCAATCCGGTGGCTTTGTCCAATTTCGCCAAGAAGGAAGTGAAAGAGTATCCCGAGAAGCTGCCGGTCTATTTAAAGAACGCCTTTCTTTCTGGTGCTTATACATTGGCCAAGGGCTGATGTCAGATCTTGGCTGGGCGTTCGGGGGTATTGCGGTTTGTAATGCTACCAATCGGAATACAGAGATTGTCACCCATGTGTCACCCAGGCTTGAAACCTTGTCCTGTCTGATCTTGCTTAGTGGATTGATCTAAAACAGATAATGTAGATCGCGCACCAAACTACAGATGGACGTGATGTTTTCGTGTCGCTTAAGAGTTTCTGTCCTGACGCACGGCAATTGGCACGCTAGGCCAAGCTACTTTCGATACGTGCAAGCCAAATCATGCAGCTGTTTTACGCCATCGTCGCGGATGCCCAACTCATTCAGGTGCGTGACTAATGACTGGAGGTAGTCGAAATTGGGTCCAAGTCCGCCTTCCGCGACAGCGATCATCCGAGCTGACTCGTCGATTGATAAATGCGGCGCATAGCGGCGGTTCGTCTGGTCCATGACGAATGCTAGCGCGTCTACTGGTCCTTGCGGGGTTACAACTTCTAGAAACACAGGGCGGTAAGCGCCCGCGAACATTTCTCTGTGCCACATGAACTTGGTTTCGCGGTCCACCAAATCCGCTGCTATCCGGAAGACAACGCCATCACATTGCCCACCTTGATCAAGAGCAGCCATAAGCCCGGGGCGATCATGACTGCCGCGCCCGCCTTCCAGAAGCATGCAAAAACTGCGACGCCATCCAGATAAAACGCCACGCCGATATTCTTCGACATAAACGGCTGGGTCCCATATCAAAGAGCCATAGGCGAAAACCCAAAGGTCCTGATCCCATCGACCAGCTAGCACAGTTTTGCGATTGGCTTCCCGGTCGTCGTGGTCCATGCGCCATCCTGCAGGCCAGCCCTCATCCTCGGCTTGCTTGTCCAATTCAGCGAACCGTTCAAGACCGAAGCGCATCTCCGAAGTGTCCGGTGGAGTGATCAGGGCGCGAAGGGCAGGAGTGTGTTTAAAGACACGTTCGGGAAAAGGCATAAAGAGGTCTTGTTGAATGTTGGCCGCGTGACCACCGTAGAATGCTTTGAAGAGCGCCGTCGACGAAAAAGCGTGTCGACGCACTCCGAATGCACATGTGCCTCATTGCGAACAAGGGCGCGCCAGGGCCGCCAGAATGCTTGTTTTGTGGGGGTGATGTCATCAAATGGCGGGATGCACCCCAGCGGCAATCTCAGCGCGTGTGCATCACCAAAGCGTTCGTGATTGCCAGCGTCCGTCGATTAGCCAGAAAATGCACAGTGTCATCAGATCGAATGCATCTGAAGTCATGACACGTATCCTGCGAACGCGTGGATCGATTGTTTTGGCAAGACCGACCGCAGCTTCAAGTGTTGGAATTGTTCGTCCTGACGACACAAACGAAACACTGTGATCCGGCTTGCTGTGGTATGTCTCGTCGACAACACAGAATTCGCCATCCACCATACCAGAAAGTATAAACCGTTCTTTTTGTTCCGTCATGGTCAGTGCCTCCTTCCAACGACCGTTTCGAGTTTCACGCGCAGGTCCGCTCGCTCCTGATCAGATAGCCTCGTGAAATCGTACGCTTGCGGTGTTTCTTTCTGCTCGATCTCCACCGTCTGCCCCTCTTTCCACCCGGCGCGTGTCTTCAGCCAAAAGATCGTCGCGGGCGTAGATCCCTGTTCGATCAAGCGAAATAGACGCCGCACAACTTTGGCGTTGGCCAGTTCGAGACCTGTTTCCAGTTCATCCGCATAGTGCCGCTGCAGTGTTTTCATGCCGATGCCCAGTGCCTTTGCGATGATGGTCTTGGGTGTGCCGCCTGCAACCAAAACTTCGACAATGTGCCGTTGGTCGTCCGTCGGGTCGTGCTTTGGCATTGCCATTTCCCGTGTGTCCTTTGATTGAAGAAATGAGCATCAATACCAGACTTTCACAGCCATATCTGAAAGAGGTAGTTGGTATCATAGTACGGGACCTCGAAAACCCAGAGTTTATGATAGAAGCTTACAGAAAGGTTGCGGAAGATTTTGGCGATGACCCGTCCGGCTTGAGTGCGTCAGGAAGGGCCGAGTGTTTGGAGCCTTTATTGAGTCAATAATATGTTCTTGAACGGAAACGGAGCCGAAGCAAACAACTGTGCTAACTGTAAGCGGCAAAGGAAAGTCGCGCGTTCAATGGGTTAATTTAGAACGACGTCCTAAAGCAACTGATCCTCTTGGTTTTTTTGGCGAATGTGCTACCCCGAGATCAATAAGTGAATGCTTCAACAATATGCGCGTTGAGTTTATAAATGGATTCCACGTTTGTTGCGCCGTCGTAGAACGTAACATCGCTGGTTTTGCGTTCATCTGACAGTTCACCTTCGATCCAAAATGCATCGAAAATCGATTTGAATTCGACGCCTTTCGGGTAATCAACATGAATGATCTGGTTGGGTGGCGGCGAAGGTGTATGAACGCAAGAACCTGCAACCGGGACAAACAGGAATTCGGTTACAACTCCTCCATCGATTGTCAGTGGTACTATGTACCCGGGTAGCCTGATCGTCGTACCCAGTTTTTCTAAGTTTGGACCGCGCCCGATTGAGTTGTTTTGCGCAATGACTTTTCGGCGCTCTAGCATTAGCTTTTCTACGTCGACATCGTTTGCGGACAGAACACCATTGGCCGCCTTGTATTCTTTAATTAGATCAGGATCAGTGCGCTCACTGGTACTGGATGTTCGCCAACGAACTTGCGTTCGCATAGCGTTCAACAACGGATCTGGCAGCGATTCAAATGGCGTTTCCAGAGACTTTAGCGCTGGCTTCAAATCACTCCAGCTTACCGCAACATGCTCCTGAATAGATTCATCTAACGCTTTGGAGCTTGCGGCAATGGCCAAATCAAGTAAGCGCTCAGACATGTCAAAACGCTTTGCCCCTGAAGGAGACATTTGGGTAGCAGATTCTTGCGGGCCTTGGGCAACCTCTGCCTGAGCAGCTTGATTGTGTGCGAACGCAAAAACTGTAATTACCAGAGCGATCAGGTTGCTTGTCATTTCAGAGCTCCAGTTGTTCCTCTTAGTTGCGACGAAGCCAAGTTTCGGCCAAGGTCGACTATACAAGGGATCGTTCACTCTCGCGTAATTGTTGCACCCAGTCGCTGAAAGCAGTCTCTTGAATTATGCTTCCAAAGTGCCCGTCAAAAAAAGAACGACAAACCCAGTTTAAGTTGTCTGTCCGGCCCGCCGTCAGGTTTGCGCTCTAGAGTGTAGTATCCCACACTGACATCCATAGCGGTGCCTTTGGCTTCATTGATGATGGACGTTTTTCCAGCCGTCAAACCCAATGGAATTGCCCATGCTTCGTCATTGCTTGCGGAATTCCAGTTGTACGAAACGACGTTGTTGTACCCAACGTACCAACCCTCTCCCAAACCATAGTTCAAAATAGGTTGAAGGATGGTCACGTTGAAATCGTTCTCGCCCCACATATGGGCAATGACACCACCCCACGACAAATCACCGGTTTGCCCAAACATGACAAAGGCAGGGCCAGCGCCCCAACCTGCGCCTTGCAAGGCGTCATTCGTGTGCGTTGGCAGGGAAACTTGCACGCCGTAGCCCAATGCGATTCCGCTTTCTCCCGGCGTAGGTGAATAGAATGCCTGCACAGTTGAATCGCCGATGCCCCAGGTCAAATCATCTTCTTCCGAGGGATCGACAATTCCAGGCGGCAACACGGCTCCGGGTTGGACACCTTGAATCGGCACAATTCCCCGAAGCACCAATGTGGCGTCAGTCAGTGGAACTGAATAGACGGGCTGTAGCTGAAAATTGTAGCTGTCGTCGTCATTCGTCCCGGTTCTGAAGGCGATCGTGTTGTCGGTGATTAGCGCTTTTGTGTCTGCAAGCGGGTTCGCGGCCTTCCGCGCTGCCTGACAGGCCGCGTCACAAGCTTGAACTTCATTGGGTTGAAAACTCATCAGCCCAGCGAAGACGACAGCACAAGTGCAAAGTCGGCTTTTCATCATTTGCTCCCGTGTTCCGCTTGGATTTGTCTGCAGTTTTTTCTGAACCTTCTTGGCCACCGCGCATTCATTTGGATGGCCCTTGCGCTGCGGCGGCAATTGGTTGGCCAATCTCTGCCCCAATGCTTCGGAACAGTTCCTGATGGTCATCCGTAAGCTGCGATAGGGTGACAATCTTCTCGAACTGCGCCAACTCAACCAACTGTGGAATGAAGGGCTCGATCAACGCTTCGTGCCGGGCGTGGGCAGCCACATCCACATAGCGTTCGTAGCCGTACACCGTCTCGCCAACTCGGGCGAACTCGTAAACTAAAAGCCCGTCATCGGTGGCAGATGCCTCAACCATGTCTCTGGCCAAAGCATCAAAAGCCTGCGCGTTTTCAGCCGGAACGCTCAGTATGGCGATAAAAGCAACTTCCTCTGCTTGAGCGTGAGCTTGAGTCAACATTGAAAAACTTGCAACCAGCCAAAAAGCTGTACAACGAACCAGTCGTTTCATTTTTGGCCTCCTATCCGGAGTTTGCACGAGACGGCCAAGGGCGTTGTGCGCCCCAGCAGTCAAATGCCGTCTCGATGCGTGAACCGCCCATCCATTAGCGTGCCCAACACCTTGATGTTCGAGATTTCGCGCGGTTCGACTGCGGTGATGTCCTGATCTAGAACGACGAGGTCGGCATATTTTCCCACCTCGATGGAGCCTATTTTGTCCTCCATCGCTTGCTGAGCCGCAGGATAGATCGTGACCGCTTTCAAAGACTCTTCCAATGAGGCCGGTTTTCGTGACAACGGGAACGGTTTGCTGTCCGGATTAAGCGGATCCTGCAAGGTCATCGCAATTTCAACGTTCAGGAGCGGACCGATCAGATCAATCGGCGCGGATGGCACATCCGAAGAAATCGACACGTTGTGCCCCAATGCCATCAGCGAGGAATAGCGGGCAAAAATCGCCTCAACCTTAGCGCGCCCCAACAAGTCCAACGCGTTTACATCCTGTGCTTCCCAGTCAACGTGGAAAAGTGGGGTCGTGTTCACCATGATCTCGTTTTCGATAACAGTCTCGTGGTCCTGATCAGATACCCAGAAATAGTGGTGCAAAAGGTTGTTCGGAACGTCATAGCCAGCTCCGCGCGCGGTCATGATCGCTTCCACCGTGTTGCGCACTGTTTGTGATCCATCGACGTGAGTGCCCACCGGAAGTCCGTTCTGATTGGCCTGCAGGTAGACCGAAGTTATCATTGGGCCTTCAATGGCGGCCGCACCGCGCGTCGCGGACCCATCGGCGTAATCGTCCAGCATCCAGGCAGTCTTTGAACTCCAGTTCCCTTCTGGATGGATTTTAATGCCCCAGATGCGCAGCATGTCGCTGTCGTATTGCTCGCGTAACTCGAGTGTGTGTTCCACGATTTCGTCAGCAGTGGCAGTCGGGTCCTTGAAACCAGTCGCAACAAAGGTGCGGATCGTTAGCTCACCGTTCTTTTCAAGTTCGTGTAGGTGGGCCAGTGCGAGTTTTTCGTCATCTTTCACAAGCGACAGATCGGTAACTGTCGGCATAGCCATCAGAGGCACGTGCACGGCTGTAATTCCGGTTTTGACGGCCTGATCGTAGAGGTTTTTCTGAATGTCAGGAATTTCACCTGCCGGATCCCAAGCGCCTGCATTTCTAAATGCCGCAGCCCACTGGAACTCAATGCCGATACCGGTCTGGTTGCCTTCCGCGTCACGCTGCCAGAACATAACGCCCGGCACCTGATCCTCTTCGTCAGGACTGACTTGACCCGCTTCAAACGCTTTGGAGTTCATCCAAACGTCATGAATTGTGAAGTCGAGGATAAAGGCCGGACGGTCAGAAACCACCGAATCCAGATCTTCTTTTGTGGGCCACCCGCCATAAGCCACCTGATTGAACCCATAGCCGAGGATCAACTCCTCGTCGGGGTTTGCATCGGCATATTCCTTGATGGCCGCCAAGGCCTCCTCAAGCGTTTCAATTCCAAACAAACTTACACCGCGCGACGTCCAGCCCGATGCAACGATGTGATCGTGGCCTGACACAAAGCCCGGCAGCAGGGTATCCCCGCCCAAGTCCAGAACTTCGGTGTTTTCGCCAACCAGCGCCTCTGCCCCCGCGACATCGCCAACATAGCTTATCTGGTTACCCGTGACCGCAACGGCCTGCGCGGTCGGCGCATCGTCGTTCATGGTAAGAACAGAGCCATTGGTAAAGACCAGATCGGCGGCCTGCGCATAGAGAGACGTTGATGATACCAATAGCGCAGCAATGGAAAGTGTTAGCTTTTTCATGAGGCACTCCGAGGACGTTGACAGGTTTTCTGTGTTCGAGATCGATAGTGTAACCTGAGTTCAAACCTGGCTATCCGAATCGTGCAAACTATTATGAATAATTGAATTTCAATGTGCTACTGCCAGAGCTGGTCGCAGTAAGGGTTAACTGAGGCGCTATGTTACTGTCCAAGAAAATACGTTCAGTGGAACACCTGCCTGATTACACTGGCGTCCAACTCGAAGCGCTCGCTCTCTCTCCACAGGGTCCGAAGCTGAATTGGCGCATGGCCCAACACAATGGTTTCAGCCTTTATTGCGAGGAATATTTTTCGCGTATTCGTTTCCAAGAAGTTCAACACGGCAACACAGTCTTCCTCGGTTTAGTCTTGCCAAACGGCGAACCGGTTCGATTTCAGGGAACTCTATATGAGGATCCGTTTCTTGTGTTCTGGCAAGGGCAAAAGCCAACAGGGTATGACTACGTGGCCGAAGCTGGCACTCAGATATACCTGCTGGAAGTTCCGTGGCTACAGGTCGAGAAGCGTGGATGGGCAACGTTTAACGCACCCATCCGCCTGTCCAGATCCGACGCTCTGAATGCTTATGCCCGATGCATTGAGAAGTGGCTTTGCCACAAACAAACGACCGCGGATGGGACAGATGCTTGGATGTTAAATGACATCCTTGTAAACCTCGAAAACTTGGCAGGTGAAATCCTTTACCGTGCCGAACCACAAATGACCGCAGAAAAAGCGAGCCATAGTCAATGGAAGACCGTTGTGGCGGCCGAAGAGTATTTTTCGGAAAACCCGGCTGGCACGAAACTAACGGTTCAAGAGCTTTGTCGCGAACTCGGGGTATCGAGGCGGACACTCTTTTTGGCTTTTGAAAAACAACTTGGTGTTGGCCCAAGCAAGTTCCAGTCGATTGTCCAGTTGCATCGACTAAGATCGCTTCTTCTGGAAAGCACCTATGAGAAAGGTGTCGTTTCGAAACTCATCGGCGAAGCCGGTTTTAGCCACCTAGGCCGGACATCAGTTGTCTACCGCCAATTCTTCGGTGAGACGCCCATAGAAACGGCGAGTCGATCAAAAAACGGTTCGGCTACAGGGGTTTCGTAAGACGAGAGTCCGCTCGGGCTCGTGGCGGCCATTCGCCGCGTCCTAGCTGAGTGTCTATTATGGGCTCGAAGCGGACGTTTAAACAAATCGACTGAACGTCTGGTTTGCGGCCAAAACGGACCCGTGCAGGCGCGGCTTTTGATTGCGCAGAAAGCCTTTGCAGTTGCGGCATCAGGTTCGTTGTTCTGGGCCTTAACGGCCCGAAGCTGTCATTCGAGTATTTTGTTCGATCAATCTCTCGTCTCGTGCGCAAAGCTTGATTGGACGATCGCATAGATCTCCTCTCATGCTTAAACCGCTGTGTCGCTTATCAGGCGCATCCCAAGGTGGGCAGGAGGCGTTCCGACGGCGCATCCTCCACGCGCGGGATCACGGACCAGATAAGACATCGCTGCCAAATGCTCGCCTCCGACGAAGAATGCCGGACAGCGATCGGGAAAGGTACCATCTTCCGTCCCGTCGTAGCACTCCTTCGTCCATTCCCACACGCTGCCGTCGAGATCGGCGACCCCTTCGGGGGAAACAGAAAAGCTGCCTTGAGGCTTGAGCGCTCGTGGGGCCAGGCCTTCAGTGAGATAGCTGGATGCCCAGGTTAACGATGGGTCCGTAAAGATCGGATCGGGTTTCTCGGGAAGAACAGCGGCGGCCAAAGAATTCCATTCTTCAGCAGTGGGCAGTCGGAAGGTGTGACGACTCCTCTTATTGATCCAGGTGACATATTGCTGAACGTCCACGTAGCTCAGCCCGGTTGCCGGTGTTGTATCGGGGTTCTGGTCTGGTCTTGCACGCAAGGTCAGCTGACAGCCACCCTCGTCCGCGCATCTGTTCCATTCGGTTACGGTGACTTCATACTTTTGCACGTAGACCGAACGCCCGTCCGGCAAAATGACGGCCCGCTCGGCCATCGCGGGCAAATAGGTTGGATCCGGGCCGCGCTGCGCGAGCGCGACCCAGGCGATGCTTGCCGCCGCAAGACCCAAGATGGCGAAACGAAGGGACGTCTTACCAGGTCTTGTCTCTGAGTTTGCAGCGGTCGACATCGGTCCTCCTCCTCTCTTAGGTTTCGAAACTGCGCGGTGCGACAACCTGCTCCATCAGAGCATTGTCCCACTGACCATCGACCACCACGTGAGCGGTCGCACCCAGCATCACACCTTCGATCAGGTTGTGGTTGACGTAGGCGTAGACGCCCGGTTGCTCGAAGGTGTACATCACCGCGACCGCACTGCCGCCCCGCACGAACCACGTTTCCATGTCCTGCAGAGGCGCGTCGGTGAACGAGCTTTCCCAGACATAGTTGCCATGCCCGCCGATCAGGTGCGGACGGGAGTCCCGGTTCGCTTGGTTGTGGACCATCAGCACAGTCTCACCAACTTTGGCTTTGATTGCGCCTTCGCCGGTCAGAGCACCGACGGCACCGTTGAACACCGAATGGGTCGGGATCAAGCCACGCATCACTTCAAGGCTGTCGGCATAGTCGTCGCCTGCCGCCTCGTATGTGCGATAGTTGCCGTTTTCGTCCTTGGGCAGGTAATAGTCCTGCTCACCGAAATAGGCGATGCTGTCATAGCGCAGCGGGTTACCATCCTTGTCCTTCAGGCCATCGCGCGGCAGCACCATGATGGCACCGTTCATGCCGTGCGTGACGTGATACGGGATCATGTCGCCGCCCGGAGCACAGTGGTACGTGAAGCAACCAGGTTTGGTTGCCTTCCAACGCAGTACGCATTCCTCGCCGGGATAGATATGGGTCAGGCCACCGCCACCCAAGGCACCAGTCGACGCGTGGAAGTCGATGTTGTGCTCCATCATGCTGGAAGTCGGGTTGCGCAGCGTCAACTCTACCATGTCGCCCTCATGGACGATGATCAGCGGACCCGGGACAGACCCGTTATAGGTCAGCGCCCAGATTTCGGCACCATTGTCTTCGTCAACGACCATGAGCCGCTCTTCGGTTTCCAAGGTGATTTCAACGATCTTCGGGCCGCCAGTCGCGACCTGCTCGTGTGCAGGTGCGAAAGGTGGGGGTACGAGTTCCTGCTTCACACGGGTGTAGCCCGACAAATCAGCAGGCTTGGCATCTGTTGTGGCCTCTTCTTTGCCCGCCACCCGATAGATGTTGTTTGAGACTGTGTTTATGCCGTGCAGTTTGGGTGTACGCGATGCAGCCATTGCACCGGCCCCCGTCATTGCAGCGGCACCAGCGAGCACGCTGCCGCGCAAGACGTTGCGGCGGCTGGTTTTCATAAGGTCGGGGTTGATGAACTTGGTCATGGTATCCTCCTTGAGGTCGGATGGGTGCAGCGGGTAAGCATCCCGCTGCCGCATTGGGGATCAGAAGTTTTCAAGTTGAGCGGTGAACCGTGCCTTGGCCTTTTTCGGCACGCGGCCTTCAAGGAAATCCTCGGGAACCTCGACGTCCCCCACCGCAACGGTCATCACCATGCCCATCGCATAGTGGGGTTTGCAGATCACGCCATAGACGCCTTCGGTATCCAGCGTGACTTCGATTTCCTCGTTGATCTTGCCCTTGAAGGGCTCGGCACCATCAGGAAGCATGCCTTTGGCTGTTTCAGCGTTGTGGCCCTTGTCCGATGCGATGAACTTGATCGTGTCGCCCGGAGCAGCCTGGATGAACGCCGGTTCGAATACCATGCGCTCGCCATCACTGCCTTTGTTGAGCATTTGCACCTCGAAGGTTTCCGCGAAGGTGGCACCGGCCAGCAGGGTGGCCAGTGCAACGCTGGTTGTAAGCGTGCGGATCATCGAATTGTCCTTTCCTGAATGATCTCTTGGGCCTGACTCTATTGATTTCTGCGATCTGCAATTTGCGCTGGCGCAAGGTTTGCTGCGTTTTCGGGAAACACTGACCGTTACGATCTGGTTTTGCGGCTGTGATTATGCCAAATCAGGTAAGCCATGATGGAAGCAGCCAAGAAAATATTGCCGCGGCTTGATGAAAGCCTGCTGACGCATTTGCCACCATTCTCAAAACTGGATCGTCGGCAAATCCGAACGATTCTGGATCAGGCCAGTTCGCGCCGCTATGAAGCGGGCGCGCACATCTTTGAAGAAGAAGACCCGGCCGATCGTTTCTTTATGTTGCTGGATGGTTATGTCCGAGTGGTGCGGGTTACGCAGACCGGTGAACAGGTCACCGCATTGCATATCCCTGCTGGTCAACTTTTGGGAATTGCAAAGGCGATCGGGCGCGAGACTTATCCGGCCACGGCGGTCACGGCGACGGAGTCCATCGCGCTGAGCTGGCCCACCAGACTGTGGGATACTTTCGTCACCGAATATGACGGCTTCGCCACTGAAACTTACAAGACGGTTGGCCACCGTGTAGGAGAAATGAACACCCGTATTGTCGAGCTTGCGACGCAACAGGTGGAACAACGCGTGGCCAATGCGATGTTGCGTTTGATTAATCAGACGGGTCGCAAGGTGGAGGATGGGATTGAGATTGATTTCCCCATCACCCGGCAGGATCTCTCGGAACTCACAGCGACAACCCTGCATACGGTCAGCCGATTGCTGAGCGCATGGGAAAAGCAGGGTATCGTTGAAAGCAAACGCAAGCGCATCAAAGTATGTGATCCTCACGCGCTGGTTGAACTCAGCCAAGGCTAGCCGTCCGGTAAGGCACAGTTGGAAATTGCGCTCTTCAGCTCTTCCAAAAAATCCGTTTCATCCAGATCGTATTCCAGACAGGCGTCTGAGATGGTGTGAAACGGGTTCACAAGGCATCCGACACATAACATCTCATGCTTTAGGAAAACACGAATTGTTTGCGGCCATTGCGCCATAAGATCCGCAAGCGTCAGGTCTGGATCGCTAATGTTCGGGCAAGGCATTGGGGTTCCTCTCACCCTCGACTTTAGGCTTGGAACCGTTCCAAACGTTGCGCTGGCGCAAACAGTGCCTTCTTCGCTCGGGATAGCAATAGGCATCCCGATCTGAAGGAGGCCGACGCATGGCTGAAATCTTAACCAAATCGCGGGCGCGAAACATCTTCTACGGGGGCTCGATCTTTTTCGTCGTGATCTTCGTGGCGATGACCGTCCACAGCCACCGTTACGTGGTTAATTCGTCAACCGCAGGCATGGAACTCAGCGAAGAAGTCGTTCTGGGCAAACATGTCTGGGAACGCCATTCCTGCATCAACTGCCACAGCCTGCATGGCGAAGGCGCCTATTTCGCCCCCGAGCTGGGCAATGTCATGACCCGCTGGGACGTCATGGATTCGCCCGAGGACGCCTATGAAATCCTTGATGGCTGGATGAAGGCGCAGCCCTCGGGCGCCGAGGGCCGCCGCCAGATGCCCTATTTCGATCTGACCGAAGAAGAGATGCGCGGCCTTGCTGAGTTCCTTCGCTGGGCCGATCAGACCGACACACAGGGCTGGCCGCCCAATGACGCTGGCTAAGCGGCACGAAGGAGAAATCGCATGAAATACCAATCTCAAAAAGTTGCGTACTATTATTTTCTGGCCGCAATAGCCCTGTTCGGCATTCAGGTGCTGGGCGGGCTTCTGGCTGGCTGGATCTATGTCTCGCCCAACTTCCTGTCTGAACTTCTGCCATTTAACATCATCCGAATGATCCACACCAACGCGCTGATCGTCTGGCTGCTGCTGGGCTTTTTCGGGGCGGCGTATTTTCTGATCCCCGAGGAATCCGAGCGCGAGATCTATTCGGTCAAGCTGGCCTATCTGCAACTCATCATCCTTCTGGTGGGGACGCTGGGCGCGGTAGGCTCGTATCTGGTGGGTATCCATGGCGGGCGTGAGTTTCTTGAACAGCCCCTGTGGGTCAAGTTCGGCATCCTCGTCGCAGCGCTGATCTTTCTGTTCAACGTGTCAATGACGGTTCTGGCGGGCAAGAAGACAGCGATCACTAACGTTCTGCTGATGGGCCTGTGGCTGCTGTCGCTGCTATGGGTGTTTGCGTTCATCAACCCGGACAACCTGAGCCTCGACAAGATGTACTGGTGGTTCGTCGTGCACCTGTGGGTCGAAGCGACCTGGGAACTGGTAATGGCCGCCATCCTCGCCTTCCTGCTTCTCAAGCTGACAGGTGTGGACCGTGAAGTGGTGGAAAAATGGCTCTATGTCATCGTCGCCACCGCGCTGTTTTCCGGCATTCTTGGCACCGGGCACCATTTCTACTGGATCGGTCTGCCGGGCTACTGGCAGTGGGTCGGCTCGATCTTCTCCACCTTCGAGGTGATCCCCTTCTTCCTGATGATGAGCTTTGCCTTTGTCATGGTCTGGAAGGGCCGCAAGAACCACCCGAACAAGGCTGCGCTGCTGTGGTCGCTGGGTTCGTCGACCGTGGCCTTCTTTGGCGCCGGTGTCTGGGGCTTTCTGCACACCTTGCACGGGGTCAACTTCTACAGCCACGGCACGCAGATCACCGCAGCCCACGGTCACCTTGCCTTTTACGGGGCCTATGTGGCGCTGAACCTGGCGGTCTTCACCTATGCGATTCCGATGCTGCGGGGCAGGGCGCCTTACAATCAGGTGCTGAACATGGCCTCGTTCTGGCTGATGACCGGCGGCATGGCGTTTATGACCTTCGTGCTGACCTTCGCGGGCACCATCCAGACCCATATGCAGCGGGTGGTCGGCGACTACTACATGGATGTGCAGGACGCCCTGTCGATCTTCTATCTGATGCGGTTCGGCGCGGGTGCCGCCGTGGTGATCGGAGCGCTGCTGTTCATCTACTCGATGCTGGTCGTGCGCAAGCAAGAGATCATCACACCCGGCTCGGCCAGCTCGGTTCCCGGAGAGTAAGCCATGAACATTCAAACTCCTCCGACCCTGCCGTTCTATCAGCCCGTCGCGCGTGAATGCGAGCTGTTCGAGACGGCATATGACAATGGTTTGCCCCTTCTTCTGAAGGGGCCGACCGGCTGTGGCAAGACGCGCTTTGTCGAACATATGGCAGCGCGTCTGGGCAAGCCGCTTTATACCGTCGCCTGTCATGACGATCTGTCGGCGGCGGACCTGATCGGGCGTTATCTGCTCAAAGGGGGCGAAACCGTCTGGGCGGATGGCCCCCTGACCCGGGCGGTGCGAGAGGGTGGCATCTGTTACCTCGACGAGGTGGTCGAGGCGCGCAAGGATGTCACCGTGGTACTGCACCCGCTGACGGATACGCGGCGCACGCTGATGATCGACCGCACGGGCGAAGAACTGGTGGCACCTGCGGCGTTCATGCTGGTGGCCAGCTACAACCCCGGCTACCAGAACGTGCTCAAGCGGCTCAAACCCTCGACACGCCAAAGGTTCCTTTCGATCAGTTTCGATTTTCCCAACACGGAAACCGAGATTGCAGTGATCGCATCGGAAAGCAGGCTGGAGCCGGGACGTGTTGCGCCGCTAGTCCGTCTGGCAGGCCATATCCGCAACCTTAGCGGGATGGATCTTGATGAAGGCGTCTCAACCCGCCTTCTGATATACGCCGCCACACTGATGGCTGGCGGTATGGGGGTGACCCAGGCGCTTGAGGCGGCAGTCATCGAACCATTGAGCGACGAGCCGGATGTGCAGCAATCGCTGCGCGATCTGGTCAGCACAATCTACGGGTGACGGCGATGCACTTGCGCGACCTCATGGAACCCGAAGAGACGGTCGGAAACCTCTGGCACGACATGGCCAGCGGGATCGGGGCTGACGTCACATACCCCGAAGCGGGCGTCACGCTGGCCTCAGTCCGACCCAGCCTTGCCGTTCTCTTCCGCGCGCTCGGCGGGGCACCAGGGGTCGAACTGGCCGAAGTCGCACCAAGCGTCGTGCAGCATCGGCAGGTGATGCGCCGCAAGCTTGGGGCCGAGCGGGATCGAGAATGGGTGGCGCGTTTCGATGGCGAACGGCTTGCATTGCCACCCGTCATGGAAGCCTTCCCCGACCCGAACCTGAACCGTGCTGCCTTTTTCTGGCTGACGGCACTTGCCGCTGTGAGAGAGGTCGGTGCATTCGATCCGGGTGCGCCAGGCCCCGCACGGGATTACGCGCATATTCGCGCGAATGCAGCGGCTGCGGACAAGGCTTATCTGGCCTGCCCGGGACTGCGGAAGCATTACCTCGTGATGTCTGCGTTTTGTGCGGATTCCCGGCCGGACATGCACCGCCCCGCTCAAGAGGCCGCAGTGGAACAAGCGATCCGCAATCAGCTGTGTGGCGAGGCTCCCAAGCTTGATGCCAAAGGTGCAGACGCGCGCAGATACATGCCATGCGCGCCTGTCCCCATATGGCTGCGCTTTGAACACCCGGGCACGGGCGGGCAGGCAGCCGACGATGCCGAAGCCGATTCCGCCGCACGGGCACCCGATGCCGCTCTCAGCAGCCGCAAGCTGGGCGAACGCAAAGATCAGGATCAGCAGAACCGCAAGGACAGCTTCATCATTCACCGGTTTGAATCGATCCTGTCATGGGTTGAATCAATGAACATCAACCGCAGCGTCGATGACGACGATGACGAAAACGCTCAGAAGTCGGCCGAGGATCAGGACCGGATCACCCTGTCGAAACATGACAGCATGGTTGCCACGCGGCTGCGCCTGCATCTTGACCTGTCGCCGGCTGATGCAGATCACGAGGCTCTGGCGGGCAAACACACATACCCGGAATGGAACCACCGGTCGCGCAGCTACATGAAAGATCACTGCCGCGTGCTGGATGCGCCGGCCCTAGCCGATGGAGAAACCTATACACCAAACGAGCGCTATGTCCGCGAAGTCCGCCGCCAGTTTGAGGCCCTGCGCCCGCGCCGTGTATTGCAGCCGCGCCAGATTGACGGGGCAGAGCTGGACCTTGACGCGGTCCTGACCGCACGTGCCGACATGGTGGCTACCGGGCGCGGGTCAGATCGTATCTGGCAGGCCGCGCGGCAAATGGATCGCGACGTGTCGGTTGCTTTCCTGATCGACACGTCGCGGTCCACAGAAGCGGCGATCGGCGACACTTGCGTCATCGACGTGGCCTGTGACACGATGGCGGCATTGGCCGCCGGGATCGACGCGGCAGGCGACCGCTGCGGTATCTGGGGCTTCTCATCGCTGCGCCGTGATCGAGTGTTCCTGACTCGCTGCAAGGGCTTCGAAGATCCGATGTCACCGGCGATCACCGCCAATATTGGCGCATTGAAGCCCGGCCACTACACCCGGCTTGGTGCCGCGATCCGCCATGTCAGCGCGCAATTGGCCGAGGAATCGAGCGTCCGCAAGTTGCTGATCGTGTTGACCGATGGCAAACCCAACGATCTGGACCATTACGAAGGCCAGCACGGAATCGAAGACAGCCACATGGCCGTGCGCGAGGCATGCGCTGCGGGCCAGGGCCTGCATGGCGTGGTGATCGACGAAGATGGGCAGGACTGGTTCGCGCGTATCTTCGGACGCGGTGGGTTTACGCTTTTGCCGAAACCCGAACGCTTGCTGCGCGCACTGCCCGACATCTACAGAACACTGACACAGGAGACCTGATATGCGTTTCTTTCTTTCCCTCACAGGCATCTTCGTCCTAGCAGGCTCGCGCCTCTTCGCGGAAGGCTTCGACCGCCCGATCCCACAGGCGCAATCCGCAACGGCGGAATTCTGGTACGCCCTTGCCTGCATCACGCTTGTTCTGAGCATGGTAGCGGTGCAATTGTTGGTCTCGCGCAGATGACCGGGCAGGGCTGGTCCACAACCAAAATCGCGGTTGCGCTATACCCGTTCGGTGCGGGCGCGGCAGCAGTCAATGTGTTCTTTGTCTCACTGATCTTCAGTTGGATAGGCGGTCCCGTGCTGTCTACCAGCTTGTCGGTCTTCATTGGCGCAATCGTCGGTGTGCCTGCGACATGGTGCTTTGCGCGGCACCTCCGCCATCTGATGGATGTTGCCGACAAAAGGGCAGAGGCATGAGACTGCAACGGACCCGGCCCGCGGACGGCAGAGTATCAAAAAACAACAGACCGCAAGCAAGAGCTTTATGATGGCACAGGCATCTTCAGAACAAATGCGCCGCTGGCAGGCTTTCGCTCTTTTTAGCTTCGGGTTTCGGCCCTTTTTCTTCTTTGGATCTGTCTGGGTCATTGTCGCCATGGGTCTTTGGCTGGCAGTTCTGTCGGGGATCCTTGACCTGCCCACGCGGTTCGACCGTGGGTCATGGCATGCGCATGAGTTTCTTTTCGGTTATCTTGGCGCGGTACTTGCCGGTTTCCTGCTGACGGCAGTTCCCAACTGGACCGGGCGTCTGCCCATTGTCGGCTGGCGGCTGGCGGTGCTTTTTGCGCTTTGGTGCGCCGGGCGCGGGGCCGTCCTGTTCTCGCAGGCATTTCCGCCCATGATTGTTCCAGTGATTGATCTCGCTTTCCCCGTCGCGCTTGGCGGTCTGATCCTGCGCGAAATCATTGCGGGCAAAAACTGGCGGAACCTGATTGTGCTGGGATTGCTGACGGTCTTTGCGCTGGCCAATGCGCTCTTTCACTTTGAAGCACTTATCGGTGAATACGCGGCGCAGGGCTATGGACTGCGGTTGGGCTTGGCGACAGCTGTGATGATGATCGCCGTCATTGGAGGTCGGATCATTCCGTCCTTTACCCGCAACTGGCTGGTGCGCGAACAGCGTACCGTACGTCCTGTCCCACCGATGCAGTTCTTCGACAAGCTCACGCTGTTGCTCAGCCTGCCGTTTCTGGCGATCTGGACGCTGGCCCCGCATACAGTCACGGCAGGGCTCTGCCTGCTGGTGTTCGGAGCACTGCACCTGATGCGGCTGACCAGGTGGCAGGGGCACCACACGCTGAGAGAGCCGTTGGTTTTTGCCTTGCATGCGTCCTATGCTTTTATTCCACTCGGCGCATTCGCGCTTGGTCTTGACCAGATCATAGGCAATCCCGGCACTGCGGGGGCACAGCATTTGTGGATGGCAGGTGCCATCGGGGCGATGACACTGGCGGTCATGACCCGGGCCACACTGGGGCACACGGGCCACGAATTGACGGCGGGCAAGGCCACGGTTGCGATCTTTGTATGCGTCTTTGCAGCGGCGCTGATGCGGTTTCTGACCCCGCTCAATCTGGGCCTGAGCACCATTTCCGGCGTGTTCTGGCTGCTGGCCTTCGGAGGGTTTGTCCTAGTTTATGGTCCAATGCTTCTGCGGCGAAAGGCATGCAGATCGGGAAAATAGCGAAACTAAGGCTACCGGGTCTCGTCACTCTATTTTGCCAATGTTTGGATCGTATGCTGCACCGAAGCATTCAGACTTACGCTGGCGCAGAATTGTCTTCGCTGCGCGCGCATGCCGCGCATATTCTGAATTCACGGGTTGGGCTCAAAGCAGTCTTTCGCTGCTTAGTGCATCAATGACCGCTGTGCGGACAAAACCGAACTTGAACGCAATGGGCGCAAATTCCGCTTTCAGATCAAGCTTGATCTGCATCGTTCTTGCTTGTCGGGACTTAGCGGATGCAGCAACGCATTTAACCGA
>NZ_JBQFPX010000009.1:0-136428 GCF_056536545.1 Ruegeria sp. CK1
ATGATCAACCAGGAACTCGGCGAACCCTTCCGCCGCGACGCAATGAAAAAACCCGTCGCCGTCGCAGGTATCGCAGCCGAAGACATGGCACACCAAGCCGAGGCCTGATCACAGTGAAGCCCCTGCGTCAAATTCTTGGGGCTGCAACCAGTTCCAAAAAGTTCATCGCCCTTGCCGAGGGCGATGATCCACGTGTTGTAGAAGGTGCGCTGAAAGCACGTGCCGAGAATGCCGCCGAAATCATCCTTGTGGGTGATCAAGCCAAAGTCACTGCGCTGTTGGCTGAAAAAGGTGGAGCCGATGTCGGTGGGATCGATATCCACGACCCAACCACCTCCCCGCATACAGATCGTTTTGCTACGGCCTACTATGAGCTGCGCAAGCACAAGGGCATGACGCCCGAAAATGCACAGGACCTGATTAAGAACCGTCTGAACTATGCCGCAATGTTGGTTCATTTGGGTCTAGCCGACGGCACAGTGGGGGGTGCGGTTGAAACCACCTCAGATACTGTGCGCGCTGCATTGCAGATCATTGGCAAGGCACCAAACGCTCATATGGTGTCCAGCTTTTTCCTGATGATTTATGAGCGCGACCACCACACAGTTCAGGGCGTTCATATCTTTGCCGATTGCGGTCTGGTCGTGGATCCCAACGAACAGGAGCTGGCCGAGATCGCGCAAGCATCAGCCGCTTCTTATCAAACGCTAACTGGTGAAACACCGCGCGTGGCTATGTTGTCGTTTTCCACTGGCGGCAGCGCCAAACATCCCAAGGTATCCAAGGTTGTTGAAGCCACTCGCATCGCCAAGGCCGCCAGCCCACACTTGCTAATCGATGGCGAGCTGCAGTTCGACGCTGCCTTTGTGCCCGAAGTGGCCAGCAAAAAGGCCAAGGACTCGCCGCTCCAAGGGCAGGCTAACGTCTTTGTCTTTCCAAATTTGGATGCTGGTAACCTTGGCTACAAAATCGCGCAGCGGATTGGCGGTGCTGAAGCTATTGGCCCTGTTTTGCAAGGCCTTGCCAAGCCGGCCAATGACCTGTCGCGCGGGTGCTCGGCCGATGATGTGCTACATATGATCGCCGTGACCGCTGTTCAGGCACAACAATCCAAAACTGCGCCGGAAACGTGTTGACCCAATTGCGTCATACCTCCGGCGACTGGACCGCCAATGACTCTGTCCCGGCTGCGCCAAGCACGGAAATGGTTTTGGCCAAGGCCATACGTCTTCAAAAGCCCCGACTGCCAATCACGACAGAAACTCTTTTTATTGCAGGGTTTATCTTAACCGGACTAACATTCCTGACTTGATACGCTGCCCCGACAGAAGGACGCCAGATGACCATCCAGCAACCGAAGATCGACACCAGCCCGAAAGTCTCGGACGAGGTCCGGCGCACCACCTGTTACATGTGCGCCTGTCGCTGCGGCATCAACGTGCACATGAAGGACGGCAAAGTCGCCTATATCGAAGGCAACCGTGACCACCCGGTGAACAAAGGTGTTCTTTGCGCCAAGGGCAGCGCCGGGATCATGCAGGTCAATGCACCGTCTCGTCTGCGCAAGCCCTTGCGCCGGGTCGGCCCGCGCGGATCGGGTGAGTTTCGCGAGATCGAATGGGATGAGGCCATCAGCACTGCCGTCGGCTGGCTGAACGAACTGCACGAAACCGCGCCGCAGAAGTTGGCCTTTTTCACTGGGCGGGATCAAAGCCAGAGCTTCACCAGCTTTTGGGCGCAGAACTTTGGCACCCCGAACTACGCCGCCCACGGCGGATTCTGCTCCGTGAACATGGCAGCGGGCGGCATCTATACGATGGGCGGCGCGTTTTGGGAATTCGGCCAGCCCGACTGGGATCACACCAAACTGTTCATGCTGTTTGGCGTGGCCGAAGACCACGACAGCAACCCAATCAAGATGGGCATCGGTAAGATTAAAAAACGCGGCGCGCGCGTGATCGGGGTGAACCCGATCCGTTCGGGCTATAACGCGGTGGCGGATGACTGGGTTGGGATCACACCCGGCACGGATGGGCTGTTCATCCTGTCGCTGATCCACGTGCTTATGAAGGCTGGCAAGATCGACCTCGATTACCTCAGCCGCTATACCAACGCGCCGGTTTTGGTCAATGCCGCCGAAGGCCCGGAGAAAGGGCTGTTCCTGCGCGACGCCGATGGCAAACCGCTGGTGATAGACCGCGCCACTGGCGAACCCACTGCTTTTGACAAACCAGGCGTTCGTCCTGACCTGTCGGCCACCTACGAGAAGGACGGTGTCACGCACAGACCAGTGTTCCACTTGATGGCCGAGAAATACTTGTCAGACGATCATGCACCTGAAAACGTGGCCGAGCGCTGTGGTATTCCCGCCAGCCGCATTCGCGCCATCGCTGCTGAAATTGCCCGCGTCGCCTTTGACGAGGCAATTGAGCTGAACCACGAATGGACAGACTTCCGCGGTGAAAAGCACGCTAAAATGATCGGCCGACCGGTCAGCTTCCACGCAATGCGCGGTATCTCGGCTCATGCCAATGGTTTCCAGACCTGCCGGTCATTGCACGTGTTGCAAATTCTGTTGGGCACCGTTGAGGTTCCAGGTGGCTTCCGCTTCAAGCCGCCCTATCCAAAACCGGTCGAAGCCCACCCCACACCACATGGCGACCGCCGACCGGGTCGCCCACTGGAAGGGCCACATCTTGGTTTCCCGCGTGGCCCAGAAGACCTGCTGATCGACGATTGCGGAACACCGCAGCGGATCGACAAGGCGTTCACCTGGGAAAACCCCATGTCCGCCCACGGGCTTATGCATATGGTAATCTCAAATGCTGCCGCTGGCGATCCCTACAAGATCGACACGCTGTTCATGTACATGGCGAATATGTCGTGGAACTCGTCCATGAACACCAAGGGCGTCATGGAGATGCTGACCGCCCGCAACGAGGACGGCAAATACGTCATTCCAAAGATAATCTATTCCGATGCCTATTCGTCGGAAATGGTTGCCTATGCCGACCTGATCCTGCCCGACACGACCTATCTGGAAAGGCACGACTGTATTTCGCTGCTGGACCGCCCGATCTGCGAGGCTGACGCCGCCGCCGACGCGATCCGCTGGCCAGTGATCGAACCGGACCGCGACGTGCGCGGCTTCCAGTCGGTTCTGATCGAACTCGCCAACCGTATGAGCCTGCCGGGCTTCACCAACGAAGACGGTACGCCAAAGTGGAAAGACTACGCTGACTACATCGTAAACCATCAGCGCAAGCCTGGCATCGGCCCACTGGCCGGTTTCCGGGGCGAAAACGGCGACAAAGAAGGGCGTGGAGAGGTCAATCCCGACCAACTCAACCGCTATATCGAAAATGGTGGGTTTTACGTCGCGCATATTCCCGAAGGTGCAGATTACTATAAACCATGGAATGCGGCCTATCAGGACTGGGCCGTTGGGATGGGCATCTATGACAGCCCGCAACCTTATCTGTTTCAGCTTTACTCGGAACCGATGCGCAAATTCCAACTGGCCGCCGAAGGCCACGGTGACCGCCAACCGCCTGACCACCTGCGCCAGCGGATCAAAGACACGATGGACCCGCTGCCGATCTGGTACGAAACCGATCAGCAGGGCAACGAGGGGTTCACCATCAACGCGCTGACCCAGCGCCCGATGGCGATGTATCACAGCTGGGGCACCCAGAACGCTTGGTTACGCCAATTACACGGCCGCAACCCGCTTTATGTGCCGACCAAGCTAATGCGGGAACATGGGTTGCAAGACGGCGATTGGGCCAAGGTCAGCTCTCCGCATGGCGAAATCACAGTGCCGGTCATGGAAATGGCGGCACTGAACGAAAACACCGTCTGGACATGGAACGCGATTGGCAAGCGCAAAGGGGCTTGGGCCCTTCAGGATGACGCACCAGAGGCGACGAAAGGCTTCCTGCTGAACCACCTGATCCACGAACTGTTGCCGCCGAAAGGTGACGGAATGCGTTGGGCCAACTCCGACCCGGTGACAGGTCAGGCCGCGTGGTTCGACCTTAAGGTGAAAATCGAAAAGGCAGACCCGCCTTCGGACGCGGAAAGCCAGCCCGAGTTCGCACCGATCAAGTCACCGGTCGGCACTGGCCCGAAAGATATCGCATGGAAGGTTGGCAAATGACTCAGCTCCCCCAATCCACCGAACGTAAAATGGGCTTGGTCATCGACTTGGATACCTGTGTCGGCTGCCACGCCTGCGTGATTTCTTGTAAAGGCTGGAACACTGAAAACTACGGCGCGCCCCTGTCTGATCAGGATGCGTACGGTGGCGATCCATCGGGTACGTTCCTGAACCGTGTGCATTCGTACGAAGTACAGCCAGCCGAAGGTAACGCCCAACTGATCCATTTCCCGAAATCGTGCCTGCATTGCGAAGACGCCCCTTGCGTCACTGTTTGCCCCACCGGTGCCAGTTATAAGCGGGTCGAGGATGGCATCGTACTGGTCAATGAAAGTGACTGCATCGGCTGCGGCTTGTGTGCGTGGTCGTGTCCCTACGGCGCGCGCGAGTTGGACGTAGCCGAGGGTGTGATGAAGAAATGCACCCTCTGCGTGGACCGTATCTACAACGAAAACCTGCCCGAAGTGGACCGCGTCCCGTCCTGCGTACGCACCTGCCCGGCGGGTGCGCGCCATTTTGGCGATCTTGGTGATCCCGACAGCGATGTAAGTAAATTAGTCGCTGAACGCGAAGGCATGGACCTGATGCCGGAAATGGGCACCAAACCCGTCAACAAATACTTACCGCCGCGGCCCAAGGATCAGATCGAAGACCAGATCGACATTCTTGCGCCACTGTTGGCCCCAGTCGCCGAAGAACCCAAGGGCTTCCTCGGCTGGCTCGACAAAACTCTGGAGAAGCTCTGATGCACCCGGCCCCTTCTGTCATCATCTTCACGACCTTTTCCGGCTTGGGTTTCGGGTTGCTGTTTTTCCTTGGCCTTGGTCAGCCCGCCGTTACTGGATTTGTGGCCTTTGTCTTCTACGTCATCGCTTATGGACTGGCCGTTGGTGGCCTGCTGGCATCGACGTTCCACCTGGGCCATCCCGAACGCGCCTGGAAGGCGTTCAGCCAATGGAAATCCAGCTGGCTCAGCCGTGAAGGGGTCTGTGCCGTTGCCGCCCTAGTAGTCATGGCGCTTTATGCGTTCGGTGCCGTGTTCCTACAAAGCCATTGGACGATTTTAGGGTGGATCGGCGCAATACTCAGCCTTGCCACCGTGTTCACCACCTCGATGATCTACACCCAGCTCAAGACGATCCCGCGTTGGAATATGAACCTAACCCCAGCAGTCTTCCTGTCCTTTAGCCTGGCAGGTGGCGCGCTTTTGTCCGGAGCCGAAGCGCTGGCGCCGTGGTTGCTGGCCATCGCCGGTGCCGTGCAACTTGCCTACTGGGCAAAAGGTGACAACGCACTTGCCCAGTCCGGAACCAATCTGGGGACCGCAACCGGATTAGGAGATCGAGGAGCAGTTCGCGCATTTGAACCCCCACACACAGGAACGAATTACCTGTTGCGAGAGTTCGTTCACGTGGTTGGGCGCAAACACGCCCATAAACTGCGCATGATTTCTTTTGGCTTAGCGTTCGTTCTACCGCTGCTGTTGATCTTGATCCCGGTCTCGGGCGTCGCGATCAAGCATGTCTTTGCGTTGCTTGCTGTGCTGTCGCATCTGACCGGCGTTGTGGTTTCACGCTGGCTTTTCTTTGCCCAAGCTGAACATGTGGTCGGGCTGTACTACGGCAAACGCTGAATATCTGTACAAAAAAGGCGGCGCTCTGATTCCAGAGGCCGCCCTTTTTTCATCCTACTGACCTTAAATCAGACCGGCATGCGCCATCGCAGCGTCGATGGCTGTCTTGGTGCTGTTTTCCAGCAGTGTTAAGGGTGAACGCACTTCTTCGCTGCACAGACCCAATTTGCTGAGCGCGTATTTTGCCCCGACCAATCCAGGCTCAATAAAGATCGCTTCGTGCAACGGCATCAAGCGATCCTGGTATTCGAGCGCTTTTGCGTAGTCACCGTCCAGTGTGGCTTGCTGGAATTCGGCGCATAGTTTCGGCGCGACATTTGCCGTTACCGAAATACAGCCAACGCCGCCATGCGCGTTGAAACCCAACGCGGTGGCATCTTCACCTGACAGCTGACAGAATTGGGGTCCGCACGAGGCACGTTGCTGGCTGACGCGGGCCAGATCGCCGGTGGCATCCTTGACACCGATAATGCGCGGCAGCTTTGCCAGTTCGCCCATAGTCTCAGGCGTCATGTCGATGACGGACCGGCCTGGGATATTGTAGATTATGATCGGAATGTCCGCGCAGTCATGCAGCGCGCGGAAATGCGAGATCAAACCCTTTTGGGTGGGCTTGTTGTAATATGGCGTCACGACCAGCGCCGCATCCGCTCCGATCCGTTCAGCGAATCGCACAAAGCGGATCGCCTCGACCGTGTTGTTCGAGCCCGCGCCCGCAATCACGGGTACACGACCCGCTGATGCTTTGACCACCTCTGCCACAACAGTTTCATGTTCTTCGTGGCTGAGCGTGGGGCTTTCCCCAGTGGTGCCAACAGGCACCAATCCGGTCGAGCCTTCCTGAATGTGCCATTCAACCAAGTGTTTGAGCGTCTTCAGGTCCAACTCGCCGTTAGTGAACGGAGTGACGAGGGCTGGCATTGAGCCTTTGAACATGACACGCTCCTTAGAGTGCAGTTTGTGTTTTTTGTGCCCAAAGATCGTCACATTCATGGCGATGTGAGTTGATACCTTCGGCACAAGGTTTATCCTAAATGGCTCTATCCTTGGTTGGTTGGGAAATGCAAGGCATGACACGCGTTATAGCGCTTTTGATAGCGATGATTCTTGGCTCAGTTGGGCAGGCACAGGCTGACGCTGTAGGCGACCTGCGCGCCGGGATGAATGAGATGAGAAAGGGCGATTGGAACGCGGCCCTGCAAGTGTCGGGTCAACGAGGATCGGTCACGCGCGATATCATCGTCTGGCACTGGCTACGCGAAGGCTTTGGCAGCTCGGGCGATGTGTTGGTGTTTCTGGAACGTCGCCCGGATTGGCCGGGTCTGGCTTGGCTACGGCGCAAAAGCGAACCTGCATTTACCGGGGCGGATCCCGACCGGGCGTTGAAATTTTATGCCGATGTGCTGCCTCAGACGGCCGAAGGCGCGTTGAACTACGCCGTTGCGTTGAAGGCAAAGGGTCGCCAAGGAGACGCCGAGGCAGACATCGTCGCTGCGTGGCGCACTATGCCGATGGGAAAAGGTCTGCAGAAGGCTTATCTGGAGAATTTCGGTAACCTGCTGAAGCCTCACCACGCGGCCAGATTGGACCGGATGTTGTGGGACAATCATCTTATCAGTGCTGGGCAGATGCTGCCGTTGGTCAGTTCAGATCAGCGCAAGCTGGCCGAGGCGCGGATCGCTTTGCAAAAACGCCTGCCTGGCGTGGATGGTAAAGTTGCGGCGGTACCGAAAACCGTGGCCGACGCGCCGGGCCTAGCCTTTGATCGGTTTGTCTGGCGCGACAAAAAGGAACTGGATGATAGCGCGATAGATTTGATGCTGGCGCGTTCAACCGGGCCTGACGCCTTGGGTGAGCCAGACAAATGGGCTGAAGGTCGTCGCCGTTTGGCGCGACTTGAGATGCGAAACGGCGACGTAAACCGCGCTTACAAAATTGCCGCGAACCACCACATGACCCCGGAAATGGGTTATGCCTATGCAGATCTCGAATGGCTGGCTGGTTTTCTAGCCCTGCGCAAACTCAACGACCCAGCCACGGCGGTTCGGCATTTCCAGAATTTCTCGGGCGCAGTTCAGTCTCCGATTTCGAAAGGCCGCGGTGGCTACTGGCTGGGACGGGCCCACGCGGCGAATGGCGATGCTGATAAAGCCTATGAGGCTTACGCGGTAGGTGCCGATCACCAGACTTCATTCTACGGCCTATTGGCGGCAGAACGGATCGGTCGACCTTTCGACAACGAATTGGCCAACCCACGTCGAGCTCCACATTGGAAACAGGCCAAATTCGCCGATTCCAGCGTGCTTGAGGCGGGGCTTGTGTTACTACGCGCGGGCGAAGACAACCTAGCCGAACGCTTCCTAACCCATCTGGTGGAAGAGTTGGATCAGGTGCAGGCCACACAGTTGGGCGACTTGGTGATCGAACTCAAAGAGCCGCATCTGGCAGTAATGATCGCCAAGCGCGCGGCCAAAACAGGCGTCGTGCTGCCCGCGGCCTATTACCCGGTACATCCGGTTGCCGATATGGGCCTGCCGATGGCGAAAGAGATGACACTGGCCATTGCCCGTCGTGAAAGCGAATTTGACCCGGTTGTGGTCAGCGGCGCTGGGGCTCGTGGGTTGATGCAGGTGATGCCTGCCACGGCGCAGCTAGTAGCTAAGGAAATGGGTATCCTAAGTGGGCACAAGACAGTCAAGCTGACATCGGACTGGAAATATAACGCCAAACTGGGCGCGAACTACCTCTCGGGCTTGGCCGCCAACTTTAACGGCAATGTGGTGATGATGGCGGCGGGCTATA
The DNA here is from genome assembly GCF_056536545.1 of Ruegeria sp. CK1. Classification (NCBI taxonomy): domain Bacteria; kingdom Pseudomonadati; phylum Pseudomonadota; class Alphaproteobacteria; order Rhodobacterales; family Roseobacteraceae; genus Ruegeria; species Ruegeria sp. CK1. Next base: position 8,595 of record NZ_JBQFPX010000009.1, read on the forward strand.
ACGCCGGACCTCGACGTCCGATTTCATGGATGGACCGGTATGGTGACCCACGCGCTGGTGAAATCGACGTCGTCGATTGGATTGAAATGATCCCCTTCAGCGAAACCCGCAATTATGTAATGCGTGTGGCTGAAAGCCTGCCGGTCTATCGTGCCCGTCTGGGGCAGCCAGCGTTGCCTGTCCCGTTTTCACAGGAACTGATTGGATCAACTCTGGCTTCGTTCGCGCCATAGGGTAAACAGACCCGCGCTGACAACAAGGGCTGCGCCCAGTACCACCTCTGGCCGCAGCGCTTCACCAAAGACCGAAATGCCGAGTATGGCTGTCCAAACCAGATGAAAATAGGCAAATGGCTGCACCGCACTGGCCTCGGCCATTTCATAGCATTTTATCAGCAGCCAATGGCCGCACACTCCGCTAACACATAGCAACGCCATCCAAGCCCAATCCGCACGTTCCATTGGCTCCCAGAACCACGCCCCCACCAGCGTCATGGCAATTGCCCCGGCAACGCCAGTCCAAAAGAAACTGGTGGCCGTGTTGTCCTTTCTGGCAACGTAGCGGGTCAGCAGCGCATAGACCGCAAACATCAGCGCAGACATCAAAGGAAGAACGGCCCAAGGATTAAAAACGCCCACGCCCGGTTGCAGGATGATCAGCACCCCAATGCATCCAACACCAATCGCCATCCAACGCCGCCAGCCAACTTTTTCGCCAAGAACCGGCCCACTAAGGGCAGCAACCAGAAGGGGGTAGCAGATGAAGACGGCCATGGTGTCGATCAGCCCCAGCACTGTAAAGGCGTATACGGCAACACAGATTTCAGCGGCCAGCAAGAGGCCACGAAACACCTGCAACCCCAGTTGGCTGGTCTGCGTCGCAGCCTTTATTCCTCCGGGCGCGCGCGCGGCCAAAGCGACGACAAAGGCCGCAAAGAACCAATAACGGATCATCACGACCATGTAGGTGTTGTAGTTTCCAGCCAGATGGCGCGAAATTCCGTCTTGCAAGGCAAACACAATCGTCGCCGCTATCATCAGCGCGATACCCGCACGAGAGTTGTTCTGCTGCGTCATTCCCGAACCGCCCGGGTCATATGACGCTTGCGACCGTACCCGGGCGTGCGGGTGACGGTAAAACCCGCCTCTTGCAGACCGCGCCGCACGAACCCGGCAGCTGTATAGGTGGCTGCCGTGCCACCCTTGGCGGTATGGGCAGCCACTTGCTGCATCAAGTCAGCACCCCAAAGCTCAGGGTTTTTGGCCGGAGAGAATCCGTCAAGAAACCATGCGTCGACGGCACCCGACCAATCGGGCAACGTTACACGTGCGTCCCCTTCGACCACCTCAAGATGCAAGGTGTCCAAATCACAACGTCCGCCCTGCCAACGGGCAAGAAAACGTTCGCTCCATGGCGCAAGATCGGGGAAGGCTGCCAACGCGCGAGCCATATCGTAATGAGCCATCGGAAAAGCTTCGAAACTGGTGAAGGTCAGGGGCGTGGTCTGGCCGGATTTCTCCCACTCGGACCATACGGTAAGCATATTTAGACCAGTGCCAAAACCCAACTCGGCAATGCGGAAACCCGGCGCGAAACGTGCGGGCAGATCGTTGCCCGTCAAGAACACATGGCGCGTTTCTTCCAACCCGTTTTGCAACGAGTAATAGGGATCATCGAAACGGTCCGAGACCGGAATCTGATCCTCGGTCCATGTCAGTTCAGCGCGCTGGTCTGCCATCGGGGAATCCTGTAGCTAAGCGGCGCGACACTGAACAAGGAAAAGAGGAATGGCAATGGTCGATGTAACGGTGCGTGGTGCTGGCATCTTTGGCCTGTCCATCGCCTGGACCTGCGCCCGCCGCGGCGCCAAGGTGCAGGTCGTCGACCCGTTTGGCCCAGGTGCAGGCTCTAGCGGAGGGTTGGTCGGCGCCTTAGCCCCCCATGTGCCCGAGAATTGGAACGCGAAGAAGGCCTTTCAGTTTGACAGCCTGATCATGGCCGAGCCGTTTTGGATGCAAGTTGAGGCGACCGGAGGCGTCTCAGCAGGATATGCCAGACTGGGCCGCTTGCAGCCCATCGCCGACGCCCGCACGCTTGAACTTGCTCATGCTCGTTCGATCACCGCAGCCGAACTGTGGCAAGGCCGCGCCGAATGGCGGGTGGTTGAGACAGAGGCACTTGGGTCATGGTGCCCGCCCAGCCCGACCGGGTTCGTCATTCACGACACGCTCAGCGCCCGTATGCACCCCCGACGGGCTTGTGCCGCGCTCGTGGCAGCCCTGTCTGTGATGGGGGTTGAGGTGGTGCCAGATGCACCGGATGCGGGGCAGGTCGTTCACGCCACTGGCCTTGCGGGATTGCTTGAACTGAGCAACGCATTCGAAAGAACCGTTGGCAATGGAGTCAAAGGGCAGGCCGCACTGCTGCGGTTCGATGCTGGCGAGGCACCGCAACTGTTTGCGGACGCGATCCATATCGTGCCCCATTCGGATGGAACTCTGGCGATAGGTTCCACATCGGAACGCGACTACGAAGACCCGTCCAGCACGGATGCGGCGTTGGACGACGTACTGGACCGCGCCATGCGAGCGGTACCGCTGCTGCACGGGGCTGAGGTCATAGAACGTTGGGCTGGTGTCCGCCCTCGTAGCAAAAGCCGCGCGCCAATGTTGGGGTCTCACCCACTGCACAAAGGTCAGTTCATCGCCAACGGAGGCTTTAAGATCGGTTTTGGCATGGCACCCAAAGTCGCCGAAGTGATGGCCGACCTTGTGCTGGAGGGGCAGGATGAGATTCCAGACGATTTCCGACCCCAAGCGTCACTCTGATTTGGGAATAGCCTCAGCAGTCATACATTGTCGCCCGTCAGGTCCACGCACCCAGAGGGCTTGTTCGTTCCGACCCAATGTAGCAGACTCAAAGTGCATCAATGGCGCCGTGGCGCGGAAAGAAAACTGTTTCAAGGGACCCATAAGTTCCTGAGCAAACAACATTAGAAGCTGCGCTAGCAACGGGCCGTGAACAACCAGCCCAGCGTAGCCTTCCACGTCTCGAGCGTAGTCCAGGTCATAGTGGATGCGGTGGCCGTTGAAAGTGAGCGCCGAGTAACGGAATAGTAAGGTTGAATCGAAAGTGACGTCTCGCCAGTCTGTCTCATCTGTTCGCGCGGTCGGAGCGACGGGTTTGACCTCCGCTGCGGTCGCATCCTCACGGTAGACCAGATCCTGCCATTCGGTCAGGCAATGAACGTCACGTTGCCAAATTTCATGCCGCAGAGTCACGAACCCTAGCGGCCCGGTGCGCCCGGTTTTCGTCGTCGCATTCTCGCAAGTGGATCGCCTTTCAGCCCTGCGGCCAGCGATCAAAGGCGCGTTGAATTGCAATCGCCCTCCGGCCCACATACGACGGGGCAGACCCAAGTCAGGAATCAAGCCACCCACCTTCGGATGGCCATCCCGACCCAACTGTTCCGGCGGTCTCGGAGACCAAAAATAGAGCTGATGAAAAAACGGCGGTAGCGGCGTGCCCTCTTCGATCGTCGCGTCCTGCCCCAATGCCACCTGAAGCGCGGTGGCGCGGGCGGGGTCTATTGCGTCGATCTGAAGTTCTTCTGCCATGGCAGCAGATTAGGCAGCACAGCCTGTGCGAACAAGTCTTAGAAGCCCGCCTCGACCCGCAGCTTTTCCATCAGGGTTCTCAAATTGCTTTCATAGCGGTCGCTGGTCAATTTCCCCTGTTCGTCAAACTCGTTCGAGCTGTTTGCCAAGTGAATTTCAGGTCCCTGCAGGATACGCGGCTGGAACGGAACCATGTAGCTGCGCAATACCATCTGGGCGCGCTCACCCCCCGCACGACCTGCCGCTGCCGACATCACGGCCACTGGCTTGTCAGCCCACGGGCGACCTTCGGTTCGGCTGACCCAATCCAGCGCGTTTTTCAGAACACCAGATGGCCCTTTGTTGTATTCCGGAGTTGAGATGATTACCGCGTGGGCCTGCGCGATCTGGTCTGCCAGCGCTTGCACCGCTGCGGGGACGCCTTCGCCATCTTCCAAATCACCATCGTATAAAGGCAGGTTCAGGTCGGCCTCGATATGGGTGCCAGGATCGAACAGTCGAGCAGCCTCGCGCAGCAATTTGCGATTGGTCGCGCTTTGGCGCAATGAGCCGGAAAGGCTCAACAGGATCGGTTCGGACATCGGGAAACTCCGCTATGGTGTCTCCCAATAGCTAGCTCAAGCGGCGCGCATGCCAAAGGCCAAGTGACGCGCAGTCAATGTGCAAAAAAGGGCACCTTCCAGTGCCCCATTAAGCTACGCGCTGCCGTTGGGGATGATCTCGATATCGACGCGACGATTTCGGGCCTTTCCCTCCGGCGTCAGGTTCGAAGCGGCGGGTCGGCTTTCGCCCAGACCAATCGTCGATATCCGGGCGCTGCTGACGCCATTGGCCTGAAGGATATCGGCTACAGACTGTGCGCGACGTTCGGACAGGGCCTGATTGTAAGATGCCTCTCCATCACTGTCGGTATTGCCAACGACCTGAACGTCTGAGTTGGGGTAGCGCGTCAAGTTCTGTCCCACCCGTACCAAGTCTGAACGCAGTGCAGGACGGACCGTCGCGCTGTCAGTATCAAAGGAAATATCGTTCGGTACCGTGACGATCAGGCGATCGCCTGCGTTTGTGACGGTGATGCCATCATTGGCCAACTGTTGACGTAGCTCTGCCGCCTGCTTGTCCAACTGGTTGCCAATCAGTCCGCCCCCGGCCGCACCGATGGCGCCACCGGCCAGTGCCCCCAAAAGAGGGTCAGAATCATTTGCAATCGCACCCACGCCAGCGCCGACCAGACCACCCAGAAGCGCGCCCTGCTTGGTGTTTTGATTGGGATCGGAAGGCAGGTTCAATGTACTGGGGTCCGTGCACGCACCCAAAAACATGCCCGAGCATAGCCCGGCCGACAAAACAAACTTGGAAATCGTCATGGTATCACCTTCTGCTCCTGCGCCCGTTCGCCGGGCGCGTATTGTTTGCTGCAGTATATCGCGGCGCACCTAGGCAGGCTCAAGCAACAATTCGGTGAAATAGGCGAATACCCGCCGCTTACGAAGCGCTTGCCATGGCGTCCCAGTGGTTCTGTTCTTGCCAGATCGCTCTTAACGGCTCTCCCTGCCCGCAAAAATGATCGTCCGTCAGCTCACAGGCCCAGATGCGGTCGGTACGGAAGTGCCGGAACCCGTTTCTCAGCTCGCACCACCCGGCCAACATGGTGCACTCGATGTGATAAATCAGGGCCACGGGGCGCACGACGCGCTCACTCCGATCACCTTCGGCGTTCACATACGTGATACGGACCTTGCGCTCATTGCGAATGGCTTCTCGGTAATTCACTACAGGCACGCAGCCCTTAGCCGGATCATCCATAGGCGCCCCCCACGGGGCAACTTGCAACCAGTCGGCAGGGACGCGCAACGCTTCGATCTTACGGCACACCCGATCAGCTGCCTGTTGCAGCGTGCTGTCACCGGTACGGGCCAGCATCGATAGACCGACCCACAGCGCCTCGACTTCTTCGGCATCGAAATTCAACGGTGGCAGGTCGTAGCCTCGGCGCATCAGGTAGCCGACCCCTGCCTCTCCCTCAATCGGGGTGCGCTGCGCCTGCAGCGCTGCAATGTCGCGATACACCGTGCGGGCGGAAACCTCGAGCTTATCAGCCAGCGCCTCGGCCGTCACAGGCGTTTCGGCAGCACGAAGGATTTGGATAATTTCAAACAGACGGGTGGAACGACGCATGAGGGAGTCTCCGATTGATCTGCTGACACTCTAACACACCCCCCTGACAACACGGTGTCAGGAGTGATGCGCGAAGCTTGATTTAATTTAATCAGGAGTTCAATCATGCCAAGCCGCGACAATCACGTGATGATGAAACTGAAACTGGATCGTTGGGCTCAGAGTCACCGCCTGCGCGCGTTTGAGATCGAACGCGAGATCATGGCCGCTCGCCAACCCTGTGCGCCACGCAAGCGGACAAAACGGTTTTCACTGGGCAATCTGAAAATGCTGTGGACCAGTACGACCTGAGACTAGAAATCTGCCTTGGCGCGAAACTTCATCGACACCCCGCCTTCGGGGTTTTTCAGGCGCAATTCCTCGGAATGTAGCATTAGGCGCGGGAAATCCCGCGCTGCACCTTCAGCGTAGAACGGATCTCCTAGAATCGGGTGACCCAGTGCCAACATGTGAACCCGCAGCTGATGCGAACGGCCGGTCTTGGGGAATAGACGCAGGCGGGTTGTTTCCTTTTCGTGTTTTATGACACGCCAATCGGTGACGGCGGGTTTTCCAGTCTCATGGCATACCATCTGACGCGGGCGATTAGGCCAGTCGACGATCAGCGGCAGATCGACGGTTCCGGTTTTTTCTTCCATCCTTCCCCAGACACGCGCCACATAGGTCTTGCGGGTTTGGCGGTTCTCGAACTGCATGCTCAGATGCCGCTGCGCATGAGGGGTCTGGGCAAAAACCATTACACCCGAGGTGTCACGATCCAACCGATGAACCAACAGTGCCTGCGGAAACGCTGCCTGTACCCTGGACAAAAGGCAGTCGCTCAGATGCTCGCCCTTCCCCGGCACGGATAGCAGGCCGGAGGGTTTGTTCACCACGATCAATTGGGCGTCTTCGTGCAACACCTCCAAGGGCGTCATTGGGGGGTCATAGGTCTCGCTCATGGGCGCCTGCCTATCGCAGCACGCTGCCTCCCGCAACGTCGGGCTTGCCTGAACGAAACAGTTCAGTAACTCTGCTGCAAAGCGGAAGGAGAAACCATGCACCCTACGATCGAACGCATGAAAGAGGTCGTCGCCAAGGGCGATGAGAGCCTGATCCAAGGGTTGCTGGCCGAAGATGTGAGGTTTTCACCGCCCACGTACTACAACACCTGGACCGGGCGCGCGCCCGTGGCGGCAGTGTTGGGTCATGTGGGTCAAGTTTTCTCGGACTTTAGTTATCGCCGCGTGATGGGGGACGGCCAAGACTGGGCGCTGGAATTTCAGTGCAAGGTTGGTGACTTGGATGCGGTGGGCGTCGACCTGATCACCCTTAACGATGAAGGGTTGATACAAGAGTTTGAAGTCGCAATGCGCCCTCATAAAACCATTGGCGCATTGCGAGAGGCCATGATGGCACGCATCATGACCGACGCGCGGTTCCTTGAATTTAAAAACGCGCTAAGCTGACCATGCCTGTCGCTCCGGATCAGCTTCTGCGCGTGCCGCTGCTGCCTATCCTAGCGGCCCAAGGCCTGTCCGTCCGCCGCAAGGTGCAACTGCTGCCAGAACCGTTTGGCCCGCGCGAAGGCCGTGAGGGGCGCGGCCCACGTTTGCGTTTGCTCATTGCCGGAGACAGCTCTGCCGCAGGTGTTGGCGCGGGAACTCAGGCGCAGGCACTTTCCGGACAATTGGTAGCTCGGTTGGCAAAGCACTACACCGTGGAATGGCGGTTAGAAGCAACAACCGGACACACAACACAGGATACGATCACGCGCCTGCGTAACATTAACAACCAGTTCGACATGGCAGTCACTGCGCTAGGGGTTAATGACGTCACCCGGGGGGTGACACGTCGACGTTTTGTTGAACGGCAAATGCAATTGCTGGAACTTCTGACTGGTCCGATGCGCATTCGACGTTTGGTGGTGTCCGGTGTTCCACAGATCAACCGGTTCCCGGCATTGCCACAACCGTTGGCCTGGGTTTTGGGTCGTCAGGCCGCGCGGTTGGATCAGGGCTTAATGCAGGTCACGACCAGTTTTCCGCAAGCGCGCCACTTGGCTTTGAACCTGCCCGACGATCCGGCCTTGGCTGCGCCCGACGGATATCATCCCAGCCCCAAAACCTACGCTATTTGGGCTGAAGAGGCCGTCCGCCTTCTGCGTCAGGCCTGAGCCCGCATCTGCCGGATCATCGGGACCGAGTAGACAACAAGCGCCATCCAAATAAGAGGAAACGCGATCATGCGTCCACGATCGATCTCCTCACCAAACACTGCGATGGCGGTGATGAAAATCATTGTTGGCGCAATGTATTGAAGAACGCCCATAGTGGACAACCGCACCAGTTTAGCCCCGTTGGCGTAGACGAGCAGAGGCACTGCCGTGACCACACCCGCCCCTGCTAGCAACATAGTGTCCGTTGCGACAGCTCCGAAATGCCCGGTTCCCTGCACGCCCAGCCAAGTAACAAAAGTCAGCGCGGGAACCAGCAGGATCAGAACCTCAAGCAGAAAGCCTTGGTTGGGACCTATCGGCAGTGATCGCTTGAAAAAGGCGTAAAACCCCCATGTCACCATCAATCCCAGGGCGGCCCAAGGCAGACTACCTGCTTCAACAACCAGAATAAGAACACCCAACGCCGCAATTGCAACCGCCGCCAGTTGAGTTTTCGTCAATGGCTCGCGCAGCAGAACCGCGCCCAACGCAATGCTGAACAGCGGGTTGATGTAGTATCCCAGCGCTGCGTCCAGCGCGTTCCCGCTTGCAATTGCCCAGACATAAATCGCCCAGTTCAAAGAGATTAACGCCGCTGTCAGGCACGCCATTGCCAGCATTTTCGGGTTCACCAGCGCCGATTTAAGATCGCGTGTGCGCCCCAAAGCCACCAACAATAACCCTGCTATTGGAACAGACCAAATGATGCGATGCGCCACGATCTCAACCGGACCAATGTGTGCCATAGCTTTCATGTATAGCGGCAGAAAGCCCCAAAGAACGTAGGCTATAACAGCAAACGCCAGTCCTTTCGGCGTGTCAGCGTTATTTGGCGGAATAGGGGTTTTTGCCATGGAGGGTCTCCAACTGATGCCGTGTTTCTCTACGGCAATACAGACTAGCTTGGGAACCGCAAAAACTGTGAAACAGGTCATCAGGAATTCTGATACATCGCGCTTGCCCCTGACAATCTTTAGAAAAGAAGCGGGGCGCCGCAGCGCCCCGACAACTTGATTACGCTTTGACGCGCTCTGATTTAGGGTCGTACATCGGCTTCAAGGACGCCTCTGCCTTGACCTTCACACCACACACGTCGATCTCATAAGTCGAGGCCAGCACGTCCGCTGCCTTCTCACCTTCACAAGGTACATAGCCAAGACCGATCGCACCACCCAGCGTATGCCCGTAGTTACCCGAGCTTAGGTAACCAACGTACTCACCGTCGCGGATGATCGGCTCATTGTGGAACAACAAAGGTTCCTGGTCGGTCAGTTTGAACTGCACCAGACGATTTTTTGGCCCACTCTCTTTGCGCCCAATTACAGCTTCACGACCGATAAAATCGCTGCCTTTGTCAACTTTAACGGCAAAGCCCAACCCAGCATCGACCACGTGATCCTCGCAAGTGATATCGTGCCCGAAATGGCGGAAGCCTTTCTCGATCCGTGCGCTATCCATCATGTGCATGCCACATAATTTCAGACCGATGTTCTGACCAGCTTCGTGCAGAGTTTCAAAGACATGACCGGCCATGTCTGACGGGACATAGACCTCCCAACCCAGTTCACCCACGTAGGTTACGCGGTGCACACGAGCGAGCCCCAAACCGATCTCAACCTCTTGTGCAGTACCAAACGGATTGGTCGCGTTCGAGAAATCCGCAGGTGAAACCTTTTCGAGCAGTGCGCGCGAGTTCGGACCCATGACGGCCAGAACGCCCTCGCCTGCGGTGACATCCGTGATGACCACATTAAAGCTGCCCGCGTGGCGCATCATCCAGGTCTGGTCGGCCAGACGGGTCGCAGCAGGGGTAACAACCAAGTAAGCCGTCTCAGTCAAGCGGGTGACGGTCACATCAGCTTCGATCCCGCCAGTGCGGTTCAGGAACTGGGTATAAACGATCTTGCCATTCGGCACCGAGTAGTCACCGCCACCGATGAAGTTCATGAACTTTTCGGCGTCCGGTCCTTCGACGCGGATTTTACCAAACGACGACATGTCATACATGCCCACGTTCTCGCGCACGGCGCGGTGTTCAGCGGCCGAGTTTTCGAACCAGTTCTGACGTTTCCAGCTATACTGATACTCGCGTTCCTGCCCTTCGCTGGCGAACCAGTTGGCGCGTTCCCAACCGGCCAATTCGCCCATCACTGCGCCCTGTTCCAGCAGGTGATGATGGAACGGGGTCCGACGCACGCCACGGGCGGTGGCCTTCTGGCGATAGGGGAAGTGGTCGGCGTAGAGCAGACCCAGCGTTTCCTTGGAGCGTTCGAACAGGTACTTTTTGTTGCCTTGGAATGGCTGCATCCTGCTGATGTCAACGTCGCCCAAGTCAAACGGCTTTTCACCACTGTCCATCCATTCAGCCAACGCCATACCCGCGCCACCAGCTGACTGGATACCGATCGAGTTGAAGCCCGCTGCAACCCAGACGTTGTCCATTTCTGGCGCCAGACCCAAGTGATACGCGTCGTCAGGCGTGAAGGATTCCGGTCCATTAAAGAACGTATGAATCCCGGCCTCGGCCAACAGCGGCACACGCTCGACCGCCTTTTCCAAGATCGGCTCAAAGTGATCGAAATCTTCCTGCAACTGGTCGAATTCAAACGAGTCGGGGATACCATCCATCGCCCAAGGCTTCGATTCCGGTTCAAAGGCGCCCAGCAGGATTTTGCCCGCGTCTTCTTTGTAATACGCGTATTCATCCGGCACGCGCAGAACAGGCAGCTGGGTCATGCCCTCGATATTCTCGGTGACAATGTAGAAGTGTTCGCACGCATGCAAAGGCACATTCACACCCGCCATGCGGCCAACTTCGTGACCCCACATGCCGGCGCAGTTCACCACCATGTCACATTCAATATGGCCCGAGGCGCTGCCGTCATCGGCAACCCAGTCCACACCAGTAACTTTGCGGCCCTGCTTGACGATTTCAGCTACTTTCACGCGTTCTTTTACAACGGCACCGCGTTGGCGTGCACCCTTGGCCAAAGCCAAGGCAATGTTCGCCGGATCACCTTGCCCGTCCAGCGGCAGGTAGACGGCACCTTTGATACCGTCGAGGTTGATATGCGGATACAGCTCTTGCACGCGCGCGTTCGAGATCTCTTCGACTTCCACTCCAAAGGCGCGGGCCATAGCCGCTTGGCGGTAAATCTCTTCCTTGCGCTCTTCGGTCAGGGCGACGGTGATCGAACCGCAGCGCTTGAACCCGGTGGCAACGCCAGTTTCTTCCTCAAGCGAACCGTACAGTTCCTGACTGTATTTCGCGAGCTTGGTCATATTCTTCGTCGCGCGCAGCTGCGCAATCAGGCCCGCCGCGTGCCAAGTAGTGCCACTGGTCAGCTGCTTGCGTTCAAGCAGAACAACATCCTTCCAGCCCTTTTTGGTCAGGTGATACGCGACCGAGCATCCGATGACGCCGCCGCCGATGATGACCACTCGGGCCTTGCTTGGAAGATCAACCATCCTGAAATCTCCGCTGTGTCAGGTTTGCGCCAAATTGCCACGAAAGATCGACAGTTAAGGCACCAAAATCGTCACAGTATCGGTGATTTTCACCGATGTGACGCAGCTCGCTTTTCCCGCCGAACAACAAAGGGCGTAACGCCGAAAAAGCTTTTGTAAACCGAGGAAAACCCGTTGGGAAATCCACACGCAAGACCGATTTCACGCACGCTCATAGTCGTATTCAGCAGCAGGTTATTGGCCTTGGCCAATCGCATTTCGCGATAAAACCCATTGGGCGTTGTACCGAAGAAGGTTTTGAACTTCCGCTCTAACGACCGGTTGGACAGGTGCAGCGAATCGACAATCTCGTGGATCGGCAGAGGGTCTTCAATATTGGCCTGCATCAGCTTGATGCATTGGTCCAACTTTGCATCGCCGGTCGAGGTCAATTTCGCCCCGGAAAACGGTTGCATCGAAGAAAAATCACGAATGTTTTCGTGCAGCATGATATCCGCAACGGTCATCTTGGCAGGGCCAGAGATATGACGGCCGATCAACGCAAGCGCCACATCGGTTGTCGCCTCCATACCAGCGCAGGTCACGACTGCACCCTGCTCGGTCGCTATCGACAATTTGGCTTCGAACCGCGCGCCGCGCTCGCGCAGAAACGAGGCGTTCTCCCAATGAGTTGCCATATCGTCGGTACCGTGTTCGTCAATGTAACGGCTGGCAGCTTCGGCCAGCAGGAACACTTTGGCCCCGCGGAACGTGTAGTCAGACACCACACGGCCCAGTGACAGATCGGGATGGTCAGGATCGGAATTCCCGATCACGAACAAATAATCCGCCTTCGGTTGCGACGGGACGGCTTCGGTCTGAACTGTCGCCTCGCTGCTGCTGGAAATCGGGCCGCCCTTAAGCGACCGATAGCTATATGTGAACGGAGGGGTCGGACACACCCGGTTGGCGAGCCGCAGTACTTCGACCAGTGATGCCAACTCCAACAGCACATAGCCGGGCGCAACGAGAATGTCGAAATGCTGCGGCGGTTTTGTTGAAGTGTCAGAGGATTTTGGCATCACTTGCACCTTAGACGATCTGGTGACCGGCGTCTCGTAACCGATGAGCCAGTGCTTCGATGTGATCAGGGCCGACCTCACAACACCCCCCGACAATGGTCGCCCCTTGGTCGACCCAAGCCATGGCATGCTCGGCATAGGCCTCTGGCCCCAAATCCTGCCGGTGCTCCAACGCGTCAACTGTCGGCGCGTCTTCTAGAAACTTCTGTGAAATCCCGACAAACCCGTTTGCATACGCCCCAAATGGGCGACCCAATTTTGCAATGATGTCCAACGCAGCCGGAATGGCCTCGGGTCGGGAACAATTGATCAGCACGGCTTCGGGCTGGTAACGGTCCACGACCGGCGCGACATCTGACAACGGCTCTCCGGAACGTAGGCGCGTGCCATCGTCGTCCATCACCGACAATGCCAGCCAAACTGGTTTGCCAGCTTGCGCCGTTCCACGCAGAGCGCCTTCGGCCTCTTGCACGGACGAAACAGTTTCGACCAGAAACAGGTCAACGCGATCTGCCATCAAACGTACAAGTTCAGAGAACTTGGCTTCCGCATCGTTTACGTCCGGTTTTAGATCAGGTCGGTAAGACGCCAAAAGAGGACCCAGCGCACCAGCGATACGCCTTTCGGCGGTGCAAGCACGTTCAGCCTGCGACAGTGCGGTTTCGACTAGATCGGCAAGTTGCCCTTCCAGCCCGACCCGTTCAAGCCGAGAGCGATGAACAGCATATGTGTTGGTGGTGGCTACAGTCGCCCCCCGGCGGAAATACTCGGCATGAACATCTCCAACCAATTCGGGATAATCAATCATCACCCGTGTCGACCACAGTGGTGTTGCTCTGTCACCACTACGCTTGACCAGTTCCTGACCGATTGATCCATCCAACAGAGTGATATTCGCCATTATTGAGCCTTTTCAGGGAATCAGAACAAGTTTGCCCGGAAACGCCTTGGATTGAAAATCCGCCTGCGCAGTGGCGATGTCCTTTAACGGATAGGTCTTCGAGATCAAGGGCCTGATCCGCCCTCCGTTTATCATTTCTACCAGCCTTCCAAACACCTCAAACGCCTGATGCGTGCAGCCGTGAATGGTGATGTCGCGCAAATAGATGTCTCGCAAGTCGGCCTCCACAATTGGGCCCGCAATGGCCCCGGAAACCGCATAATGCCCGCCGGGTTTCAGGGCCAGGATCAAACCAGACCAAGCCGGGCCGGCCACGACATCAATCACAATATCGAACATGTCCTTAGGCAAAGGCGCATCGCGGTCAAACGTGTCCAACGCACCCTGACTTTTGACAACTTCGGCCTTCGCGGGGCTGGAAACGCCCCAAACCGTAGCACCACGCAAAGCTGCAAGTTGCACAGCTGCCAGTCCGACCCCACCAGATGCTCCGGTAACCAAAACCTTTTGCCCAGCTGTCACACCTGCCCGTGTCAGAAGGTTCTCGGCAGTTCCGAACGCGCATGGGATGGCGGCGATTTCCACGTCTGACAATGGCGAGGCGCTGACGTCATACAAGTCATCTGCCTCAACAAGACAATACTGCGCAAACGCCCCATCTATTTCGGATCCCAAGGCAATAAACCCGGTTGGATACCCCGGTCGCGGGCGCGGTAGATTTATCGGACAGGTCACACGCTGACCTGGTTGGAACATGGTCCCCTGCCCTACTGCCTCGACGATTCCGCACAAATCGCCGCCCTGAATACGCGGAAACTGTAATGCGCCGCCCCAGCCACCTGCGTCGACATCTTGATCAACAGCGTCAGTCGCACCGGTCACCTCAGAGGAATACCAGCCAACCCGCGTGTTGATGTCAGTGTTGTTGACCCCAGCTGCCATAACCCGGACCAATACTTGTCCGGGCCCAGGCGCGGGCACGGGAATATCGTTGCGCCATTCCAGAGCGTCAGGCCCGCCATGTTTTGTCAGATACACACCGGACATTGTTTTTGGGAACGCCATTACAAGCTGCCTTTATGTTTGATCGTCCGGATGTGGCGGCACCGCTCCCATTGGGATGATGTCGTAACGGGCGTTTAGCTCAGCCATTTTTGCCTCATCGGCAAAGTCCGTTTCGGTCATGTTCGCCAGTTCTGCTAGGAACCCGTCAAACCCCGAGGGTTGAAAGATCATCAGCATCCTCGCAGGTGCAGATCCGGCTACGCGGCTGGCATGCGGAATGCCCGGAGGAACGTGTATCGTTGTACCCGGCCCACAACGATGCCAGTCGCCATCGACATAGAAATCGACCTTCCCTTCCAGAAAGTAAAAGGTTTCTGCATGGCTGTCGTGGCGATGAAGGCCAAGCGCGAAGCTGGCCTTCAGATTGTCTTCCATGAGCGTATAGGCGCCATTCGTGTCCTGACCGGATACCTTTACGAAAGTATGGTCGTTTTCCCAGTCATAATTGGGGCCCTCTCCGGGCCCCAGTTTGGAATATCGCTTGCTCATGGCACCTCCGTTAGGGGTTACGCGCGCAGCCGCTCATTCTGAGGATCCCAGAGCGGTTGGTCTTCTTGTACCACAGCCGGGTATTTGTGGCCGTAGATTTCAACCTCCAACTCTGTGCCCGGATTTGCAAGCTCAGCCTTGATCATGCCCAGCGCAATGGACTTGCCGACGCGGTAGCCCCAGGCGCCAGACGTGGTTTCACCCACGATCTGATCGCCTTGCCAGATGCAGGACATGTAGGGCGCATCGGCCTCACCTGCCTCAACTGTCAGCGTAACAAAGGCTTTTTTCACGCCTTGCTGCTTTTCGTTCATGATTGCAGCCTTGCCCGGGAAGTCCTGCGGTTTGTCGAGCTTGACGAAACGGCCAAGCCCACCTTCCAGTAGTGAGTAGTCGGTTGAAAGATCGCCTTTCCAAGCGCGATAACCCTTTTCGATCCGCAGCGAGTTCAGCGCATACATGCCGAACGGTGTGGCACCGGCATCTAGAACCGCGTCGTAGATCGCAGGCATATCCGCGTTCAGGGCGTGCACTTCCCAACCCAACTCTCCGGCGAAGGAAACCCGGATCAGGTAGGCAGGCTGACCGGCGACGGTTGCAGCCTGATGGGTCAACCAACCGCTGCTCAGATCCGCGTCCGTGAGACCGGACAGGATTTCGCGCGATTTTGGACCGGTCACGATCAGCGTGTCGCGGGTGGTGGTGACATCCTCGACGCTGACCGTCGCGGGCATGACATTGACCAGCATATCGCGGTCATGCCATTGCGCCGTGGCGGCGGTGATCATCACGAATTCATCCTCACCCAAGCGCAGGCAGGACATTTCAGTCAGAATCCGCCCACGATCGTCAGCGACATAGACAAGGTTGATACGCCCGATTTTGGGTAGCCCACCTGTGACCAGTCCACGCAGCGCCTCGGCCGCACCTTCGCCCTTGACCATGAAGCGCGAGAAACCCGGCAGGTCCAGCACGCCGCAATGGTCGCGAACGGCCTCGCATTCCTCTTTGATCCGCTGTTCCCATGGGCCCGAGCGGCCCCAGGTATGGGTGGACTCTTCTGACGTGTCATCGCCTGGCTTGGCGAACCAGTTGGCGCGTTCCCAGCCGTTATAGACACCCATGACACCGCCCAGTTCTTTCACTTTGGCATGGACCGGCGACAGTTTTTTGTCGCGCGCGGCAGGCCATTCGTGATGGGGGAAGTGCATGGCGTATTCATTTCCATAAACTTCCATACCTTTCTGGTTGCAGTAATCCTGATCGGTGTAGTCGGTGTAGCGGCGCGGATCGACGGCCCACATATCCCATTCAGTGTGGCCATCAACGATCCATTCTGCCAGCACCTTGCCTGCGCCACCGCCCTGCGCGATGCCGAAGGTGAAGCTGTGCGCCTCGAACGCGTTTTTCACGCCCGGCATCGGGCCGATCAGCGGCAGACCATCAGGCGCATAAGGGATCGGACCGTTGATCACACGACCTACGCCCGAGGTGGCCATCAGCGGAACCCGCTCCATCGCGTCGGTGACGATGTCTTCGATACGGTCCAGATCGTCGTTCCACAGCTGGAAGCTGAAGTCTTCGGGCATCTGGTCGTCCTCGGTCATCCAGTGGCCCTTGCAGTTGGGCTCATAGGGGCCAAGGTTGAAACCGTTTTTCTCCTGCCGCAGGTAATACGAGATATCCACGTCGCGCAGCAGAGGCAGCTTGCCGCCATGTTCCTTGGACCACGCCTCGACCTCGGGCACTTCGTCGGTCAGCAGGTACTGGTGGCTCATGACCATCGCGGGCACGGTACGGCCGCCATAGGGCTTGAACATCTCACCGACACGCTGCGCGTAGTAGCCAGCGGCATTGACGACATAATCACAATCGATGTCACCCTTTTCAGTGTGCACTGTCCATGTGCCATCCTCATGCTGAGTAACGCCGGTCGCGGGGCAGAAGCGGATGATCTTCTGGCCCATATCACGCGCACCTTTGGCAAGCGCTTGCGTCAGCTGTGCAGGGTCAATGTCGCCATCGGTCGGGTCGTACAGAACGCCTTCTAGATCGTGGGTTTCCAGGAACGGATAGTGCTCTTTGGCCTGCTCCGGGGTCCACATCTCCATCGGGATGCCCTGATAAAGGCCCATGGACATGGCGTGCTCGAACTCCTGCATCCGTTCTTTGCTGTGCGCCAGACGGATCGAGCCCGAGACGTGGTAGTTCATCGGATAGTCAACTTCTTCGGCCAGCCGCGAATACAGCTCGGTCGAATAGCGTTGCATATTCATGATCGCCCATGAATTCGAAAAGGTCGGCACGTTGCCCGCAGCGTGCCACGTCGATCCGGCGGTCAGTTCGTTCTTTTCCAGCAGAACACAGTCCGTCCAGCCTTTCTTGGCCAGATGATACAGCGACGAACAGCCGACGACACCGCCGCCGATAATGACCACACGGGCCTTGTTTGGAAAATCACTCATGCTTTTGTTCCCTATTATTGTGCCCGTTGGGGCAGGTCGTCTTGGATGTCGTAGTAATCACCTTTGTCAGCGACAAAGATATTCCTTGAGAGTTTCAAACCCGTGGGTTCGCTGAGCGCGCCCATCGAGATTGAAATCGTGTCCTCGTCATTGTGCTGCCAGAACAGAAATGAGCCGCAGGCGCTGCAGAACCCACGCCGGGCGGTGTCCGAGGCACGAAACCAGCTGAGAGTATCGCTGGCGCCAAAGCTCAGATTGTCCTGATGGGTCTCGGTTGAGGCCCAGATATGGCCAGACTGCTTGCGGCATTGGCCGCAGTGGCAAGCCGAAGGCGGCGACAGTTCTCCGTCAATCGTGAAAGCAACCGCGCCGCAAAGGCAGGAACCAGTGTGCATGTGATTACCCCCTTGCCGAAGGCGTGGAACTGGCACCCAGCAACACGCCATAGATGATGAAACAGGCCGCCATTAAACGGCGAACCCACGTATTGAACACTGCGCCTAGCGCAGCTTTGCCCATCAGCGCGCCCAACAGTGTGAACCCGGTATAGCTGAGTGTTGTGATGACCAGCGCAGTCGGCATGATCACCCCCATCTGCTGCCAGATCGGCACATCGGGTTGTACGAACTGCGAAAAGGCGGCGAGGTATCCGGCCACGCTTTTGGGGTTGATCGTCGCTACTGCCAGCGCATGCAGGTAGACGTGCCGCGCAGGGCGTTCACTGGCCGGGGCAGGCCGTGTTGCGTTCATCCAACCACGCACACCAACCCAGATCAGGAAGCCCGCACCCACCAGCTTGGCAATGAAGAACCCGGTCGGAGAGGCTGCAATAAGCGCGGTCACGCCCAGCGCGGACAGGATCAGAAATGCACTGGCCTGTGTCAGGATTGCGAGCACGCCCAACATTGCCTTGGGAAACGGCAGGCTCATCCCGTTTGAGATGCAGTTGACCGCATTCGGCCCCGGCGTGGTGACGAACACCACCCAGAACAACGCGAATATGGTCCAGGCCTCAAAGCTCATCAGTACACCGGCGGCGCGATGACCCAAATGGCCACGGCGTGCTCATCATAGGGGTTGGCCCACTGATAGGTTTCATGCTTGATGCGAAAACTGTCGCCTGGGCCAACGGTGAACTGGCGGGGTCCGATGGTCAAATCCAAACGACCTGAAATCATGTAGCCAACCTCTTGTGTTGGTCGGCTGGCCGGCTTCTGCATTTTTGAGCGAGGCTCAAAGGTGGAGTGTACCATCTCGAAATCATCGGTCAGGTCGGGCGAAAGCAGTTCTTCGATCAGCCCTTCTTCTCCAGACCCCATCGGTCGGCGCAATCCGGCGCGAACGACATAGCCCTGCTCGTCCGCTGGCACCGAAGAATGTGCGAACAACATCGACATCGGCACGCCCAGACATTCGGCTATCTGTCGCAGGTCCGAGATTGAAGGATCAGACATGTCCCGCTCGACCTGACTGAGCCATCCTACCGAGCGGTTCAGCTGCGTTGCGATTTCGGTCAGCGTCAACCCACGCGCCTTGCGCAAGGCACGGATATCCGCACCGATTGTCGCGCCTTGAGGTGGCAGGATGTTCATCGCCGTTCCGAATCTCGTGAAAATTTTATCTCCTTTTTCACGATGACTTAGAATCATGAAATTTCCAAGAGTTTTTTCATTTGCGTTAGCACTCTCGCTTGATATGCCTCAGCCATGTGGATTGCAGTAATCTATCTTTGGCTAATCAACATTCTGACTTTGTTGGCCTTCGGCTGGGACAAGGCCCGTGCGAGACGGCGTAAAGGCAGGTTACCGGAACGCCGCTTACTGTGGCTGGCCGCGCTTGGCGGTAGTCCCGGCGCGTTACTTGGCCGATGGATCTTCAAACACAAAACCCGCAAACGCGGCTTTTCTCTCTGGCTGATTGCGATAGCTGTGGTTCAGGCGATCCTGATAAACTTCGTTATGATCGACCCTTTTCCAGACCTAATTTGATCCGAATACATTCACCTAAAACAATATCTACCAACCTGCAGCGTGTCTGTTACAATCGCGTGATCTCTAATCGCAGGGATTTCTTATAGATAAGCAAAGGGTTGGACGAAAAATGGAAAATGGGCTCGGTTTCTTCGATATAGTTTGGTCGATCTTCTGGCTGTTCCTAATGGTCGCCTGGTTCTGGGTGATGATTTCGGTTGTTGCCGATGTCTTCCGATCAAAGGACCTAAGCGGCGGCGGCAAGGCGCTTTGGATTGCCTTTGTAATCCTGATCCCATGGCTGGGTGTTCTGTGCTACCTCATTATTCGCGGGGATAAAATGCACCAGCACAGTGTCGAGACCATGAACCAGATTGAAGAGGCGCAAAAAGATTACATCCGTTCGGTCGCAAGTGTGTCGGCAGCAGACGAACTAGAAAGATTGGCGGCGCTCAAAGACAAAGGTCACCTGACGGACGAGGAATTTGCCTCTCAGAAAGCCAAAATCCTCGCGTCCTAATCGAGTCCGCAACAACGAAACGTATATCAGCCCGACTATCTCGGGCTGATGTCATTTTGCAAATACGTCATCCAGAATTTCACCAATCGACGATGCGTCTTGATCGGTGAACGCATCTGGTTGATCGCTGTCGATATCGAAGACGGCGAAAATG
This sequence comes from Ruegeria sp. CK1, assembly GCF_056536545.1. Classification (NCBI taxonomy): domain Bacteria; kingdom Pseudomonadati; phylum Pseudomonadota; class Alphaproteobacteria; order Rhodobacterales; family Roseobacteraceae; genus Ruegeria; species Ruegeria sp. CK1. Next base: position 28,680 of record NZ_JBQFPX010000009.1, read on the forward strand.
TCACCGTTTGCATTTCGCACGGGCAGGACAAGCTCTGACTGTGTGGAAGATGCACAGGCGATATGACCCGGAAACGCGTCAACGTCGCTCACCCGCTGAACGTCCCCGGTCCGTGCCGCTGCGCCGCAGACGCCGCGCTCGAATGGGATGACAAGGCAGCCGTGGCCGCCCTGATAGGGGCCGATTTTCAACAAACCGGGCTCTGTTACGCGATAGAATCCAGTCCAATCGAACCGGTCATCGGAGTGATGCACCTCGCACGCTATCGTCGCCATGAGGGCAACCTGATCTGTTTCGCCTTCGGTCAAGGCGGCGATGGTCTTGGCAAGCGTGTCGTAGTCAGCCGTCATCGTTCTGCTCTTTGGCGTTGGGTTCCTCGGGAGTATTTGGAAAATGCCGAGGCGTCAAACACGTTCGATGGCAATGGCTGTGCCTTCCCCACCACCGATGCAGATGGCAGCCACGCCACGTTTGAGATCCCGCTTTTCCAAAGCGTTGAGCAGAGTAACCATGATCCGTGCGCCTGATGCGCCGATGGGGTGCCCCAAGGCGCAGGCGCCGCCGTTCACATTCACTTTGTCACGCGGCAATCCCATCTCATGCATAAACGCCATCGGAACAACGGCGAAGGCTTCGTTCACCTCCCACAAATCCACATCATTTTTTGACCAACCAATCCTAGCAAGCAGTTTTTGAACTGCTGGAATCGGGGCAGTTGTAAACAGACCCGGAGCCTGCGCGTGGCTGGTATGGCCAATGATTCTGGCGCGTACTGTAAGGCCTTGCGCTTCGGCTGCGTCTGCAGAGGCAAGAACCAAAGCGGCGGCACCGTCAGAGATCGACGAAGAGTTGGCCGCAGTCACCGTGCCATCCTTGCGGAATGCCGGTTTCAGAGTTGGAATTTTGTCTGGCCGTGCCGATTGTGGCTGTTCGTCCCGGGTGAAGACGACCTCTCCCTTACGAGTCCGCGAAGTCACCGGCGTGATTTCGTCCTCAAACGCACCGCTTTCCTGCGCGGAAAGCGCGTTGGACAGGGATTGCAACGCATACTCATCCTGCGCCTCACGCGTAAATTGGAAGGCTTCTGCGCAATCCTCGGCAAACGTGCCCATCAAGCGACCTTTGTCATAGGCATCTTCGAGCCCATCCAGAAACATATGATCAACCACCTGACCGTGCCCGATCCGCGCGCCGCCACGCATTTTCGGCAACAGGTAGGGGGCATTAGTCATGCTCTCCATCCCGCCCGCGATCATTGTATCGGCGTGGCCCAGCGCGATCTGGTCAAATGCGATCATAGCAGCCTTCATCCCAGAACCGCACATCTTGTTCAGGGTCGTCGCCGGCACGTCCTCTCCCAGACCAGCCGCGAACCCGGCCTGCCGCGCCGGAGCCTGTCCTTGCCCTGCGGGAAGAACGCACCCCATAAGGACTTCGTCCACCGTCTCAGCGCCCGCTCCCTGGAGCGCGGCGCGAATGGCCGTACCGCCCAGATCAGCCGCGGCAATACCATCGAACATACCCTGAAACCCGCCCATTGGCGTTCGCGCTGCGCCAGCGATAACCACCTCTTTCATCGCTATACTCCTCTTGTTTTCTATTTTGATGGATACCGAATGGTAAGATTTGCCGTCTAGCGTATTTATACTAGTGAATTTCAGATTGAAGGACCGTCGCGCATGGCCCTGAGCAGTACAACAACCGACGCAACCCAAGTCATCAAGGTGCATTCCGACCGGATTGACGCGGCCATGGCTATTCAGTTCAAAGAGGACATGCGGAAAGAAGCGGACAGCGGCGTTGCCAGAGTTGTCTTAGATTTAACCAGCGTCGAATTCATCGACTCAAGCGGGCTTGGGGCAATTGTCGCCTCGATGAAACAGCTTGGAAACGATCGTAGATTGGATTTGGCCGGGCTGCACCCCTTCGTCGAAAAGGTATTTCGGCTGACCCGGATGGACACAGTTTTCAAGCTCTATCAGACGCTGGATGATGCTCTGTCGGCCGCTGCAGATTGACTCACTAAATCATCTGAATAGGCGCGAAGCACATGAGTAACGGCAAGTGTTTAGACCTGAGTTTCGCAGCAACCGAGTCTGAAGCCAGCTCTGGGATCGCGCAACTTAGCCGAGGTTTAGCAGCAAAAGGACTTCCTGAACACAAAGCCGGGGATGTGAAAATTGCACTGGCTGAGGCAATCAATAACGTGGTCGAACACGCCTACGCAGATGTTACCCCGGCACATGTGCGAGTAAGATGTCGCTTGCATCAAAACTGGCTTGAGATCTTGATTTCGGACACAGGCAACCCGCTGCCCGGGTTTCGAGTGCCTGGCGGCATTCCAGCACCTTTGGACACGTCCATAAAGGACTTGCCCGAAGGTGGGTTCGGCTGGCTTCTGATCCATGAATTGACTAGCGATATACACTATGAGCGCGACAACGGTTGCAACAGACTGTCGCTGCGCTTTGACTTTTCCGACTCCACCTGAGGGCAAGAAAACGTCACAATAAGGCCCAGATCGAACCATTGTCGCGCCGCAAACAATGGGCAAATTCGCTTTTGTAGCTCAGATAGCTTCCCTCGGCGTCGTATGTCACAGCCCCCACCCAGTGAACGGCGCCGAGGAACTTCCCCTTGATTTGACTGGACAACCCTGGACCGCGCGATACTTTCGTCGCGTTGAAATGGGGAATACACGATGCGGGATTTTCACACTCCAGGCCGATCCGAAGTTTTGGCGACCAAAGGGATGTGTGCCACGTCGCATCCTTTGGCCGCGAAAGTAGCTTTGGATATTCTGCAGCAAGGCGGTAACGCAATGGATGCTGCGATCGCCGGAGCGGTTCTTCTCGGGATTTGCGAACCTCAAATGACCGGGCTGGGTGGCGACTGTTTTGTGCTGTTCAACCGCGCGGGTGAGGATCAAATCCGCGCCCTTAACGGATCAGGTCGCGCACCATCTGCTGCGAACCCAGATGAACTTAGGGCCCAGGGGTTAACAGCGGTGCCTCTTAATACAGCAGATGCTGTAACTGTCCCGGGCGCAATCGACGCGTTCTGCCACTTGGCAGAAACCGAAGGCAAGCTGGGCTTAGATGCTATATTGCAGCCCGCCATCCACTATGCTGACACCGGCGTACCCGTCGCGCCCAGAGTTGCCTTTGACTGGAAATCCGGGGCGACCAACCTGCAAGGCGCAGCTCGAACTCATTACCTGATCAACGGCAAGGCACCTGAGGTTGGGCAAATTTTTCGTTCTCCGGGACAGGCCAAGGTTCTGCGCCAAATCGCCCGCAATGGACGGGAAGCGTTTTATTCCGGGGACATCGCTGATGACATGATCGCCGCGCTTTCCCAAGCGGGAGGCGTACACACGGCCGAAGACTTTCTGGCCACCAATTGTACCGAAACAAAACCTGTCAGCGGTGAATACAAAGGGGTGGAATTGTTTGAGCATCCGCCAAACGGTCAGGGTGCCACAGCAATTTTGCTGCTGAACATTCTAAAGAATTTCGACCTTACCAAAATGGACCCGTTTGGTGTTGAGAGGCTGCACATCGAGGCCGAAGCCACCAAACTCGCTTATGACGCCCGAAACAGATTTATTGCTGACCCTGACCACACAACGCACGTGGATCTGTTTACCGACCAAGCTGTGGCAGACAAGCTGGCCGCACTTATTGATCCAAACCGTGCGTTGCCCGAAGTGGCACCGCTGACTGAGGCTATTCATAAAGATACAGTCTATATCACTGTAGTGGATCGGGACCGCATGGCTGTCTCGCTGATTTATTCAATCTTTCACAGCTTTGGATCCGGGATCGCATCCGAAAAATATGGCATACTGCTGCATAACCGCGGTGCGGGCTTTAACCTACAACCGGGCCACCCAAATGAACTGGGTGGCGGCAAACGCCCAATGCACACGATAATTCCAGGGATACTGAAGCAGAATGACCGCGTGCAGACGCCGTTCGGCGTAATGGGCGGCGCGTACCAAGCCACCGGGCACGCCCGTTTCGTATCAAACCAAATCGATCACGGATTTGACCTACAAACCAGTATCGACGCCCCACGCGCGTTCGCCGACAATGGCGTTTTGAAACTGGAGCGCGGGATTTCGCCAAGTACTGCGCAACAATTAGAAGAAATCGGGCACAATGTTGAGATACCAGAAACGCCCTTGGGCGGCGCGCAGGCGATCCGAATCTCTGACGACGGTATTCTAATCGGCGCAAGCGACCCCAGAAAGGATGGCTGTGCGCTGGGATATTAATGATGACAGCGCAATCTCGACTGCTTAGTTCAAATGAAAATGAAGAGGGTATGATCCGTTTTCGAACGGGCCAAACATATCTGGTATGTCAGGATGCTCGACCGGCTCACCAGAGTGATCCGCGATCAGATTTTGTTCTGAAACATAAGCTACATAGAAGGATTGGTCGTTTTCAGCCAGCAAATGATAGAAGGGCTGATCTTTTATGGGGCGACTGTCCTCAGGAATAGCCTGATACCATTCCTCAGTGTTCGAAAACTCGGGGTCCACGTCAAAGATCACCCCTCGGAAGGGATGTTTTTTGTGCCGGACCACTTGGCCCAGACCGTATTTAGCATTTGTCTTTAACATTGTTTCAGCCCCCAAAGCAGTTACTACCTCTTTCCGGGCCGAAAAGCCAATCATTGATCTGAAATTAAAGGAAACAGTCTGTGAACCTCTTGCTGACAGTGTTCGAAATTGTGGCACCGGTCTTTATTCTGGCGGGGATTGGCTTTGCATGGGTCAAGCTTGGATTCGAATATCGTTTACAATTCGTAACGCGCTTTGCCATGACGCTTGCTGTGCCTAGCCTCATCTTCGTGGCATTAATGCAAACGGATATTCCAGGCGGTGATCTTTCCCGTTTCACAATCGCTACTGTTGTCGGCCATCTGGCGATGGCGGCGGCTTTTTGGGTAATCGTCCGCGGACTGAAACTGGAACAACGAACCTACCTGTCGCCGTTGATTTTCGGGAACACAGGGAATTTGGGCCTTCCACTGTGTCTGTTTGCCTTTGGTCAGGCAGGGCTGGGGTATGCAGTTGTATTTTTGTCTGTTACGGCTTTGTTTTCATTCACCTATGGCATCTACCTTGTGGCCGGAAAGGGCGCTTTCGGAAAAGTCGTACGGGAACCAATGGTGTGGGCCACCCTGCTGGGTGCACTTTTCCTGTGGCGCGGATGGGAAACGCCCTTGTTCCTGACCAACACGCTGGAATTGCTTGGTCAGATGGCGGTGCCGATGATGCTGATCACGTTGGGTGTGGCGGTAGCTCGGCTGACGACGCACCGGCTGGGTCAGGCCGTTTGGCTGTCACTGCTGAAGCTGGCCGTCTGTTTCGCGTTGGGTTGGGCCGTTGCCTTGCTTTTCGATTTGGAAACGATCGCCTTTGGCGTTCTGGTGCTACAGATGTGCACGCCAGTTGCCGTGACGTCCTACCTGCTGGCAGAACGGTTCGAAGCCAATTCAGACGCCGTCGCAGGCATGGTCATGGTTTCGACAGCTATATCTGTCGGCGCATTGCCTTTGATCCTAGCTATTGTTCTGTAACGATTGTGATTTCCAAATTGCTCAATCTGCGCTAGAATAAAGAAAAAAGGCACGAGGCACATGAGCAGAATTCTTATCGTACTCTTCGGGGTGCTGCTTTTGGCATCCTGTGGGGGTGGTTCTAAACAGCCGCCCAGCAGACTCAACGACGCGTGCAGTATTGCGCGTGAACGGCCCGAATTTATAAAGGCGTTCAAAAGCACCGAACGCAAATGGGGCGTACCTGTCCACGTACAGATGGCGACGATCTATCAGGAAAGCCGCTATAAGCATGACGCGCGTACCCCGCATCAATATGTTCTGGGCGTGATCCCAATGGGTCGCCAAAGCAGCGCTTATGGGTTCAGCCAAGCGCTTGATGGAACTTGGGATGAATATCAAAAAGAAACCGGTAAACGCCGCGCAAAACGGGATCGTATCCGGGATGCGTCAGACTTCATCGGCTGGTACATGAACAAAAGCTATGAACGGAACGGCATCCATCCCAGCGACACCCGCAATCAGTACCTGGCCTATCACGAAGGCCACACAGGGTATGCCCGAGGCAGCCACTACAACAAGCCGTGGCTGTTGAACGTCGCCAACGACGTAGATGCGCGCGCAAAACTGTATCAGGCGCAGCTGTCTGGTTGCAGACACTGACAGGTCAGCGGGTCAGCGATTGACTGACCCGCTTCTCTTGGAATTAGAAAACAAGTCCCGGCTTAAGCTGGAACCTGTGTTCAACTGGCCCAGCAATACCGTAGTTTGCGTCCCCGCATTGTCATGAATGACCCATTTGCGCAGTTCGATCGGATTGTCCGTGAACATCAGTTCGATCCGGCCTGAGTCAGGGTTTTTCGGGTCCTGAGCGGTAACGACCGTCGCGGTCCCGTCGAAATCATGCCCCACAACCATGTTCGCTTGCCCCAGATTAACGTTGCGCGCCAAAACCAATGACAGCGGTGTCCGGTTTAAGGGGTATTGCTCGGGCGGTTGATTGGACTTTGGGTCGAAGATCTGAACCGTGCCTGTGTTGGCCAGAACCACGGCACTGCTGGGCGGATCATACTCGAACCGCATCTTGCCCGGTCTCTGTATCCACAGCTTTCCGGTGCTCAGTGAGCCATCATCGTTAACCTGAGTGAAGGTCGTCTCAACAGTCTTTAAACCGTTCAGATAGTTAGAGATCTGTGACAGCGGCAACTTGTCCGCTGCCCAAGCTGCGGGTGCGGCCAGTGTCAAAACAAGGGCAAATGCAATCTGTTTCATACCTCACAGATATGCGCTCTGCCCTTGTTATTAAATATCCTATTGCTCGGGGACGAGGATTTCCCGCTTACCAACGTGATTTGCAGACGAAACAATGCCTTCATCCTCCATTTGCTCAACAAGCCGCGCAGCTTTGTTGTAACCAATGGCAAGTTTCCGCTGGATGTACGAGGTCGAGCATTTGCGATCCTTGATGACAATCGCCACCGCCTGATCGTACAGGGCATCTTCTCCGTTCGTATTGCCACCCGTATTTAGGCCCAAAACCGCGTCGATGTTGTCGGCCTTGTCTTCGGCCGGACCGTCCAGAACGCTGCCCACGTAATCCGGCGGACCAAACTGCTTAAGGTGGTTGACGATTTCCTCGACCTCTTCGTCCGAGACAAATGGCCCGTGACAACGGGTGATCTTGGCACCGCCTGCCATGTACAGCATGTCACCCTGCCCCAGCAGTTGCTCGGCACCCATTTCACCCAGAATGGTGCGGCTGTCGACTTTCGAGGTCACCTGGAACGAAATCCGGGTTGGGAAGTTCGCCTTGATCGTGCCGGTGATCACGTCGACCGAGGGGCGTTGCGTGGCCATGATCAGGTGAATACCCGAGGCCCTCGCCATCTGTGCCAGACGCTGGATGCAGGCCTCGATCTCCTTACCCGCGACCATCATCAAATCGGCCATCTCGTCGACGATAACAACGATATAGGGCATCGCTTCGGGTGCGAATTCCTCGGTCTCGAACACGGGTTCACCGGTTTCATCATCAAATCCGGTCTGGACCGTACGGCTGAACAATTCGCCTTTGGCCAGTGCGTCTTTCACGCGGCCGTTGTAGCCCGCGATGTTACGCACGCCCATTTTGGACATTTTGCGATAACGATCTTCCATTTCGCCAACGACCCACTTCAAGGCGACAACGGCCTTTTTGGGATCGGTCACAACGGGGGACAAAAGGTGCGGGATGCCGTCATAGACGGAAAGTTCCAGCATCTTCGGGTCGATCATGATCAGGCGGCATTCATCCGGTGTCAGCTTATACAGCAGCGACAGGATCATTGTGTTGATCGCAACCGACTTACCGGAACCTGTGGTACCCGCGATCAGCAGGTGAGGCATCTTGGCGAGGTTCGCCACAACAGATTCCCCTCCAATATCCTTGCCCAGTGCCAACGGGAGCGCATGGTTGCCATCACCAAAGTCACGGCTGGCCAGAATTTCGCGCAAAACCACCATCTCACGGTTTTCATTGGGCAGTTCGATACCGATCACTGAGCGTCCCGGCAGGGTCGAAACCCGTGCAGACAGGGCCGACATCGAACGGGCGATATCGTCGGCCAGACCGATCACACGGCTGGCTTTCAAGCCTGGGGCCGGTTCCAGCTCGTACATGGTGACAACGGGGCCGGGGCGGACACTGACGATCTCACCCTTCACACCATAGTCGTCCAGCACGTTTTCCAGCATCCGAGCATTTTCCTCCAGCGCCTCATCGCTGAGGTGATGGCGCTGAATGCTGGCCGGGTTGGACAACAAGCCGAGCGGCGGTAGTTCGAAATCGGAATGTCTTTCTTCGAACGACAGCGCTGGTTGCGCCTCGGCCTGCGCGCGACGAGAAGGTGGCGGTGTGCGGCGAACAGGCTGCGCCACCACCGGTTTACGCGGTTCGGCCACGGGAATTTTCATCGCCGGGCGTTGCTGCGGGACAGGTTCTGGTTCCGAAGTGTTCTCGAATACCGCCTCATCTTCAAAACTCGGCTCGGGTGCCCAGTCCTGATCCAGCGGTTCTTGCTGCCATTCAGGCTCGGGGTTGGCCGTCAGCATCGGTTCGGGCGGCAAGTCAGCCGACATCGGCGGCTCGGGCGGCAATTCTTCTGCACCTCTTGGGTTCAGGATCAGCGGGTCTGGTCCGCGCCCCCGCCCCTTGGTCAAGGGCAAGTTAGGATCATGCTCGGGCGCTACTTCACCACTGGCAACCTTTCGATTGCGCACTGCTGCGGAAATCTTTGAGCGAATGCGATCTTCACCGGGCATCTCTTCGAAATCAGCAACGGGCTCGAAATCGATCAATTCCGGTTCCGGCATCGGCTCTGGGCGGCGAATCAAACTTGGCATCCGGGCCAAAAGGCCAGGCTTGGCGGGCTCAGGTTCGTCGAGCTCGGGTTCGTCGAAAACCGGATCGTCATAAACCAGATCGTCATCGAATACGGCCTCGGCGCGGGCAAGTTTACGCTCTTCCCACTGGGTGCGACGATCACGGGCGGCTTGTGCGGTGGCCGTGGCGCCGCGACCCAAGAGGTTCATCAGCATATCGTACGACATGACCAAACCCAAAAGGAATGCGCGGAAGCCCTTGCGCACATCCGCTTTGGTGAAGCCCAAGACGAAGACACCCAGCGCCAGCATCCCGGCGGCCATCGCCAGCGACATCAACTTGACCATGAAATGCGAGGAAATCGGCAGCAGAGTTAGCAGCGCGCCCATTACGGTATCGCCGAACAGGCCACCCAGACCAAAGCTGTGGGTCGCGCGCCAAGCCTCCCCCGGAACCAACGTCGCAGCATAGACCGAGACAATCGCGATCCAGATTGGCGCAAAGATCAGCCTACCGACCGCGCGTTCCTCGCCAAAATGCCCGGCAAAGCGCACGCCCCAGCCGATTAACACCAGCGCGATGCTCCAGCTGCCCCAACCAACGATCATAAACAACGGTGCAGCAATCGAGGCACCAATCCGCCCCATCCAGTTCTGCACCGGCGCGTCCGTCGACACCATCCAGTTCGGATCATCCGGCGTGTAGGACCAGATCATTGCAGCGGCGGCCAGCCCTAGCAGGATCAGGGCGATCCCGATCAGCTCTTTGCTGCGCCGCTCAATCGCGGCCTGAGTCGTGCTGTCCAGCAATGGATCGCGGTTGCGCGCGTTATAAGATGCCATTTTGCCCTCGTACCTCACGAATAGATGCAGTCGCGGAGCGTAATCAGCCCGCGCTTCATCTCTGTTTTTGGGGCCACCATCGCGACCCGGATAAATTGTTCGCCCGGGTTTTGCCCCGGATCACCTTGAGAAAGATATGCGCCCGGCAGCACCCGAACACCGGTTTCCTGCCAGAGCTTCAAAGCGGTTTCTTCGCCGTTTTCGACCGGCAGCCACAGGAAAAACCCCGCCTCGGGCGGCATGTAGCCCTGCACACCAGAAAACACCTCGTCGGCAATCGTGTATTTTTCCTGATACAGCGCCCGGTTCTCGGCAACATGGTCTTCATCGGCCCAAACGCGGGCGGCAACTGCCTGTAAAGGTGCGGGCAAAGGCGCGCCCGCATAGCTGCGCAGTTGCTTGACTCGCCTGATCGTCTCGGGACCACCTGCTATCAACCCGGAACGAAGCCCGGCGAGGTTCGACCGTTTCGACAATGAATTGAACAGGGTGATCCGCTCGGGATCAGCGCCCAGGTCTTGGGCAACAGTCAGCACACCAGTCGGCGCTTCGTCACGGTAAATCTCGGAATAACACTCATCCGCAAAAATGCGGAAATCGTATTTCTCAGCCAGACGGATCAACTCGGCCCAATAATCGCGCGAAGCAACCGCACCCTGCGGGTTCGCGGGCGAACAGATATAGGCCACGGCAGTGCGATTCAGCACTTCTTCGGGCAACCCAGCATAATCGGGCAGATGGTCAGTGGCGGCGGTGGCAGGCACAAAATATGGCTCAGCCGCGACTGAGATCGAGGCAACCATATAGACCTGATAAAATGGGTTCGGGCACAAAACGATTGGCCTTTGGCCATTCTTCTGTTCCGGGCACAATGCCATGGCGGCGTTGTACAACCCCTCACGCGTGCCGTTCAGCGCCATAACATTGGTCTCGGGGTCCATCGCTACGCCGTAGCGGCGATTGATCCAATCGGTGATCGCGCTGCGTAACTCGGGCGAACCTTCGTTCGGCGGATAGCCCTGAAACCCTGCGGCATTTTCCATAATCACATCCGTCACCCAGGACGGAAAGGCGTGCATCGGCGCACCGATGGTCATGTGAATCACATCTCCGCCCGGCTGGTGATGATCCAACAGAGTGCGTAGACGCGGGAATGCATATTCCGGTAGGTTCGAAAACCGCTCGGGGAAATTCATAACTACTGCCTCAATATCGGGATCATTAACGCCCCGTTTTTAAGGCAGGTTACAGGTCGCACCCAGTTTCGTCCAGACAAAGAGGAGCCGAATCAGGGGATTGTGGCATTCAGGCCAATGCCGCCTCAGCCGCTGATCCAAGCCGCAAAAGTGCCTCTTCCGAGCCAGGAAAACCCATCATCATCAGCCCACAACCTGGGGTACTTGTGGGCAAAGTCAGCGCCGCTAGCCCCATAAGGTTCCCGATCCGTGTATTGCGCAGGGCCAACAGGTTTTCAGTGACGTAGTAGTCATGGTCGCTCATCAACCGCTCCAGATTCGGCGGCAAAATTGGCGCGGTAGGGGCCAGAACGGCGTCAAAGCCCGAGGTAGCCGCATCCCACGAGGTCCGGCAGGCTTTCAACTTGGACCACGCAGCAATGTAATCGGCTCCCGAGTTATTCTTGCCCGCACGGAACCGTTCCAGAATCTCGGGATACATGGCGCCTGGGTTGGCCTCGATCACGTCGCGCCACAGACCATAGGCTTCGGTGGTGTAAAGAACGCCAGATAGTCCCATTGCCTCATTCAACTCGGGAACTTCCAGCGGCACGATCTCGGCCCCGGCATCTCGTAGACGGTCCAGCGCATCTTCGAAGGCCTTGCGCGGGGCGTCGCGAAGATCGTCCTTGGCCACATTCTGCAGGTCGGCGAAACGGCGGCCTTTCAGGCTGGCACCGCGCAGATCGGCAGGGGTGCCACCTTCGATCAAAGCCAGCAAATGAGCCGCATCTTCAACCGAACGCGCCAAAGGCCCCGCCGTGTCGAAACGCAGGCATAGCGGAACCACTCCTTCTAAACTAACCCGCCCGGCAGTGGTTTTCAGTCCTACCAGATTGTTCCAGGCCGCCGGAATGCGCACTGATCCACCTGTGTCCGATCCAATACCTCCGGCCGCCAGCCCCCAAGCGACAGACGCGGCAGCACCCGAGGACGAGCCACCTGAAACCGCTTCTTCATCGTCTACACAAGGCGGCGTGCCTGTGATCGGGTTCAGACCTAGACCGGAGAAGGCAAGCTCGCTCATATGGGTTTTGCCAAGACAAACAGCCCCCATGGCAGTCGCGTTGCGCACAACAACTGCGTCGGCCTCGGGCACACGACCTTTTAACAAAGCCGTTCCTGCCTCAGTTGCTGTTCCAGCGGTATCGAAAAGGTCCTTCCAACTGATCGGCACCCCGTCAAGCAGCGACAGCCGCAATCCCAGTTTGGCGCGCGCCTGAGCGGCTTTTGCCTCACTGCGCGCACGATCATGTGTCACGCGAGCATAGATACGGTCGCAATGGGAATGCGCGTCGATCGCGGCCAGGTAGGTTTCGGTCAACTCGACCGGATCTATCCGGCCCATACCGATACCCCGACCCAAATCACATGCCGTCATGGTCAGCCAATCCTGCATCCCTGCCCCCTTGGAAAAAGTGTGTTTCACCGGACGGTAGCGACAGGACCGCACATGGACAATCCCGAATGGGCGCGCATATTGCGAGGCATGGAAAAGACTTCAGATATCCTGATTGTAGGCGGCGGCCTAAACGGTCCGGCTTTGGCTTTGGCGCTTGCACAGACGGGTCATTCCGTCACCGTGATCGACGCTCTGGCCGAGAATGTGCGAAAGAACGCTGCCTTTGACGGGCGCGCCTATGCGCTGGCCCTTGCCTCGCACCGTTTGCTCGAGGCGATCGGAATCTGGAATGGGCTGGAAGATCACGCCCAGCCGATGCTTGAAATCAAGGTCACTGACGGCCATGCGGGCGCAGGGCCATCACCGTTTTTCATGCATTTCGACCATGCCGAGATCGAAGAAGGCCCGATGGGCTACATGGTTGAAGACCGCCATTTGCGCCGTGCCTTTCTGGATGCAATGGCTAAAGAGAAAGCTATTACCCAGATAAATGGCAAAACGGTCGTCGGGCAGGAGGCTGACGCGACCACTACAACGCTGACACTGGACGATGGTAGCACTGTCACAGGTGGTCTGTTGGTTGGTTGCGACGGCCGCCGAAGTGGCACTGCTGCACGGGCCGGCATTAAACGCACCGGCTGGGAATACGGTCAAACGGCGCTGGTTTGCGCCATAGAACACGAACTACCGCATCACGGCGTGGCGCATCAGTTCTTTATGCCACCCGGCCCTTTAGCCATTTTACCGCTGACCGGCAACCGAAGCTCGATTGTCTGGAGCGAACGAACTGAAACGGCACAGCAGATCAACGCCCTGCCCGAGGCCGACTATCTACAGGTATTGCGACCCAGGTTCGGAGATTTCCTTGGCGAAATCAAATTGGCCGGAGACCGCTTCACCTATCCTTTGAACATGACCATCGCCAATTCGTTCATCGGCGCACGCATGGCTTTGGTAGGGGACGCCGCCCACGGCATGCATCCTATCGCGGGTCAAGGTTTGAACGCCGGTCTACGTGACGTTGGCGCCCTGGCCGAGGTGTTGACGCTGGCTGGACGACGCGGTGAGGATATCGGTTCTGCCCTTGTATTGGAGCGCTATCAGGAATGGCGTCGCTTCGACACCGCCGCGCTGGCTATGGCCACAGACGTGTTCAACAAGCTGTTTTCAAACGACAACCCGCTGCTGCGGGCTGGTCGCGATATCGGGATGGGGATCGTGGGATCTTTGCCGGGCCTGCGCCGCGGTTTTGTGCGCGAGGCCGCTGGTTTGACGGGAGACTTACCTAAATTGCTGCAAGGCCGCGCGATCTAATCGAGTACGCGCGCTTCGTCGATCAACATGACCGGGATGCCGTTCCGGATCGGAAAGGCAAGATTTGCCGCTTTGGACACCAGCTCTTGCTTTTCGGCATCGTAATGCAGAGTAGTGTGTGTTTGCGGGCAAATCAGTGCCTCAAGCATACGGCGGTCGAATGGGTGTTCAGCCTCGGTCATTGCAGTTTTTCCTCATTCGTTCCGCCACGCATGGCAAATTCTATTAGCGTCACAAGCGTCTCGCGCCTCGTACGCAGGCTGGGCGCTTCAAGCAACGCCTGTTTTTCTTCGGGTTCGAAATCCAGCAACATCGACAATGAGTTCACCAGCAACTCATCATCGGCGTCTTTCAATGTGTCCCAGTCGGTCGAAAGCTGACGCGAAGCAAAAAAACGTTCAAGCAGATTCAGAAAATTTACGCGGTTAAAGGTATCATCCACTTCGGCCTTGCCAAGATCGCGGTCAAACCCGTTCCAAGATACGGCGCAGCGCCTGTACGGCGTAAAAGCGTCCAGTTCGGATTGGACGCGAAACCGGGAAATCCCAGTCAATGTGATTAGATAACGGCCATCCTCGGTTTCCGAAAACTGCGTCACCCGACCGGCGCAACCGATCACGTGCAATTTACTGTCATTGCTCTGGCAGGGGTTCGGCTGCACCATGCCAATTAACCGCTCCTGCGTTTTCAGCGCGTCATCCAGCATCTGCAGATATCGAGGTTCGAAAATATGCAGCGGAAGGCGTGAGCGGGGCAGCAACAGCGCTCCGGGCAATGGGAAAACGGATACCGTTTCCGGCAAGTCAGCAGGATGCATCATGTATTCGAGTGTAGCTCTGATCGGAAATTAGGCAAATATCATCGAGCTGAGCTTGCGCCGCCCGTTCAGAACAATCGGATCATTGGGTTTGAGCGCGTCGAATATGGTGAACAGCTGCGTCTTTGCGGCACCGTCATTCCATTCACGATCCCGACGGAACAGTTCCAATAACTGTGCGACGGCTTCTTCCACGTCACCATTGGCGTGCAAAGCCTGGGCCAAGTCGAACCGCGCCTGATGATTGTCAGGCTCAGCCTCTACCGCAGCGGTCAGTTCAGCCACGGGACCGGCATCGGCAGCTTGTTTTGCAAGCTCCAACTGTGCATGCGCGGCTTCTAACTCAGCCGATGTGGAAATCTCGGCGGGGGCACCGTTGAGAATAGCCTCCGCCTGCTCCAGATCCCCAGCCGCGATATGCGCACGAACCAGTCCGCCATAGGCGGCAGCATGGTTTGGGTCTTCGCCCAGAATGGCAGCAAAAGTCTGCGCCGCATCGGTGGCGGCCCCTTCGGCCAGCATCTCTTCGGCGGCCTGAACGGCGTCGTCCAGTTGACCACCGGGGCTTTCACCGCCTGCCGCCTCGATCACACGGTCAATGAACGCCTTGATCTCGGACCCCGGCAGCGCGCCTTGAAACCCGTCGATTGGTTGGCCTTGGAAGAATGCATAGACAGTGGGGATCGACTGGATGCGCAGCTGGCCTGCGATCATCTGTGCCTCGTCCACGTTGATCTTAACCATCTTCACCGCACCCTTTGCGGCGGACACGGCTTCTTCTAACGCAGGACCCAATGTCTTGCATGGTCCACACCACGGTGCCCAGAAATCAACGATGATCGGCGTTTCCTGAGATGCTTCGACTACGTCGGCCATAAATGTCGCTTCGGACCCATCCTTGATCAGATCGGTGGCCTCGGGGCTGGCTGCGGCGTTCAGAAGATCCATGGTGTTCACTCTCCAGTTCGAACTTGCGCTCTATATGCAACCGCTTGCGGCGGAAACCAAGGGCAGAGTTGTGAGTTTAAAGGTCGAAGCTGGCAAAAACAGGAGCGTGGTCGCTGGGTTTCTCCCATCCGCGGGCGTCGCGCAAGATACGGCTGGAATGACCGGCGTTCGAAATATCGGGTGTCGCCCAGACATGATCCAGTCGTCGCCCCTTATCCGCAGCGTCCCAATCGCGCGCCCGATAGGACCACCAACTATAGAGCTGGCCTTCAGGAATATCCTGCCGGGTCACATCAACCCAACCGCCTGCATCCTGCGTTTCAGCCAGCGTCTCAACTTCGATCGGTGTATGCGACACGACCTTGAGCAGTTGTTTGTGCGACCACACGTCATCTTCGCGCGGCGCAATGTTCAGATCGCCGACCAGAATAGATTTTCCGGGCTTTTCAGCATGGAACCAGTCGCGCATGTCGGTGAGGTAATCGAGCTTTTGCCCAAATTTTTCGTTTTTCTCGCGATCCGGAATGTCTCCACCCGCAGGGACATAGAAATTGTGGATGGTAACGCCGTTTTCAAGCCGTCCGGCGATGTGTCGGGCATGGCCGAGACCGGCAAAGTCTTTGTCCCCGACCTCTTCCAGCGGCAGGCGTGACAGGATGGCGACCCCGTTGTAGCCTTTTTGCCCCCGAGCGATCATGTGGGTATAACCCAGCTCGGCAAACCCCTCGGTCGGAATCTTTTCGACGGGCGACTTGCATTCCTGCAAACACAAAACATCCGGCGCCTCTTCCTGCAGCAGTTTCAGCACGATGGGCTCGCGCAAGCGGACCGAGTTTATGTTCCAGGTGGCAAGGGTGAAAGGCATGGGGGATTCCTCTGTCGCGGTTGTCCGGAGGTTAGCGTGGTGTTGGTTGGGGTACCATGGGAAAAGATCGCCTACGACGGGTGACCGTCAGACTGGGGTGCGTCGTCGCAAATTTCATACCAATCCGGTTTTTCCTAAACGAACTCGTGAAACTGGACTCGCTGGTCAAAGGCCGTATCCAAGGCGTTTGCTGCGATCGGGAAACTGTCTTCTTCCGACAGAATTTCACCGAGGGACGTTCCACACATCCTGCAAAAGCACCTGCCGTATTTGTATGGTGCGCCCGGCTGATACAACACGACTTTGTCTTTCCCCTGAATCCACGTCAGGTCTTCTTTTTTAACAAACACAATTGTACTGGCCCCGGCCTTACGACACCGAGAGCAATGGCATGTGCCCATAAGGGATGGTGGATTTACAAGCTGGAATCTGACGGCTCCGCAACAACAACTGCCTTCAATCATCTCAGCCGCCTCCCGTAAATTAGAATAAGAACATTACAGGAACAAAAGGCGTGATGCAATGCTGAACGCGGTGGTAAAAAATCCTGTAATATTCACTTCTAAAAGACAGAAAAGCCGGGTCATCAGGTACGGTGTTCCATCACAGATGGGTAATGCCGTGATTCTACTGACGCGTATTGATGCAAGCGCGTTTCGCTACCCCCTACCCCACATAAAGCGCAGATGAATTCCACTTAATGAACTCGCCCAAACATGGAAATCAGCCCGTCGACTTCCAACATCGGGGGTAGGAAAAATGGAGGAGACTATGACCAGATTTAAAACACTTGGTGCCGCCGCTCTGGCCAGCACCCTTGCCCTTGCGACCCATGCCGTTGCCGACACAACACCCGACCTGCGTGGCGTTTGGAGTGGTACCCACACAGTTGCGGCCTTGCCCAATGAACACAGCGATGGTGCTCCGCGATTCAATCAGTCCGAATGGGTTATTGAAATCAAAGAGCAAGAGGACAACGCATTCTGGGGTACCAGCAAATGGAGTCGCACCAACTCGGACCAGTGGCATGAAGGTCAGGTGACGGGAACAATCAGCCGCGATGGCTCGGGCTCAATCTCCATGGTCGAAAGCCGGGTTGGAGAAGACCGTCAGGTGAATGGATTGGTTGATGCCACCTTTGAAGATGGCAAGATCTTTGCTGATTTCCGCAGCCTTCGCAGCGGTATAACCTACGGCACCGTGTTGGAGAAGGACACGACCAGCTGATCCACTTTAAAGACAGAACCCTTGGTACCTGTCCACACCCCAAGCCAATTCGGAGCAAGGGTTCACATCCTGATCCAAGCTACTTTCCCAAAAAAAGGCCGGGCCATCAGGCCCGGCAGTCCAACAGGGAGGTACATGTCATAACCCGGACATGCACGGGATGGGAGTAATCTAACTTAACCACCAGAGTATCACTTTGATCCACGGCAATCCACAACGAGTTAAGAGACCAAACGATATCCACCCGATTCTGTGACTAAAAGGCGCGCATTGGATGGATCGGGTTCGATCTTTTGACGTAGGCGGTAGATGTGAGTTTCCAGCGTGTGGGTGGTGACACCGGCATTATACCCCCAAACCTCATGAAGCAGCACATCGCGGGCGACTACACCATCGGTCGAACGGTATAAGAACTTGAGAATGTTAGTTTCTTTCTCAGTCAGCCGGATTTTTCGATCTTCTTCAGTGATCAACATCTTCATTGCAGGCTTAAAAGTATACGGCCCCAGAACGAACACAGCGTCTTCAGACTGCTCGTGCTGGCGTAACTGGGCGCGGATACGTGCCAAAAGCACCGGAAACTTGAACGGCTTGGAAACATAGTCGTTAGCACCAGCATCCAATCCCAGAATCGTGTCTGCGTCGCTGTCATGGCCTGTCAGCATCAGAATCGGGCTTTTTACGCCCTGCTTGCGCATCAGGCGGCACAGCTCTCGGCCATCGGTGTCCGGCAGGCCGACGTCCAGAATGACCAGGTCGTAAATCGCTTCGCGCGCCCGTTCCATCGCGGACTGACCGTCATGAGCTTCGAACACATCGAAATCTTCGGTCATCACAAGCTGCTCACTGAGCGCTTCGCGTAGGTCTTCGTCGTCATCCACCAGCAGGATTTTCTTGAGCTGAGCCATGTCCGGTCCTCCTAAGCCTTTTCCACCACTTGCGCGCGAAAGATGCAATCAACAAGGTTTACTGCAATCGTCTCACGCCCTCGTGTCTGACGCGGAGGAAATGTTTCACATTTCCCTCTGATCACGCTAGGAGGAAGATCGAAACGTTACAGGGTAACATACATGAGTCTGATCCCGGATATTTCAGAATTGCTGGCGCGGGCCCGCGCCGATCTGCGTATGGGCGTTCCGGTGGCCCTGACGGATGAAAGCGGCTTCAGCGTACTCGCCATCGCAACCGAGACGCTAAGCGCCCAGCGGCTGGCCGACTTGCGCGGCCTTGGGGGCGAGCCTGTTGTTGCAATCACCGCACGACGGGCCGAGACGTTGAAAGCCCGGGCCTATGACGGTGATTTGGCGCGTGTAATTATTCCGTCAGATGCAGAAATCGGTTGGGTGCAAGCCGTGGCAGATCCATCTGACGACTTGAACGCGCCGATGAAGGGCCCCCTGATGACGGAACGTCAGGGAAATGCGAATCTGCATCGCATTGCTATTGCTCTTACAAAATCGGCTCGTCTTTTGCCGGCGGCAGTGATCGCGCAGATCGGGGATGGGCGCAGCTTTGCCGCCGAGAATGGGCTAACCTGTATCGATCACACCCGTGCAGCGCCTCATTTGGCCGACCGCAGTGAGCTGCATGCGGTAGTTGCCGCGCGCTTGCCCATGGAAGTGTCCGAAACCGGAAGACTCCACGTATTTCGCCCCGAGGACGGAGGCGAAGAACATTACGCCGTAGAAATCGGTCGCCCAGATCGGGACAAGCCGGTTTTGGCACGTTTGCACTCAGCCTGTTTCACCGGTGACCTTATGGGTAGCCTAAAATGCGATTGCGGTCCGCAATTGCGTGGCGCGCTGGCACAAATGGGTACGGAAGGGGCCGGTGTACTGCTATACCTCAACCAAGAGGGGCGCGGGATCGGTCTGGCAAACAAGATGCGCGCCTATTTCCTCCAGGATCAGGGTTTTGACACAGTCGAGGCCAACCACCGGTTGGGATTTGAAGATGACGAGCGAGATTTCCGGCTGGGCTCGGACATTCTGAAGTCTTTGGGATTCAGCTCGGTTCGGCTGCTGACGAACAACCCCGCAAAAATCGCTATGATGGAAAATACCGGAATCGCCGTGACCGAGCGCGTGCCATTGAAGGTTGGTGAAACCGCTCATAATCGGGGGTATCTGGCCACCAAGGCAGCTAAATCAGGGCATTTGCTGTGACCCCAGATGATTTGGTTCTTACTCCACGCGGTATTCGGTTTGCCGGAAGGGTCTTTCCCTGCTCGATCGGCAAGGGTGGGCTGAGCAACAGCAAGCGGGAAGGGGACGGTGCTACGCCCACGGGTGTGCATCACATCGTGGGGATGCTTTATCGGCCGGATCGAATTTCAAAGCCAGCGGAGTGGGCGATCCCCATCGGCCCACGCGATTTGTGGTCAGATGATTGCCAAGACAGCCACTATAACAGCCTTGTCAGCGCCCCTTATGACTTCAGCCATGAAAAACTACGCCGCGCCGATCCACTGTATGATCTGGTTTTGATCACGGATTGGAATTGGCCCAACGCGGTACCTGGTCACGGGTCGGCGATCTTTATTCACCAGTGGCGGCGCCCCGGCCACCCGACTGAGGGTTGCATTGCCTTCCACCCCAATCACCTGCGGTGGATCGCCGAAAAAGTCCATATCGGAACGCGTCTCATTATCCCTCAGGCTTAACGCGTTCACCGAATATGGCCGAGCCCACCCGCACATGAGTAGCCCCTAGTGCGATGGCTTGCTCGAAATCCCCGCTCATTCCCATGGACAGACCAGACAAACCGTTGCGTTCTGCGATCTTGGCCAGCAGTGCGAAATGCAGCGAAGGTTCTTCTTCGACTGGAGGGATACACATGAGCCCCTTCACCGGAAGATCCAAACCCCGGCACTCTGCAACGAAGGCATCGGCATCTGCGGGCAAGACTCCGGCTTTTTGCTCTTCTTCCCCTGTATTGACCTGAAGAAACACGTCCGGGCACTTACCCATCTCATGAGCCAACCTGGCCAGGGTGTTGGCCAGTTTGGGCCGATCGACAGAGTGTATAGTACTGAACAGTTCGAACGCCTGTCGGGCTTTGTTGGTTTGCAGTGGCCCAATCAAGTGAAGATCGATGCCCGGGAATTGCTCTATAAAGCTTGGCCACTTGCCAGCAGCCTCCTGAACCCGGTTTTCACCAAAACACCGGTGGCCTTCGTCCAGAACAGCTTGAACACGCTCATTTGGCTGAACCTTTGAAACAGCGATCAACTTTACAGACCCGGCGGACTTTCCGGCAGCGGTTTCAGCTTTGGCAATGCGGGCAGTGATATCTTGCAGCGACATTATATTCCTCAATCTGCTTTAGCCGCAGAAGAACACCATGTCGGCGAAAAAGAAAAGGGCAGGCCCGAAGACCTGCCCTTAAACCTTGCGGTTCAGATCAACTTAGAAGTTGAACTGCGCACCGAAGTCCGCAACGATTTGCGAGTCGCAAACGCTGCAGTCGTTCTGGCCGATACCACCGCGCAGCGATGCACCGCCGCCCAGGTCGTAGATGGCACCGATTGCGATCTGCTGAGTATCTTCGTCAGCCGAGCCGTCACCGTAGGCGAACAGCAGAGTAGTTGCGGCGCCCAGGTTGTAGGAAGCCGACAGACCCCATGCGGTGCCGTCAGTTGCGTCTACGCGGGTTTTATCGTCTGCAACAAACAGAGTACCGCCGAAGTCGCCCCATTCACCGCCCAAGGTCAGAACGGTCAAGCTAGGCTTGTCGCCGCCGTCGGCTGTGTCAGTTTGACCGTAAGCCACAGCTGCAGTGATGTTGTTGAAGGTGTAAGTCGCGCTTACGTCCCAACGGTCCGCACTGTCGGTATCAGCTGTTACGATTGGGATATCACCGCCATTGGCAGTAATCGTACGCGTAACTGCGTCCTGCTGGTCATACGATGCGCCGAAGGCGAAATCACCAACTGCGTACTGGAAGAACACAGCGTTTGCACCTGGGTTGTCGCCAGACACGTAGCTCAGGAAGTCATAATCAACACCCGAATACTGACCTGCAAACAGTTCCAGACCAACTTCGTTACCGTAGTAGTTTGCGAGGTTGTCGAACGAACCGGCAACGTTACCGGCGTCAACACGCAGACCACCATAGATAACCGAGAAGCGCGCGCCGTTCAGCAGGGCGTTGTTGGCTTCGCCGGTTGCCGAGTTTTCGTCGGCTTGCAAACGAACACGGCCTTCAAAGCGAACGCCACCATCGGTTTCGGTGAAACCGTCGATGTTCAGACGGAAGCGCGATACCAGAATGGTGTCGGTGCCTTCTACAGCTGCGGTAACTGTTGGATCAGTAACAACAGAACCGTCGGCGGTCGTAAAAGTACCAGTGATAACAGTGGTCGTGGTGAAGCTACGGTCTTCTTGGTAGCCAACACCAAAACGGCCGTAGCCGCTGAAGTTAACGCCGGACTCGGCCGCTGCAACACCTGCGGTTGCGATCAGAGCGGTCGATGCGAAGAGAACTTTTTTCATCTTGTTTCCCTCGGTTTCAAAAGTTTTTCTACTCGACACATGCCTCAGCACATGTCTCAGCACGGGAACCGTTTCGCTCTTTTTGCCCCCTACACGCAAGCTTGGCATAAATAATTTGACAGCATTGCCCACAAATTGGTGCAAGGATGCCACAGTCTGTTTTTGCGGCTGAGCCGGCCCAAGGGCTACCCTTAGACGACAATAATAGGGTTGTTGCTGAACAGGTCCTTGTCTAGGAGTATCTGTAACAACGTTGACCAAAGTGAACAGGACCAGTCGATAATGCGCCTGCAGACGATTTTCGGTTTGATCATAGTGACTGCTGCCGTTTCGGCCTGCGGACAGAATCGGGGTGCCGATCCCAACCCGAATGTTGTCGCCACCGGCGGCAATTCTGACGAACAAGAGTTCAACGATCCAAACCGCTCGACCATCTGGGATCTTTTCAACGGCGCCAATTCAGAACAAGTCACAAGTGTGAATCGCTACCTGTGGGCCGCGTCGTTGGATGTTCTGAATTTCCTCCCGGTGCAAGAGGTCGATCCGTTTACTGGTGTGATTGTAACGGGTTACGGCACGCCCCCGGGTGGCGGGCGGCAATATCGCGCGACCGTTCATATCAGTGATCCGGCGCTAGCGGCACGCTCGCTGTCCGTGTCGCTGCAAACCAGCGGCGGGTCTCCGGTCAGTGCCGCGACAACCCGCGCGGTTGAGGATGCGATCCTGTCGCGGGCCCGTCAGTTGCGCATTGCGGACAACAAACTCTAGTAACCCGCCAAAAATCACAATATTACCACGCCGGGTTAACGCCCGGCGTTTTTATTCACGAAGGACCGCACGATGTCTCGCTACTCGGCCAACGAAATCGAAGCAAAATGGCAAGAGGCCTGGGACAAGGCCGGAATCTTTACCGCCGACCACAAGACAGACAAGCCGAAATACTACGTGCTTGAGATGTTTCCCTACCCGTCTGGCCGAATCCATATGGGGCATGTGCGCAACTATACGATGGGCGACGTAATCGCACGGCATAAGCTGGCAACCGGTCATAACGTTTTGCACCCGATGGGTTGGGACGCGTTCGGGATGCCTGCCGAAAACGCCGCCATGGCAATTGGCGGCCACCCCAAGGATTGGACTTATAACAATATTGACGACATGCGCGGTCAGATGAAGCCTCTGGGCCTGTCGATAGACTGGTCGCGTGAATTCGCCACCTGTGACCCGGAATACTACGGACAGCAACAGGCGCTGTTTCTGGATATGCTCGATGAAGGGCTAGTTTACCGCAAAAACGCCGTGGTGAACTGGGATCCGGTCGATATGACCGTGTTGGCCAACGAGCAGGTGGAAAACGGGCGCGGCTGGCGCTCGGGCGCGCTGGTGGAACGGCGTGAACTGACTCAGTGGTTCTTCAAAATCTCGGATTACTCCGAAGAATTGCTGGATGCGCTGGACACGCTGGACAATTGGCCCGCCAAAGTGCGCCTTATGCAGGAAAACTGGATCGGCAAGTCACGCGGCCTGCAATTTGGCTTTGAACGCACCGATGGCGGAGAGCCGATCACCGTCTATACAACACGCCCCGATACGCTGCTGGGTGCGTCTTTTGTCGGCATCTCGCCAGATCACCCGATTGCCAAGCAACTGGAAGCGGAAAACCCGGAAATTGCTGAATTCGTTGCCGAATGTCGTAAGGGTGGAACAACGGAAGAGGCTATCGAAACGGCTGAAAAGCTAGGCTATGACACCGGTATCCGCGTCAAGCACCCGCTGGGCCCGAACTGGGAACTGCCGGTCTGGATCGCCAACTTCATCCTGATGGATTACGGCACAGGCGCGATCTTCGCGTGCCCGGCCCATGACCAGCGCGACCTCGATTTCTGCCGCAAGTACGGCCTGCCTGTGGTCGATACGTTCTTTGCGCTGGATGACGACACGCCGGTCGACAAGATCGCCTTTGTCCCGCCGAAGACCGAGAAAGTCCGTTGGGTGAACCATTTCGCGGGCCTAACCGAGGCCACGGGTGATGAGGCGATCAACGCCACTGTTGATTTCGCCGAAAAGGCCGGATGGGGCGAAGGCGTCACCAAATACCGCTTGCGTGACTGGGGGTTATCCCGCCAACGCTACTGGGGTTGTCCGATTCCCGTTGTTCACTGTGAAAAATGCGGCACGGTGCCCGAGAAGAAAGAGAACCTGCCGATTGAGCTGCCTTATGATGACGGCAACGGCAAACCCATCGACTTTTCGATTCCCGGCAACCCGTTGGACCGCCATCCCAATTGGCGCGACACGCCGTGCCCGTCCTGCGGCGCGCCAGCCAAACGTGAAACCGATACGATGGACACGTTCGTCGATTCGTCGTGGTATTATGCCCGCTTCACAGCCCCGCGCGCTGAAACCCCGACCGATCTGGCCGAGGCCGAATATTGGATGAATGTCGATCAGTATATCGGCGGCATTGAGCACGCGATTCTGCACCTGCTCTATTCCCGATTCTTTGCCCGGGCGATGAACATTACCGGTCACCTGCCTAAAAAGGCCATCGAGCCGTTCAACGCGCTGTTCACTCAGGGCATGGTGACGCACGAGATCTACCAGACCCGCGACGCCAATGGCCGCCCGGTCTATCACCTGCCCGAGGATGTGACCGACGGCAAACTGGCCGACGGTACTGAGGTCGAGATCATCCCTTCGGCCAAGATGTCGAAATCGAAGAAAAACGTTGTGGACCCGGTCAGCATCATCTCGGCCTTCGGCGCCGATACCGCCCGTTGGTTCGTACTGTCTGATTCGCCGCCCGAGCGCGATGTGGAATGGACCGCGTCCGGAGCCGAGGCTGCGTTCAAACACCTCAGCCGCGTCTACCGCATCGCTTCTGATATTATGGTGCATGATAACGTTGAGGTTGGAAAACTCGACGGTACCAAGCTTAAGCCAGACGAAGACCTGCTGCGCGAAACACACAAGACCATTCAAGATGTTTCGCTTGGCCTTGAGTCCTTCGGATTTAACGCCGCAATTGCGAAACTCTATGCGTTCACCAATACACTTTCAAAATCCCAAGCGAACCTCGCCACCAAGCGTGAAGCGGCTAAAACGCTGGCGCAGCTGATGTCTCCGATGACTCCGCACTTGTCAGAAGAACTCTGGCAGCTTTTGGGCGGCGAAGGTCTGGTGGCCACTGCGCCCTGGCCTGTCGCAGATGAAGCGATGCTGGTCGATGACACTGTCACCCTGCCGATCCAGGTCAACGGCAAGCGTCGCGCGGAAATCAGCGTGGCCAAGGATTTGGCCAAGGACGAGGTTGAAAAAATCGCGCTTAGCACCGAAGCTGTGCAGAAGGCGCTGGAAGGTGCTGCGCCTAAGAAAGTGATCGTAGTTCCAGGCCGGATTGTGAATGTCGTTGTTTGATCGCAGAACCCTTTTGCTGATGCCGCTGGCGCTTGCTGCCTGCGGCTTTGAACCCGTCTACGCGCCCGGAGGTTCAGGCGCGGAGTTGAACGGTCAGGTGAAGGTATCGGCACCCAACTCAACCGAAAGCTATATTTTGGTCCAAAATCTGGAACAAAGGCTGGGGCGCAGTGCAACATCCGGCGGCAAATACGACTTGAATGTCAGGGTTTCCACCGTCACGCGGCGCGCGGCGATCACTACGTCGAACGAAACAAATCGTTATACGATCGACGGCACCGCGAACTATTCTCTGAAATCGAAAGAATCGGGGCGCGTCATTGCCTCTGGCTCGGTTGAAAATTTTGTCGGGTATTCTGCTGCTGGATCGACGGTATCAACGCTTGCAGACGAACGAGATGCCAAAGAGCGCCTGATGGTTATGTTGTCGGACCAGATCATGAACGAACTTTACGCCGCGCCGAGTCTTGGCGCATGAAGCTTAGCCCGCGCGAGGCTGAGGGGTATTTCGCCCGTCCAGACGCCGACAAGACCGGGCTGCTGATCTACGGCGCAGACGCGATGCGCGTGGCGCTGAAACGCCAGCAGGTTCTGGCTGCGCTTCTAGGTGCTGGCGCCGAAGAGGAAATGCGGTTGACCCGCATGCCCGGCGCTGACTTACGCGGCGATCCGGCCTTGCTGTTGGACGCAGTCAAAGCAGTTGGGTTTTTTCCCGGACCGCGCGCTGTTTTTGTCGAAGACACCACCGACGTCGCCGCCCCTGCAATCATTGCAGCCTTCGAAGATTGGGCGCCCGGCGATGCTCAGATCATCGTCACTGCCGGGCAGTTAAAACCCAGTTCTAAAATTCGAAAAGCCTTCGAGGCGCACCCATCAGCTTACGCAGTTGGAATCTATGACGATCCACCCTCACGCGGTGAAATCGAAAGGGTTCTGTCCGAGGCCGGAGTCCAGAACATCCCCCGCGATTCAATGTCTGCGATCACTGAGTTAGCCACCGGAATCAGCCCCGGAGATTTCGCGCAAACGATTGAAAAATTGTCTCTTTACAAGCGCGGAGACGATTCTGATCTGACAATTGAGGACATCGAAGCCTGCGCGCCGCGCTCAACCGAGGCTGCGCTGGACGACGTCTTGAATGTCGTCGCTGAAGGTCGCGCCGGAGAGATCGGTCCGCTGATCCGGCGATTACAATCACAAGGTACCAACGCAGTCACTCTGTGTATCGGCGCAACTCGGCATTTCCGGACGCTTTATGGCTGCGCCTCGGACCCCGGCGGAGCGGCGCAGGGAATCGGAAAACTGCGACCACCGATCTATGGCAAACGCCGCGACCGGGTATTGCGGCAGGCGCAAGGTTGGGGCGCACCCAAATTACAAACAGCATTGACCGTTCTAACTGACACCGACCTTTCACTGCGTTCGGCTGGACAAACGGCGCCTGCAATGGCGCTGGTTGAGCGTGCGATGATCCGTCTGGCGATGCTGGCGCGGTCTCGTTAATTCGCCTGCAACCATTTCACCGCAGAACGTCCAGCCCACCTGCCTGTCGCCAAGCAGGCCGTCAGAAGGTACCCCCCCGTAGGGGCTTCCCAATCCAGCATCTCTCCGGCGCAATAAACACTAGGCAACGCAGTCAGCATCAATCCGCCGTTCAGCGTAGCACGCTTGACACCACCAGCCGTAGAAATGGCTTCGTCCATTGGACGCAAGCCAGCGTGCCGGATCGGTAGGCGTTTAAGAGCGCCGGACCAGTGTTCATGTGACAACGCATTGCCTTTGACCATTTCATGAAACAGCGCCACTTTCTGCGGTGGCAGGCGCAGCGATTTCTTCAACCACTGCGACAGTGTAGTTTTGGATTTCTTTCCCTTTAACCGAGACTGAATTGCAGCGTTGTCCAGATCAGGCACCAGATCAACGTAAAGTGATGCGCCGTCTCTCAAGGCTGGCGTCAGAGTGTACAGCCCGCCGCCTTCCAGCCCGGTCGCCGAAATTGTGGCCTCGCCACGGCTTTGCAAAGCTCCAGCTGTCCAACACACCGATTTCAGTGCTGCGCCGAAATGCGGCTGCATGTGAGAACTCCACTCAACGGACAGCGCCGAATTCGCCGGGGCAAAGGGCGCAACTTCGACACCTTTGTCCCGCAGATATTCCACCCATTGCCCATCTGACCCTAACCGAGCCCAGCTAGCTCCGCCCATGGCCAATATGGTGACATCCGGCGTGACCCTTTGCGGGCCATCTGCTGTGTCGAAAAGCAACGCATCATCGTCCCACCCTAACCAACGCCAGCGTGTTTTGATCTCAACGCCCGCAGCGTCTAACCGCGCCAGCCAAGCGCGCAACAAGGGCGAGGCTTTCATCACCTTAGGAAAAACCCGCCCAGTCGAGCCGGTGAACATCTCTTGCCCTAACTCTTGCGCCCAAATCTGCACTGCGGCGGCATCAAATTCAGCGATCATAGGGTACAGCCAGTCGGTCGCCTCACCATAGGCCTGCATCACGGTCTCAAGCGGTTCGTCTTTGGTCAGGTTCAGGCCCGACTTTCCCGCCATCAGAAATTTACGCGCGACCGACGGTTTTGCTTCGGCCACCAGCACCTCATGACCGGCAACAGCCAACTCCTCAGCCGCTATCAGGCCAGCGGGGCCAGCCCCTATTACAACCGCCTGCGCCATTTCAGCCCTCTTGCCTTCTACGCCGTCGGGCGCGAATTTGTCCCTGTCATGTCAAACAACGATCCGATTTGCCCGCTGTGCGACCGCCCCATCCCTGATGGGGGTGGCAGCGTGCACCATCTGACCCCAAAACTCAAAGGGGGCAAGGGCGGACCGACGGTTTTGCTGCATGTGATTTGCCACAAAGAGGTCCACGCCACACTGACCGAAGGTGAATTGGCGCGTGAGTTCAACACAGTCGAAGCGCTGCGCACCCATCCCCGACTGGAGAAATTCCTGAACTGGGTTCGAAAGCGCCCGCCGGGATTCCGATCGAAAGTACCAGGAAAACGACGCGGGCGCTGATCAGCCGGGTCGCACAGGATCACCGAAAGCATCGTGCAGAGAATCCTTTAGGCCCTGAACCTCTAGCCCCCGGTAATCCGGTGCAGGTGCAAACTGCGCCCCGGCGAGGTGTTGGAACTCTAGCGTGGTATATGGACGTTTCCACAACCATTCACGGTTTTCGACTGACCAAAGGTCCGCATTCGGCGGCTCCTCATCTGTGAAGGCATAAAAATGCAGGTCGAACCCATATTGGGCGACATCCTGAATTGAAAGCAATCGCATACCCTGCGCGCGGCAGAAGGCATCTTCGGCGCCTATATCCCCTGTGCGCAAAGTGAATTGACCGACACAGGCATTGGCAAAAGGGTTGGCAGGATCAGCGGCATTTTCAGGGCGGTTGCCTTCGAAATCGTGTTGCAACAGTTCTATGACAAAGCCTTCGGGGTCTTTCAGATGGCACATATAGCCTATGTCGAGGAATTGCTTCGGGTTCGAAACCTGCACCCCTTTGCGCCGCAGATACGCGGCCGCAAGATCAACATCCGGCACGGTGATACCGATCTTCCAGTATCGTTGCCCGCCATCTTGAATGTACCCGCCTCCGCCCGGCATGAGCAGCAGGTCTGCATCTTGACCGGCATATCCGAGACGCTGGTTCGGTCCCTGAGTGCGCGCCACCATGTCAAACGTATCCGTATAAAACCCGGCCAAGCGGTCTGGATCAGCGACGCGTAGCAGCACAGCGGACAATCTCATCGGCACATCCTTGCAATTCCCTCAGCTATTTGGGGATCGGCTGACAGACTGTCTGATACCAGTTCGTGTGCCACGGCCATCAGTTGGTCGGGCTCAACCACGCGGTCGATCAGTCCAAATTCATAAGCCTCGCTTGCGGTAATCTTCTGCCCAGCCATCAATATCATCTTGGTGCGCGCTGGCCCGATTAAGGCGGCCATGCGCACAGGATCAGAAGGTTGCGGCAGAAAACCCAGTTTCATTACCGGGTAAAAGACCTTGGACTGCGGCACCGCAATGCGCAAATCGCAAGCCAAGACCATGCCGTTAGCACCACCTGCCAGCGTTCCGTTCAATGCCGCAATTGTCAGGCAACGCAAGGCGGCGATGGCACCTGACAACCTCTCCCACAGGTCGGAAGTTGCAAGACCGGCACGCGCTTCTTCAAGGTCGGCCCCGGCGCTGAACACCTTGCCCACACCGGTCAGGATAAGCGCACGCGCTTCTGTCGCGGCTTCGGCAATTCCGACCAATTCCGCCAACATCGCGCCTGTCAAAGCGTTAGCTTTTTCTGGATTGTTCAGCGTGACTGTCCAAAGCCCATTCTCTTTGGTCAGTTCGATCACGTCAGGCCAACCCTTTGACGGATATCTTCACGGCGCAGTGAAATCTCAGAACCAAGGAATTCGTCCGCATCCGCCGAGCACATCCAAAGCAGCGCCCTTGCGGGCCAGTCGGCGGGAATGTGATCGCTCCAGTCCAGCTGGCTGACAGGATTGATGCCACTGGCCTTGATAACGCGCTGCATTTCCGTAGCCACTGTTCCAGGCGAAAGGCCCATGGCACGAATACCATGAGATGATTCCTCAAGATGCAAACATTCGGTCAGCATCTTGGCCCCGGCCTTGGAGGCGCAATAATGACTCCACGCCTCAATAGCATTCGAAGCCGCACCTGAAGAGACCGTGATCACCGTGCCCCCACCTGCGGCACGCATGATAGGCAGAGCAGCCCGCATCCCGTAGAAGACACCTTTGAGATTGATGTCGATTGCGCTGCTCCACGCTGCAACATCTGCGTTGGATAGATGAAAGATTGGATCAATGACGCCCGCGTTCCCGATCAGAACGTCCAACCCGCCGAACCGGTCGACGCAATCCGCAACGGCTTGTTCGACCTGCGAAAAATCGCTGACATCACATTGAAGTGCGATAGCATTGTCGCCCAGCGCGTCGGCCAGCGCCCCGATTTGATCGCGGTTTCGCGCCACCAGTGCTACATTCGCCCCTGCTGCGGCAAATACGCGCCCCGCCTCGGCCCCGATGCCGCGGCTAGCCCCTGTTATCAGTACGGTTTTCCCCTGCATTTGACCCCAGTACCTCCATTGTTTTGAAATTGTGTGAATCTCTACCGCGCCAAGGGGGAAAGCGTCCAGCCCTTGCCCCTTGACGCCCGCCGCCGCAAGCACGACGATGCCCACAAAATTGATCACGAAGGGTTCTCAGATGTCCGTTTTTCTTCGCCGCACCAGTGGCGCAGTGCTGGCCTATGCCATTGTCACCCAAGGCGCGTTCGCCGATATCACCGCACAGCAGGTCTGGGACGACTGGCAGTCTTATCTGACCCAGATGGGCTATACGGTAACGGCCGAGCAAGCCACTTCGGGTGATGTGACCACGATCACCGATATGACCATCGTCGCAGCCATGGAGGACACGAACGGGTCATTCAAAACGACCCTGCCGCAGATGACCCTGACTGAAAACGGCGATGGTACAGTCAGTATAGACGTACCCGAAAGCTTCCCCATGACCGTGTCCGGCGAGGAAGAAGGAGAGGTTTTCTCAGTCGATATCGAGTATTACCACACTGGGCTGGAAATGGTTGTTTCGGGTGCTCCCTACGACATGACCTATGCGTATTCCGCACCCACCCTTGGCTTTAAGCTGGACGGGCTGCAGGTCGATGACGAAACCGTGCCCGATGATATCGTGGCCATGGATGTCAAGATGACCGATCTATCCGGCAGTTCGCAGATGAAGGTCGGCGAGACCCGCTCGGTCGATCAGAGCATGACGGCCGCCGGTCTGACCTATGATCTGGCGTTCAACGATCCCGAAGGCTCGGATGATGGCAAAATTAGCGGAAGCCTGAACCAGGTGAACTTTGAAGGCACAAGTGTAATCCCCGAAGACTTCGACGGTTCTGATCCGCAGACCTTCTTCATGGGTGGATTCTCGTTTTCGGGCTTGTTCAACTATGCCTCGGGCCAGACCTCAATCGCGGGCACAAGCGAAGGTCAGGCATTTTCGATGGGGAGCGAATCCGAAGGTGGACGATTCGGCATCAGCCTCGACGAACAGCGTCTGGCCTATGATGTCGAGCAAAACAGCGCGAAGCTAGCGGTGACGACGGCCGATCTGCCCTTCCCGATCGAAATTGCCATGGCCAATGCCGGGCTGAAATTCGAGTTTCCCGTGCAGCAATCGGAAGAAATCCAACCCTTTGGCTTTGCAGTCAATCTGACGGATTTCACCATGTCGGATGTGCTTTGGAGCATCTTCGACCCGGCTGGCGCCCTACCTCGTGATCCCGCGACGATCGCATTGGATGCCACCGGTACAGCCAAAGTCCTGACGAATTTCTTCGACCCTGCCTCCATTGATGCACTCGAGACATCGGGTGAAGCACCCGGAGAGCTGCATTCATTGAAAATCAATGAACTTTTGGTGTCGCTGGTGGGTGCCAAGCTGACCGGTGACGGCAATTTCACATTCGACAATTCGGGCGCGACCGAGATTGGCAACCTGCCGTCTCCGTCAGGCGTGGCGAATCTACAACTTGTGGGTGCCAACGCGCTGATCGACAAACTGATTGGCATGGGTCTGGTGCAAGAGAACCAAGCCGTCGGCGCGCGTATGATGATGGGCATGATGGCCGTTCCCGGCGAAGAGCCCGACACGTTGAATTCGAAAATCGAATTCACAGAAGACGGGCAAATACTGGCGAACGGCCAACGCATAAAATGATGCGAGGCGGGCGAAGCTCAGCCAGAATTGAGCTTCGCCCCGTCTACCCTAAGTTTACAGGATTAGCCTCTGGGTTAGCAGCTAGGGCGGTACGCAAAGCGGCATTTTGGGCCCTGAGCGATTAAGAACCGAACTACAACAAGCCCGACGATAGTGCTTCAATTGCGAATGCAAGGCGCGGTCTGTTTTGATCTCAAACGTGCAGATTTCCAAAGGACTTCACCCAATCGAAGTTCAAACTGAAATGTAAATCCTTTCCCGATCCAGTCTGCGTTTGGCCAATTTTAGAGGGTCTGGCATGGATTCTGTCCGCCCTGAGGTCTTGCGGGACAGGCGGTCCAAGGCTAGGTCCAAAGCAATGAAACCGGAGGCCGCATGACCCGTACACCTGAAGATATCAGCCAATCCCTGCTGGACGCAGCACGCATAGCCGGGGCCGATGCGGCGGATGCCATTGTGATAGACGGCTCTTCGGTTTCTGTTGAAGTACGCAGTGCGGCATTGGAACATGCTGAGCGATCCGAGGGTACTGATCTTGGCCTTAGAGTTTTCATAGGCAAACGACAAGCCATCGTATCCAGTTCGGACAGTCGACCGGAAACCCTGACTGCGATGGCCGAACGTGCCGTTGCCATGGCCCGCGAAGCGCCCGAAGATCCGTTCACCGGTCTGGCCGATGCGGATCAATTGGCCAAGAGCTGGAATCTGGATGCACTGGAACTGTTCGATTCGTCGCCGGAACCTGCCGCAGAAGATCTGTTGCGCGACGCGTTAGCTGCCGAAGCCGCAGCGCTGGCCGTTGAAGGGGTCTCGCAAGTGTCGGACGCAGCCGCGGCTTATGGCACTCACCGAGTGCACCTGGCAGCAACCAACGGCTTTACCGGCGGTTATGCCCGCAGCAGTCGCTCGACCTCTTGTGTTGCCATCTCGGGCGAAGGCACGGGTATGGAGCGTGATTATGACGGCGACAGCCGCACTTTCCAAAGCGATCTGCGTAACCCGGAAGACATCGGCCGTACTGCTGGCGAACGCGCTGTCGCTTTGCGTGGTGCGCAAAAGCCCGCGACAGGCACCTTTCCGGTACTATTTGACGAACGCATCTCATCCTCGCTGATCGGTCACCTGCTTGGAGCAAGCAATGGTGCAGCGATTGCGAGAGGGGCGTCTTGGTTAAAGGATTGTCTCGGTGAGCAGGTCCTACCGGAACACCTGTCTCTGATCGAAGATCCACACCGCCCACGCATCGCGGGATCTCGTCCCTTCGATGCCGAGGGGTTGGCGACGCAGCGCCGAGCCATTATCGATAACGGCGTTCTGACCGGATGGACACTGGACCTGTCCAGTGCGCGCAAACTGGACATGACTTCGACGGGCAATGCCGCCCGCGGTGTTTCAGGTCCACCATCGCCAAGCAATTGGAACCTGAGCTTGACACAGGGCACACACAGTCGCCAAGATTTGCTGCGCGACATGGGCACCGGGCTGTTGGTGACATCCATGATCGGGTCAACCATCAATCCAAACACGGGCGACTATTCGCGCGGCGCTTCGGGTTTCTGGGTTGAAAACGGCGAAATAACCCACCCGGTCAACGAATGCACCATAGCAGGCAACCTGCGCGATATGCTGAAGCGGATCGTCCCGGCCAATGATGCACGGCCCTACCTGTCGCGGGTGGTCCCGTCGGTGCTGATCGAAGGAATGACACTTGCCGGCAGCTGACCTGCACCTTCTGATTGACGCCGCACTTGAGGCTGGAAAGATCGCAACCCGTTACTCGGGCGGAACTGCGCAACGTTGGGATAAACCTGATGGCGCGGGGCCAGTTACCGAAGCCGACCTGGCCGTCAACGAGATGCTGGAACAACGCCTGCCAGCCCTCCGTCCTGGCTATGGCTGGCTGAGTGAAGAGACTGAAGATACTGGTGATCGCCTGGAAAAAGAGCAGGTGTTCATTATTGACCCGATCGACGGCACTCGGAGCTTTGCCGAGGGGTCACGCACGTGGGCACATTCGCTGGCCGTCGCCGAGCGGGGCGAGATCACAGCGGCGGTGATTTACCTGCCACTTCGCGATCTGCTGTATGCTGCTGCCAAAGGACAAGGTGCAACACTGAACGGAGAACCAATCCAAGTATCCGGAATCTCGGAATTGCAATCGGCGGAAGTGTTGGCTGCCAAACCCAATCTGGACCCACGCCATTGGCAGAGTGGTCTGGCACCCGATTTCAAACGGGTTTATCGCCCCTCACTGGCCTATCGCATGGCTCTTGTTGGTCAAGGGCGTTTTGACGGGATGCTGACGCTGCGCCCCAGTTGGGAGTGGGATATCGCAGCCGGAGACCTGATCATTCGCGAGGCAGGCGGCATCTGCTCAAACCGGTTGGGCCAGCCCTTGCGCTTCAACAACGTGCATCCACGCCTTAACGGTGTGATTGCAGCAGGCGCACCTGTTTACCAGGCCTTGCACGCGCAACTCGATCCGAACAGCGCCGGTATTAGCCCATGAGCAAACCGCGTTCCCTTAGCTTGGCCGCTTATCGGGTTTTATCCTGGGGCGTGTCCAGCTCGGCCAATCAATCTGATCTTCCACGTCTCGAGGGTGAGTTGATATGGGTGCACATCAGTTCACAAAACCGCCAGCGTGCAGTTGTCGATTTCTGCCGCAGACTGCAGCAGGCCAGACCCACGTTGAATGTACTGTTGACGGCACCTCCGGAAACCGATCTGCGGCGCTGGGATCAGGTAGACTATCCTCTTATCAATCTACCCCAGGACCAAAGCGGCACGGCGCGTGTATTTCTGGATTACTGGCATCCTGATGTTGGCCTGTGGGTTGGTGGTGGGCTGATGCCCAACTTGATCACTCGCGCTGAGGAACGCGGTATCCCCTTGATTCTGATCGAAGCCCAAATCGACATTAAGGTTGCACGCGGAGCCAAGTGGCTGCCGGATATCACACGCTTTACGCTTGACTGTTTTCAGTCGGTTCTCGCCACAACAACCGTAACAGCCAGGACAATCCGGCGCTTTGGCATCTCCTCGGAAAAGGTCAAAGAAGCCCCACCCTTGCAGGTTAGCGCGAATCCAAAGCCCTGGCCCGAAGATGAACTGATTGAAACAAATCACGCTCTTGCCGGTCGTCCTGTATGGCTGGCAGCGTATGTTCTAGACAAAGAATTCATCTCAGTTCTGACCGCACACCGTCAGGCTATGCGGATGATGCCGCGGCTTACGCTTGTGCTACACGTTGCGGACATGGCTGAGGCGGAACCGTTGCGCAGGCGACTAGAGGCCATGGATTTGCGGTGCACCAACTGGGATGACGTTGGGCAAATCGAAGATACAACGCAGGTCGTCTTAACATCTGAACCGGAAGACCTTGGATTATGGCTTAGGGTGTCACCTGCGACCTTCATGGGCAGCTCTTTAGAGCGTGGCTCAGGCGGGGAAGACCCGCTTGCTGCCGTCGCTTTAGGCTCTGCATTGATTCATGGTCCGTTTGTACATCGGCACCAGCAAATATACGATCAGTTGGACTTGGCTGGGGCTGCGCGCACTGTACGAACGGCGACTGAACTGGGTGACACTGTGGTCGAGCTGCTTTCGCCTGACCGAGCCGCTGATATGGCGCTGGCCGGGTGGCAAATCGTATCCGATGGCGCACCGCAGGCAGACCGGCTGATTGACATGGTACAAGACTGTCTGGACCAACGGAGTGCAGATTGATGCGAGCACCTGAGTTCTGGAACACGGCACCTGACCAGTTGGATTTACGCGCGCGCTTGCTGGCACCGCTGGGTCGAGTATACGCGGCTGCAACAGCGCGACGTGTCGCATCCGACACAGGTATCAAGCCGGGTGTCCCGGTCATCTGCATCGGAAACCTGAACGCCGGTGGAACAGGTAAGACCCCGACCGTTACCTGGGTGATCGAACGGCTACGTGACGCCTATCACAAAACGCACGTTGTCACGCGCGGCCACGGAGGTTCCTTAGACGGGCCAGTGCGGGTTGATCCCAGCAAACATTCTGCCGCGCAAGTTGGGGACGAACCGCTTTTGTTGGCCGCCTTTGCAGAAGTTTGGGTTGCCAAGGATCGCGCCGCAGGTGCACGTGCTGCGGCCGAAGCCGGAGCGACAGCGATTGTCTTGGATGACGGGTTTCAAAACCCCTCGGTCGACAAGGATTTCTCTGTTGTTGTTGTCGATGCAGCCCACGGTTTTGGCAACGGTCTGTGCCTGCCAGCCGGGCCACTGCGAGAACCCGTGGACGTTGGATTGAAACGCGCCGATCTGGTACTGTCCTTAGGCGATGACGCGGCACAAAACGAATTTCGTGACCGCTGGGGGCACGCCCTGAGCGTGCCTCACGCCACCGGCGCAGTCGAGCCTCTTCAGACCGGCATGGACTGGAACGAAACACCTGTTCTAGCCTTTGCAGGCATCGGCCACCCCGAGAAATTCTTTAACACTCTTCGCCAGCAAGGGGCGACGTTGCTACGGGCCGAAGCGTTGGACGATCACCAACCTCTGACCCCGGCCCTGATGACCAGACTGGAAAACGACGCCCGCCTGCTGGGCGCGCAGATGGTCACCACGGAAAAAGACGCCGTGCGCCTTCCTGCCGCGTTCCGCAGCAAGGTCATCACTCTGCCTGTACGTCTAAAAGTGGATGAGGCCGACAAGGTCCGGCAGATGTTGCTGCAGATTGCCCCCTCGCCCTAAATGGCGACCGGCCCAAAAGCCGGTCGCAGAAGGCAATTAGCTGCCCAGTTCGTCTTCGATCAGCTTCTTGAAATCGGCATAAGACTGGTTGTCGACTTTCTTGCCGTTCACAAGGAAAGATGGGGTCGCCTGAATGCCGTCACGCTCAGCGTTTTCTTGATACCAGGCAACCAGCGTCTGAGCGCGCGTGCCGTCCTGCAGGCAAGCCTCAAGTTGGTCATTGTCGATCCCGGCCAGTCGTCCGATCTTGCGCAGTTCGTCCACGATCTCGGCCGGACCACCGGCTTTTGTCCATTCGGACTGACCTTCATAGATCAGGTCGGAAATGCCAAAGAACTTTTCGGGGCCACCGCAGCGTGCAACCATTGAAGCCCACAGACCATAGCGGTCAAAGTACACTTCACGGTAGATGAACTTGACCTTGTCGGTATCGATGAAGTCTTTCTTAAGCTCTTTAAACGCGCCGTTGTGGAAATTCGCACAATGCGGGCAGGTATAAGAAGCATATTCGATGATCTCGACCGGCGCGTCTTCGGCGCCCAGCGTCATCTCGACAATGGTCGAGGTATCCAGATCTGCTTCTTGCGCCTCGGCGCTGCCGACCAGCGGATAGGTGGGAGCGGAATTCGACTGCGACAGCCAGTAGCCGCCTGCGACGATAGCGACCGCCGCACAAATTCCGGTTGCAATACGGCTCATTTCTCAGCCCTTTCTCAGCGTTTTTGTTTGGATAAAACGTTACGACCCAGACGTTCAAGGGCCGCGCGCAGATCACCGTCGTGAACGTCGCGTGCGGTCCGGTCAGCCTCGGCTGCGATTTCTTGGTCTATCTTGGGTTTTGTCACTTTCGGTTTGTGGCCGAAACTGACCTGCCCCTCGGCAAAACCGGTCGGTGCGGTCTGGGTAATGCGCACCCGGCTGATGGCATTATAGCCATACACCGCGTTCACTTTTTCCCGCATGTGTTCCTTTTGCATTTCCAGCATCGGAGCTTGCGGCCCTGTGGTCA
Organism: Ruegeria sp. CK1; assembly: GCF_056536545.1. Taxonomy (NCBI): domain Bacteria; kingdom Pseudomonadati; phylum Pseudomonadota; class Alphaproteobacteria; order Rhodobacterales; family Roseobacteraceae; genus Ruegeria; species Ruegeria sp. CK1. Next base: position 66,680 of record NZ_JBQFPX010000009.1, read on the forward strand.
AAACGGTCAACGTCGCGCCCATCCCACCCTTGCCATACCCCACATTCACCGGCTGCGCGATGGCAGCAAGGTCTTGACCCACAATCTCGGCCCAATGAGTAAGCAGTCGCGAAACGGCAAAGCCCCGGCTTTCGCCGGCGCGCCTGATCTGGCCGTTCAGCAATGTCGCGGTGCGTTTGAACCCGCGGGTCGAAGAACGTCTGCGCTGCATCTGGTTTCCAACTCCTGCGCCGCTATTGTAAAGGGCATAACACCGGGCGCCAGCGAAACCCGACATGGAGATAGATAAAACTTGCGTGACAGCGTTCAACAAGCCCTGAGTGGTACATTACTCGACTGGTATGACCGTCACGCCCGCGAGATGCCCTGGCGCGTTGGTCCTTCGGACCGGGCGGCTGGCGTCACGCCCGACCCTTATCGCGTCTGGCTGTCCGAAGTGATGCTGCAACAGACCACGGTTGCCGCAGTACGCGACTATTTCACTCGGTTTACGCTGCGCTGGCCGACGATTCAGGCGCTGGCCGCTGCGCCTGACGAACAGGTCATGGGCGAATGGGCCGGACTAGGCTATTACGCCCGCGCCCGAAACCTGCTGAAATGTGCTCGCGCGGTGGCAGAAGATCACCGAGGAGACTTTCCCGATACCTATGACGCTTTGTTGAAGTTGCCCGGCATCGGCCCCTATACCGCGGCCGCCATTGCAGCCATCGCTTTCGACAGACCAGAGACGGTGCTGGATGGAAACGTAGAAAGGGTCATGGCACGACTTCATGATATTCACGAACCTCTGCCCGGCTCGAAACCTCTGCTCAAAGAAAAAGCAGCAGCGTTGACGCCCAAAAAACGGCCTGGCGACTATGCACAGGCTGTGATGGATTTGGGTGCCACTATATGCACCCCGAAATCTCCTGCCTGCGGCATTTGCCCCTTGCGCGATCCCTGTCAGGCCCGTGCAGCCAGAACACAGTCCGAGCTACCGCGCAAAACACCCAAAAAACCCAAACCCACGCGGTACGGTCATATCTATATTGCTCAGCGCGAGGACGAAGCGCTGCTGCTAGAGCGCCGCCCGGATAAAGGGCTGCTGGGTGGAATGTTGGGCTGGCCAGGGTCTGACTGGTCGGAAGCACCGGCTGAAACTCCACCATTTGAAGCGGATTGGCAGGAATTGGCGGGCGAGGTGCGCCACACTTTTACCCATTTCCATCTGATCCTGCGGATTTGGTCCGCGCGCACCCCAGACGACCCACCCCCCGAAGGGCTAATCGCAATTGAAAAACACGTCTTTCGCCCAAGCGATCTGCCAACCGTGATGCGCAAGGCGCACGACCTCTGGCGCAATCGTTGACCCGTTGTGCCACCCGCTGGACTAACGATAGTGTGTACGCAGTATCCGGAGCCACCTCATGACCGCATCTGCAACTCTGTCCAATTGGCAATCGGCATTGCCCTTCTGGATCTCGTTCCTGCTTATCCCATTGATTTGGTTCACCGCTTTTGCCGGTGGCTGGTGGGTGCTTTTAGTGCCGCTCTCGACTTGGTGGGCTTTTGCGGTCCTAGACCGGCTAACCGGGTTGGACTTGAAAAATGCTGATCCAGACACACCCGACCCTGCACTACGCTGGCATATCTTGCTGACGAAAGCTTGGGTCCCGGTGCAATTCCTAACCCTCTACGGTCTGATCTGGTTCGCTACGCATACCGACCAGCTATCGACGCTGGCCAAGGTCGGACTCTTCTTCGGCATGGGCGTGATCTCGGGCACGATCGGGATCAACTACAGCCACGAGTTGATGCATCAGAAAGGGCGATTGGAACGCTGGCTAGGCGATATACTTCTGGCAATGGTGCTTTATTCGCATTTCCGCTCAGAACATCTGCTGGTCCATCACCGCTATGTCGGCACCCCCCGAGACCCGGTCACAGCGCGTTATAACGAGGGGTTCCACCGCTTTTACCCACGAGTGTTGAAGCAATGCCTCGTCTCTTCGTTCCAGGCCGAGCGTGACAAACTAGCCCGTAAAGACCGCCCATGGACCGACTTGGCCAACCCCTTTTGGCGCTACTTGGCTCTGCAAGGTGCAATGTTGGCCTTGGCTTTTCTAATCGGAGGGCTGTCGGGTCTGGCCCTGTTTTTGATCCAAGCGGGCGTTGCCATCTGGCAGCTGGAATTGGTCAATTATGTCGAGCACTACGGCCTGACCCGAAAACACCTGGGCGAAGGTAAATACGAGCATGTCCAGCCACGTCATTCGTGGAATGCATCGCAAAAGGCTTCGAACTGGTTACTGATCAATCTGCAGCGACATTCGGATCATCACTACAAGCCGAACCGCCGTTTTCCTCTGCTGCAGCACCACTCTGAAGACGAGGCTCCACAACTGCCATACGGCTACCCGGTAATGACAATTGCGGCTATGATCCCACCGCTTTGGCGCCGGGTCATGAACCCGCGTGTCCGCGCCTGGCGTCGCCAATACTACCCCGAAGTCACAGACTGGCAGCCCTACAATAATTCGCTGAATCCCCAACCACGTACTTGACCGCTGCGCGCGCTAGCGTGCAGCCTGACCCAACGATCCGCTTTGCATCTACGATGTATGGTGGATCGGCGGGAGCTTTCTCAGAACCCACACATCCATCGGCGCCTCTACTCCGCGAACCGCGCAGTTTTCGAATTTCTCAAACCTCTCCATCAACGCGGGCGTTTGGTGGCTCTCCATTTCCAATCGGCTACGAACCGCATCGCTTAGGATCGTTTTTGCCTTAAATTCGCGGGTCAGTGCTTCCAATTTGGCTGCCACGTTCACTGCATCGCCAATCACCGCGAACTCCAACCGATTGGCCCCGATATCGCCCAGAACGACCGAACCATAGTGCACCCCAATCCCGACTTGAATTTCGGGCTCTGCGGACCGGCGGCGTTCAGCATTCCAACGATCCATCACTGCAACCATATCGCGGGCGCAGGCAACAGCATTACTGGCATCCTGCGGCGTAGGAACCGGAGTTCCAAACGTAGCCATCAACCCATCGCCCAAGTATTTGTCCAGCGTTCCGTGGTGACGAAATACCTCAGCTTCCATTCGGGCATGGAAGCCCCGCAAAACCTCGATCACTTCGTATGGGTCCCGCCCGGCGGCAAATTTCGTGAACCCGACGATATCAATGAACAGAACGGCGATATCTTCTTTGCGCACTTGTTTAAGTGGCTCGTCATTATGGCTCAGTTGCTCCACCACGTTCGGTGAAAAATACCGCGACAGGTTCGCCCTCTCTCGCTCCAATCCCGCATTGGTCATCAGCAACCGATTAAGCCGCCGCATCGACACACCCAAAGTCACCGCCACCATCATGAAAACGACCACCTGCTGAATGCGTAACTCGTACCGGAAACTGTTGGGATCCAGAATCTCGGCCAAATCCGGATACGCCGCCAAAGCCTCGGTTACACGCTCGCTGAGACCGGGCATAGGAGTCGCAACCCACCATGCGATGATCCAACCAGCGGTCCATATTCCCGCTGTCCATGACCCTATTGCAATCACCGTCCGCCAAGAATAGGCCAGCGTGCCGGCCGCCAGAATGATGAAAAAATACTGAAAGTTTTCGAACCGGTACTGCATGGCCAAAGGTCGAACATCGTCGCTAAACGGGTTGGGCACAACCATCGCCAAAGTCAAAATCAGCAAATCCACGAAAATCAACAGCAATTCCTTTCGGGACTGTCCCACTCGACCTGCTCGCTGGATCAACCAACCGTTTGCGCAAATCAACAGCAACACGAAGTGATACCAAAGCACCTCCCACTGCGGATTGAGAAAAACCAGCAGAACTCCGGTCAGCGCCATCGTGATCCAGCGGGCGCGGACGGCAAGTTCCAAACCTTCACGCTTGTGCCGCTCCAGCGCAGCTTCGGTGTATTTGTTCTCAGTGTCGTAAGAGTCCGGTCGGGTCACAATGAACCGGCTGAAAGGGGATTCACTGGCTGCGGTATCCGACATGGCGCATGCTCCTTTACTGTAACGCAGGATACAGAAGGCACAGATTGAAGCCAGTTATTGAGAAAACAAAAGACCCCGCCGAATTCGGCGGGGCAAGGCGTAGTGCCTAGTGTCAGGCCACAGGCACCGGCGGTGTTGGTGAAATCAGTTCATCTCGGCCCGGATCTGCTGGCGCAGAACGTCGATCGGCACTGTCTTGCCGTCACGCTTAAAGCACCAGTACGTCCAACCATTACAGGATGGCGCATTTTCCAAATGTGCGCCTACTTGATGGATTGAACCTTTAACATTGTCGCCGACCAGCGTGCCATCGGCACGGACCTTGGCCTTGTGGCGCTGGTTCATGGAATAGAGTTCCTCACCCGGGCGCAACATGCCACGCTCAACCAGCTGGCCAAAAGGTACACGCGGCTCGGCGCGTTTGCTGGCGCTGACCTCCAAGGCCTCGCGGTCGAACTTGCGGACTTTGGCAATGCGTTTTTCGGCCACTTTGCGATAGCTTTCCTCGCGCTCGATGCCGATGAACTCTCGGCCCAGCATTTTGGCGACCGCACCGGTGGTTCCAGTGCCGAAGAAGGGATCAAGGATCACATCACCAGGATTGGTCGAGCCGATAAGAACTCGATGCAGCAGCGATTCGGGCTTTTGGGTCGGGTGAGCCTTGTCACCGTTTTCGTCCTTCAGGCGCTCATGCCCGGTGCAGATCGGCAGCACCCAATCACTGCGCATCTGTACGCCTTCGTTCAGTGCCTTCAGGGCTTCGTAGTTGAATGTGTACTTCGCCCCTTCGCGTTTAGACGCCCAGATCATGGTCTCATGCGCATTGGTGAAACGTTTGCCGCGGAAATTTGGCATCGGGTTCGACTTGCGCCAGATGACGTCGTTCAGAATCCAGTACCCCGCGTCCTGCAGGGCCGAGCCTACGCGGAAAATATTGTGATAGGACCCAATCACCCAGATCGCGCCATTGGGTTTCAGCAGACGGTGCGCCGCCTTCAACCACTCACGGGTGAACTGGTCATAAGCACCGAAGCTGGAAAACTGATCCCAGTGATCGTCAACCGCGTCTACTTGGCTGTTATCGGGGCGGTGCAGTTGGCCTTTCAACTGCAAATTATATGGCGGATCCGCGAAAATCAGATCGACCGACGCCTCCGGCAGACTGTTCATCACATCGATGCAGTCCCCAGATAAAATCGTGTTTAAAGGGAGCGCTTTTGCGCCCTTTTTGGTCGTTGTTGTCATTTTACTGCCTCAAGTATCCACGGCGCTTTTGCGCTCATTTGGTTGAGACAAGGATGAGTCAAAGTCGATTCGCCGTCAATTTCTTTTTTGAATCAGCAACTTACGATTTACTCTTGATACAAGATATTGTGCACAGGCTTGAACGAACGTCTATGGTGTGGGGTCACACCAAGATTTCGCAGTGCCTCTCTGTGTTGTTTCGATGGATATCCGGCGTTTGTCTCCCAGCCATAGCCCGGATGCTGTTGCGCCAAATCCACCATCAATTGATCGCGCCAGTTTTTGGCTATGATCGAAGCAGCCGCGATCGAGACCGAATGCGCGTCGCCTTTCACCACCGCCTGCGATGGGATCGTCAGTCCGCGTGGAATCATGTTTCCGTCGATCAGCAGGTAGTCTGGCGGCGGATCCAGCGCGGCCACCGCGCGCTCCATCGCCAAATGCGACGCCCTCAAGATATTGTATTCATCAATCTCGGCCACTGAGGCCTGAGAAATAGCGACCTCGGCCCTTTCGCGCAAAGCTTCCTCCAGCGAGGCCCTACGTTTCGCGCTGAGCTTTTTCGAGTCGTTGAGCCCCTCAGGAAAATCCTCGGGGTTCAAAACAACGGCGGCTGCGACAACGGGCCCGGCCAGCGGTCCGCGACCCACCTCATCCACACCGGCGATCCGAAGGTAACCTTGCTTCGCGGCGTCTTTCTCAATTTCATAGTTCGGAGTCGTCATATCCTTTGGCAAATCGCGTTTTGCCGGCCACCGCAAGAAAAAAGAGAGGGCAGCTTGCGCCACCCTCTCCCGCGTGGCGCTTCTGTGGCACCACTCCTGCTCGAAACCTGATACTAGTAACTTACGCGGTATCCTTTCTGGCGCAGACATGCGGGTTCGTATGCCCGCTTAACCTCTTTGCCATTCCAGAACCCAACCTTGCATTGGTGCGGCAGGCTATTGCTGTGTTTGTAGTGCTTGCTCAGGCACTGCGTCCCCAGCAACGGCCGCTTAGAGGAATACCCTTTGAAGGAACGCATGCATCGTTGCGGCAGGTCATAGCGCGCCACGCGTTTCGGTAGCGGACGCACGTGGGGCGGCCTATACTTTGGCTTCTTTTGCACGTGTTTCTTGGGCGCCTTATATATGTGATTGTAGTTATGCGTCACGGTGTTCTTTTTTCTTTCGTCGTCGAAATGCTTTACTGCGGCGCCAATAAGGGCAATTGCTGCCAACCCACCGAGAATTTTCCCTGCATCGGCAGCCCGTGCCTGCGAAACCGAAATGCCTGTAATGGCAACAGCCGACGCGACGATCAGGGCGATAAATTTCTTATGCATGGTGCTTGTCCTTCAATAGTCTTTGTTTGACCCTGATGCGGGTCGTGTGCTCGATAAGCCGACACTGACCGCCCCCACTTCAGACAAGCAATAACGGGCCGATGTTATCTGATATCAGCATCCCGAAACCCCTTATGTTATTGAATATCTCGCCGAGCCATGCGCAGGATGCGGCCTATGAAACACATCCTATCTTCTCTGGCCGTTCTGGCCCTGATATCGCTTGGCACCACCGCATCGGCTGCTGACTGCTATGCCGATTACAAGGCCAAGCAGGACAATCCGCTGCGCCTGCACTATGGCGTCATGCAAGTGTCTTCCTGCGGCAAGGGTAAGGCCAAGAAAGAGGTCGCGCAGCGCCTGAAAGGTTCTGGCTGGACTTTGCTGAACGTCATGTCCGTTTTCGGACCGGAAGGGTTGGATAAAAGGAAGGCTAATGCCGGAAAATTCTATCTCCGTTACTGAGGCCCGCCGATCCGGTGTCAGACTGGTCGGCGCAGGCATCGCGGCGATCGTGGTGATTCTGGTGACGGCGGCGATCTTCCTGTTCTGGACCCTGCCCGATGCCAACGCGTTCAACGCGCGGGTCGAGCGGCTGTTCATCGAAAGCGATCTGACTTCACAAACCGAAATCCGGCTGCTCGAGATTCTGGCCCAATCCGGCACCGCCTTTGCGGACACATTGTCCAGTTACCGGATGGTGATATTCGTGCTGCTGGTTTTCGCCACAGCCATGCTTGTGACGGCTTTGGTGTTTCTAGTAATGCTGGTGACCTTGAACCGGCGCATGGCACAAATCGAACGCACCGGTATCCAGGTAACTTCACTGTTGATCAGCCGCGAAGAAAATACGGTTTACCTGAACAACATGGACTTCAAACTAACCCCTGCCGCCATGGAAACCCTGTCGGTACTAGCCGAGTCTAGGCTAGATGACGAAGTTTTGTCTGGTGTTCAGATTGAGGCGATGATCTCTGGCAAAGATGCTGCGGACTGCGACGAAGCTGCTGGGGCCACCCGTATAAAGCGGCTTCGTGATGCATTAGGCAATCAGATGGTTAGCGAGTTACTGGTCAAGAATATCGCCAAAAAGGGCTACATGCTGTCGATCGAAAAAGACGTCATTCAGATGGTCTGACCCTGCTGCTTTGCACATGGGCTGTGTAATAAATTGACAGTGAAGCCCCTTGGAATGGTCGAATTGAACGCCCATCCTATATAGAGTCGCGTCAGGGAGTCTGATGATGAACGTCTATTCCACACCCAAAACCAAAGGCTATGGAATCTCGGTCGAGCCACTGGACGGCCGGATCGCGATATACCGCGATGACATCCTTCTGGCCGAAAGTTCGAATGCCAAGGTCATGTACGAGACACGGCTGCCCGCCACGATCTACATCCCGCGCGCGGATGTTCGCGTAGACCTCGGCGAAGAAACCGACTTACAGACCTTTTGCCCTTTCAAAGGAACGGCGACCTATCACGACGTTGTCTTAGACGGTCAGCGACTAACCAATTCCGTCTGGGCCTACGAAGAAGCCCTGCCAGAAGGCGCTGCCATTCAAGGGCATGTCAGCTTCATGCCCGATACCTACACAAGGTTGGATCTGGGTGAGAACCGCTTGCGAGACCCTGATGACGGTAATATCAGCGGCCCTTTGATTGATTGGTTGATGCGCGGTGCGTCCCAGAGCGAAACGCCCGAAGCATTCACCAAAGCTCTGGCCGAGAAGATGCTGGAACATGGGATCGCCATTCAACGGCTAAGTATCCTGGCATGGTCACTGCACCCGCTGATTGCGGGCAAGCATTACATCTGGGAAAAGGGCGAGGCGGAAATTTCGACCAATGTACCGACCTACGAAATTCACGATCATCCCGCCTATATCAACAGCCCCCTCCGCCACGTCTCGAACGGGTTAGGCGGCGTGCGACAGCGTTTAAACGATGAAAATCCCCATAATAGCTTTCCGATTATGGAAGACTTGCGCGCCAAGGGCGCGACCGACTACGTCGCGATGCCACTTCCGTTCTCGGATGGCAGGACCAATGTGCTAACATTGACGTGTGACCACCCAGATGGATTTACCACGGAAAACCTTGGGCTAGTGTTTGAATGTTCATCGGTCATCGCCCGGTTTTATGAGGTCTTCATGCAGCGCGAAAACGCGCAGGTTTTGCTGGAAACCTATGTCGGCAAGCGTTCTGGGGCGCGCGTTTTGGGTGGTGAGATCCGACGCGGCGACGGGGATGAGATCGACGCAGCCATCATGTTCTGCGATCTGCGTAATTCCACCAGTTTGGAAGAGCAGCTTGGCCGCACAGCCTATATCAGCCTGTTGAACGACTTTTTCGAAACCGTATCGGGAATTGTGCATGACAACGGTGGCGAAGTCCTGAAGTTTATCGGTGATGCTGTGTTGGCAGTCTTTCCCGAAGGTGAAGACTCAATTGTGGCACGAGGGAACGCCCAACGCTCTGCCGTTGAAATTGTCGAAAAGCTGGGTGAGCTGCGTCTTAACGGCTCTGATACTCAATGCGATTGCTCGATCGGTGTTGCTTACGGACGGGTTACATACGGCAACGTGGGGTCGCGCGAACGGTTGGATTTCACTGTCATTGGACAAGCCGCAAATGTTGCCGCTCGACTAGGGGAATACGGTAAAACCGTGGGACATCGGATTGTCGTCTCAGCCGACATTCAGCCTGCATGCGCAGATGCTGTACCATTGGGCGAAGTCACGTTACACAACGTTTCCCAACCCGTTAGGTCTTATGCGCTCAGAACATCGGCAGACGCCGTTTTGAATGCCTAGATTTCCAACGCCACGGCTCGGCCAAACCGCGTGCGCAGCTATGCCCCCAGCAAAATCAATGCGGTTTGAGCAGGGGAAATCAAGGTTTGCAACTGAGCGATTTGGCTGCGTGCGAGATATTGATCGGTAAATTTACCCACTGCTTCCTCGTCGGTAAATTGCGCCAAATCATCGGATCCCGTCAGACCCGAAAGCCTCTCTTTAAAAACTTCTAACTGCTTATCAATGTCCAATTGCGCAAAGTTCGACGGTAGACCAAGTGCTGTTTCTATCATACTGCGCAAAGGCGGTTGGCCCATCAGATCGAACCACTTGGTGTCTACACTACTGTCCTGGGCCGCCAAATCGGCCAAAGTATGCTGTGCATAAAGCGCGATGCGCATCGTTTCATCAGATTCTCCGACGGCGATTTCAAATTGGGACACCACATTGTCCTTCGCTATCGCCTCCATATTCGTGACGAGGCCCGTTTTGCGAAACTCACCCGGACCCAATCCGAAAGCTTGAGAAAATTCTCGATAACGCTTGTCGGCCAGCCGGTTAGACAAAGCATCGTCGGCGCTGGTGCCATCGGACAATATTTTTTGGATGAAATAGCGATTGTCGATGTCGCTCTCCAAGCCGAAGGCTCCTAATGCCACCTCCAGCAGTCGTCGATCAGAAACAAGATCCTCTGCCGTCCGCACCTTGCTGATATTGTCCAGAAAGTAGTTGGCCTCCCTCTCGTTGACTGAGGAGGACGAAAAACTTTCCAATTGCGCGTCATAGGTCCGCTGCAAAAAACGCCAACCTACGATACCGTCGGTGGGGACAACAGGCTGAAAGGTCATTGTTTATACGCCATCAACCGTTCTTCGCGGGGCAGTAAAGCCCGCAGAGCTTTTAAACATTTGTAATACTGTTCCGCCAACAAAGCTTCGGTTGCCTCAGAAAGCACGCGGCGACTGTCCGTATCAGTGAAGACCTGACTTAGCTCTTCAACCCGTCGCAAAAGCTGTTGTCGCGCGCGCTCGGGCTCCGTATCGCCGGACAGTACAAGCTGAGCAGCATAACACACCCGTCGAACCGGAGTGTTCACTTCATCGGGATGTATTGCGTCACGCAGGCGCAGCACATTCGCATCCGGCGTCATAATCGAGAACCGGCTACGGCGGTCGCCATTCTCCACAACGACGCCGTTGATCAACACACGCTCTTTCGGAGCGAGTTTCAGTACAAGCCCTCCCATCAAGCCGCACCCATTTGCCGCAATCCGCGCAGGACGGCCATGTTGATCTCAAGCAGAGGCTCCACGCTTGCCTTGTTGCCCAACACCTGGCTGCTGTGTTGTTCCGTAAACTCTGCCAGATAAAATATCCGCGCGCGCAGATCGTTGGGTAATGCGTTGTCAGAGTCAGATACACCGGTTGCAAGAACGGACCATAATCGCCGGTTTTCATGCAGCGCTTGAACGAACCCGCCATAGTCTACTTTCCGTCGGAAGGCCGCGGCTTTGAGCCGATGCGTGATCTTTGAAATCGCGTCGTATTCGGTATCACGCGGGGTACGCGTCGGCGCGGCGGTCTTCGCGTAGGCACGTTGTGCAAGAGTTTGCGGTGTCACTTGGAATCCTTCCGATAGGCCATCTTTAGGCGATCAAGGTCGGGGCGCGGTTCCACGCCCCGACCATTTTCCGAAGCTTAGCGGAACAGAGACAGAATCGACTGCGGAGCCTGGTTGGCGATCGACAGCGACTGAGTCGCCAGCTGTTGCTGCACCTGCAGCGCCTGCAGACGGGCCGATGTTTCTTCCATATCTGCGTCAACCATCGAACCGATACCGGATTTGAAGGCGTCGGTCAGTTTGGACACAAATTCCTGCTGGGTTTCGATCCGCCCTTGCGCCGAACCAAAGGCCGCAGCGGCATCAATAGACGTGTCGATCAGCGTTTCGATGGTACCCAACGCGGCTGACGCGCCAACGGCAGTTGAGACGTCAATCGAACTCAAAGCGCCAAACCCACCAGAACCTGCATTGGTAAATTGCGCCGAAACTGATATGTCACGATCTGCAGCAGCGGCACCTGAGCCAGTTACAAAAGATAAAGTACCTTCTGCACTTGGATCATAGTCGATCGAAAGGCCCTAAATACCCAAGGCGTCGATCTGGTTCTTCAAGCCGATTGCGACGTTAGCGTCAGTGTTAGCTGCGTCATACGTACCGGATGGATCAAGGTCGGAATCCTGCACCGTATATGACACACTCTGATCACCCACGGTGATCGAAATTTTGTCACCCACTGCGAAATTGTCAGTCGAACTGTCGATGACAATCGTTCCCGTGCCACTGTCCTTGTCCATTGTGAAACCGGCCGCATCATTGTCGGCTGCCGTATTGTCAGAACCAGCTAAGACAGCTTTCGCGGCATAGCCACCAACAGACAGGTCTTGGCTTGCAACCGAGATTGAAGCCGAAGTCACGGCACCCGTATTGTCACGGTCAAGCGAGGACAGGATCGAAGCCGTACCTGCCGAACCGTCCACAAGGTTCAGACCATTGAACTGGGCCGCCCCAACCACCGAAGCGATCTGATCGCGCAAAGCGGAAACATCCGTGTTGATCTTGTCGCGGTCAACATTGTCTTCCTGAGCAGCGACGATCTTTTCTTTCATCTGAGACAGCAGATCGGTCACGGTTTCCGCGGCGTTTCGCGCAACAGCAACGGTCGACTCACCTAACGCCAGACTGTCTTTGATCGCGTTGAAGCCCTGAACGTCCGATTCCATGACTTTGGAAATCGCCCAGACGGCAGAGTTGTCCTTGGCGGTCGCGACATCCTTACCGGTCGAGATCGCGTTCTGGGTCGACTCAAGGTTCTTGTTGACCGATTTCAGGGTTTGCAGCGCGACCATTGCGCCATTGTTTGTCAGAATGCTGGACATAGCTTTCTTCCTTTTCCGTTCGGGCCCTTTGCGCCCATACTTACCCCGCAGCGCCTGCGGGCTTTGACGTCTTTCTGATCAATGCGATTCACCGTCGGCTGTTCGCGCCACCTGCTGTTTCAGATGCCCGACCACCATTGCCCCCGATCTCCTAACGGAGTGCTAAAGTCTTCACGTCAGAAAACTCGGATTTGATTCAAAACCGTCGCTATGCCCGTTTTTCCAGCTTTGCGGTGCGGCGCACCGTAAACCCGCTGCGCTGCCCATCAGCACCATAGGTGCTGAATTCCTGACGAACACGGCGCATTTCGGCTACACGGCTCGCCACGGAACGAATTCCTTCGGCGGCACTGTTGAGAAGAGTTTGATTTCGCTCGACTTTTTTCTGCAACCGAACCAACTCGGCGCTTTCAAAAACCTGAAGGTCATTGATTGCTCCGATCAGTTTTTCTTTTTCTGGCGCCACATGCGTCAGATGTTCCAGATCGCCATCGACTAACGCGGACCGCTCAAGGTCCAAAACTTTTTCAAGCGACTTAATCAGATCGGGTTCAGATTTGTTCGGCATTTGCTTTCTCCATCATCGACCGGAACAGAATTTCAGACAGGCCGATGCCACCGGATTCGGCCAGCACGCGTGCCTGTTGCTGCACAAGGAATGATGAAAACTGGTCTTCACCCACACCGCCGGCGAAAGACTGACGCGCCTCACTCAAACCCGAAGATTTCAGCATTTCGGCCAAAAACACGGCCTCCAATTCAACAGCTGCGACTTGCAATTTCTCGGTGGTTGTAGGGGGAGGCGCGGCTGGCGCGGGCGCGGATACTTTCATCGCTTTCTCCGAAATTTGCTTCGAACTTTTTCGATCAAAGGCCAATGCGGTTAAAATAAACGTAACTTCCTGCGGGCAGGCTTCCGCTCAGACAAACGGAGTCGCAGCAAAATGCCCAATCCTCTTTCACAAATGCTGTCCACACCAAGCACAGCCGCGAAGCCGAAAGCTGTTCAGCAGGAGGTGAACGAGGCCAAAGAATCCGTGCCCTTTCACACATTCGTGGATTCGGAAGCTAGCGTAAAATCCCACGCAACAGAGGAAGCTGATTTAGTGGCTCAAGACATTGATGCGGAGGCTGAGTTGGAAGCTGAACCAGAGGGTGGCGATACGACGATTAATTCCGCTACTTCAGATGACAAACCACAGCCTAAGGTTCGCAAATTTGCGCCGGAAATTGTTCAAGGAACAGCCGCTGCCCCTCAGTCCACGACACCGCCCGGTTTACCTATAGCTATAAAACCAGTCGATAAAATGGTTCGGGAAGATCATTCGGAAACTCGGCAAATCGAAACTTTGCAATCGCTGAACAAGCAGGTTCGGCGCGATGTTCTACCTGCTTTTGAAGCTTTAGTGATGGGCTCAGAACAACCGAGCACAACACCCGAAGCCACCACCAAATCTACGACTAGTCTGATGGTATCGGGAAATGTGATTTCGCTTCCAAAAGAACTCTCTGAACCGTCGACCTTCGCCCGGCGGGTTTCTGAAGAACCGCAAGCACCGCTTGTGCAAAACACTTCATCAAGGTCCCCAACAACGATTGATCACGCGCCAACCGTTGTTCAAATGCGGCTGTCGGTCTCTGAAAAACTCTCTCTTGAAACAGGTACACCGCTGGTTCCCGAGGTCGAAGATATCCAGGGAGTTAAAGAATCCTCTGTGTTGAACGCAACACGTGATTCAGGGTCGCCTGTTCAGACGACGACGGCAGTGGCCCGAGCGGAAACGACCCGCGCAATCGCGACTCAGATGGTCACCGCTATCTCAACACGCCCAGCCTCGGGTGCTGTCGAAGTGGCGCTGAACCCCGAAGAGTTAGGGCGAGTTTCGATTATTTTAAATGGCCGTGACGACGGTCTGCATTTGACGATTACGGCTGAACGCCCGGAAACGTTGGACATGATGCGCCGCAATCTCGCGATTCTAGAAGCAGAGTTCAAAAACTTGGGTCTAGGAGACCTGTCGGTTGATTTAGGCACCTCAACAGATGCGCAGCATGACGAAACCGCTGAGAATGACGACACTCAGCTTGCATCACCTAACCCAGAGCATACAATAGATGCTGATCCTGCCCCGCCGCGAATGCGACCTGATGGGCGGATCGATATGAGGCTTTGACTATGATGTCCGCAACTCAGTCGACGACCCAGACCAACACGCAGTCCCAGTCTTCGTCGCAGCAAACTGCAGCCTCGATCGCTTCGGACTTTGACACATTTTTGCTTTTGATGACCACTCAGGCGCAAAACCAAGACCCGTTAGAGCCGATGGATTCGAGCGAATACGCCTCACAATTAGCGCAGTTCTCAATGGTGGAGCAGCAGGTACAGGCCAATGACCTGCTGTCCCAACTTATCTTGTCCCTGAGTGGTATGGAATTGGCAGAACTTGCCAATTGGGTCGGCATGGATGTGCAAACGACCGCAGCGTTTCATTTCGACGGCGAACCCGTAACTCTGTCCACGCAAGCCGATCCTTCGTCCGACAAGGCCGTCGTGGTGATCCGAGACAGCGACGGCGAAGTGATCGAAAAGTTCAATGTCCTGCCATCTGAAACCGAGTTCGTCTGGGCCGGCACGGCAAGCGATGGCAGCCCGCTATCATCGGGCACTTATTCAGCCACTTTGGAAAGTTATGATGGCGAGAAGCTGCTGTCGGCTCAGCCAGTTGCGTCCTACAACCGGGTGGTTGAAGCGCAAGTCGACAACGCCTCTGTCCTACTGACATTGGAAAGTGGCGAAGTCGTTCCGGCTGAGATGGTTATGGCGGTCCGCACCGGAGCTTGATCTGGAAGTCGCGACAGGCCACACCTGTGCAACCTGCGATTCGCTTATTGTACCGGTGATCCCTCTGCTTGAACTGACCTGCCCTCCCTCAGACCTCGTTGATGACCTGCGCCGTCAAAACTTGATTGCCGGGGATGCGCGGTTTCAAAACCTGTATGGTGGGCGCACCAATCAGGTCTGGACAGTGCGGGAGGAAGGCGGCGGCAAGGTTTTGAAACTCTACCGCTCTGGACTGCGCAATCCAATGTTCCGCAATGACGCCACGTTAGAGGCGGAATGCTTAAAAGCATTGGAACATTCAGGTTTTGCACCACGCCTTCGCGCAACCGGTCGGCATGAGAATGGCCATTGGGTTTTCTATGACCATGCGCCAGGCTCGCCCTGGCGCGAGGGGGTGGCTCAGGTGGCGCAACTGCTGCATCAGCTTCATTCTCTTGATTTGCCCATCAATGCGCCCAAAGGATGCAATGGTAGCGTGGATCTGATCCGTCACGGGCAGAATATTCTTGTAGGGTGCACGTCGGCTGCCCGGCACCGTCTGGACCGAATGCGGCCAGTCGAACAGGTCGCACCCACGTCCCGAACCTGCTTGATTCACGGTGATCCTGTGGCCGGGAATATTCTGGTCGCAGGGTCTGGGCTGACCCTCATCGATTGGCAATGCCCGGCACAGGGTGACCCTTGTGAGGACCTCGCCCTGTTTTTGTCGCCCGCCATGCAGCACTTGTACCGAGGGACAGTTTTAACCCAAGCGGAAGAACAGCAGTTTCTGTCTGCCTATAGCGACCCGGAATTGGTGGCTCGATACCAATCCCTACGCCGTTTGTATGCGTGGCGGATGGCGGCCTATTGCCTATGGCGTGCCGAGAGCGGCGCGGCTGATTACACGGTGGGGTTCGAGTTAGAAACCGCGAGGCTGTAACATTCACATGTCCAAAAGCGCCATGACTGCATAAGCAGGTGGCATCAATGCGCGCCGCCATTGTCCAAGGGGAAATCGCCCAGGGGGACGCGCAATCGGAGCTGGAAGCTCGGTCTCTTGCCCCAATACAATACGGGCCAGGGCGCGCCCGCAATAAGTGCCCATCGCCACGCCGTTTCCGTGATAGGCAAACCCAGCGAACATACCAGGTTGATCTACGACCGGCCCGGCATACGGAGTCAGACTCCGTGCAAGACAGACCATGCCCGACCACATGTGGGTGATCTCAACCTCGGACCAGTGCGGAAACATCTGCCTGAAATCCCGCACGGCCTTCTGTCGAATGGCAGCTTCGGCCCGTGGCGACGACCGCAACCCTCCGCGCGTGCCGAACAGAAACCGCTTGTCAGGCATCAGTCGGAAATAGTGCAGCAGGTTGCGGGTATCATAGGCCATCTGATCGGTCGTCCAGCCTTGCGCCTGCATCTCGGAATCGGACAGAGGGCGAGTCACCAGAACCGTGGACTGGGCGGGCATGTACCGCCCCGACATCCAGGGCGGCAGGTCCTCGCTGGAATAGCCGTTGGTGCAGATCAGCACGTTCGCGGCAGTGATCCTGCCTGAACGCACCTTTAGGTCAAAGCCTGTCCGGGTTTTCCCAATGTGTTCGACGGTGCTTTTCTGAAACAATTTCGCGCCCTGAATTTGGGCTGCTTGAGCAATTCCGAACAGGTATTTCCTAGGGTTCAGGGCAAACCCAACCGGGTTAGTATACCCGCCATGAAAGCCGCCGCCGAAACCAAGCGACGGCAAGTCGTCGGGTTCGTGCAAGGTGCCAGGTGCTTCGGCCTCACGACGCAGTTTCTCCATCGCGCGGACCGTATGAGCCAGCTGGGTCTCACCTTGTGAATGCACGTCGGCATCAATGTTGTGAGAGCGTAGCAGATCAGAAACCAGCTGAACCGCTTCTCCCTCGGCGCGCACAAAATCGCGCGCAGCGGCCTCGCCAAACTGGCGTTCCATCGCGCCATGGCTCAGCTTTGAACCGCCCAAGCAGCAAAACCCACCATTGCGTCCCGAAGCGCCCCAACCAGGTGTCTCTGCTTCAAGCACGGCAACCGACGCGCCGGACTCAGCCAGATGCAGAGCCGCGGAAACCCCAGTAAACCCACCGCCAATTATCGCAACGTCAACGCTCAGGTCACCCTGCAGGACAGGCCAATCCGGGCTGGCGATTGTCTCATCCCACCAACAATTGGTTCGTGGGCCGGCCCCATAGGTGTAATCTGGGAACAGCCGTTTCATTCGGTACGCGCAGCGGCCATTTCATCTTGTCTTTGCCGAACCATCGCGCGCTTGGTAACCAACGAGGCGGTGATGACACCCACTGTCACAATCGCGATCATGATCGTGGACAGCGCGTTAATCTCAGGACTGACACCCAGTCGAACGGCGGAGAATATCCGCATCGGCAAAGTCGTCGCTGACGGGCCCGAGGTAAACGAGGCGATCACCAGATCATCCAGCGACAGGGTGAAGGCCAACAACCAACCCGAAATCACCGCAGGCGCAATAATCGGCAGAGTTACCAAACGAAACGCCTGCATCGGAGAGCATCCGAGATCCAGCGCGGCCTCTTCCAGCGACTGATCAAAGGTCACAAGGCGCGAGGAGACCACAACCGAAACGAAGCACATCGAAAAGGTCGTATGGGCCAGAACGATGGTCAGGATGCCTCTATCCAATCCGATACCGATAAATAGCAACAACAGCGACAGGCCTGTGATGACTTCGGGCATGACCAGCGGCGCATAGATCATGCCAGAGAAAAGGGTACGACCAAAGAAACGCCCACCCCGCACCAGCACATAGGCCGCAGCCGTGCCCAGAACAGTTGCGATTGTTGACGAGAAAACGGCAACGCGCACAGTTACCCAAGCCGCATCCAGAAGCTGCTGATTCTGGAAAAGCTCACCATACCATTTGGTCGAGAACCCTGCCCAAACAGTGACTAGCTTACTTTCGTTGAAGCTGAAGATGATCAGGATGATCATCGGGATATAAAGGAACGCGAACCCCAGTGTTAGCGACACAGCGTTGAACCAGCTTAGCCTGCTCATTGCTCAGCCTCCGCCTGTTTCTGTTGGTTGCGCTGGAACAGAACGATGGGCACAACAAGGATCAACAGCAAGACCACGGCCACGGCACTGGCCACCGGCCAATCGCGGTTCGAGAAGAACTCTTCCCAAAGCACTTTACCAATCATCAGCGTTCCCGAGCCGCCCAGCAGTGAGGGGATCACAAACTCACCGATTACCGGGATCATGACCAAGAAACAGCCTGCGATGATGCCCGGGCGCGACAGCGGGACCGTTACCAGCCAGAAGGCATGCATGCGTGAACAGCCCAGGTCCTCTGCGGCCTCGATCAGGGATTCGTCCATCCGCTCCAGTGACGAGTAAATCGGCAGGATCATGAAAGGCAGATAGGTATAGACGATACCGATATAGACCGCTGTATTGGTATTCAGAATAGTCAGCGGCGTCGAGATTATACCCGTCCACAGCAAAATCTGGTTCAAATACCCTTCGTTGGACAGTATCCCCATCCATGCATAGACCCGGATCAGAAACGAGGTCCAGAAGGGCAGGATCACCAGCATCATCAACGTCGGTCGCCATTCGACGGGCGCGCGTGCCATGCCATAGGCGATCGGATACCCCACCAGCAACGTCAGAAAAGTCGAGATCACTGCAATCTTGACGCTGGACAGGTAAGCCTTCCAATAAAGGTCATCCTCGGTCAACCAGACGAAGTTCTCAAAATCCAACTGGCTAAAGAACTCTTTGATCCCCACCCAGCCCTGCGACACGTCAAGCGTGGGGGTATAGGGCGGAATCGCAAGATCAGTGTCCGACAGCGAAATCTTCAATACGATGAAGAACGGCACCAGAAACAGTGCCAACAGCCAGACATATGGGACTGCAATAAGGAACGCGCGGCGCATCAGTTCGCCAACAAAACCGCAGCTGTGGCCGTCCAAGACAGCCAAACCGGGTCTTCCCAAGTATATGAACGGCGCGAGATTCGGCGCGTGTTGGCCGTCTGCGCCTTGATGATCGTGCCGTTCGGCAGTTCGACGTAATAGGTAGACAGATTACCCAGATACGCGATGTCGTGCACTTTGCCTTGAACCGCGTTGATCGCATCCGCCGGACGCTCCGCAGAGATCGTCACTTTCTCGGGCCGAATTGCAAGATGACACGCCTGTCCCTGCGAAAACCCGTTTGCAGATGTCGCGGTCAAAGGTGCCTGCCCCTCGGCCCAGTCTACTTGATAGGTTTCTTCCCCGTTCGCCGAGGCCCGGCCTTCGATGATGTTCACATCACCGATAAAGTCCGCCACGTAGACCGAATTTGGGTTCTCATAAATCTTGTCCGGTGTGGCGACCTGCATCAGCTTGCCCTGATCCATTACTGCCACGCGGCTGGCAACGGTCATAGCTTCTTCCTGATCGTGGGTAACGATGACAAAAGTGGTACCGGTCTTTTCTTGAATATCCATCAATTCAAACTGGGTATCCTGCCGCAATTTCTTGTCGAGCGCTCCCAACGGTTCGTCCAACAGCAACAGCTTGGGCGCCTTGGCCAAAGACCGTGCCAGCGCCACCCGCTGACGTTGACCGCCCGATATTTGATGAGGTTTGCGACGAGCAAACTGCTCCAGCCGCGTCAGGCGCAGCATCTCTTCGACGCGATTTTCAAGGTCGCTCTTGGGCATGTTGTCCCGACGCAGACCGAAGGCGATGTTGTCCCAGATACTAAGGTGAGGAAACAGCGCGTAGGACTGAAACATCATATTGACCGCCCGCTTGTTCGGCGGGATCGGATCGATATCCTGACCGCCCAACATGATGTGACCCTCAGTAGGCGTCTCAAACCCTGCCAGCATCCGCATCATTGTGGTTTTGCCGCAACCCGAAGGCCCCAGCAAAGCAAAGAACTCGCGCTCAAAAATGTCCAAAGACAGGTTGTCGATAGCCGTGAACTCACCAAAGCGTTTGGTGACATTCCGGAACTGGATCAAAGGTTTCGCCTGCGGGTCATCCCACGGCGCAAAAACGTCAGAGTTCAAAACGGCCCCCGTACATCTATCTGCGAAATGGAACAGGGCGGTCAAGGCCGCCCTGTACAAGTTAATCAGATCAGGTACCCGATTTGATTTTGGTCCACATACGAGTGACAACCCGCTGTGTTTTCGCCGGATAGGGCGTGGTGATGTAGAGGTTTTGCATGGTTGCATCATCCGGATAGATTGCCGGATCACCGATCACGTCTTCCGCAAGGAACTCCTGTGACGACTTGTTGCCGTTGGCATAATAGACATAGTTCGATGCAGCGGCCATGTTGTTGGCGTCCAGAATGAAGTCCAAGAACTTATGCGCACCTTCCGGGTTCGGAGCGTCTACTGGAATTGCCATTTGATCGAACCACATCAGTGATCCTTCGGCGAAGGGGTGGTATTCGATGTTCACGCCATTGTCGGCTTCCGCCGCACGATCCCTCGCTTGCAAAATGTCACCCGACCAGCCGACTGCGACGCAAATGTCGCCGTTTGCCAAAGCATTGATATACTCTGAACTGTGAAACTTCTGGATATGCGGGCGAACGCCAACCAGAACTTCTTCGGCTTTTTTGATGACATCCGGATCATGACTGTCAGGGTCCTCTCCGATGTACTGCAAAGTCATGGGTATCATTTCGGCCGGCGCATCCAGGAAATGCACACCGCACGCAGCCAATTTCTCCATGTTCTCTGGTTTCAAAACCAAGTCCATGCTGTTCAGGGCTACGTCATCGCCCAAGGCTTCTTTGACCTTGTCAACGTTTACGCCGATACCCGTGGTGCCCCACATGTAGTTAATCGAATAGGCGTTGTTCGGATCATACCCAGCGGTACGTTCTTGAATGACGTCCCAGAGGTTGCCTGCATTGGACAGCTTGGACGTGTCCAGCTCCTGAAACGCACCAGCCTGAATCTGGCGCTGAAGGAAAGTACCGGACGGCACCACCACATCATAGCCCGAGCCACCGGCAAGCATCTTGGTTTCCAGAACCTCGTTGCTGTCGAACACATCGTAGATCAGCGTCAGGCCAGTTTCTTCTTCGAATTTCTTCAGAAGGTCCTCATCGATATAATCGGACCAGTTGTATACACGCACCTCTTCGGCAAATGCCGCCGAAGTCCCCAGCGCGACGATCGCTGTCATTGTCAGCGTTTTGAGTGTCATTTTATTCTCCCTGCATGTGTACGGGTATTTTCCCGTTTTTTTAGATTTGATCAAGTTTTGCGTTTTCCCTCGATCCCACGTATGGTTTCACGAGGTTAATAACCTGACAAGTCATCATCATCGGAAATAGGGCAAACCAATTGGATTTGATCAAAAATAAGGCATCCGAAACGAATTCCGAGGTCGAAAAACGGCCTGCACACGAACAGGTATATCAAACCCTCAAGTCACAGATCATGTTCGGTGAACTGGTGCCCGGACAACCTGTTACCATCCAGGGTCTGACTGATTCGCTTGGCGTTGGCATGACCCCTGTCCGCGAGGCAATCCGCCGCTTGATCTCGGATGGTGCCTTGGTTTTTCAGGGCAACCGCAGGGTCAGTGTGCCTTTGCTGTCAGCAGATGATGTCGAACAGATGATTTTTGCCAGAATATCAATAGAATCAGAGCTTTCTAAACGCGCAGCCACCAATCTCAGCAGCGCTGAAATCGACCATCTAGAGCGTATTGATCAGCGACTGGACCGCACTATCGCCGATGGCGATGTCAGTGGTTATCTGCATTTGAACCATACCTTTCACGAGACACTCTATTCCCATGCGGACGCTCCGATTCTGCATGATTTGGCCGAACGTCTTTGGCTTAGATTCGGACCATCGCTTCGTGTTGTATGTGGGCGATTCGGCACGCAAAGCCTGCCTGATCGACACAAAGATATTATTGCGGCCCTGCGTGCGCGCGATGCAAAAGCAACGGCAAAGGCAACCGCGCAAGACATCGAGCAAGGCATGGAATTGATGGCAGACGCGTTGATCACGAGCTAGATTCCGTCGATTCGATTGACAGGAATAAATTTGATCATATTGTGTAGGCCAAACGCTCTTGCAGGAGATTTCCGGATGTCCACCATCACCAATCACATGCCCACCGCCGAATTGCAGGCGCTGGATGCCGCCCACCACATCCACCCTTTCTCAGCCAATGGTTCGCTGGGCAAGGAAGGCGCGCGCGTCATCACTCGTGCCAAAGGTGTCTATCTTACCGACAGCGAAGGTGAAGAGATCCTGGACGCAATGGCCGGCCTGTGGTGCGTGAATATCGGCTATGGCCGCGACGAACTGGCCGAAGTTGCCGCCCGTCAGATGCGCGAACTGCCCTATTACAATACGTTCTTCAAGACCACTCACGTACCCGCCATTGCACTGGCGGCGAAGATTGCAGAACTGGCCCCGGGCGACTTGAACCACGTCTTCTTCGCTGCCGGCGGGTCCGAGGCCAACGACACCAACATTCGTTTGGTGCGCACCTATTGGGCCGAGAAGGGCCACCCTGACAAGAACATCATAATCAGCCGGAAGAACGCCTATCATGGATCGTCCGTAGGGTCGGCTTCGCTAGGCGGTATGGCCGGAATGCACGCGCAAGGCGGCATACCGATTCCAAACATCCACCATATCAATCAGCCAAACTGGTGGGCTGAGGGCGGCGACATGTCACCTGAAGAGTTCGGCCTGGCCCGCGCGCGTGAGCTGGAAGAAGCCATTCTGGAGCTGGGCGAAGACCGCGTCGCTGCCTTCATCGCCGAACCTGTACAGGGCGCAGGCGGCGTCATCGTTGCACCAGACACCTATTGGCCCGAGGTTCAGCGTATCTGTGATAAATACGACATCCTTCTGATTGCCGATGAAGTGATCTGCGGCTTCGGCCGTACCGGCAACTGGTTCGGCTCGGAAACTGTTGGCATCAAGCCGCACATCATGACCATTGCCAAGGGTCTCAGCTCAGGCTACGCGCCCATCGGCGGCTCGATCGTAAACGATGAGATTGCCGAGGTTATTGGCGGCACCGAGTTCAACCACGGTTACACCTATTCCGGCCACCCTGTCGCTGCTGCCGTAGCGCTTGAAAACCTGCGCATCCTTGAAGAAGAAGGCATCGTCGATCACGTCCGCGACGTGGCCGCACCTTATCTAAAACAGAAATGGGAAGCACTGGCCGATCACCCGCTGGTAGGCGAAGCAAAAATCGTCGGCATGATGGCCTCAATCGCGCTGACCCCAGACAAAGCCAGCCGTGCCAAGTTCGCGTCCGAACCTGGCACCGTCGGCTACATCTGCCGCGACCGCTGCTTTGCCAACAATCTGATCATGCGTCACGTGGGCGACCGGATGATCATCTCACCCCCTCTGATCCTGACACCGGCGGAGATCGACGAGATGTTTGTGCGGATTCACAAGTCGCTGGACGAGGCACAGGCTGAGATCATTGCGCAGGGTCTGATGAAGTCGGCATCGTAAATAACCAGCAAAAACAAAAAACGGGCGGCTTGCACTAGCCGCCCTTGTCGTTGGAGTCGCCGCCATGCCCGATCTACATCGGCATAACTGAATGGGGTTATTTTCAACCTGGATTTAAATAACCCCGGCTCCAGTTATCTTCGTATTCTCCCAACACTCTGGACAACTCTAACAGTGAAGCAAAAAGCCGCGCGTAAACGTCCCGAGACATTAGCGGTTCGTTTTCGTCCAGCAAATGCACAAGTTTGGCGACGGCCGAGGCAAAGACTTCGCAAATTTCTTTGTCAGTGGATGTTGGGTCCAACGTCCAGATGTTACGTGTGTCGTAAAATTGCACTGGCTGTGGTTCGTCGTCGATCATGGGGCGGCCTCTTCGATTTGAAGCACACTTGTGATCGATGAGTTCGTGAACAATAGCAGTGGCAGGAAGTCACATTAGTTTGGCTGCAACGGCCATACGATTCCGATTAAGCCATCTGAATGAACTCAATTCCTCTTGGTCGCTGTGGGTTTCACCTCAACCTCTCCAGAAGCTTCAAACTGGCATAGCCGTCCGGCAGCAATCCTTGCGCCAGTTGATAAGCCCTTACTGCGTTGGTCGTGTTCGGCCCGGTCCGACCGTCGATGCCCTGGGTATCGAACCCAGCCTCTGTCAGTCGGGTTTGCAGTTCCTTTTTCTCGGTGAAGCTCAGAACGCGATCCGTGCGCGGCCACTCGGACTGAAACGGAGCGCGTCCTGCCAATCGGTCGGACAAGTGGCCGATACCAATCACATAGGCGTCTGCGCCGTTGTATTTCTCGATCACGCCGAAGTTGTCAAAGACCATCAGCGCGACACCTTGCCCGCCGGCTGGCAACAAAATAGCAGCCTGTCCGTGATCCGGAACTGGTCGACCATCGCGCCCAATTACCCCGCGTGCCGCCCAGTCCGAGGGCAACAGGGTGTAGTCGCGCTTGGCGTTGGCAAAATCGAACCCCTCGGGCAAGCGGACTTCGACACCCCAAGGTTGCCCCTTTGTCCAACCGTGCCGCGCCAAATAGGCTGCGGCTGAGGCCAGCGCGTCCGTCGGGTCTTCGGCCCAAATGTCGCGGCGCCCGTCCCCGTCGAAATCCACCGCATGATCCAGATACGAGGTCGGCATGAACTGCGTATGCCCCATCGCTCCGGCCCAGCTGCCTACCATGTGATCGGGGCTGACGTCTCCGGCCTGAATGATCTGTAGCGCCGCAATCAATTGTGTTTCAAAAAACTGCGCACGTCGCGCGTCAAAAGCCAGTGTTGCCAGAGACCGGATGGTGTGATCGCTGCCACGGAATGTTCCGAACGAGGTCTCAAGCCCCCAGATTGCCGTCACGACCTCTTTTTCTACGCCATATTGCGCCTCGATCCGTGCCAGGGTCGCGTGATGCCGTTCAAGCCCGGCCCGCCCGTTCGAAATGCGCGTGTCCGATACGGCGGAATCCAGATACTCCCAAATCGGCTTGGCAAATTCGGCCTGATTGCGATCTCGTTCAATGATCTTCTTATTGTAAGTTAAGCCCGTCAGCGCCCTGTCCAGCGTCGTGTTGGATATGCCCTGCTCCATAGCGCGCTCACGGAACGCTCCCAGCCACGCCTGAAACCGCGCATTTCCTTCAGTCGACACCCGATACTCCTTGGCTGAAGGCCGCACGACCGGTCGGAGGGATACCGCGATATCGGCCGAGGCCAGCTGAAAGGTCCCGGACCCATCCGCCGTGTTGAGGGATTCCGCCTGCACAATGGATGCCCATAATGCAGCGGCTATGATGCCACTTGTGCATTTACGCATTCCGAAATTCCTGATTACTGCTCGTCTTTAGGATAGCGCAAAATACCTTGTTCACAAAGCATTCAAATTAATGCGCCTGACACGTCCGGGCAATCGGGATAAGCTGCTGAAATGAGGCCCTTTGACGATCGCAAAATCGAAATCACCTTTGACGCACTCCCAAAGGCTGCCCGCGACGGTACGCTGATTCTGCGCGACCTGATTTTTGAAACAGCTGAATCCATACCGAGCGCTCAACCTCTGCAAGAAGCACTACGCTGGGGTCAGCCTGCGTATCTGGCCCCCAAGGGCTCAACCATTCGGCTTGGCACGCATAAGTCAGCGTCTTTTGCATTGTTCGTGCATTGCCAAAGCCGGTTGATGCGTGATTTCACGTCGACCTTTCCGGGCGAAGATCGCCTGGATGGAAACAGGGCAATTCTTTTTGACCGCCCTGAGCAAATCGACCCCGAACGCCACGGCTGGCTTATAGCGAGGGCGCTGACGTATCACCTTTGACGGCGTTTACGCTCGACCTTGCGTTTTATCTTGTCCTTCTTGCGCTTGGTGCTGACCGCTTTGCGACGAGTTGGCCGTCCTTTCGGTCCACGTCCGCGTGGTAGAGCCTGATCGTCGATGGACAGCAGTTCCAACTCTAGCCCGCCAGTAACAGGTGTCGCTTCGGTAAGCCGCACGGTAACGCGCTGGCCGATTGCAATGATGAGCCCGGTATCCGAACCCATCAATGTCCCAGCCTCGCGGTCGAAATGGAAAAACTCTCGCCCCAGCGATCGCACGGGCACCAGACCATCGGCACCTGTCTCGTCCATTTTCACGAACGCTCCAAACCGAGCAATTCCGCTTATACGTCCAGTGAACTCGTTGCCCACGCGTTCACTAAGGTAAGCGGCCAGATATCTGTCCGTCGTATCGCGCTCGGCCATCATCGAACGCCTCTCGGTGTCCGAGATATGGGTCGCAGTTTCCTCTAACCGAGCGATTTCATCCTCGGTCAATCCGTCCTTGCCCCATCCATGGGCCGAGATCAGCGCGCGATGCACGATCAGGTCGGCGTAGCGGCGGATGGGAGAGGTGAAATGCGCATAGTTCCGCAGTGCCAGCCCGAAATGGCCGAAATTCTCGGGATTGTAGTACGCCTGAGCCATCGACCGCAAAGTCGTCAGGTTAATCAATTCGGCATCCTCGGTTCCGGCGGCAGCGTTCAGCAACGCGTTCAAGTGCCGGGTTTGCAGCACCTGCCCTTTAGCCAAGTTCAAACCCGCTGCTTGCGCTGTTTCCCGCAGGCTTTCCAGTTTTTCGGGCGCGGGTTCTTCGTGCACGCGGAACAGCAGGGGGCGGCGTTTTGCGATCAGAGTTTCGGCGGCGGCGACGTTGGCGAGGATCATGAATTCCTCGATCAGTTTGTGCGCATCCAAACGCTCGCGAAAGGCCACGCTTTCAACTTCACCCTTATCGCTGAGGACAATCTTGCGTTCCGGCAGGTCCAGTTCCAAAGGTTGCCGCGTGGCCCGTGCCTTTTTCAAAGCCGTGTAGGCGGCGTAGAGCGGTTTCAGAACCGGCTCCAACAATGGACCGGTGCGGTCGTTGGGATCACCGTCGATGGCCTCTTGCACTTCGGCGTAATGCAAAGACGCAGCCGAGCGCATCAAGCCGCGCACAAAGCGGTGACCGATCTTGTTGCCATCGGCGTCGATCTGCATCCGTACGGCAATACAGGCGCGCGGAACGCCCTCGTGCAACGAACACAAATCACCCGACAAACGATCCGGCAGCATCGGCACCACGCGGTCGGGGAAATAGCTGGAATTGCCCCGCTTGCGCGCCTCGCGATCCAAAGCGGTGCCGGGCTGCACATAAGCCGCGACATCAGCGATGGCGACCCAAATCACGTGCCCGCCGGGGTTTTTGGGATCATCGTCAGCGTGAGCGTAGCAGGCGTCGTCATGATCCCGCGCATCCGAAGGATCAATGGTCAGCAAAGGCATGTCGCGCAGGTCTTCACGGCCTTTCAGGCCGACCGGCTTGGCTTTGTCGGCCTCGGCGATCACCTTGTCGGGGAAATCATCCGGAATGCCGTGCTGATGGATAGCGATCAGAGAGACCGCTTTAGGCGCAGACGGATCGCCCAGCCGCTCCACGATCCGCGCACGTGGAAGGCCCATGCGATTTTTGGGTCCGGCCTGTTCAGCCTCGACCAACTCACCGTCCTTGGCACCCAGAACGGCCCCGTCATGGACCAGCCATTCCGTCTGACCCGTCTTGTCGATGGGCACAATCCGCCCACCCTCGGCACCCTTGCGGAAAATGCCGACGATCTTGCGCGGGTTCGTCCCAATACGGCGGATGAGACGGGCTTCGTAATTATGGTCCTCTTCGTGCACCACCGTCAGGCGCGCCAGAATGCGGTCACCT
This sequence comes from Ruegeria sp. CK1, assembly GCF_056536545.1. Taxonomy (NCBI): domain Bacteria; kingdom Pseudomonadati; phylum Pseudomonadota; class Alphaproteobacteria; order Rhodobacterales; family Roseobacteraceae; genus Ruegeria; species Ruegeria sp. CK1. The sequence goes on from NZ_JBQFPX010000009.1 coordinate 94,564, forward strand.
TCGCCCAGTGCCGGATCGCTAGCGCGTGCCACGATCAGGACAATGGGTTCAACCCCCTCGCCATGCCACTCCAGCGGTCGCGCAAACAGGTCGCCATCCTCGTTTGGGGCTTTTACCTGCAGCACGCTGACCGGCGGCAGGCGATCTGGGTCGCGATAGCTGCGCTTGCGCTTTTCCAGATGCCCTTCGGCCTCAAGTTCCTTGAGGATACGCTTCAGATCAATCCGGTCCGCGCCCTTGATGCCAAATGCCTTGGCGATGTCGCGTTTCGAGGTCAGGGTGGGGTTCGCCGAGATCCAGTCCAGGACCTCCTGCTTGGTGGGGATGCGAGTCATGGTTTTGGCCTAGCACGGGGATGCGACCGCGTCATGACTAAAAAAGATCAAGCCTTCAGATCAGCCACCGTGTCGACATCGCGCAACTTATCCAGAAAGGCGATACGCGTGCCCGGAACCGAAGCGAGCGTATCGGCCAGCGCGTGTTCGGTAGACCAGCGCACGTCGTGGAACAGGTTGGGTGCCAACGCGCCATAGCGTTGCGCGCCGACCAGCCAGTAGCCACCATCCGGGGCAGGTCCGAAAACCATCTGGGACTGGCCCAGCGCCTTGAAGGCGTGTGCGATGTGCTTGCGCGTTATTCCCGGGATATCCGCACCAATCAGACAGACCGGCCCGTCTGGCATACCCCGCAGCATCCGCCCCATTCGGTCGCCAAGATCTCCTCGCCCCTGCGCTATGCGAGGCAAGTCAGCGGGCCAGATGCGGCTTGTCAAACCTTCCCTATCAGGGGCTACCGCCAGTACGATTTGCCAACGCGGATCACGCAAACGCCGGATCAGAGAACGGGTTTGATGTCGAAACCACCATGCCGCTCCGACCAAGCCAATATCCCGCCCCAGCCGCGTTTTCACCCGACCTGGGCGCGGTTCCTTGACCATGATGACCAAAGTGCGCTGCATCGATCAGGCGAAATAGTCCCGCAACACGCGTGTATAGATCGCCTTTAGCTGGTGAATCTGCGCGACCTCAACACATTCATCGACCTGATGCATGGTACGACCAACAAGTCCGAACTCTACAACGGGGCAATGGTTTTTGACAAAGCGGGCGTCCGATGTACCGCCTGTTGTCGACATCTCAGGGCGAATGCCGGTTTCAGCCTCGACCGCTTGCGCCACCAGATCGGACAGAGGGCCGGGAGGGGTGAGGAAGCTTTCGCCCGAGATTTTGATCTTCACATCCACTTCGACATCATAATCCTCGGCCACCGCTGCAGCTTCGGTCCGCAGCCACTCACTAAGACTTGCACCAGAATGCAAATCGTTGAACCGGATATTCACTGCACCGCGGCATTGCGCCGGGATCACATTGGTTGCCGTGTTGCCAGTATCGATATTCACCACCGCCAAAGTTGAGGCATCGAAATGGTCCGAACCCTGATCCAGCTCGTGGCTGGCCAGATCGTGCATCAGCCGCGCAATCGCGGGCAGCGGGTTTTGAGCCCGATGGGGATAGGCCGAATGCCCCTGTACGCCTGTCACCGTGAACCACGCGGTCATCGAGCCGCGCCGCCCGATCTTCATCATCTCGCCCATCGTATTGGGGCACGTCGGTTCCCCCACCAGACAGACTGTCATCTTTTCATCTGCCTCAGCCATGTAGTCCAGCAGCGCCGTGGTTCCGTCCAGGGCATCGCCCTCTTCATCGCCCGTGATCGCCAGAATGACTGCCCCATCGGGGGGCGTGTCTTGTACGAAATCTACTGCTGCCGCGGCAAAGGCTGCCACGCCGGATTTCATATCGGTTGTTCCACGCCCGTACATAACACCGTCACGGATTTCCGCACCGAAGGGCGGCATCGTCCATGCGGCTTCATCTCCGACCGGCACCACGTCCGTGTGGCCGTTGAACCCAAACGTGCGTGCGTGACTTTTCTTACCCCAACGCGCGAACAGATTGCTGATGCCTTGGCGGTCGACTCGGGTACACTCGAACCCCGCATCAGTCATGCGTTGTTCGAGCAACACAAGCGCGCCGCCTTCCTCAGGTGTGACCGATGGGCAACGGATTAGGTCTGCCGTCAACTCTACCGGATCCGTCATCATAGGGCCTCTTTGGTTCATTCGCGTGCTGGTTAACGCACAGATTCAACGAATTGGACTGATTGCCAACCCCTGTGCACCCAAATGCATGCCCTTTTTTTGTTCGTATCGACCTGACACCCCAATAAAATGCACGCCTTTACCCCGCGACCATCTTGCCGCGCCGCGCAAATTCGCGTTAGAGCCGCGCGAAACAGGTAAATTGACGATGACACGCGCCCTTTTCGCATTGTTCTGCCTGACGTTCACGGTTTTCGTTCAGCAAAGCCAAGCGCAGACACTGAATGTCACTACGGTGACCCGCCCTCCGTTTTCCTATGTCGAAGACGGGGAACAGGCCGGGTTTTCCATGGACCTTCTGGCCGCGCTCGCCCAATCGCTGGACTGGGAATATTCAGTCAACCGTGTCGAAGGCTTCGGTGACATGCTGGGCGCTGTGCAAGACGGCTCTGCCGATCTCGCCATCGCCAATATTTCCATCACTGCCGCGCGCGAGACGCAGATGGATTTCAGCCAACCGATCTTTGAGGCTGGCTTGCAGATCATGATCCCCTCTGACGCCGCGCGCCGCCCTTCTTTACTGCAAGCGCTGCTATCACGAGAACTGTTTATCGCTATTGGCCTGGCTTTTGCTATTCTGCTGGGTGGCGGCATGCTGATGTGGGGATTTGAGCGCCGCTCGCAGCCCTATTTCGATCGCAAATTGAACGACGCGTGGTTCCCATCGTTCTGGTGGGCGCTGAATCTGGTGGTAAATGGCGGGTTCGAAGAACGGATGCCCCGCACACCGTTTGGTCGCCTGCTGGGCGTGGTTTTGGTGGTCTCGTCGCTGTTCATTGTCTCGGTCTTTACGGCTCGGATCACCTCGGTCATGACGGTGGATGCGATCAGTGGTAACGTGAATTCAGTCAATGACCTGTATGGCAAGCACGTTGGAACAATCTCGGATTCTACGGCTGCAAGCTTTTTGAATCGGCGAGAGATTGAATTCACCGGCTACCCGGGGCTAGAGGAAATGCTGACCGCATTCGAAAACAAAGACCTGGACGCCGTGGTCTTTGACGCACCGATCCTGTCCTACTATGCCTCGCACGAAGGGCGCCGTATTGCCACGGTTACCGGCGGCATTTTCCTGCGCGAGAATTACGGGATTGCCTTCCCTACCGGGTCACCTTTGGTTGAGGACGTCAATCAAGCACTGCTTTCGCTGCGCGAAGACGGCACGTATGACGAGATTTACCGCAAATGGTTTGGAGTGCGGAACTAGGCCTGTTCCTCATCGCCGAAAAACGGCGTCATCTGCGCAACGATAACCGCATTCTCTTCTAACGCCCGCTGCATCAGTGCGCGTTCATCCGGGTCGATATCATGGCCTTGCGCTTCACGCTCGGCCACAGTGCCATAGCCAGTCACGTCCAATGGCGCGGTGTCGGCCTGTTTTAGTATCGCCACCGTTTCGCGCACGGCCTCAGCCTCGTCCACACCGCTGGCGAAACACATCAGCGCCGCTCCGGTTGCACCTTCGGGCAGACCGTCGCCTTCCTTACGACCGATCTGCACAAGCAGGGTATAAACTTGCTGACGAGAGGGTTTCTTTTGCTTTTCCATGCAGGTGGCCATAACGGTGCGCCAGTCAACGGTCAAGCAGCCGGGAATTGCGGGACACACCTTGTGCGTCCATAGTGTCGGAAAATCCTGTTTCAAACCGCAAAGGACATTTCCATGGCGTACCCAGATTTCATTACGGACTTCCCAAGCCTTGACCTTCCGTTCCCTGAGGACGTTGTGCAGACTGCGGTGATCCGGTCAGATGCAGGTCTGGTTGCGTTCTTTACGTTTCTAAAAGATTTCGAACTGCCCCTGCATTCGCACAAGGCGCAATGGGGCACGGTGATCGCGGGCGAGGTTGAACTGACCATCGGTGATGAGACCAAAACCTATAGCCCTGGCGACAGCTATTCGATCCCGTCCGGCGTCGAACATGGCGGGACGATCAAGGCCGGGACCAGGGTCATTGATGTTTTTGAAGAACCCGACCGCTATCCGATTAAAGGGTGAGCGCGCGAAAAAAATGGGCTGCAGCGCCGTGCGCTACAACCCATTTGTGTGGTTTTAACTGGCTTAGTCGCGCAGAAGTTCGTTGATCCCGGTTTTCGAACGAGTCTTTTCGTCGACCCGCTTCACGATAACCGCGCAATAGAGGCTGACATTGTTCTTGGACGGCATCGAACCGGCAACGACCACCGAGTAGGGCGGCACTTCGCCATACATGACCTCACCGGTTTCACGGTCGACGATCTTGGTCGATTTGCCGATAAACACGCCCATACCCAGAACTGAGCCTTCGCGAACGATGCAGCCTTCGACAACCTCAGAACGCGCACCTATAAAGCAATTGTCTTCAATGATGGTCGGGCCTGCCTGCATTGGCTCTAGTACGCCGCCAATACCAACGCCGCCAGATAGGTGCACGTTCTTACCGATCTGCGCGCAGGAACCGACGGTTGCCCACGTATCGACCATGGTGCCTTCGTCGACATAAGCGCCGAGGTTTACAAAGGACGGCATCAGCACCACACCCGGCGCGACATAGGCCGACTTGCGAACAACACAGTTGGGAACCGCGCGGAAACCGGCGGCGCGCCACTGGTTCTCACCCCATCCGGCGAACTTGCTGTCCACCTTGTCCCACCAGCCGCCTTCCTGCGGGCCACCGGTCTGGATTTCCATATCCTTGATGCGGAAACCCAGCAGAACAGCTTTCTTGGCCCACTGGTTCACATGCCAGTCGCCGCTGTCCAGCTTTTCAGCAACACGCAGCGAACCGCTGTCCAGCGCGTTTAGAGTGTCTTCAATCGCTTCACGAGTTTCACCAGTGGTGGCGGGGGTGATGGTGTCGCGCGCCTCCCAGGCGGCTTCGATGGCGGCTTCCAGTTGCGCGTTGGACATTTGCGGCTCCCTGCAGAATCTGTTCACGTTGGTGTTGCCTATACGCAAGCTAAGGAATGGCCGCAATGCGACGCGAGACACGCAGTTTGCGTCTGATTGTGCCGGAATCAGATGTTCAACGGGTCAGGCGAGATATTCCCACCGCAAACCAGTACCGCCACGCGCTCTCCCGGCGCTGGCCGGTAAACCCCTGAAGTCAGCGCGGCCAAGGCTGTCGCACCTGCCGGTTCAACCAGAATTCGATGCGCCCGCCACAAGACCTGCTGCGCCTCAGCAATGGCGACATCCGTCACCAGAACTGAGGTCATATCCTGCGCCAAACCAAAACAAATCGAACCGATGCGCCGTGCACCCAGCGCATTTGCAGCGATACCCGAAACGGACACGTCAACCGGCTCGCCGGCTTGAAGGGCCGCATGCAAAGCGCAAGAAGTCTCGGGCTCGACCGCCACTACCTTGCGCGCGCCCTGCAACCAAGCCAACGCGCCCGAGATCAGGCCGCCTCCACCCACCGCGACAAGAACGGTATCGGCCTGTAGGCCCTGTGCTTCCCACTCGGCAAAGCAGGTGCCCTGCCCAGCCACAGTGGCGGGCGCATCATAGGCGTGAATCTGCATCGCTCCGGTCGTTTCTTCATGAGCCTTGGCAGCGGTCAGAGCGTTGGCATATTCACCCGAAACAACACTCAGATCTGCACCAGTCTGTTCGATCAGAGCAATCTTGGACGGCCCCGCAATTTCAGGCACAAAGATTTTCGCGGGGTGGCCCAATGACCGCGCTGCATACGCTGCCGCAGCACCATGATTGCCCCCCGATGCTGCCACAACGCCCGCTTCTGGTACATCCAAACTCAGCAACGTATTAAACGCTCCACGCGCTTTGAAACTGCCTGTGTGTTGAAGGTGCTCAAGTTTCATTTCGACTGGATAGCCCAGCCCCAGGGCCTGACTCTCCATAATCGGCGTAACCTGTGCATATCCGGCGATCCGGTCGGCGGCTGCCGAAATTTCACTCTTCCAATTCATTCTTGATCTTCCGTGACTGGCGCTCTGCCCGCGAACCCTATAGCTGTTTTACGAACACGCAAGCAGGGATAGATCACCCATGAGAGAAGACCGCCTCAGCCCCTTTCGCGACGCACAGACCGACCGCTCGACTGCAAGCGAGGTGCCGGATACGCCGCAGACACGCTCACCCGCGTATCGCCTTGCCTTTGCCGATGACGATTTCCTGTGCCGGGATGAGCTGCGCCCTGTGCGCCTGCAGCTAGAGTTGCTGAAACCCGAGATGATCATGACCGAGCGAGAGATCACCTCGACCATCGTCATGTTCGGTGGTGCGCGCATTCCCGCACCGTCGCAGAAACACACCGCACGGACACAGACACTGGCCAACCTGTCCGAATATTACGACGAGGCGCGCGAATTTGCCCGGCTGATGACTGAGAAATCCAATGAAACCGGCTGCCGCGAAAACGTCATCGTCACCGGCGGCGGCCCCGGCGTGATGGAGGCAGGCAACCGCGGCGCTCAGGACGCGGGCGGTTGCTCGATCGGGTTGAACATCGTGCTGCCGCATGAACAGGCGCCGAACGAGTATGTGACGCCGGACCTCAGCTTCAACTTCCACTATTTCGCCATCCGCAAGATGCATTTCCTTATGCGCGCCCGCGCCATCACTATCTTCCCCGGCGGCTTTGGCACGATGGATGAGCTGTTCGAATCCCTAACGCTGATCCAGACCGGTCGGATGGAGCGTGTGCCTTTCCTGCTGTTCGGTCGCGAATTCTGGGAAAAGGTCATCAATTGGGAGGCTCTGGCCGACGCAGGCACGATATCCGATGAAGACCTCGACCTGTTTCGCTTTGTCGACACCGCGCAAGAAGCGGTCGACATTATCGAGAACTGGGAACCTGCCGCTGCCCGCGACGAAATTCCGGGACGCTGAGCCATGCCCCCCAAGATCGGAGAGATGCTGCACTTGCGTGGAAATGCGCTGAAAGCGGGTGACCCGGTGGCGCTGCCGCTAACGCAAAGCAGCATGTATCACCTACCCGGCGCGCCGGATGGCTTTCCCACCTACGGTCGCGTCGACAACCCGACCTGGCAGCATCTGGAACATGTTCTGACCCATTTGGAAGACGCGCCTTGCCTGGCCTTTCCGTCCGGCATGGCGGCAATTTCGGCGGCTCTGTTTGCAACCTTGAAGACCGGGTCGCGCCTGCTGATCCCATCGGATGGATATTACGTCACGCGGTTGCTGGCTGACCGATTTCTGTCCGGACTAGGAGTATTGGTCACCCAACGCCCCACAACCACCTTTGCCGAAGGTGGATTTGACGAATTCAACGTCGTTTTTTTGGAAAGCCCATCGAACCCCGGGCTGGACATGATGGACCTTCCCGCCATCGCCGCTGCCGTGCGTACGGCGGGCGGCATAACGATTGCTGACAACACGACCATGACACCTCTGGGTCAGCGCCCGTTGGATATGGGGATTGATGTCGTGGTTGCCTCGGACACCAAGGCCATGGGTGGGCATTCCGACCTATTGATGGGCCATGTCGCCAGTCGCAACTCGCAAATCATGGAGCGGGTAGAAGAATGGCGAAGAGTATCGGGCGCGATCCCTGGGCCACATGAGGCATGGCTGCTGCATCGCGGGCTTGAAACTCTGGACGTGCGCTTTGATCGCATGTGCGCCTCGGCGCAGGTTCTAGCCGAACGGTTGACTGAACACTCTGCGGTGAAACGCATCCGCTACCCTGGGCTGCCCGGTGATCCCTCTTACCAGTTGGCCAAGGCACAGACCACACGGTTCGGGTTCCTGCTTTCGATTACGCTGGAAAGCGAAGACAAAGCTGAAACCTTCATCAACGCCTGCCCAATGCTGCGCCCTGCCACATCCTTTGGTGGTGTCCATAGTTCAGCCGAACGCCGCGCCCGTTGGGGGGATGATGTCGACCCCGCCTTTATCCGACTTTCGGTTGGATGCGAGCCGACAGAAGAGCTGTGGCAGGCAATGGAAAACAGCCTGAACGCGCTGTAACTATTTCTTTGGTTCGCGCAGCTCTGGAAAGACGTAGATTGGCAAGACGATGCTGCCAATCAACGCGCCTAGCCAGACCAGCAACGTTGCGGCAAGCAGGTTTGCGATACCGCCCACAGTCAGGCCATTGGTTACTAAGTCGGTCACCAATAGGCCCACGAACGTCACGATCAAAGCGATACCACCTTTTATTGCAGGTGCTCTCTTCTCGCCCAGTTTCAGGATCAATGGTTCGGCGACCCACTGCACCAGCGTAAAGACGATCACCACAACGATGAACGATATCGGCCGGATCGCGAATTCCGGCAGCAATATCGCGGCCAGCAGCAATCCGATGGCATTCCCGGCTAGCAGTGCCAGAATGGACTTGAGTCTGCGCGTCATAGGGGTCTCCGTCCGCAATCGCTTGAAAACATGCAGATGTTAACAGATTTGCCGGGTTTTGCGAGCCATTTCAAAAGCCTCTTCCTTTTGGCCCATTGAAAACGCATGATAAAACCCATCATGTTCAGCCCGATCCGCGAGAGGTGAGATGAGCGACGACCCCTATTCCGCCCTTGACCTAACCAAAGATGCCAGCGATGCCGAAATCAAAAAGGCCTATCGGCGCATAGCCAAGGAATGCCATCCCGACCTGAAACCCGGCGACGAAGACGCCGAGGCAAAGTTCAAAGCCGCAGCCGCCGCTTATGACCTGCTGAAAGACCCGGAAAAGCGGGGGCAGTACGATCGGGGAGAGATTGACGCCTCGGGTCAGGAACGCCCACAACAGCAATATTACCGCGAATATTCCGAAGCTGCCGGAAACCCCTATCGCGGGCGGGCGGCGGACCCGGACGATATGTCAGATATCTTTGCCGAATTCATGCGGGGCCGTGGCGGGTACGGTCAGCGCACGCATGAGTTTCACGCACCGGGGCACAATCGCGCGTACAATCTTCAGATCAGTTTTCTGGACGCGGTATTCGGCGCCAGCCAGAAACTAACCCTGCCCGATGGTGACCGGATCGAAGTCAAAATTCCGGCGGGTATCACCGACGGCCAGACCATTCGTCTGCGTGGCAAGGGCGATCCTGGTTTTGGCGAAGGTCCTCCGGGCGATGCATTGGTCACAATCTCAGTTGTTAAGCACCCCGTTTTCGGTCGCCAAGGCGACGACATTCACATCACCCTGCCGATCACGATTGATGAGGCCATTTTAGGCGGCAAGGTACCCGCCCCCACCATCGACGGCCGCGTAAATGTCAGCGTTCCGGCGGGGACCAGCAGCGGTAAAACCCTGCGCCTGCGGGGCAAAGGTGTAAAGAAACGCGGCTCATCCGAACGTGGTGATCAACTAATCGAATTGACCGTGACGATGCCAGACCAGATTGACGACGAGTTGAAGCAATTCATGGAGACATGGCGCGAGAGCCATAGCTATGATCCGCGCAAAGGAATGCCGTCATGACCACCCGAACCTTGACCGAAGAACAACTGATCGCAACCGTCACTCGCCTGACCTCGACCCGGTTGACGGAATATCTGGCCGCCGAAATCGTAATACCGGAACAGACTGAAATGGGCCTTGTTTACCACAGCCTCGATGTTGCGCGTCTCGAATTGGCATGCGAGTTGCATGACCAGTACGAGATGGAGCCAGACGCTCTTTCGATGATGATCTCTCTGATCGATCAGATGCACGGGTTGCGCGCTGAGCTGCGCGAGGTGTTGAATGCGGTCGACACGCAACCGGAACCGGTACGCCAATCCTTGATCGAGGTGATCGGAGCCGCGCGTTTCCAGCGCAAGTGATCAGTTTCCGGCGATAAACTCTTCGGGCACGAAAAAGGTGTAATCCCGGTCCGCGACCGCCTCATGGCAATCATGGCAATAGGCAACTGCCGACGCACGAAACCCCGTCGTGTCGCCAAAAAGCGAGCCGTCCGGCAGCACCATGATATAACGCCAGTCCGCCGTCTCCGGGCTGCTGCCCTCGGGCAATTTCTCCATCACGAACAAGGCACCGGGATGAATGTTGCCCTCATCCGTAACGGTCACGCTGTCCTTGGCCAGAACCGAGCCAACGGGTAGTTTTTCGCCCTCTTGCATCGTGCCATAGTTATGCGCCATGCGATTGGCGTAGCTGTTCACAAAACGCTGTCCATGCGTGGCTGAGATATATGGCGCGTGATTGAACAGCGGCCAGTTTTGGTAGTTCGTCAAAAGGTCCAACTGCGCCGCACCATAACCCCGCGCCATGCGTCGCTGAAGTGACTTGTAAATTTGCAGTGCCTCTTCGTTGGACAAATCAGCCGGATTTTCGATGGCGATATGCGCGTCTTCACCGGCGGATTGCGCTACTGCGCCGAAGCCGATCATCCCCATAAGCAACAAAACTGACAGAGAAATCAGCAATCGTCTTATTAAACATAAACACATCAATATGGCCCACCTGAATCAACAAAGGTTCGCCTGAACGCCGCACATGCTGTCTGAAAAAGGTAGCGGCACTGAACAAACACGCCACAGCCAGATCGCGGTTTTCGCCGCATTGTGCGCAAGAGTGAGGCGCAGGTCAGGCCCTGACCATGCAAATATAACAAACTTTGCATTCGAAGAACAGCGGCGGCAGTGCTAAATTATTGTCGCCAACAGCAACACAATCGACTGGGGTTAGCTTTGCAGGCCAGCCTCGGCTTCAATCTGTTTACGGGATTTACGGGCACGTTCGGTGGCCGATTTCAACTGACCGCAAGCCGCCATGATGTCCTCGCCTCGTGTCTTCCGAATGGGTGAGGCATACCCTGCCTGATAGATGATATTGGCGAAGGCTCGGATACGGTTGTTCGAGCTGCGCTTGTAAGGGGCACCCGGCCACTCGTTGAACGGAATAAGGTTGATTTTCGCCGGAATGTTATGGCGCTTGATATGGTCGATCAGGCGGTGGGCATCTTCGTCGCTGTCATTGACGCCATCCAGCATCACGTATTCAAAGGTGATCCGCTCGGAATTCGACGCGTTGGGATAGCTTGCCAGCGCCTGCAGCAGTTCATCGATGTTCCAACGCTTGTTGATCGGAACAAGAACATCGCGGGTCTCATCCGTGGTCGCATGGAAAGAAATCGCCAGCAAACAGCCAATCTCTTCAGCGGTACGCGCAATCTCGGGCACAACCCCCGACGTCGACAGGGTGATGCGGCGGCGAGAAAGGGAAATCCCTTCGGGGTCCATTGCGATCTTCATCGCGTCTCGAACGTTTTCGAAATTGTAAAGCGGCTCGCCCATACCCATCAGAACGATGTTCGATAACAGGCGGGTCTCATCCTTGGGCGCACCGGGGACTGGCCATTCCTCAAGATCGTCGCGGGCCATCATCACCTGGCCAACGATTTCCGCCGCAGTCAGGTTACGCACCAGTTTCTGCGTGCCGGTATGACAGAAGGAACAAGTCAGTGTGCACCCCACTTGGGATGAAATACACAGAGTGCCGCGATCCTCTTCGGGGATGTAAACCACCTCGACCTCATGCCCGCCCGCGATGCGGCACAGATATTTACGAGTGCCATCTTCGGACACTTGGCGCGTCACAACTTCGGGGGTTTCGATAACGAAACTCTCAGCCAATTGCGCGCGATAAGCTTTCGCGAGATTCGTCATCTCAGCAAAGTCGCGCACGCCCCATTGATAGATCCACTGCCAAATCTGCCCGGTCCGCATCTTGGCCTGCTTTTCCGGCGTGCCGTTTTCGATCAGCACCTCGCGCAACTGGTCCCGCGTCAGGCCGACAAGGTTAATCTTCCCCTCGGGCATCTTGCGGGGGATGGTCATGACGTCTTGCGTGATCGGCGCTGTTGGCGACATTGGCTTATCTCAGAGATTCTGGCTTGGGATGCGCCTCTATATAGGATCGCGCGCAAAGATCAAAAGAATTCGTAACGCTTAATTTGCGTAGCGCAGCAGTTCGTCCACACGCGCGCGACCCAAATCGACTCGACAGGCCGTGATCGCAATGCCAGTTCCTGATCCACCACCGTATGATGCGCCCACAGCATCGCACTGTGCATCCCGATATCCGGCCCACGCGTTTTGCGACGCCTCCAATGCGGGTTGGGCTGCAACGCGTCCGGTTACGTCGTCCAACTCTTTGGCGGCCTGCAAGGCAAAGCCATAACTTTCTTCCAAGGCCATGTTGACCCTGTCTTCCATCTCTCCAACACATGATCCGATTTCGACCTGTGAACTTGCGTCTGAACATTCCAAAGTCGGATCAGCGAACGCAGGGGGTGAAACCAATAGAACGAATAAGACGTGACGCATTGTCTGTTCCTAAAAATACGTTTCCTAGGCGACCAAGATAGCACGCACTTAACCAACGTCTCAATTTAGGGTCGGCAGCAGGGTCTGCCGCTGCAACCGAACCCTTCTAAACTCTTTCAGAAAACCCGAAGTTTCAGACACCCGCAGGCAGGATGTTACAATCTGCAGCGTCCAAGGTTTTTACAGGGTCCTCGGGACCACACTGTTCGCCAGAGACAGGATATGTATCGTTACTCTTTTCACATGCAGTCAGCGAAACTGCGACCATCATCATCAATACGGCAAGAGATTTGTTCAGCATTTGCAGGCTCCTTATCAGTTCTGAACCAATTAGTTCAGAAAGGGCGGCAGATTGCCTTGATGCGGATCAATTTTGATGGCGAACGTCGCGTAATGGATAAGCGCATTCAGACGTTCAGACGAAAAGACCCCGCCAAATGACGGGGCCACGGTTCGAAATCAGTTTAAATCAGTTGGTGCAGCGCGTCTCGGCATCTTCGATTGCCGCGGTAAAGCCCAGAAGCGAGAAGGTGTCCTTGGTCTGCGTTCCACGTTCCGAGCGGGCAGTCAGTACTGCCTCGGTCCCGCGTTTCATGGCGGCGACCACCTTCAAATCTTCGCCTTCAGTCGCTGGCCACGCCCATTCGCCTTCGGTGATCAGTTCGAACTCTGTTCCGTCAATTTCAAGATTGACGGTTGATCCAGCGGCAAATGGATAACCGCCAGTAAAGGTCACCTGACCTTTAACTTCGGCATTGGGTCTGTAGAAAACAAAAAGCAGGATATCGCTGCGGCGCACCGAAACCACCCGACCGCCGCGCGTGTTGACGGTCTCCTTCGGGGCGGACACGCTCCAGCATTCGGTGGGATCATCCTCGACGAAAACGCTCCAGTCGGTCTTGGCCGCCACGCGGTTAGTGCTTGTCGCCTGCTGAGCGGTTGCAGTTGTGGCCATCCCCGCCATGCACAAGCCCGCGATCATACGGACGAGTTTCGATCCCATGTGTCCAGCCTCCTAGCTCGACTTAAAACCTCATACCCATCGGAAATGCCTGCGGACCTTGCCGGTTCGTCTGTAAGTTGCGTATTCCGATGATTGTCGACATACACACACTAACGCAGGTTTCGCCACAGGCGAAAGGGCGATTGGCAGAATTTTGCGCATATTACGGAGGGGCCAGATGACGCAGCCTATACCAATGACAGAACTGTGGCGCGGTCCCCTGCTGGAAAGCCTGCATCTGGGCCATGCAGTTATCTGCGACGACAGTGGACAGATCGTGCAAAGCTGGGGTGATCCGAACGCGGTGATCTACCCCCGATCCTCGGCCAAAATGATCCAAGGTCTGCCGCTGATCACATCCGGTGCGGCTGCGAAATACGGATTGAACACCGAGCATCTGGCGCTTGCCTGTGCCTCGCACAACGGTGCGCATATTCATACCGATCGCGTGACTGCATGGTTGGACCATCTAGGCTTGAACGAACATGATTTGCGCTGCGGACCGCAGGAACCGCAGGACATGGCGGCACGCGATGGTTTGATTCTGGCAGATGATACGCCCTGCCAGATTCACAACAACTGTTCCGGCAAGCATTGCGGGTTTCTGACCGTGACGCAGCACATGGGTGCTGGGCCGGAGTACCTGGAAATTGATCACCCCGTGCAGAAGGCGTGTTTGTCTGCCCTGGAAGAAACCACGGGCGAAACCAGCCCAGCCTTTGGGATCGACGGGTGTTCCGCTCCGAATTTTGCCACGACCTTGGCGGGATTGGCGCGATCTATGGCTTGGTTTGCCTCCGCCGCAGACCGGTCCGACCAAGCCAGCGATGCTGCTTCACAACTGACAGCGGCAATGATCAAACATCCTGAGCTGGTCGCTGGTGAGAACAAGGCCTGCACCGAATTGATGCGTGCGATGGATGGTCGTGCCGCAATCAAGACTGGGGCCGAGGCGGTCTATGTCGCAATCCTTCCGGAAAAACGCATGGGCATTGCTTTGAAGATAACTGACGGCACGACCCGTGCCAGTGAATGCGCGATTGCCGCCCTTCTGGTGCATCTGGGTGTGCTGGAAGCCGAACACCCGGCCACCCGCACATTCATGAACGCCATTCAGTACAGCCGCCGCGGTTTGGAGTGCGGCGTTATCAAGCCTGCTTCGGGGTTTCCCGTCTAAGGTCGTTACATTTCGATCGGATGCACTTCGGCCACTTCAACGGAACCAGAACCGTTGACAACCATCGGACATCCCTTGGCCATCTCGGTTGCAGCGTCAATGCTATCGGCCTTGATGACAGTAAAGCCCGAGGCCGGATTGGCACCGCCATTATCGACGACGCCGCTGTGGCTCACCGTGTAGGACTGGCCGACGGGATTGCCGGGGATGTCCAGCGCGGCGCCCATGTTCTGAAACCACGCGCCCCAGGCTGCCATGGTCGCTTCGATTTCAGCGGGGTCTGTCGGAGTGTGTCCGCCGTGATAAACAAATAGAAATTGGGGCATTTGTCTTCCTCCCTTATAAAAGCCTTAAAACTGCGCTTCGAGCTTGCGCAAAGACGAAGTCCAACCTGAATTGTGGTTCGCTGCGATCTCATCATCGCCCAACTCGCGGTGGTACAATATCAGCCGCGC
This sequence comes from Ruegeria sp. CK1, assembly GCF_056536545.1. Lineage (NCBI taxonomy): Bacteria > Pseudomonadati > Pseudomonadota > Alphaproteobacteria > Rhodobacterales > Roseobacteraceae > Ruegeria > Ruegeria sp. CK1. Next base: position 109,596 of record NZ_JBQFPX010000009.1, read on the forward strand.
GCCATCGCCAGCCGGTTCAACTGTCAGTGTCACATGGCTTTCCGCGCCGCGCTGGTCCTGATCATCATGCCAGCCCCATGTGAATCCCACCGAGTTGGGCGGGTCGACATGAGTGACGTGGCCCGACACCTTGTACCGTTGCCCATCAGCATTCACCATGACCGAATACCACGGGCCAAGCCGCGAGAAATCCAGATCATGCTCGGGCACATGCATCCCTTCCGGTCCCCACCACTGCAACAGTTTCGCGCCATCGCTGATCCAAGCGAACAGATTCTCGGGTGTTGTGGGAAACGCACGTTCAAGCTTCAGGTCGGCCATGAATTTTCCCTTTCAATCAAGTCATTCAGGCGATCAAGGCTGCTTTCCCAGAATTGTCGTTTCGAGATGGTCCATTCGGCAATCGCTCTCAGCCCATCGGGTCGGATCGAATACATCCGCTGTGTGCCTTGCACCCGCTGCTGAACCAGACCAGCTTCACGCAGCACCTTCAGATGGCGCGAAATCGCAGCCCCGGATATGCCGCGCCCCTCGATCAAATCACCGGCGGGCAGCTCTCCGTCTTGCATCAATTGCTCGATAATCGAGAACCTTGTGGCGTCAGACAAAGCAGAAAATGCGTTTATTACCTCAGTCATAGGTATTATTTAACATTAAAGTTAAATAAATGGAATACCAAATTAGCGTTCTGTACTCGTCTTTAGCTAAAGAAAGCACCTGTTAAAACAAACCGGGCTCATAGGTTTGCGAACAGCAGTGTTCTGTTTTTAGCAATTGCTTTCTCACAATCAGAGCGCCATCGCCGCCCCAATAGTGTGCACAGGAACCAAGATGGCTAACGACCTTTTGCTTCTCTCAACTGATCTCATCTCTCCTCAAAACATTGCGTCAATCCTGCAAAAAAATCTTTGTTTGAAACAGTTGTTGAGCACGAGCCTTTGAGACCGGACTATTTCCCGCCAAATTTTTCGACGCCCCCGGAATTTTCGGGGAACGTTGGGAAAGCTGATTACAATGTAACGTCACAACCGGTCGACAAGTCGCAGAAAATCCTCCCGACGACTGTTGATTCAGTAAATCAGAAATTGCTAGATGCAGTCTTCGATCTTGCAACCAAGCTCGGATATCGTGAGGAAGAACTTGAGCGGCACTGGAATCCAGTTGCATTACAACAAAAGTATTCTAGCAGAAGACGTTAACTAAAATCCCGACAAGCGCCACACGCCATCAACAAGGTCACGTCTGTTCGAAAAACCCGTTCTTTGAATAGCCTTGCAGATACAACAGCGCTGTCAGATCTCCGTGATTCACTCGGATATCGCATTTGGCCGCGACCGAAGGCTTGGCGTGCAGCGCGACGCCGGTTCCGGCCCGATCCAGCATGCCCAGATCATTGGCGCCGTCGCCCACTGCGATGACATCAGACTCGGACAGACCCAGCCGCTTGGTGATTTGTTCCAATGCGTCCACCTTGGCCTGTTTACCCAAAATCGGATGCTGCACATCGCCGGTTAGCTTACCTTCCTCGGCCAGCAGCGTGTTGGCGCGGTTTTCGTCGAAACCCAAAGTATCGGCCACTTTAGCGGTAAAAGCCGTAAAACCGCCCGAGACCAGCGCAGCATATCCCCCGTTCACGCGCATGGTTGCAACCAGTTCCTTGCCGCCAGGCATCAGGGTGATGCGTTCATCCAGAACCTTGTCGATGACCGACTCGTCCAACCCCTTTAGCAGGCCAACACGTTCGGTCAGCGCGCCTTCGAAATCCAGCTCGCCATTCATCGCCCGCGCGGTGATATCCTTGACCCGGTCGCCAACGCCCGCCTCATCGGCCAGCTCGTCAATGCATTCTTGCTGGATCATTGTGCTGTCCATATCGGCCAGCAACATCTGCTTGCGGCGATTGCCGAAGGGCTGCACCACCAGGTCAACCTCCAGAAGCTGCAGCTCGGCCCAGACATCCCATTGATTGTCAGGCAGCTCGGCGAAAGTAAATTCGGCCGCCTCATTCGGGCTAAGCCACGCCACTTCACCGCCACCCCAAGCATTGCGCAGCGACTCGATCAGTGCCTGCTCAAGCTTTGGTTTGGTCGGGTTGGTCAACAGGGTGGCTACGTACATCTTCGATCTCCAGCAAGCTCCCCCGCGCATAGCGCAGGGGCCGCCAATTCACCAGAGACAGATTGATGCGTTTAGCCGAGTATCCCGGGCAGGCGTAAACCATGCTCTCGCGCACAATCTTTGGCGATCTCATACCCCGCATCCGCGTGCCGCCACACGCCCGAGGCCGGATCGTTCCACAAAACGCGCTCTAACCGTCGAGCGGCGTCCTCGGTTCCGTCGGCACAAATTACTACACCTGCGTGTTGGCTAAATCCCATGCCAACGCCACCACCGTGATGCAACGAGACCCATGTCGCGCCGCTAGCAGTGTTTATCAGGGCGTTCAGCAACGGCCAGTCACTGACCGCGTCGGACCCGTCCAACATCGCCTCGGTTTCACGGTTGGGACTGGCAACTGAACCACTGTCCAGGTGGTCACGCCCAATCACCACGGGTGCCTTCAACTCACCATTGGCCACCATTTCGTTGAAAGCCAACCCAGCGCGGTGACGGTCGCCCAGCCCAATCCAGCAAATACGCGCGGGCAGACCCTGAAACGCAATGCGTTCCTGTGCCATGTCAAGCCAACGATGCAGATGTTCGTTCTCAGGGAACAATTCTTTCATCTTGGCGTCTGTCTTATAGATGTCTTCGGGGTCACCAGACAAAGCGCACCACCGGAAGGGGCCTATCCCTTTGCAGAACAGCGGGCGGATATACGCGGGAACGAAACCGGGAAAAGCAAAAGCATTCTCGAGCCCTTCATCCTGCGCGACTTGCCGGATGTTATTGCCGTAATCCAGCGTGGGCACACCCGCATTCCAAAAATCAACCATCGCGGACACATGCTGTTTCATCGAGACACGAGCTGCTTTTTCGACTGTTTTAGGGTCTGTTTCTCGCTTGTCGCGCCACTGCGCCATGGTCCATCCCAATGGCAGGTAGCCATTGATCGGGTCATGGGCGCTGGTCTGGTCGGTGACGACATCAGGGCGCATTCCGCCTGCGGCCATGCGGCGGTAAATCTCGGGAAAGACCTCAGCCGCATTGCCCAGCAGGCCCACTGATTTCGCCTCACCTGCCTTGGTCCAGCGGTCAATCATCTCAAGCGCTTCGTCCAGCGTCTCGGCCTTTTCGTCCAGATACTTGGTCCGCAGGCGGAAATCGATGCTGTCCGGGTTACATTCGACCGCTAGGCAGCAAGCCCCTGCAAACACTGCTGCCAGTGGCTGCGCGCCACCCATTCCGCCAAGTCCGCCAGTCAGAATCCACTTGCCGGTCAGATCACCGCCATAGTGCTGGCGCCCCGCCTCGGCAAAAGTCTCATATGTGCCCTGAACGATGCCTTGCGTACCGATATATATCCACGAGCCAGCGGTCATCTGGCCATACATCATCAAGCCCTTTTTATCGAGCTCGTTGAAGTGATCCCAAGTAGCCCAATGGGGTACGAGATTCGAATTCGCGATCAGCACCCTCGGCGCGTCTTTATGGGTGCGGATGATCGCCACCGGTTTGCCGGACTGAACGATCAAGGTTTCGTCCTCTTCCAAATCCTTCAAACCGGCCACAATAGTGTCGAAGTCTTTCCACGTGCGCGCGGCCCGACCGATGCCGCCATAAACAACCAGTTCATGCGGGTTCTCGGCCACATCAGGGTGCAGATTGTTCATCAACATCCGCAGCGGCGCTTCGGTCACCCAACTTTTGGCGTTCAGCTCTGGGCCGGTCGGTGGATAAATATCTCGGGTGTTCTTACGAGGGTCGTTCATGGCGTAAGCTCCAATGCAGTGTCTTGGATGGCGTCCAATATGTCACGCAGCCAGCGGCGCAGGCGGTCGGCTTTGGCGGGGTTATAGGTCCAAGGTTCGGCTTCGGCTGACAGATAGGTGGACTGGGCCAATTCCATCTGAATGGCGTGCATCCCGTCGACTGGACGACCGTAGTGACGAGTGGCCCAACCGCCACGGAACCGTCCGTTCAAAACGGTGGTGTAGGGTGAGGAACTCGCGAATTCATGCGTAATAGACTCGATTTCTGGCGCGCAGGTTGCGCCGCCATCCGTTCCTATATTCATGTCGGGCAAAATTCCGTCGAACAAAAACGGAATACGGCTTCGGATTGAATGGCAATCAAACAAAACCACCACCCCAAAACGGTCACGAACGCGCTGGATCTCTTCCGCCAGCGCGGCATGATACGGCGCATGGTAGGTTTGTCGTCTGTGTTCGATTTCGTCCCCAGACGGCGCTTGGCCATCTTCCCATATCGCTTGCCCGTCGAAATCCGTCAGCGGCACCAAAGTCGTTGTGTTTTGACCTGGGTATAATGAGACACCATTCGGATCGCGATTGGCGTCAATGACGTAGCGGTGGACGTGGGACTGAACCACCGAAACTTTGTCTAAAAGCCCATTATAGAGCCTGTTTATGTGCCAATCTGTATCTGCCAGTGCTCGTCCGTTTTTATTGAGGCGCGCAGCGATGTCATCCGGCACAAAGGTTCCGCCATGGGGTTGTCCCATCACAATAGGGCCGTCCCCTTGTTGCACTGAAACCACCTTCATTACATCAGCTCCGGCATAGGCGTACCTACGGCATTCAGTATTGTAGCTTCGGCAACCAGCTGCTTTGCAGTCTCCAGTTCTGGTGCCAAATAACGATCATCCGTCAAAGTCGGGATATCCAACCTCAGCCGGGCAATGACTTCTTGCAACGGATCACTGGTTTTCAACGGAGCTCGAAACTCTACGCCTTGCGCTGCACACAGAAGTTCAACACCCAGAATGTAAGTCAGGTTCTCGACCATCCGGGTCAGACGGCGTGCGCCGTGCGCGGCCATTGAAACGTGATCCTCTTGATTGGCTGAGGTAGGCGTGCTGTCCGTGACGCATGGGTTTGCAAGGTGCTTGTTTTCACTCATCAGAGCAGCTGTCGTCACCTCGGCGATCATCAAGCCCGAATTCAGCCCGGGTTCGGGGGTTAGGAACGGCGGCAAGTCAAAGCTCAGCGCCGGATCTACCATCAGCGCGATGCGACGCTGTGCGATGGCGCCGATCTCAGACAGTGCAAGCGCGATCATGTCTGCCGCGAATCCCACCGGTTCGGCGTGGAAATTCCCGCCCGATACAATCCCGTCCTCAATAACCAAAGGGTTATCCGTGGCCGCGTTGGCCTCAACCTCCAGCGTGGCGGCAGCCTGACGCATAACGTCCATCGCTGCGCCGGTGACCTGGGGCTGACAACGGATACAATATGGGTCCTGCACGCGGGTGTCGCCCTCGCGGTGGCTTTCCCGAATTTCTGACCCGCCCAACACCGAACGCATGGCGCGGGCGGCCTCGGTTTGGCCGCGATGGCCGCGCAAGGTATGAATTTCTGCTCGTAAAGGTGCCGTGGACCCCATGATGGCATCCGTCGACAAGGCCGAAATAACCAGGGCACTTTGCGCCGCGCGCCAGGCTTCGAACAAACCCGCCAGAGCAAAAGCGGTTGAGAACTGTGTGCCGTTGATAAAGGCCAGCCCTTCCTTTGGGCCCAGCTGGATAGGCTCTAAACCTACGGTTTTTAGTGCTTGACCTCCGGGCAAGATGTCTCCGTTAACCTCTGCCTCTCCTGCGCCGATGATTACGGCGGTCATATGGGCGAGCGGAGCAAGATCGCCCGAAGCGCCAACAGACCCTTGCGCCGGGATCACTGGGGTAACACCTCGGGCCAGCATCTGTTGCAACAGTTCGATCAATTCCCAACGCACACCCGAAGCCCCACGACCGAATGACAACAGCTTGAGCGTCATCATTAAACGGGCCAAGCGCCGGGGCACGGCAGGTCCGACACCACAACAATGGCTGAGGATCAGATTGCGCTGCAGTGTCGAGGTGTCCTCGGGGGCAATCTTGTGACTTGCCAGTTTACCGAACCCGGTGTTGACGCCATAAACAGGGTCCACACCCTGTGCTGCTGTTCGGATGCGTTGGGCCGCTGCCTCGACCGCGGGCCTACAGTCAGGGTCCAGCGTTACCGCTGGCTGATCCCAATAGATTTCGGCCAATTGTGAAAGCGTGACCTGACCGGGCTTCAAAATCAAAGACGTCATACCTCCCCTCCAAAAAGGCGTTTGTGCAGAGGGTTAAACCCGACGCGATACGACAGCTCGGCCGGATGCGTGACATTCCAAACCGCAAGATCAGCTTGTTGTCCGGGCTCGATGGTGCCGTGGCCGCCCATCCCTAGCGCACGTGCCGCGTTTCGGGTGACCCCGGCCAAGGCTTCTTCGGGTGTCAGGCGAAAAAAGGTGCAGCCCATGTTCATTGTCAGTAACAGCGATGTCAGCGGCGAAGAGCCGGGATTGCAGTCTGTCGCCAACGCGATTGGCACTTGATGCTGCCGCAGCAGGTCAACAGGCGGCACCTGAGTTTCGCGCAAAGTGTAGAACGCACCAGGCAGCAGTACAGCGGCCGTTCCGGCTTCTGCCATCGCTGAAACACCATCTGCGTCCAGATACTCGATGTGATCCGCTGACAAGGCCGCGTACGATGCCGCAAGTCGCGCGCCACCTAAGTTGGAAAGCTGCTCGGCATGCAATTTCACCGGTAGACCCGATTCATGAGCCACGTCAAAGACTTGCGCAATCTGCGAGGGAGTAAACGCGATCCCCTCGCAGAACCCGTCAACGGCGTCTACAAGGCCCTGTTTATGGGCAATACGCAGAGCCGGGATGCAGACCTCGCGGATATAGTCATCCGGTCGCGATGCAAACTCTGGCGGCACCGCATGCGCGCCCAGAAAACTGGTTTTGACTCGGATCGGGCGGATTTTGCCGATCTGTCGCGCCACACGCAGCATTTTCAACTCAGTTTCTATGTCCAAACCGTAGCCGGACTTGACCTCAAGGGTACAAACACCTTCCGAAATCAACGCATCCACTCTGGTCAGTGCGTCCGCTAGCAACGCCTCTTCGCTAGCTTGCCGCGTGGCCTTTACCGTGGACAATATCCCACCGCCGGCCCGTGCAATCTCTTCATACGAGGCCCCGTTCAGACGCATTTCGAACTCGGCCGCGCGGTTGCCACCGAACACTACATGGCTGTGCGCGTCGATGAGGCCCGGAGTGATCAATCGATCGCCAAAGTCTTGAACCGGCCAGTCGGCAAGATGGGAAGGCATATCCTGCTGTTTTCCGACCCATGCAATCTCTGCCCCTTCCAGGACAATCGCAGCGTCTTGGCACAGCCCATAGGGCGCATCCCCCTCGGCCATCGTTGCAACTCTGGCGCTGGTTAAGACCGTATTTTTGGTCATGGCGATTCTTTTCAGCTCCCCTCTTGTTTGATTTTTTCGTATATGTGAAAAACAATAAAGTCTACACATTATGAGAGCCAGATGTTTATTCACGCTAAAACAGCCTTATTAGGCTCTAAATGGGTTCACAATGTTCGGATCGAAATCGTCCACGGACGCATCAGCAAGCTGCAGATAGAAGCGACAGCATCACCTGATGACACGCAGGTGGATGTTCTTTTGCCGGCTCTGGGAAACCTCCATAGCCACTCTTTCCAACGGGCCATGGCTGGCATGACCGAAACCCGAATGGCTGGACGCGAGAGTTTCTGGTCATGGCGGAACCTCATGTATCGGTTTCTGGACAACCTGACGCCCGAGCTAATCGAAGCCATCGCCGCGCTGGTTTTCATGGAGATGCAAGAGGCCGGCTACGCTTCGGTCGGTGAGTTTCACTATGTCCACCATCAACCCGGCGGCAGTCCTTATGATCACCTATCAGATCTCAGTCAGCGGATCTTTAGCGCAGCTGAGCAGACAGGTATGGGATTGACGCACCTGCCCGTGCTCTACAGTTACGGTGGCGTCGCGCAGGAGGCGCTTTCAGGTGGACAGCTAAGGTTTGGCAATGACGTGGACCGGTTTCTGAAACTGACAGAGGAATGCCGTGCTGTTCTTCCGCACGAAGACACTAGATTGGGGATTGCACCACATTCCCTGCGCGCAACGACTCCTTCCGATCTGTCCAAGGTTCTTCAGGCCACACCCGAAGGCCCCATACATATCCATATTGCCGAACAAACAAAGGAAGTCGCCGACGTTCAATCAGCGCTGGGACTACGCCCCGTGGCTTGGCTGCTGGACAATGCCGAGGTCAACGCAAGATGGTGTTTGATCCACGCCACCCATATGACAGACGCCGAGACCCAGGGTTTGGCACGGTCCAACGCAGTCGCCGGGTTGTGTCCGATCACCGAAGCCAATCTGGGCGACGGTATTTTCAACGGCGTCACATACATCGCTGAAAAAGGTCGGTTTGGCGTGGGCTCAGACTCTAATATAAGGATTTCTCTTCCAGAAGAGCTCCGCACTCTGGAATACTCCCAGCGCCTGCACAACCGTGAGCGCGCGGTTCTGGTCATTGGTGAAGGCTCAGTCGGACATGCGCTTTACACGGGCGCGGCGCAGGGCGGTGCACAGGCCCTTGGTCGCGATGCCGGAGAGATAGCCGAAAACAAGCTGGCCGATCTGGTCGCCATCGATCGGAATCACCCAGCGCTCTGCGCCCTCGCGGATGATCAACTGCTGGACGGGCTGTGTTTTGCCGCGCCCGATGGTCTTGTGACCGATCTGTGGTCTGCCGGGCGTCATATGGTGAAACAGGGCCGCCACGTAGCGCGCGACCGGATCATTCCCGCCTACAGATCCGCAATTGCGGGCCTGTTGGCCGCGGTCTAAAGGTACACCCACCATGCCCCAACCCAATGAAACCACCAGTTACAAAGACATCAAGAAAACCGTTCTAACGCGTATCCGGTCGGGCGAATGGAGGCCCGACTCTCTACTGCCCAACGAGCAGGAGCTTGCGATCGAATTCTCTTGCACCCGGACCACGGTGAACCGAGCATTGCGGGAACTGGCAGATGAGGGTTATCTGGAACGCCGCCGAAAGGCCGGTACACGTGTACTCAGCGCGCCGCATCGGCAGGCTCGGTTCAGCATCCCCATGGTCCGGGACGAAGTCGAGGCATTGGGCGGAACTTATCGCTATGCGCTGGTTTCCTCTGGCTCGGAACCTGCTCCGGAATGGCTCAGCGCGCGTCTGGGACTGAGACCGAAGCAAAGTGTAGTGCATGTGCGATGCATGCACTTCAACGGTAACACGCCGTTTCAGTACGAAGACCGCTGGATCGTTTCAGCATCGGTCCCGCAAGTCGAGCAGGCGGATTTCTCGGAAATCGGTCCGAATGAATGGTTGATCCAGACCGTCCCCTTCACCAATGTCGAGTTAAGCTTTTTGGCCAGTCGTGCCGACGCAACCGTCTCTGGATTTCTGGATGTCCCGGAAGGTGAGCCGGTGTTCACTGGCGAGAGGATCACATGGCTGCAGGGGAAACCGGTGACCTTTGCCAAGATGTTCTTTGCTGCCGGCTATCGCATGACCACGCAATTCTGACCTTTTGCCGATTTCTGCTTTACCCACCATCCAATCCAATACAGATTCACCATGGATTGAGCAGGCACATAGGACGAACGATATGGGCAACCCGCTTTATGACCGACTATTTGGCATTCACGCGGGCAAGGACACGCCATTTCTGCATTTGCCGGACGGCCAAACCCTGACTCATTCAAACTTCCTGGACATGGCCGCCCAGATTGCAAACGCACTGACTGGGTATGAGCTGGAGCCGGGTGAACGCGTCGCGGTGCAGGTTGAAAAAGCTCCCGAGGCGTTGGCGCTTTATGCCGCCTGCGCGCAGACTGGTCTGATTTTTCTGCCGTTGAACACGGGATACACAACAACCGAGTTAACCTACTTCATCGAAAACAGCGGCGCGAAACTGGTCGTCTGCGACGCATCAAAGGCCGAGGGGCTTGCCCCTATTGCCACGGCCCAAAATGCGCGGTTGGAAACCTTGAACGCGGATGGCTCGGGTAGCCTAATGCGGCGGGCTTTGGGGATGCTTCCCGCGATGGAACCCGTGAAACGAACAGAGGATGATCTGGCTGCGTTCCTTTACACCTCTGGCACTACGGGGCGGTCCAAGGGCGCGATGCTGACGCAAAAGAACTTGCTTTCAAATGCCGAAACGCTGGTTAAAGAATGGCGTTTCACCGGCGAAGATGTGCTATTGCATGCGCTGCCTATCTTTCACTCGCACGGGCTGTTCGTCGCGACGAATGTGGTGTTGTCCTCAGGTGCCTCGATGATCTTTATGCCTAAGTTCGATCTTGAAGACATGCTGCGCCTGATGCCCCAATCCACGTCAATGATGGGCGTTCCGACATTCTACACTCGCCTGCTGGACGACGAGCGCTTTAGCAGAGATTTGAGCCGACACATGCGCGTGTTCATCTCAGGTTCGGCCCCTCTTTTGGCCGAAACCCATGAACGGTTCGAGAAGCGGACAGGCCACCGGATTCTGGAACGATACGGTATGACCGAGACGAACATGAACACCTCGAACCCCTATGACGGCGAGCGTCGCGCAGGCACGGTTGGGTTCCCCCTGCCCGATATTGAACTTAAAGTTACTGATCCGAATACAGGGACCGAGTTGCCACAGGGCGAGATCGGAATGATCGAAGTACGCGGCCCGAACGTTTTCGAAGGCTATTGGCAGATGCCCGACAAAACAGCCGCCGAACTGCGCGAGGACGGCTTCTTTATCACCGGCGATCTGGGACGCGTGGATGCGGATGGTTATGTCCATATCGTCGGGCGCGACAAAGACCTGATCATCTCAGGTGGCTATAACATCTATCCCAAAGAGATCGAATTAATGCTGGACGACCAACCCGGCGTATTGGAAAGCGCGGTAATCGGCGTGCCGCATCCAGATTTTGGTGAGACCGTTCTGGGCATTCTGGTGCCCGAACCTGGTCGGACACTGGGCCTTGATGCCATTCTGGCCAATGTGCAGACCGCGCTGGCCCGCTTCAAACATCCCCGCAAGCTGATCGTGCTGGACGAGTTGCCCCGCAACACGATGGGCAAGGTGCAAAAGAACGTGCTGCGTGAAGACTATAAGGACATGTTTACGGCTGGGTAGGCATCAACTGCGCCCGGCCACTTTCGGTCAACAGCCAACAATCCCGGCCTTCAAACACCGCCGGCACCAGCGGTCGCCCCCGGCCCGCGCCACCGTCAAGGTTAATCCGGTTTCCATAGTGTTTCGCCTGCTGCACGACTGTATGACCATGCACGACCAACCATGGGTGTTGACGGGGATCGTCCAGAAACTCTTTTCGTATCCAGACCAAGTCATCTTGGGTCTGATCGATCAGCGGCACACCGGGGCGGATACCAGCATGGACAAACAATACGTCTTCCTCAAGATGGTATGGCAGCAAACTGTTCAGAAACTCGACATGCTCTGGCGGCACTACGTCACGGGCACGGTCAAGTATTCGGTGAATTCGCTCGTCCGGCGGGAAATCGACTCCATATGAGGCCAGCGTTTCAGTTCCGCCCAATCGGTCATGCAACCAATGCTCACCCACCCTCAGCTTAGCCTCCGCGGTGGACCCGTCACGCATGAAGCGCGCGAACATCCTGTCATGATTTCCAAGCAAAAAGATCCAATTCCGCCTCGCCTGTTGACCGGCGACCAATTGGTTCAGAACGCCGCGGCTGTCCGGTCCACGGTCGACATAGTCACCAAGGAAAACAATGCGCGCATCCGGACCGCCATCCTGTTCGATCAGGCGCAGCGCGTTTTCCAGCATTTCCAACTGACCGTGAATATCGCCGATGGCGTAAATGGGGGACGTCATGAAAAACCCTCAGGCAAAGCGAACACCATGCTTGTGGCGCGAATTACAGAGCGGGAAAAGAAAATACCCGCGCCTTGAAGGGCACGGGTACAAATTGTCTCAGGAAATCAACACCAATTAGGCGACGTCGAATTCCAATGGTTTGATCTGGGTGAACAAACCGGTTTCCGCCAGTTTAGCGCGTGCCTCTGCCGGCACCGGCTCGTCCACGTAAAGCAATGCGATCGCCTCACCGCCCGCCTCGGACCGGCCAAGGGTAAAGTTGGCGATGTTCACATCATTCTCACCCATGGTCTGGCCCAGCGCACCGATGATGCCCGGCACATCTTCGTTGGTGGTGTAGAGCATATGCGCACCGATCTCGGCATCGATATTGATACCTTTGATCTGGATAAAGCGCGGCTTGCCGTCGCTGAACACCGTGCCACCGATGGACCGTTCACGCTTTTCAGTCACTACCGTCACTTTAATATAACCTTCGAACGCACCGGATTTGTCCTGATTGGTAGTCGACAACTGAATCCCACGTTCTTTAGCCACGACCGGCGCCGAGACCATGTTCACCTCGGGATTGAACTTTTTCATGATGCCCGCGACCACAGCACAGTTCAGCGCCGCAAGGTTCATGGTCGATGCCACACCGTCATAGAGGATGTTAATCGCCTTGATCGGTTCATCCGTCATCTGACCTATAAAGCTGCCCAGATGTCCGGCCAGTTTGATCCACGGCCCCATGACTTTGGCCTCTTCGGCTGTGACGCTGGGCATGTTCAGCGCGTTTTCCACCGCCCCGGTCAGCAGGTAGTTCGAGATCTGTTCAGCCACCTGCAGCGCCACGTTTTCTTGCGCCTCGGTCGTTGCCGCACCCAAATGCGGCGTACAGACTACGTTGGGCAGGTTGAACAGGGCATTTTCCTTGGCCGGCTCTTCGCTGAACACGTCAAAGGCCGCGCCTGCAACATGCCCAGATTGCAGGGCTTCGGCCAGTGCCTCTTCGTCCACCAAACCGCCACGCGCGCAGTTGATTATGCGCACACCCGGCTTGGTCTTGGCGAGGTTCTCGCGGCTCAGGATATTGCGCGTTTGATCGGTCAGCGGCACGTGCAATGTGATGAAGTCGGCGCGGGCCAACAGCTCGTCCAGTTCGACTTTTTCGACACCCATTTGCGCTGCTTTCTCTTCGCCCAGATAAGGATCATAGGCGACAACCTTCATCTTCAGGCCAAGCGCGCGTTCACAGACAATACCGCCAATGTTGCCCGCACCGATGACGCCGAGGGTTTTGTTGGTCAACTCAATGCCCATGAACTTAGACTTTTCCCATTTGCCCGCATGGGTCGAGGTAGAAGCCTCGGGGATTTGACGTGCTACTGCAAACATCATCGCAATCGCATGTTCAGCGGTGGTGATCATGTTACCGAACGGCGTGTTCATCACGATCACACCTTTTTTCGACGCCGCTTCCTTGTCGATATTGTCGGTGCCGATTCCGGCACGACCGATCACTTTCAGCTTGCCGGCCTTCTCTAGAATGGTCGGCGTGACCTTGGTGGCCGACCGAATGGCAAGGCCGTCGTATTGGCCGATCACCTCGGCCAGTTTGTCTTTGTCTTTACCCAGATCGGGCATGAAATCCACGTCAATGCCGCGATCGCGGAAAATCTGCACGGCGGTTTCGCTGAGCTTGTCAGATACGAGTACTTTAGGGGCCATATCTCTGGTCCTTGAATTGTATGGAAGGTCCGGGCCGGTTGCGGCCCGGTAAAAAAATCAGGCAGCTTCTGTTTGCGCCGCAATCTCGGCCTCAAAGGCCCAAGCGAGCCAAGGCAGCATCGCCTCGATATCCGAGGTCTCAACTGTACCGCCGCACCAGATGCGCAGCCCCGCAGGAGCGTCACGATAGGCCCCGATATCCAGCGCGATATTCTCAACCTCCAGCCGTTTGGCAACGGCCTTGGCGAAGGTGGCACCGTTCTGAATGCGCGCGTCAGTGAATTTCAGGCAAACCGAAGTATTCGATTGCGTTGCCGCATCTTCTGCCAGATTGGCGATCCAGTCGTTCTGATCACAGAACGCATGCACGGCTCCGGCATTGGCATTCGCGCGGGCGATCAGCCCTTGCAACCCGCCAACCGAGCGGGCCCAATCCAAAGCGAAGAGGTAGTCCTCAACAGCCAACATCGAAGGCGTGTTGATCGTGGCACCGGTAAAGATACCGTCGATCAGCTTGCCACCTTTTGTCAGGCGGAAAATTTTGGGCAGAGGCCATGCAGGCGTGTAGCTCTCCAACCGTTCCACAGCGCGGGGCGACAGGATCAGCATGCCATGGGCCGCTTCTCCGCCCAGCACCTTCTGCCAGCTAAAGGTGGTTACATCCAGCTTGTCCCAGGGCAGGTCCATCGCAAAGGCCGCCGAAGTCGCGTCGCAGATCGTCAAGCCCTGACGGTCTTCGGCAATCCAGTCACCATTGGGAACCCGAACGCCCGAAGTAGTGCCGTTCCATGTAAAGACAACGTCATTGGCAAAATCGACCGAGGTTAGATCGACAATCTGCCCATAGTCTGCGGTTTTCACCTCGGCTTCGATCTTCAGCTGTTTGACAACGTCGGTAACCCAGCCAGCGCCAAAGCTTTCCCACGCCAGCATCTCAACCTTACGCTCACCCAGCAGCGACCACAGGGCCATCTCAACCGCACCGGTATCCGAGGCGGGAACGATGCCGACCTTGTAGTCTGCTGGAATGCCCAGAATCTCACGTGTGCCTTCGATGGCCGCCTTCAGCTTGTCCTTGCCAACAGCGGCGCGGTGCGAACGACCCAGCGCAGCATCGGCCAGTTTGGTCAGATCAAATGTGGGGGGTTTGGCGCAGGGGCCCGAGGAAAAACGCGGATTTACCGGCCGCGTTGCCGGTTGTTCGATAGCCATAGGTGTTACCCTTCCAGATATACGCCCCTCGTTGGGGAGGGGTGTCCCACGGGCAGAGCTACGGCGCGCCTGCAGCATCAGCAAGCAGAAAAGACGCTTTGATTCCGAAAAACGACACCTCAGCCCTCCCAATTTGCGGTCGCAGGTTTCCGATAGGCGAAAGATCTACGGGTTTTGAACACTGGCCGACGCACGTTTGACTATTTTTTCAGCACTCCTTTTTTAACTCAGGCAGTTTGCACCTCATTCTCTTGAGCTTGAGAAATGAGCCGGTGAAAAAGTGCAATGTCTGACGCCCTGACCATTGTCGTAGTTGAAGAAGACCGAGAGCGTGCAATCGCCATCGTTGACGCTTTGAAAGCGTCGGGATCTTACGATGTGCACGTGATTGGAAACGTTTCCAGCCTTGCGCGCAAGATCGCCGCCCTAGTACCGGATGTGGTGCTGATCGACATCGACAACCCGACTCGCGACATGCTTGAAGAGCTCACGCTGGCCTCAGGTCCGTTAGAGCGCCCAGTCGCCATGTTCGTTTCTGGCGCGGCGGGGGATTTGGCCGCCACAGCGATTGAAGCAGGTTTGTCGGCCTACGTCGTCGACGGGATGCAGCCCGACAGGCTGAAACCTGTGCTGGACGCCGCGATTGCCCGGTTCCAGATCGTCCGTCAGATGCGTCGGGAACTGGCCGAGACCAAACGCGCGCTGGAAGAACGCAAGGTGATCGACCGCGCCAAAGGCCTGCTGATGAAAGCGCGCGGCGTCGAGGAAGAAGAGGCTTATGCCCTGCTGCGCAAAGCCGCAATGGATCAGGGCCGCCGCGTTGCCGATGTGGCCGAGGCGCTGGTCACCGCCTCGGGGTTGTTGTCATGAATACTGTGACCTTACCCGTCGCCTATGTGCCGCTTGTAGATGCCGCCCCCCTGATCGTCGCGCATGAAATGGGGCTGGCCCGCGCTGAAGGCATTGAATTGGACCTAATCGCCGCTCCGTCTTGGTCGTCGGTACGTGACATGCTGGCATTCGGTCGTGTGGATGCGGCGCATCTTCTATCGCCCGTACCGGTGGCGATGGCTTTGGGATTGGGCGGCGTAACGCAACCTTTGTCTGCGGTGTCCGTTCTTTCGGTGAACGGTGACGTGATAGGCATCAGCCACGCGCTTGAAGTCAGACTGAGAGAAATCGGCTACGAGTTCGACTTCCGCGATCCGTTTCTTGCCGCCAAGGCGCTGGCCTCTGTCGCCGACAAGCCGCTAGTCATTGGCGTACCCTTCCCTTTCTCGCTTCATATGGAGCTGCTGCAATGCTGGCTTGAGGCCACCGATCTGTCGCGCATCGGCGTCGAAGTCCGCACGATCCCGCCCCCGTTGATGGCGCAGGCTTTGGCCGAAGGCGATGTGGACGCGTTTTGCGTTGGTGAGCCGTGGGGTTCTGTCGCAGTGGAATCCAAAGCGGGAGCATTGTTGTTGCCCGGTCAGGCGATCTGGGCTTTTGCGCCGGAAAAGGTGCTGGCCGTGCGAACTGAATGGGCGGATACCGAACCACATTTGCTGGGCAAGCTCATGCGCGCGGTTTGGCGGGCCGGTCGCTGGCTGGATCAACCCGGCAGTCAAACCGCCGCGGC
The DNA here is from genome assembly GCF_056536545.1 of Ruegeria sp. CK1. Taxonomy (NCBI): domain Bacteria; kingdom Pseudomonadati; phylum Pseudomonadota; class Alphaproteobacteria; order Rhodobacterales; family Roseobacteraceae; genus Ruegeria; species Ruegeria sp. CK1. The sequence goes on from NZ_JBQFPX010000009.1 coordinate 126,021, forward strand.
CGAAATTCTTGCACGCGAAGCCTATCTGAATCTGCCTTCTGAATTAATCGACCGTGCTTTGTCAGGGCGGTTCACCATTTCTGGTCAAGCTGAACAACGTAAAGTTCCGGGGTTCCTTGAATTTCATGACGGTGCGGCGAATTTCCCGTGGCGCAGTCAGGCCAAGTGGATCGCCTACCGGCTCGCCGAGCGTTACAATCTAGACCCGCACATGGCCCTGGCAAAAGCGGGCAGCGTATTCCGAAGCGATATCTACCGTGACCAGATGTCCGGGTTGGGCGCGGACCTGCCCGGCGCGTCGGAAAAACTTGAAGGCGCGATTCGCGAAACAACCCCGGTGGCCTCACATAACGGACAGTTGTCGCTGAAACGGGACGCGTTCCTGGATGGGCGCATTTTTGATCCTCAGGATATCTGACGCCTAAAAAATGGGCATCGGCCAAGGGTCGGGATAGCAATTGCAGAAAACTTCGCCGCATTGCAGCAAAACTTCTTGAACCGCGCCCACTCTTCTTCAAGTTTGATTCCAACGGCACGCAATGGCGTGTGTCGCAAGAATTCATCCCAAAGTTTGGGACCGACTGAGCAAAGCCGCTCACTCTCTGGCCACCTCCTCCCGGTCAGAGCGTGAAGCGGCTTTGTTTGTTTTTAACCCCCGGAAGACTGGGAACAGAAAAAGGGACAGACCCACATGAAGAAATTCCTTGCAGGCCTTGTCGCCACAACAGCCCTGATCAGCCCGGCCATGGCCGAAACGCTGGAACTGGAAAAAGACGAACTGACCTTTGGCTTCATAAAACTGACCGACATGGCCCCGTTGGCCGTCGCTTATGAAAACGGCTATTTCCTCGACGAAGGTCTGTTCGTCACGCTTGAAGCACAGGCCAACTGGAAAGTGTTGTTGGACGGTGTGATCGACGGTCAGCTGGACGGCGCGCATATGCTGGCCGGGCAACCTCTGGCCGCGACCATCGGTTATGGCACCGAGGCGCATATTGTCACCCCGTTCTCGATGGATCTGAACGGCAACGGTATCACCGTGTCGAACGAGGTCTGGGAAGAGATGAAGCCGAACATCCCGGTGATGGATGACGGTCGCCCACAACACCCGATTTCGGCTGAGGCCCTGGCCCCGGTGGTTGAGAAGTACAAGTCCGAAGGCAAGCCGTTCAACATGGGCATGGTCTTCCCGGTTTCGACCCACAATTATGAGCTTCGCTATTGGCTGGCTGCTGGTGGTTTGCATCCGGGTTATTACAGCCCCGATAACGTGACCGGTCAGATCGGCGCGGATGTGTTCCTTTCCGTGACACCTCCGCCGCAGATGCCCGCGACTTTGGAAGCAGGCACTATTTATGGCTATTGCGTAGGGGAACCGTGGAACCAGCAGGCCGTATTCAAAGGCATCGGCGTTCCGGTCATCACCGACTATGAGCTGTGGAAGAACAACCCCGAAAAGGTCTTTGGCATCACTGCTGAATTCGCCGAGGAATATCCCAACACCGCCCGCGCTGTCACCAAGGCTCTGATCCGCGCTGCGATCTGGCTGGATGAGAACGACAACGCAAACCGTCCCGCCGCGGTCGAAATGCTGAGCCAGCCGGAATATGTTGGCGCCGACTATGACGTGATCGCGAACTCAATGACCGGGACATTCGAATACGAAAAGGGCGACAAGCGCGACGTGCCCGATTTCAACGTGTTCTTCCGCTATAACGCGACATACCCCTTCTATTCCGACGCCATCTGGTACCTGACCCAGATGCGCCGCTGGGGTCAGATCGCCGAGCCGCAGACCGACGCATGGTATGATGAGGTTGCGAAGTCGGTCTATCGCCCCGACATCTATCTGGACGCAGCACGCATGCTGGTGGACGAAGGTTTGGCGAATGAGGCCGACTTCCCTTGGGACAGCGATGGCTACAAGGCTCCGACGCCTGCCGAAGATATCATCGACGGCATCCCCTATGACGCCCGCCAACCCAACGCCTATCTGCAAAGCCTGCCAATTGGCCTGAAGGGCGAGCAGGTCGTCATCGGCACCGAAGTACAGGGCTAATCCATTTCCCCGGCCTAAGTGGCCGGGGTTTCCCACTTACACAGAATTTCACCCCGCCCGGACATCCGGGCCAGGAGACCGCAAGATGACAGCAATCGACCACGATACGCTATCCAACGAGGCTGAACGCGAGGCGCGCCGCGCCCGCCTGTTCACCCGGATCAACTCTGCCGACAAATGGTTTCAGGTTCTGGGCCTAGCCTGGATCACCCCTGTTCTGAAGGCCGCCGCAGGTGACAACCCGCGCGCCCAGATGGGTGAAATCTGGCGCTTGCTGGCCGTGCCTTTGCTGGCGATCTGCGCCTTTTTGCTGCTGTGGGGCACAATGGCACCGAAGGTACAGACGTCACTCGGTGCCGTTCCCGGACCGGCTCAGGTCTGGTCCGAGGCGGTTAGCCTGCATCATGATGCGCAAGCCAAAGCTGCCAAGAAAGCCAAATTCGAGGCGATGGTCGAAAAGCGGAACCAGAAGTTCATCGACGCAGGGCAGGCCGACAAGGTCAAGGAAGTCGCCTATACTGGCGCGCCAAGCTATTACAACCAAATCTGGACCTCGATCAAAACGGTCTTTTTCGGGTTTCTGATCGCGACCATCGTCGCCGTACCGCTGGGCATCATGGCGGGCTTGTCGCCCACTGCAAACGCTGCGCTGAACCCGTTGATCCAGATCTTCAAACCGGTCTCGCCATTGGCATGGTTACCAATCGTGACCATGATCGTCTCGGCCGTGTACGTCACCAATGACGGCTGGTTCGCCAAATCCTTCCTGATCTCGGCAATCACCGTGACGCTGTGTTCGCTGTGGCCGACTCTGATCAACACCTCGCTGGGTGTGGCGTCGATCGACAAGGATCTGGTGAACGTGTCGAAGGTTCTGAAAATGAACACCTACACCAAGATCACCAAGCTGGTGCTGCCCTCGGCCCTGCCGCTGATCTTCACCGGTCTGCGCCTAAGCTTGGGTGTTGGCTGGATGGTTCTGATCGCGGCCGAGATGCTGGCGCAGAACCCCGGTTTGGGCAAGTTCGTCTGGGATGAGTTCCAGAACGGCTCCTCCAGCTCGCTGGCCAAGATCATGGTGGCTGTCTTCACCATCGGCATCATCGGCTTCCTGCTGGATCGCGTGATGTACGCGCTGCAGTCCCTGTTCACCTTCTCGAACAACCGGTGACCCAAATGGCTGTGATGGAATTCAAGAACGTCAGCAAATCCTTCGGCACCGGCACTGCTGCGACGGATGTGCTGAAAGACATCAACCTGTCGGTCGAAGAAGGCGAGTTTGTGGTCTTGCTGGGCTTTTCGGGCACCGGCAAGACCACCCTGATCAATCTGATGGCGGGGATCGAGTTCCCCACCAAGGGCAGCGTCACTTTCCGCGACAAAGCCATCTCCGGCCCAGCGCCGGAACGAGGGGTGATCTTTCAAAACTACTCGCTGATGCCGTGGCTGACGGTGACGGGCAATGTGCGGCTGGCCGTGGATGCCGTCTTCCCCAAGATGCCCAAGGCCGAGAAAGAGGAAAAGGTTGCGCATTACATCCGCATGGTCGGCCTGAGCCACGCCGCCACGCGCCGTCCTGCCGAGCTGTCGGGCGGAATGCGACAGCGGGTGAACGTGGCACGCGCGTTGGCGATGGACCCCGAGGTTCTGCTGCTGGATGAACCCTTGTCGGCGCTGGACGCGCTGACACGTGGCAATCTGGCGGAAGAGATCGAAAAAATCTGGGAAGAGAACCGCAAGACCTGCGTCCTGATCACCAACGACGTGGACGAGGCGATCCTGCTGGCCGACCGTATCATCCCGCTGAACCCGGATGGCACGCTAGGGACCGAGTTCAAGGTCTCGATCCCTCGCCCCCGCGACCGCTCGGCCATGAATCATGACGAGACGTTCAAAACCCTGCGCGCCGAGGTGACCAAATACCTGATGGATGTGGGGATTGAGGCCAAGGTCGAAGGCACCCGCATCCTGCCCGAAGTGACCCCGATCCACGGCGTACCCACGGCAGTTAAAGAGGCGCAGGATGGCTTGATAGACGAACGCTATCTGGATTTCAGCCAGCTGCACAAGGTCTACCCCACGCCCAAGGGCCCGCTGACTGTGGTCGAGGATTTCAACCTCAAGCTCAATCGCGGTGAGTTCATCTCGCTAATCGGCCACTCGGGTTGCGGCAAGTCGACAGTGTTGACCATGGCCGCCGGTCTGAACGACATCTCGAAAGGCGCGATCAAGCTGGACGGCCGCCATGTCGAAGGCGCCGATCCGGAACGCGCCGTGGTGTTCCAGTCGCCCTCGCTGTTCCCTTGGCTGACCGCGAAGGAGAACGTCTCGGTCGGTGTCGACCGCGTCTACCCGCGCGCCAGCCAGGCTGAGCGTCAGGATGTGGTGGAATACTACCTTGAGCGGGTCGGTCTGGCCGATGCGATGGATAAATCCGCCGCAGACCTTTCGAATGGCATGCGCCAGCGCGTCGGTATCGCACGCGCCTTTGCGCTGTCTCCGAAACTCTTGCTGCTGGATGAACCGTTCGGGATGCTCGACAGCCTGACACGGTGGGAGTTGCAAGAAGTTCTGATGGAGGTTTGGTCGCGAACCAAAGTGACCACGATCTGCGTCACCCATGATGTGGACGAGGCGATCCTGCTGGCCGACCGCGTGGTGATGATGACAAACGGCCCGCAGGCCACGATCGGCAAGATCACCAATGTTGACCTGCCGCGTCCGCGCACCCGCAAGGCGCTGCTGGCCCATCCCGACTACTACGAATACCGGCAAGAGGTTTTGGATTTCCTCGAAGAATACGAGCACGGCGCAAAGCCCAAGCCCAAAAGCCCTGCCCCCAAAGCCATTGCTGCGGAGTGAATTGATATGAAACAACGACTAGTGGTCATCGGTGCCGGCATGGCCTCGGGCCGGGTTCTGGAACACCTGACCGACGCCGCCCCCGATGCCTTTGACATCACCCTGTTCAATGCCGAGCCGCGCGGGAATTACAACCGCATCATGCTCAGCCCGGTTCTCGCTGGCGATCAGACTTATCAAGAGATCGTCACCCATGACGACGACTGGTATGCCGAGCGTGGCATCACCTGTCGGTTCGGCGAGAAAGTGGTCAAAATCGACCGCGAACTGAAAGTGGTCGAGGGTGAGAACGGCCACGTTCCCTATGACAAACTAATTTTCGGCACCGGATCGAACCCCTTCATGATCCCCATGCCGGGACACGATCTGGACGGCGTGATCGCCTATCGCGATCTGGAAGATACCGAACAGATGATGGGCATGGGCACCGGCAACAAGGTGGTCGTGATCGGCGGCGGCTTGCTGGGCCTTGAGGCCGCCGCAGGCATGGCTGCGCGCGGCGCCGACGTGACGGTGGTGCATATCATGGGCCACCTGATGGAGCGTCAGCTGGACCCTGCCGCAGGCTACCTGCTGAAAAAATCGCTAGAAGAAAAAGGCATCACGGTTCTGCTGAACGCAAAATCGACCGAGATTGCTGGCGAGAATGGTAAGGCCCGTGCGTTGCTGCTGGAGGACGGCACCGAACTTCCTTGTGACCTGTTGGTTATGGCGGTGGGCATCCGGCCCAACGTTGCACTGGCACAGGACACGGGCCTAGCCGTGGGGCGCGGCATACACGTGGACGATCAGATGATCTCCTCGGATGCCGACATCTTTGCCGTTGGCGAGTGTGTCGAGCATCAGGGCGAGATTTTCGGCCTTGTTGCGCCGCTATATGACCAAGCCAAAGTGCTGGCGCAGACCCTGCTGGGAGAGGATGCCGCGTTCAAACAGCGCTCTTTGTCGACCAAGCTGAAGGTCACCGGCTGCGATCTGTTCAGTGCGGGCGATTTTGCCGAGGGCGAGACCCGCGAAGACATCGTTTTCCGCGATCCGGCGCGCGGCGTCTACAAACGGCTGGTGCTGGAGGACGACAAACTGGTCGGCGCGGTCATGTATGGCGACACCGGCGACAGCAACTGGTTCTTTGGCCTGATCCGCGACGGCGAAGATGTGTCCGAGATGCGCGAGACGCTGATCTTCGGTCCGGCCTATCAGGGGGGCGGCTCTGCGGACCCTCTCTCAGCCGTTGCAGCATTGCCGCCTGAGGCGGAAATCTGTGGCTGCAACGGCGTGTGCAAATCCGACATTACCGCTGCTATCGAAGGCGGCGCCAACGATCTGGGTGCCATCCGCGCAACCACCAAGGCCAGCGCGTCCTGCGGGACCTGCACCGGTCTGGTGGAACAATTGCTACAGGTCACTCTGGGTGACGATTTCCAGATGCCCACCGCGCAGCCCATCTGCGGCTGCTGCGATCTGACCCACGAAGACGTCCGCCGCCTGATCAAATCGCAAGAGCTGAAAAGTCAGGAGGCCGTCTGGCAGGAGTTGGGCTGGAAAACGCGCAATGGGTGCCATGTCTGCCGCCCTGCGGTGAACTATTATCTGCTGGCCGACTGGCCGCTCGAATATCAGGACGACCCGCAAAGCCGTTTCGTCAACGAACGCAAACACGCAAACATCCAGAAGGACGGCACGTTCAGCGTGGTGCCCCGGATGTGGGGCGGTATCACCAACCCAGCGGAGCTACGCGCGATTGCTGATGCAGCCGAGAAATACGATGTGCCCACGGTCAAGGTCACCGGCGGTCAGCGTATCGATCTGCTGGGCGTTAAAGGAGCGGACCTGCCTTATATCTGGTCCGATCTGAACAAGGCCGGGCTGGTCTCGGGACATGCCTATTCCAAGGGTTTGCGTACGGTGAAAACCTGCGTCGGCACCGACCATTGCCGGTTCGGTACGCAGGACAGCACCGGCCTGGGCGTGAAGCTTGAGAAGATCCTGTGGGGATCGTGGACGCCTCATAAGCTGAAACTGGCTGTCTCGGGCTGCCCGCGTAACTGCGCCGAGGCGACCTGCAAGGACATCGGTGTGGTCTGCGTGGATTCAGGCTATCAGATCAGCATCGGCGGTGCGGCAGGTATGGACGTCAAGGAAACCGAACTGCTGGTTCAGGTCCCGACCGAGGACGAGGCTATCGAGGTCGTGATGGCCGTCACTCAAGCGTATCGTGAGGGCGGCAAGTATCTGGACCGTCTCTACAAGTGGATGGCGAAGGTCGGCCTGGACTGGATCAAGGAAACTGTGGTGGACGATCTGGACAGCCGCCGCGCATTGGTCGAGCGGTTCGAACTTAGCCAGTCCATCTATCGCAAAGACCCATGGGCCGAGCAGGCGAAAGAGGCGCCGCGTTTTGCGCCTCTGGCCGATCTGACACTGGAGGCCGCGGAATGAGCTGGATCGACATCGGACATATCGACGACATCCCCCTGCGTGGCGCGCGCGTGGTGAAAACGCCGGTCGGCTGCATCGCCCTGTTCCGCACGGCGAAGGACGAGATCTTCGCAGCCTCGGATCGCTGCCCCCACAAGGGCGGACCACTTTCGGAAGGTATCGTTCACGGCCAGTCCGTCACATGTCCGCTACACAATTGGGTATTCGATCTGAACTCGGGTCAAGCGCAAGGCGCGGATGAAGGCCAGATCGCCACCTATCCGGTGCAGTTGGACGGAGACCGTATCCTGCTGGACAGCACCTCGGTGGGCCAAAGGAGCGCTGCGTGAAGGACCTGAATACTTGCGCCAAACGGTCAACTTGCCCCTATTGTGGGGTCGGCTGCGGTGTTCTTCTGCAGCCTGACGGCGCCGGGGGACTGACCGTCACAGGCGACCCCGAGCATCCAGCCAATCACGGGCGGCTTTGCTCCAAAGGTTCTGCGCTGGCCGAAACCATCGGTCTGTCGCACCGCCTGCTGGTGCCGCGTGTCTCAGGTGTTGAAACAGGTTGGGACGACGCGCTGCAACTGGTCGCCGACCGCTTCCGCGACACAATCGCGGAACATGGGCCGGATTCGGTCGCATTCTATGTTTCAGGCCAATTGCTGACCGAGGATTACTATGTCGCCAACAAGCTGATGAAAGGCTTTATCGGCTCGGCCAATATCGACACCAATTCGCGGCTCTGCATGGCCTCGACGGTGGCCGGACACAAACGCGCTTTCGGCACCGACACAGTACCCGGCACCTATGAGGATATTGACGAAGCCGATCTAGTCGTTCTGGTCGGCTCGAATCTGGCGTGGTGTCACCCCGTTCTATATCGGCGCCTGATGGCGGTGCGGCAGGTCCGCGGGACAAAGATCGTGGTGATCGACCCTCGCCGCACTGCGTCCTGCGACAGCGCCGATCTGCATCTGCCGCTGGCTATTGGCAGCGACGTGGCGCTGTTCAATCACCTGCTAACCCAGATCGACGCGCGCGGATTGGTCGACACGAACTTCCTGCACCATACGAACGGGTTCGCCGAGGCGCTATTGAGCGCACAGGGTGACAATGTCGCGGTCACCGGGTTGAACCCTGAAGATATCGAGACCTTTTGCGAGATGTGGACTGGCACCGAAAAGGTTGTGACCATCTTCAGCCAGGGCGTGAACCAATCAAGCGCGGGCAGCGACAAGGTCAGTGCAATCCTCAACTGTCATCTGGCCACAGGTCGGATTGGCAAACCAGGCTGCGGCCCTCTTTCAGTTACCGGCCAACCCAACGCCATGGGCGGGCGAGAGGTCGGCGGGCTGGCCAATATGCTCGCCTGCCATCTGGATATAGAAAACTCAGACCACCGTGCCGCCGTCCGTGATTTCTGGTCGGCACCGACCATGCCCAAAGCCCCCGGTCTGAAAGCGGTGGATATGTTCCGCGCCGTCGGTGACGGGCGGATCAAAGCCCTGTGGGTGATCCACACCAATCCCGTGGTTTCCATGCCCGAGGCCGACGCGGTCCGAGATGCCATCGCCGCTTGCCCCTTCACTGTCGTCTCGGACATCACTGATCGCACGGACACAGCTCGGCTTGCTGATGTATTGCTGCCTGCCGCAGCTTGGGCCGAGAAAGACGGAACCGTCACCAATTCCGACCGCACTATCAGCCGCCAACGTAGGGTTGTTCCGGCACCGGGTCAGGCCCGTGCTGATTGGGAAATCTTGTGCGAGGTTGGACGCCGCATGCGCTGGACAGCCGCCTTTGATTACCAATCACCCGCCGAGATCTTCCGCGAATACGCCGTTCTTTCCGGAATAGCGGCTCGGTTCGGAAAGGATTTCGATATTTCGGGCCTCGCTGACCTGAACGCGGCGCAATATGACGCACTGGCCCCCACGCGCTGGCCTGTGACTGAAAACCGCAAGGGCGGTCGTTTTTTTGCGGATCGGCAATTTTTTCACTCCGATGGCAAGGCGCGACTGTTGCCGGTTACGTGGCGTGCCCCCGCGGTCAAGACCGAACCGCGCTACCCGTTCCGCCTGAACACCGGAAGGCTGCGGGACCAATGGCACACTATGACGCGCACCGGGTTATCTGCGCGCTTGTCAGCGCACTTGCCCGAGCCGTTTCTGGACATCCACCCTGAAGATGCCTGCGCCCGCCAGATCGCCGCTGCTGATCTGGTCGAAGTCCGCAGCCCTCACGGCACCGCCATCCTACGCGCCCGCATCAGCTCTGACGTTACCCGCGGCCAGGTTTTTGCCCCGATCCACTGGACCGGAGAAACCGCACCCTCAGCCCGCATTGACACAGTGGTTGCGGCCGACGTCGATCCGATTTCAGGTCAGCCCGAAAGCAAAGCGTCCGCCGTGAACGTCACCCGATTCAACGCGGCATGGTACGGATTCGCGGTTTCTGACCGCGAGATGACTCCAAACTGCGATTACTGGGCTCAAACCCCCACTAAATCTGGATATCGTGCAGAACTGGCTGGGCTGACACGGATCGAAGACTGGCACGTTGCGGCTCGTGATCTGTTTGGCCTGCCAAACGCAGAAATCACTGCAATGGAAGACCCTGCCCGGGGTGTGGCCAGATTGGCTTGCCACCGACACGGGCGAATGGTGGCCGCCCTGTTCATCTCACCCAAGCCGGTTGCGGTGATGCGGGATTACTTATCAACTCTGCCGCAAGTGCCCGATCTCGGCTTGTTGTCTGGCCGCGCCCCGGCGGACATGCCGGACCCGGGACCAATTCTGTGTTCCTGTTTCGATGTCGGCGTGAACACAATCCTGACCGCAATTGAAACCAAAGGTTTGCTGACTGTTGAAGCCATAGGTGAAGCCTTGCAAGCCGGGACCAATTGCGGCTCATGCCGACCTGAATTGGCTGCACTGTTGGCGTCGTCTCAGCGGAAAGAAGCAGCAGAGTAGACCCCCCGCCAAGGCGGGGGGGTTGTTTTGTTGTTGCTGTTTATTCTGCGGCTTCTTTGTATGCGTCCATTGGGGGGCATGTGCAGACGAGG
>NZ_JBQFPX010000010.1:0-118260 GCF_056536545.1 Ruegeria sp. CK1
GGCATTTATGAAGCGATGGAAGACTAACCGCCGAGTTAGCTCGCTGAAAGCGGACATTTAACCCCAGCGCAGCATCCGTCGATTTGGGCTCTGTCCGGCCATTCGCCGCGCGTTGCATCAACGACTGCTATGCGGACGTAGCCGCCATTCGCATTTTTACTACCGAGGAACGCATTCAGCCCAAACCATTCATTCATCGCTGATCATAAACACTCCAAGTTGCGGATATAGCGACCCTTGGCAGGAGCGGTGATTGACGGGTTAAACTCAAATTTTCATAACAATCCGGCCATCAATTGAGTTGGAACGCATTCGATCAAAAATGGAGTTAATATTCTCAAGGGGCTCGGTTGTGTATTCCACTGAGATTTTTCCTTCACCTGCAAATTGCAAGCATTCAGCGAGGTCTTGCCGCGTACCAACGATGGAGCCGCGTATGGTTTTTCGCGAAAGAACCGTATCGAAGATATCCAAGTCAAAAGTTCCCGGAGGCAGACCTACGAGAGACATCGTGCCCCGACGTCCCAGCATCCCGATACCTTGTGAAAATGCTTTCGGCGAAACGGCTGTGATCAAAGCACCCTCTGCACCACCGCAAAGTTTTTGAACTTCATCAGCGGGGTCTATCTCGACTGCATTGATTGTTGCGTCTGCCCCGAGCTTTTCCGCCAGTGCAAGTTTGTCAGGTGCGATGTCCACCGCAATAACATGCAATCCCATTGCCTTGGCATATTGAACGGCCAGATGTCCCAATCCACCAATGCCAGAGATAACGACCGTATCACCCGGTTTGGTGTCGGTTTCCTTTAGACCCTTGTACACGGTTACCCCGGCGCAAAGTATTGGAGCGGCTGGTTCGAACTCCAGGGTGTTTGGCAAACGGCCGACGTAATTTGGATCGGCCAAGACATATTCGGCGTAACCACCGTTTACACTGTAGCCAGTATTCTGTTGCTCTGTGCAAAGCGTTTCCCAGCTCGTCAGGCAGTGCTTGCAGTGACCGCACGCAGAGTGAAGCCAAGGAACACCAACGCGATCACCCTCTTTGACGGTTGTTACACCTGCTCCGACCTCGGCCACATGCCCCACACCTTCATGACCTGGGATAAATGGCGGCTGGGGTTTAACAGGCCAGTCCCCTTCTGCCGCATGGAGATCGGTATGGCATACGCCGCTCGCTTCAATTTTAACCAAGACCTGACCCGGACCAACATTCGGTACAGGAACTTCGTCTATCGTAAGAGGCGCACCTAAACTCCGCACAATTGCCGCTTTCATCGTCTTGGTCATAACCATCTCCATCTCAGCACATAGTTAGAAAACAAATTCGAAACAAAGCTACGCCTACTAAGAAGCGTTATCTGAACCCCGAACAAGGCGACTTGGGCCCCGGACGGTCTATGACGATTTGCAGAGCTTTTTCCCACATTCTTTGGCCGGAAACCTAGCTCTGTAAGTTCCCGCCCAATCAACTTTGAATGGTTTCCTGTTAACCGAATAAATACACGGTCTCAGCCCATACACTCAACAGTTAAGTGACCTCCCAGTGACGCCACTCACCTTCGTCACCGGGAGGCAGCCAGAAAGGTCTGGCAGATGCGAGAGCAATATAAGAAACACATATTCCTCACGCATTTGAATTCTTGAATCTAAAATGCAACATTTCAACATTTTTGCGCGTGTAAAGGGAAATATTATCGCGTGGTCGGAAGCTGTTGAAGTATTTGAGTCGGTAGGGTGCCTCGAAGGCCAGAGCAGTGTTGCTCAAATAGATCGTTGTGTTTCGAGGTCGGTGTTGTTGATCGTGCTCATACCAATCTCGCCAACAACGCGCACCTAAACGTACTTTGCAGTTAGTCTGGCCAGTCCCATGACCAGACTATGGCCCGCGTTGTCTGTCATCCCAGAAAAGATGGCGCGGGCATTTTATTACCCTTCGAGGTTAGCCTTGTTTTGCACGCGCATTACTTCGGGTTCGGTCCAATAGTTCGCCATATTTTGTGCGCTGTCCGCTCTGCGGGCAATCTGGACTCGCAAAGTTTTTGGAATTTGTAAAAGTAGTTTATGCTTTCAAAATGTTGGGACACTAGGCGCATTTGCCGTTGTTGATCGGTTCGTTCCCAATTTTTTGGGGGGGTACAATTGATGCAAAAACTATTGATGGCTGTTTTAGCTATTTCTTTTCCGCTTACCGCTGCAGCCGAGCCAGGTTTGGAACGTGGTGAATACCTTGTCCGAGGGCCTGCAGCTTGCGGGAACTGCCATACACCACAAGGGCCGAACGGACCAGATATGTCCAACGAATTGGGCGGTATGATGGTTGAAAAGAACGACATGATGGAGGCTTGGGCAGTCAACATAACGCCGGGTAGCCGGATTGCGGATTGGAGCGATGAGGAACTTGCCCGCGCAATACGTGAAGGTATCCGCCCAGATGGCACAGTCATTGGACCGCCAATGCCTATCGGCTTGTATCGGGGGCTAAGTGATGACGATCTCATGTCGATGGTTATGTTTCTTCGGACCGTACCGGCAAGTAGCAATGAGACGCCTGTTTCTACTTACAACTTTCCCCTTCCTCCTGCTTATGGTCCACCCGTTGAGACAGTTTCAGCTCCACCAGAAGGTGTGACGACAGAATATGGCGCATATCTCGCAGGGCCAGTTGCACATTGTACAGAGTGTCACACGACATTCGGCTCCAAAGGGCCGATGTTTGACACTCATCTTGGTGCAGGAGGGTTCGAGTTCCATGGACCGTGGGGGATATCAGTAGCACCCAACATCACTACCCATGACGATGGGTTGGCTGGGTATACCGACGACGAATTGAAAACTATGATCGTTTCGGGCAAGCGGCCTGGCGGAACACAAATGCTGCCGCCGATGGGATATTCGTACTATGCGACGATGTATCCGGAAGACCTTGAGGCCATTGTGATGTACCTACGCACCATTCCGCCTTTACCGGACCCTTAGTTTTCAAGTGATCCACCGATTGTCTGAAGCTGCGGAGTTCAGCTTTACAATGGGCGTGTAACGCCGCTGAGCCAGATTATTATTTGGCGTCAGCGATGGGCTCGAGGCGGTCGTTGGCGGCAGCGTGTCAGAATGGCGGTTTTGGACCGTACGTACAAGGAAGAGTGGTGCGGGGGAATGGATTTTAACCGCGGCTCTGGACTTAGTAGGAAACGCAAGGACCGTGCCAACGGATCGAAGGCAAATTTTCTAATCGCATGACATCCTTCACGCCTGTCCTAAGCGGCGCTAGTCTTCCGTCATAGCAACGCTGAAAGGAGCCGCCCAATGTCCCTCTTATCTAAACTTTTCGGTGGCGGTGAAAAGTCGGAGCCGGAGCCGGTCTCTTACAGAGGGTTCGAAATCTTTCCGGACCTGATGCCCGAAGGTGGCAAATACCGCCTTTTAGCCCGTATCGAAAAGACCATCGACGGAGATCGCAAGACCCATACAGTGATCCGGGCGGATGTATTTGAAACCCGGGATCAGGGCGAAAGCTTCAGCATCGCAAAGGCGAAACAGGTGATTGACGAGCAGGGCGAACGCATTTTCGATTAAGTAAACAGACAGCCTAATGTATTCGATGCAATCGACGGATGTCCCGCAAAGTAGACATCTCCTCGATTTGGCGAGCGAACGCTAAGCAGGCCAAGCAGTCATTGGAAGTCTCAGATATCCGATACATGCAGCTGCAATCTGGGTCCAAATTTCGTCTATTTTGCAGCCTGTGCTACCCTGTTGCATTTATAGTATGCAATTGGGGGCTGAAGATATGTGGAACATGGAACAGTTTGTAGCGGACTGCCGGACCGCAGTAGATCAGGACGAGTCTCACAAATCGGTGGCTGAGGTGGTGGACCGGGCGATGCGCGATCCCGCGGGCGTGACCCAAGCCTTGGGAGAGCCGACCGAAAGCGGTATTTTTCCCATTTACAAGTCAGGTGATCTGACAATCGTCAATGTCGTATGGAAGCCAGGAATGACCATAATGCCCCACAATCACGAAATGTGGGCCGTGATCGGTATTTATGGTGGCCGAGAAGATAACATTTTTTGGAGGCGCGTAGCAGATGACCCTAACGGACGCATTGAAGCGGCGGGGGCTCGGGCATTGTCGACGGGTGAATATGCTCCGCTTGGTAAGGACCTCATTCACTCGGTTACAAACCCTATCCCTAAGTTGACCGGAGCAATCCACGTATACGGCGGGGATTTTTTTGAAGCTGAGCGAAGCGAATGGGATCCTGAAAACCTGACGGAACATGCGTATGACATGTCGAAGGTTCGCGCATTATTCGAGGACTAGTTTGCAGTTTGACAATCTGCGCTGACAATGCCTGAGGCATTTTACGTACACGGCAGGCTTCGCTGATTGTTGGTTACTATCTCGTTGAATTGACACGAGGTAATGATCTCGGATTATGGACAGATGAGCAAATTACAACGCCCCCCGAAGCCTCGGCCGCGCCCATTTCTTCCCAATCCGGACCGCTACGAGCAAATGGTCTATCGCCGTTGTGGGCGGTCTGGCATAAAGCTACCCGCGATAAGCCTTGGGCTATGGCACAACTTTGGTGGGGATACCCCGCACCAGACAAAGCGCGATCTCTGCCGCACTGCTTTTGACTTGGGTATAACGCACTTTGATTTAGCAAATAACTATGGCCCGCCGCCGGGATCGGCGGAAGAAGCATTCGGCGAAATTCTAAAAACTGATTTCGCAGGCTATCGGGACGAACTCATCATATCTACCAAGGCCGGGTATGATATGTGGCCCGGCCCCTATGGGGAGTGGGGATCACGAAAGTATCTTGTGGCCTCTTGTGATCAGTCGCTCAAGCGGATGGGGTTAGAATACGCAGATATCTTTTATTCCCACCGTTACGATCCAGATACCCCTCTGGAAGAAACTATGGGAGCCTTAGACTATATCGTGCGCTCTGGGCGCGCACTTTACGTCGGAATTTCAAGCTACAACTCGCAACGAACGCGCGAAGCGCTGGCCATCTTGAAAGACCTTGGCACGCCGTGCCTGATTCATCAGCCGTCGTATAACCTACTAAACCGTTGGGTTGAGCGGGACGGGCTGTTGGATACGCTTGACGAATTGAACGTGGGATCGATTGCGTTCACGCCACTTGCTCAGGGTATTTTGACATCGAAGTATCTGAACGGCATTCCCGAAGACAGTCGTGCAACCCAAGGCAAGTCTCTATTGGACGGCATGATCAACGAACGTTCATTGACGAGTGTCAGGGCTCTAAACGACATAGCGGCGTCACGCGGTCAATCATTAGCTCAGATGGCGCTTGCTTGGGTGCTGCGAGGGGACCGGATTACGACAGCCCTTATTGGCGCTTCGCGACCTGAGCAGATCGTGGATTGCGTAGGTGCGGTCCGGAATTTGGAATTTACCGAAGCGGAACTCGCTAAGATTGACGAGGTCAGCTCGGAAGAGGAAGTCAATCTCTGGGCTCGATCCTCGGAAATTGAGTAAGATTGTTGACCACTGACTTTTGGTGCGAGCAGGTTTTTCTACGTAATCCCATGGCGTTTCTGCTTTGGGCTCAGAGCGGTCAACTGATCCTTTCCGTTAAATGTCCGCAAAGCCACGGTTTCCAATGATACGGTGAACCCAATTCAGCGGATTCAGCGAGGAGAGCCAATTCTTCTCGCGCTTGAGACAAATCGACATTGATTGGCTGAGGAGCGTCCTCTAGCTGTATCTTGCTGGCTCGCTCTCCAGTATCGAGTTCCTCTGCCAGGGTTTTCCTTCGTTTCATGGCATTCCACTCAGTTGGTGGCCAACAGTTCTTTGATCTGATTCCTGCGCATGCTCGACGGGCAATAATGAAAATGTGAGATCCGGGTCACTACGATGGCAACGGGCTTACACTCTGTCGGCAGGCGAATTTTCGATCAAAGAAGTTATATAAAACAGACGTCTAGAAGATTTCACTGATCACTGCGTCACAAAACCCGTCTGACAATCGTCACTAGGGCATAGGATAGACAAACAAAGGAATGTGACGATGAGTACCTCAACTTCGACTAAGTACGAACGGACGATCCCAGACGTACTCCAGACGATGGCCAGCGTTCACCAGGCACTCGACAACTATGGGCTTGATTTAAAAATCCGCCACCTTGTTCAACTCCGTGCATCTCAGATTAATCGCTGTGGTTTCTGCATCAAAATGCACACGAAAGAGGCTCGGCAAAATGGCGAGACCAGCGAACGATTGGACAGGGTGATTGCATGGGACCAGGTAAGCGATTTCACCGATGCTGAGAAAGCGGCGCTGGAATGGACCGAGGCACTCACAGGTCTACACTTGAAAGTAGATCTTGCAGCCATTCGCGCACGTTTGAGTCGGCAATTTTCCGATGCTGAAATCGGCGCGCTGACTGCCGAAATCGCCATGATCAACCTGTGGAACCGGATCAATGTATCAAAGCACTGAACTCACAATACAAGGCTGACCGAACCGAGCCCTTTTCAGACTTTGGGTCAGGCGCAGCATCCGTTTCGAAGGCGGGTATCAGCTATTCGCTTCATCTGAATAAGCAATACTCTTACCGGCTTTCACTTCGCTAAAATAAAGTAATCGGCTTCACTGATGCGACATAATACGCATGCTAAAATCCTACGCAGAGAATGTTGGTTCATGAGAGGTGCGCGGTTTTTTTGCGCACGGTGAAGGATTTGAAACATGGAGCTTCTGGCGTTGAAACCACTGGCCTTGGCCGTCTTGGCGGCAGTGGGGTATGGCGTTGCAACCATCGGAATGAAACTGGCCTCAGCCGAATGGACGGCGGTGGCGCTCGCTCTGATCATTCTGGGTTTTCTTGCCGCCACCCAGTCCGAGGTGGTGCTGATGCGCACAGTTCCACTTTCCGAGCTGTATCTAATAATAATTGCGCTCGAGACGCTGATCGTACTGACCTACGCCTACAGTATCGGCGAAGGGCTAGAGCCGCGCGATTGGACAGGCGGCGCGCTCATATTTGCGGGGCTCGCGATCGTCTCGCACTGACCGGACATGGGGTGGCCGGCGCGATACGCTACGCTCGGGCCAACGATGACTTGTTTGCCCAATGGGGCCGGGAGCAATTTCTAAGTGTTCTGACGGCAACGGCGGGTATGTCCGCAAAGTAGGCTTTAAAGTTAGTTGCAGCAAACGACCGCATTGTGCCCAACTTCAGCCTCCAGCTTCTCGGTACTCTTTGGCGTGCGCTAAACGCAGTTCTCTGTACCTGATCTTGCAGATCGCTTCGCTTAGCACGGGCAAAGGTACGTTGCCGTCGCCATAGCGCCCTGCCATACCGGGCAGCTTATGACCCAAGAGGATGTCATTTATGTCAGGTTGCACACCAGCATGACGGCACGCATCTTTGAAGTTATGGCGGAATGAGTGGAAGGAGGTCTTGGCAGTCTTCACACCAATTCTGTCGATGTAGCGGTTAAAGTCTTTGCTGGCCTGATCTGAGTAATAACCTGTCGCTCCCAGCTTTAGTTCTGGGAACATCCGCTTGTGCCCTGCCTGTCTCTGAGCCTGTACGAAGCGGAGGAAGCCAAGCCGAACTAACTCCGGGTGTATGGGAACAAGTCTGCTTTTGCCGAACTTGACGCGTTGGTCTTCGTCGCTCTCTTGGACCCGAATTAGGTGTATACCCTCTTCATGGTCAATGTCTTCAACGTTCAACTGGCATAACTCGTTCAGACGTGCGCCGGTCCATAGGCCGAGCAGTGGAAGCCAATACCAACTGGTATTGCTCAAGTCTGTATCTCCCGGCACTGTGCGGAACCGCCTTGATTTGCACCCTGTGTACAGGGGGCTGTTGAAGATGGCTTGCAGTTGCTCTTTGCTGAACGGGTCGTGTTGGTTTCTGGCGTTGTTGTTGTCAGCTATCTTCATCGGCCCAAAGATGTCTGCAACCTCTTCGTCCAACTGTTTGTCAGCCCACTTCCATATCCCCTGCAGCCTTCCCAAGGCCTTGTTGACTGTACTTACGGACAGCGTTGGCAGGCCGTGGTCTTTAGCTGCTTGCACGGCTTCTCTAGGTGTTAAGCCAATCGTTTGCGGTAGTTTATTCCTGTTGCTTGGAAGCTCAATCAGGACGTTCTTAAAGTCTCGTGCGTCCGTTTTTCTATATTCCAGAACCGGACGGTCGCCTTGCAATTCTATGAAGAGGTCTGTCCAAGCCTGATAGTCGTTCAGCAGCTTGGCTGACCATTGGCCTGTCTGTTCCGCCTCAGCTTTTCTTTCAGCGAACAGGGCGGACAGAACCGGGCTGGAGAGCCCCTCTGGAGGCTTCTTTTCAACTTTGGCGGCGTTACAGCCGGAAGTAGTCTCTGGGCCCTCGGGGACGCTCACGGGCGCGCTGGGCGGCGCGCTGAAATCGTATGTCTCGAAGGACTTGTTATGCTCCAGCATCGCTTCATGAAAGCCAATCCAAGCCTTCCGAATTCCATCAAGAATGGCCCATTTGGTTTGGATTGGTTGCTTCTGGGGAATGCCGGATGCGTTACAAAAGGACTGGTACTGCTGAGTGGCATAGTCCTTCTTCATTATGTCCCAGAAGTCTTCGTTGTCCGCCTCATGAAGTCGGATGGTGTCAGCGATGCGTTCTTTCTCTAGTTCGGTATAGGGACCGAGTTCATCTCTACGTGCCTTTGCCTTCTTAAGTACTTCCGTGAAGTGCTCATGTACCTTTGTGCGCAGTTCGCGGTGGTTCATGCCCGATACTTCTATGTGCTTTGTTATTGTGTCGCCGCACACTGCAAGACGCCGTGCCAGAGTACCAGCCTCTTTAGGGCATCTTGTACGCAAAGACACCCGAAGGGTCCTACGTGTGGTGCATGGTCTAGTCTGGGGTTTTGGTCTTGTGTCGGGCAGTGGCCAACGGAAGTAGTAGATGCCATGTCGGGACAGTGAGAGATACGCATGCAGCTTCATTTTGTGTCACACCTGTGTGTCACACCGCTCTAATGCTTGCTATCTAGTTGTATTGTTAGGTTTTGGTGGAGCCTAGGGGAGTCGAACCCCTGACCTCTTGCATGCCATGCAAGCGCTCTCCCAACTGAGCTAAGGCCCCATCTAGGGACTGCCGAAGCAGTGGACGGACGTTTATGAGACGGCGGCGGCGAGTGCAAGTCCAAAAATGGAAAACGCCAAAAACTTTCCGCCTTGCATCCGGGGTGGACATGAGGCGGCGGGGGCCGCCTCTGACCGGTCTTAGTTTTCGTCTTCCGAAGACATGTCGGTGATGTCGTCTAGCGAAACGTTATCATCGCTTTCGTCATCATCATCCAGCAGATCGTCATCCAGATCGACGTCGACATTGTCGTCATCATCCAGAACCAGATCTTCATCCGACGCGTTCTCACGCGCTTTGGCCGAGGCGGCATCTTCCGCATCCGCGGCGATCATCCGGCTTTTGCCGGTTTCAAGCTCCACAATCTCGCCAGTGTAGGGGCTAACGATCGGGTCCTTGTTCAGGTCATAAAACCGCTTACCAGTGGTCGGGCAAACGCGCTTTACGCCCCATTCTTCCTTGGGCATGTCAAATCCCCTTGATATCAGGTGAGTCGTAACAACGATTCAGGTCACGTGCCACATGCAGCAGGCACTGTCAAAGCCTTTGAGCAGGAGAAACAGGCATATGGGAGATCACGCGCTACCCGGCAAGCCTCCGGTGCCGCTGACGCTACGCAAATCGGCGCGTGCCCGGCGGATCAGCTTGCGAATTTCCCAGCTTGATGGGCGGGTTACGTTGACATACCCGCAGGGTGTTCCAGAAGCTGAAGCATTGAGTTTTGCCCACACGAAAGAGCATTGGATTCGGCAGCATCTACAAGATCGTCCGAACCCGGCCGTTGTTCAATTCGGTCAGATCATACCGATCGAGGGCGTTGAGCGGCGAATCGTTCCCGCATCTGGTCGCCGGGTCCAACTCATGCGTGATGAGATCGCGGTGCCGCAAGGCGCCGAGGCTAAACGGCTTGCGCGTTTCCTCAAGGAATTGGCGCGGGATCGCCTAACAGGGGCCTGCGATGACTACGCCGCGATGCTGGGCAGATCGTACTCCAGCCTCACAATCCGCGACACCCGGTCCCGATGGGGGTCATGCAGTTCCGCCGGCGGGTTGATGTTTTCCTGGCGATTGATCCTCGCCCCATCTGAAATCCTGCATTACGTTGCAGCTCATGAAGTGGCCCATCTGGTCGAGATGAACCACTCAGCCGCGTTTTGGTCCCAGGTCGAGCGGATTTTCGGGGATTTCCGCGATCAGCGACGCTGGCTGCGTGAAAACGGCGCGCATCTTCATCAGTATAGATTCGACCCAGCAGTGAGTTGACCCTGCTGCGATTTGTGATCACATGGGGGCATGTTGACCGTACGTCCCTCTGAATCGCAGACCGCTACACATGACAAAGTTTACCGCGCCCTACGCGCGCGCATCATGCATGGTGAGATGGCTCCGGGGCAGGCGCTGACCCTGCGGGGAATTGGTAAGGAATTCGGTGTCTCGATGACCCCAGCGCGCGAGGCCGTGCGGCGTTTAGCGGCTGAGGGGGCATTGTTTCTGTCTACGTCGGGGCGAGTGTCGACCCCAGAGTTAACCAATGACCGGATCGAAGAGCTGGCGGCCTTGCGAGCTTTGCTTGAAGTCGAATTGGCCAGCCGCGCCCTGCCACGGGCACATATGGCGCTGATCGATCGTTTGCAGAGCATCAACATGAACGTAGCCGAGATGGTCACCAAGCGCGATGCAGTCGGATATATCCGTACTAATCTTGAGTTTCACAGAACCTTGTATCTGCGGGCGCAAGCTCCTGCGATGCTGGCGATTGCCGAAACTGTTTGGCTGCAACTTGGGCCAACCATGCGAGCGCTATATGGTCGTTTACGGCGGACCGATCCACCGCATAACCACAAGTTGATCATTGCTGCGTTGCAGGCTGGGGACGAGCCTGGATTGCGATTGGCGGTGCGCTCAGACGTGACGCAAGGTCTGCGGTTATTGGTCAGCTAGGCGGCTTGTTGCCGAAGCATTGCAATTGTGCCTCTGAACCACCGTCGTTCTGGTTTGGAGATTGGGTCTGGGCTACTCTGGACCAAATCACAACAAGAGCAGATTTCAGCCATGATCAATCGACGTAATTTTTCATTGGGGCTCGGGGCGACCATTCTGGCCGCGTGTTCCACAGGTTCACCTTCCAACGCGCCTGCCTCGCGGATGCGAGCAGTTCCCAATGCAGGATGGGACGCTTGGGTTGCCGGATTCAAAGGCCGGGCCGCATCGCAGGGGATATCGCAAACCACCCTGAATCGCGCCTTTCAAGGGGCCGGGTATTTGCCAGACGTGATCGAACGGGATCGCAATCAGGTGGAATTCAAGCGCTCGCTTGAGGATTACCTGGCAATCGCCGCGTCGGATGAACGGATCGATACAGGTAAGCAGATGTTGGTGCGCCATGCGGGCACTCTTTCGCAGATTGAAGCCAAATATGGCGTCGACAAAGAAGTTATTGTTGCGGTCTGGGGCTTGGAAAGTCGGTACGGCGCACGGCGAGGAGACGTACCGGTTGTCTCAGCAACATCTACGCTGGCCTATGACGGAAGACGCGGTGCCTTTTTCGAAAAGCAATTGGTGGCGGCCCTGAAAATCATTCAGGAAGGCGACACAACCCCGGACAAAATGACCGGTAGTTGGGCTGGGGCAATGGGGCATACGCAGTTCATTCCAACATCGTATCTGGCCTATGCTGTGGATTTCACGGGTGACGGACGTCGTGACATTTGGTCCGAGGACCCCACAGATTCACTCGCTTCGACGGCGGCTTATCTGGCGCGCGCGGGCTGGGTTCGTGGTCAGCCTTGGGGTGGCGAGGCCGGTACGGTTTCCGGTGCCCCCGTTGCGGTGTTACAGCCGCAAAAACCGGGGCCACGCATTGCAGTGTTCAGAAACTTCCAAGTGATCAAGCGCTACAATAACTCGGACAGCTACGCGATTGGTGTGGGGCACCTGTCTGATCGAATTGCAGGCGGTGCGCCGTTTCAGGCTTCATTCGGGCCGGATTCAACCGGTCTGACACTGGAGGACCGCAAGGAACTTCAGCGCCGTCTCACTTCGGCGGGCTATGACACGCAGGGCGCGGACGGGGTTATTGGCAACAACACCAAGTCCGCCATCAGTGGCTATCAACGTGCCAATGGGCTTCCTGCGACCGGAGAGCCGTCGGTTGCTCTGTTGCAGAGACTGGGGGGCTGACGGTTACGCTGCCAACCCTTTTGATCCGATATCAAGGAATTTCTGCCGGCGATCCCTGATCAGGGCCGCCGCATCTTTGCCGTCCAGATCTTTTAGCATAGCGGCGATTGCCTTGCGGACCGACTCGATGGTTGCGTCAGGATCCCGATGTGCACCGCCTTTGGGTTCGGTGATGATCCGGTCACAAACGCCCAGGTTATGCAGGTCCTGCGCGGTCAAGCGCAGGGCCTCGGCTGCTTCGCGCATCTTTTCGGCGTCCTTCCAAAGGATTGAGGCGCAGCCTTCGGGCGAGATGACCGAATAGACCGAGTGTTCCAGCATTGCGACGCGGTTTGCGGTGGCGAACGCAACCGCCCCGCCGGACCCACCTTCACCGATGATGACCGAAACCAGCGGCACACCGATTTTCAGGCACATCTCGGTCGAGCGCGCGATAGCCTCGGATTGGCCGCGCTCTTCCGCGCCTTTGCCGGGGTAGGCACCGGCGGTGTCGATCAGGGTGATCACCGGCAGGCCAAAGCGTCCGGCCATTTCCATCAGGCGCACGGCTTTGCGGTATCCTTCAGGGCGGGCCATGCCGAAATTCCGTTCGATCCGCGATTTGGTGTCCGACCCCTTTTCGTGGCCGATTACCATAACCGGCTGGTCGTTAAATCGTGCAAGGCCACCAATCACGGCAAGATCGTCGGCAAAGTTCCGGTCGCCAGCCAGCGGGGTGAACTCGGTAAACAAAGCCCCAACATAGTCCTGACAATGGGGCCGTTCGGGGTGACGTGCCACCTGACATTTCCGCCAAGGGGTCAGATCGCCATAGAGCTCATCCAGCAGCTTGGCAGCCTTGGCATCCAGCGCGGCAGCTTCTTCGGCCACATCCATCTCTTCGTTAGCGCGGGCCAGTGCACGCAGTTCCTCTGCCTTGCCTTCAATCTCGGCCAGCGGTTTTTCGAAATCCAGATACTGGGTCATGACGCCTCTCAACGCGGAAGTTCTCTGCTATATGACCTGAGGTCGTCCGGGATGCAACTCAGCAAGATTTGTGGATGCGGAATATGCAACCTCAGAAGGGTGAAAAGGAAGGAAGGGATGCCGATGGCAACCAGCTACGAAGATCGCATTCTGCGTGTGTTGGCCTATATCCACGACCACCCCGCTGGGGATTTGTCTTTGGATGCGTTGGCAGACGTGGCGGCGATGTCTAGGTTTCATTGGCATCGGGTGTTTCGTGCGCTGACCGGTGAGACATGCGCGCAAGCTGTACGCCGGATTCGGCTGCACCTTGCCGCAGTTGGCCTGGTGCAATCCGATCGACCAGTAGCGCAGATCGCGTCCGATGTGGGCTATCCCAACCTGAACTCTTTCGCGCGGGCCTTTTCCGAGGCCTATGGCAGCAGTCCCGCTGCATTTCGCAATGCTGGACAGTTTCTGCCAGCCCATCCACAGTTCAAAACCGGAGAGTATCCAATGTATCCCGTAACCACCCGTACTGAACCCGTCCGCCGTGTTGTCGCCTTGCCGCACAAAGGTGCCTATGCCGAGATTGGCAAGAGCTTTGAGGCCTTCGGAGCCTTGTGCGAATCTCGCCAACTTTGGCCGCAGTTCGGCCCAGTGATCGGCGTTTATATGGACAGTCCTGACACGGTTCCTGAGGAAGAGCTGCGCAGCTATGCCGGGGCCGAGTTTCGCGGCGCAGAGACTCCGGATGGGATGGAAGCCGTGCAAATACCGGGTGGTAAAACAGCCATTCTGACGTTCAAGGGCCCATATTCGGGACTTGCGGCAGCTTACCATAGTCTGTTCGGCAATTGGCTGCCGGAATCTGGTGAAGAACCCGCAGACCAGCCGTGCTATGAAATCTACCTGAACGATCCACGCGAGACTGCACCCGAAGAGTTGCTGACCGAAATCTGCCTGCCTCTAAAGTAGCTCAGTTCGGCCACAGGACCGGGTAAAGCGAAGCAACCAGCAGCGCTGCCATAGTCCAGTTAAAAACCACCAACCGGCGCGGGTTCGTTAGGACTCGCGCCATTTGTTGCCCCAAGACGGTCCACGTGCTGACCGAGGGTAGGTTCACTGCCCCAAAAATCAGGGCCACGATCACGATCGCATGCAGCGTATGGTCAGGTGTGTAGGCTGTGGTTGCAGTTAATGCCATTGCCCAGGCTTTGGGGTTCACCCATTGAAAGGCTGCGGCTTGGAGGAAGGTCATGGGATCACCTTCGGCGGTGCCGCCCCTGGTTGGGGCCGCATGCGCGATTTTCCACGCCAGAAAAAGCAGATAGGCGACAGACACAAGTTTCAGCACAGTATAGCTGACTGGATATCGGTCAAAAATCTGCACCAACCCGGCGCCGACCAACAAAACCATGACAGTGAATCCCAGCCCGATTCCCAACATATGAGGGATGGTTCGACGAAATCCAAAATTGGCACCAGATGCCATCAACATCAGGTTGTTCGGTCCTGGTGTGATTGATGAAACAAAAGCAAAGGCGATCAGGGCAAGAAGGATATCATAGGTCATGCGCGGATAATCGGTGCCAAAACGGCAAATGAAATTGCGTTCTTTTGCGTTTTTAGGGTATTTTCGCAACAAATGACGAAAATAGATCACATAAACCAACATATATTGCGTGAGCTGACGCGCGACGGACGTGTCAGCAATCTGGAACTGGCAGATCGTGTCGGCCTTTCCCCTTCGGCTTGCCTGCGTCGAGTGCAGGAGCTTGAGCGTGCGGGCGTAATCTCGGGCTACCGTGCGGTTTTGAACCCTGCCGCGCTGGGCGTGGGCTTTGTGGCATATATCGGTGTGGGCCTTGGAGAGCATACCAAGGCCGCACAGGAGGGGTTTGAGCGCGCCTTGCAACTGGCGCCAGAAGTGGTGGAATGCCACAACATCACAGGCACAATTGAATATCTTTTGCGTGTGGAATGCGCCGATCTTCCTGCTTACAAGACGTTCCACACAGAGGTGCTGGGAACGCTGCCACACGTGACCTCAATCACGTCATATGTGGTGATGGGGTCTCCTAAAGATATGCGCGCTTGACGGTCGAGAAGGTGATTTTTTAACCGTCTTGCCCGCTGAATATTCAGGTCTTACTGTTACGCCAAAGGTCCAAAAAATGGAGATCAACTTCAGCGGGGCCAAATTCAGGGAGATGACCATGACATTCATCCGGACCGGTGCGCTTGCCGCAGCCTTGGCGCTGATCGCCGGGGCATCCATTTCTGCACCACTGAAACTTCAACCTGCCAATCCGCAACCCAGTCCGCAGGCCGGGCTGAATGTGAAATACTTTGGCACTGGCAATCAACACAAGAAGATCCGAGATCTGAACCAAGCCAAAAGCCTGTTGTCTCAGGCGCAGCCCGGAAAACCGTTGCGGGGGTTGGACTATCGAGACACCAGCAAGGGCGATGACGTTATGACGTTCGACGGTGCATACAATGTTGCTGCCGAGGTAACCGGGTATATGCGATTCGATTCACCAGGGATCTACGAGTTGGAAACGTGGTCGAATGACGGGATCGAGGCCTGGGTTGGCGGTCAACAGATTGGCCTCTCCCCATTCACCAGCCAAGGCTGCGAAGCCAATCAGCGCACCGAGGTCGAAGTGCCTGAGGCGGGCTGGTACCCGCTGAAAATCGCCTATTTCCAAAAACTCGGAACATCCTGTCTGATGATGAAGTCGGGCAAACAGGGTGAGCAGTTTACCTGGACGCCCAACGACGTCTTTGGTCGGTAAGACAAAGGCGCTCTGAAGAGCGCCTTTTCTTTTTAGTTAACCGTTGGCAGCGATCAGTTCTGCCTGTGCCACGATCACTTCGGCTTGCTTGATGGATGCGATATCGACCAGACGCCCTTTGTAGACTGTGGCCCCTTCGCCATTGGCCTTGGCCTGCTCCATTGCGGCTAGAATCTCGCGCGCCTCAGAGACCGCTTCGTCTGATGGGGTGAATACCTGATTAGCCAAAGCAATCTGCTTGGGGTGAATTGCCCATTTGCCAACCATGCCCAGCGTGGCCGAGCGTTTGGCCTGTGCGATATAGCCCTCATCATCCGAAAAATCGCCAAAAGGCCCGTCCACAGGCAGTACCCCATGGGTGCGGCAGGCGGCGACGATGGCAGCTTGTGCCCAGTGCCATGGGTCGGACCAGTGCTTTTCGCCTTCGCGCAGCATATAGTAATTTTCTTGAGTGCCGCCGATGCCAGTGGTCTGCATGCCCATCGAGGCTGCGAAATCAGCCGCGCCTAAACTCATCGCCTGCATCCGGGGGGACGAGGCGGCGATTTCTTCCACGTGCGCGATACCAGCGGCGGATTCGATGATGACTTCGAAGCTGATGGGCTTGGTGCGGCCCTTGGCGCGTTCGATAGCTGTGACTAGTGCATCCACCGCGTAGACGTCCGCTGCGCAGCCGACTTTGGGGATCATGATCTGATCCAACCGGTCCCCCGCCCGTTCCATCAGATCCACCACGTCGCGATACCAGTATGGCGTGTCCAGGCCGTTAATCCGCACTGACATGTACTTGCTGCCCCAGTCCAAGGTGTTCAGAGTTTCGATCACATTGGCGCGGGCAGCATCCTTGTCTGAAGGCGCTACCGAGTCCTCGAGGTCAAGGTTGATCACATCCGCTGCTGAAGCGGCCATTTTCGGGAATAGCTTGGTGTTCGATCCCGGCCCAAACAACTGACATCGGTTTGGGCGGGCAGGGGCGGCAGGTTGAAGGCGAAAGCTCATCTGGACCTCGTGTGGGTAATGAAATTACAATTTTTCTGCGTATTGAGGTATTAAATTGCGTGGCTGTGCGCAAGCATCTTTGTGCAGCTGCGGCAATGCATTCGCAGCATTTTCCGTGCGAAGTGCTTTAGGTAGTGATTAAAGAATAATCACTCTGAAAACTTGAAAGAAAGTTGCGAGTATTCGCGAAGTCACGCGAAATTTTCCTGTTGATCCATGAGATGTCAGACAAAAACGCGAAACACTCGTCAGTCTGGTCCCATAGGCTGCGCCAGAATCAAAGGAGTAAACCGCAATGATCGAGACACCGTACCTGCTGTTTTTGGGCGATGCGCCCGACCAATTGGCGGCCAAAGTAGCCATCGGCATTCGGGACTGGCGCCCTGAGAACGCCGTGGGTCAGTTTCGTATGGAAGGCTGCAAGGCCGATTTGGGCATGACCGATATGACCCTAGCCGAGGCCAAAGAGGCCGGTGCCAAGACGCTGGTCATTGGCGTGGCCAACCGTGGCGGTGTGATCAGCCAGGCTTGGAAAGAGGTTCTGATTGCCGCGCTCGAGATGGGTTTTGACCTGGCTTCGGGCTTGCATAATCTGCTGCGGGACGAGGGCGATCTGGTGGCTGCGGCGCAGACCCACGGTTGTACTTTGCATGACGTTCGCGTGCCGACCGTTGGCTACCCGATAGCAAATGGTAAAAAGCGCTCGGGTAAACGGTGTCTGGCCGTTGGCACCGATTGCTCAGCCGGTAAGATGTACACCGCGATGTCCATGGATGCCGAAATGCGTAACCGTGGTATGAAATCAACCTTCCGTGCAACAGGTCAGACCGGCATTTTGATCACTGGTCAAGGCGTTCCGCTGGACGCGGTTGTCGCAGATTTCATGGCCGGTTCGGTGGAATACCTGACGCCTGAAAACGACGAGGATCACTGGGATCACATCGAAGGGCAGGGGTCGCTTTTCCACGTCTCGTATTCCGGTGTCACCATGGCTTTGGTCCACGGCGGCCAGCCGGACGCGCTGATCCTGTGCCACGAACCCACCCGCACGCACATGCGCGGTTTGCCCGAATACTCGCTGCCAACTCTGGCACAACTGCGTGACACTGCACTGCCTATGGCGCGTGTTGCTAACCCCGATTGTCAGGTTGCTGGTATTTCAATTAACACCCAGCACCTGAGTGAAGATGATGCGCGTGCCTATATCGAACAAGTTGAAGCCGAGATGGGTCTGCCCGCCACTGACCCCTATCGCTTTGGCGCCGGTAAACTGGTCGACGCGCTGGCCGCGATGTGATCAAAAGAGCCCGCCGGGGATGCCTCCGGCGGGAATATTTTGAAAAAATGAAGGAGCGGGCGCGTGCAGATTGAAGTCTCTCGTGATGTATTCCGGCTGGCGCAGGTCTTTACAATTTCGCGTGGATCGCGAACTGAAGCCAAAGTCCTGACAGTGCGCGTATCGGATGGGGTGCATCAAGGCTGGGGCGAATGTGTTCCCTATGCGCGCTACGACGAAACGCTAGAGTCGGTCGAGGGTGAGATTGCCGGTTTGCCCGAGATGTTTGACCGCACCTCTCTGATGGACCTGTTGCCTGCAGGCGCTGCTCGCAACGCGGTGGATTGTGCACTGTGGGATCTTGAGTCCAAGCGCGCTGGAAAACGCGCTTGGGAATTGGCCGGACTACCGGTGCCTGGCCCCGAGATCACAGCTTATACCCTTTCGCTGGATACACCCGAGAAGATGCAAGCACAGGCGGCCGAAAATGCACATCGGCCGCTGTTGAAGATCAAGCTCGGTACGCCCGACGACATGCCTCGGCTGGAGGCCGTGCGCGCCGGTGCACCGACCTCAAAAATCATCATTGATGCCAACGAAGGTTGGTCGGCCGAGGTATACGCCGATCTTGCGCCGCATTTGGTTCGGCTGGGCGTAGAGCTGGTCGAACAACCGCTGCCTGCCGGGGAAGATGACGCTCTGATCGGGATGGAACGCCCGGTGCCCGTATGTGCTGATGAATCCTGCCACGATCGCGCCAGCTTGCCCGGCCTGAAGGGCAAGTATGACGTGGTCAATATCAAGCTCGATAAAACCGGTGGCCTGACCGAGGCCTTGGCCCTGCGCGACCAGGCGCTGGCCGAGGGGTATCGCGTGATGGTCGGTTGCATGGTCGGCAGCTCATTGGCTATGGCCCCTGCAACACTGCTGGCGCAGGGCGCGATGGTAACAGACCTTGACGGCCCGCTTCTGTTGGCCGAAGACCGCGATAACCCTTTGAAATTTGATGACGCCGGAGTGCACCCGCCTGTGGCGGCACTTTGGGGCTGAGGAGAGAAACATGACCCGAACCGTTTATGTGAATGGCGAATACCTGCCCGAGACCGAGGCCAAGGTATCCATCTTTGACCGCGGCTTTCTGTTCGCAGACGCGGTTTACGAAGTAACCAGTGTTCTGGATGGCAAGCTGATTGATTTCGAGGGCCACGCTGTGCGCTTGAAGCGGTCTCTGGACGAGTTGGAGATGGCAGAGCCCTGTACCAAGGAAGAATTGCTGGAAATTCACCGCAAGCTGGTCGAGCTGAACGGCATCGAAGAGGGATTGATCTATCTCCAGGTCTCGCGTGGCAGCGATGGAGACCGGGATTTCGTGTTTCCGCCGGCGGATACCAAGCCAAGCCTCGTGCTGTTCACCCAGAACAAGCCGGGTCTGGCCGACAGCCCTGCGTCGAAAAAAGGCGCCAAGATCATTTCGATTGAGGATATCCGCTGGGGCCGTCGCGACATCAAAACTGTCCAACTGTTGTACCCGTCGATGGGTAAGATGATGGCCAAGAAAGCGGGCTGCGATGATGCGTGGATGATCGAGGATGGCTTTGTTACCGAAGGTACCAGTAACAACGCCTATTTCGTCAAGAACGGCAAGATTGTCACGCGTCCGCTATCCAATGACATTCTTCACGGCATCACCCGTAAGGCGGTGCTGCGTATGGCAGCCGAGGCGCAGATGGAAGTCGAAGAACGCCTGTTCACCATTGATGAGGCGAAAGAGGCGGACGAAGCCTTTACCACATCGGCCAGTGCTTTTGTCATGCCGGTGGTTGAGATTGACGGCGTGACCTTGGGTGACGGAACTCCGGGTCCGATTGCCAAGCGACTACGCGAAATCTACCTGGACGAAAGCCGTAAGGCCGCAATCTAAGAACAAGGCCCGCTGATCTGGCGGGCCTTTCCATTTCAGGGCGTCAGTCCTGTTTGCCGACGTTTTCTTCAAACGCGACGTTAAAGGCGGCCTGTTTTTCAGGGCTGGCATCGGTCTGAAAATTGGCCTTCCACTCATCCATAGTCATGCCATAGAAAATCTGACGGGCTTCGTCCTTGCCCATCTCAATACCTTTTTCATTGGCGGCTTCTTGATACCAGCGCGACAAGCAGTTGCGACAGAACCCTGCCAGATTCATCATATCGATATTCTGGACGTCGGTGCGATCTTCCATCAGGTGCTTTTGCAACCGGCGAAACGCGGCAGCCTGTAGTTCGATCTCGGTTTGCTTGTCCATGGTCTGGCTCCGATTGATTTCCTGGTCTCTAGTGCCTGACCTAACAATCCAATTGCAGTCTTACAACAAACACGAAGGGCCATTAGGCCCTTCGCAGCTTTGGATGTTAGTTTTATGCCAGTTTGAGCGCCAACCAAGGCATTAGGCAGAACACAATGGTCAGGATCTTGTAGTTGGCAAGGTACCTGAAATAGGCCCTTTTTACGTCGGCCCGCTCCATTTGGAACATTCTGCCGTGGATGCCCGCAATCCAGTCCTGCAAGGCTAGCATCATCAACGTGGTAAAGCCCAAAAGGGCGATGTTTAGGACCGTCATCCAGCCGAAGACGGTCGTCAGGAATTCCTGAGTCATGGTCGTCTCCTTTCCCCTAATATATGGGGTTCAAGAGATTCCCTCACAATAACGTGAGACCCTGAATCGACCTTGGATGACCCAACGTCACAGGCCACTGTCACCCAATGCGTCCTGCAAGATCACAGCAAGGCGTTCGGCCCATGCGCGTTGTCCTGCGTGATCGGCGATCAGGTCGTTTCGCAATTCGATCAAGGCGTTGGGGCGCCCATGGGCGGTGCAGTGCTGATCGATTGCGTCTCCGGGGAGAACGCCGGTGTAGGGCTCGTTGACTCCGACGCACAGGTCACTTTCAGCCTCAAGCCGGTCGATGAGCGGGCGCGAAAACCGCTCATCCGGTGTGTGCAGAACACCGACATGCCACGGGCGCGGGTCGCGGCCTCGTAATTGGCGCGTAAATGAGTGCATGGACACGATCACCGCGTGGGGAAGGCCTGCCAAACGCTCCAATGCATCGTGGTAGGGGCGGTAACACATGTTTAGACGACGCTCACGCTCGGCAGCATCGGCGTGGCGGTTGCCGGGGATGATCGAGCCGTCATAAAGCTTCATCAGCAGGGTCGGGTCATCCTCACCCCGGTTGGGGTCAATAACCAGGCGCGAGAAATTGGCCGCTAGGACCGGTGCGTTCAGAATTTCCCCTAGATGTTTGGATACTTCATACGCGCCCACGTCATATGCAATGTGACGCTCCATATCCTCACGCGGGAGCCCGAGGTCGCCACCATTAATTTCTGGCGGTACAGTATTGGTGGCGTGGTCGCATGTGATCAGCCAGCGCGAGGGGCGATCAGCGCCATGGATAAAGAATGGGGAATACGTCATAAGCCTGTCATCTAGTTTGTCGCAGGTGTAGGGCAGTTGCTTTGGAAAGGGAATTGCGCAATAAGCGCCCCTAAGCAATGTTTGCGGTAACATTTCACGAAACCCAAGGAAGACATCAGGAGAACGGCACCAATGCGACGCCTGAGAAATGTAAAGATCGTGGCGACGCTGGGACCAGCGTCAAATGACTATGACACCATCCGCGCGCTGCACGAGGCCGGTGCAGATGTGTTTCGCTTGAATATGAGCCACGGCAGCCATGATGAGATTCGTGAGCGGCATAGGATCATTCGGCAGGTGGAAAAGGACTTGGACAGCCCGATCGCAATATTGGCTGACCTTCAAGGGCCAAAACTGCGTGTAGGCGTGTTCGCAAATGATGCCGAAGAATTAGAGGAAGGGGCGGTATTCCGGTTGGACCTGGATCCTGCGCCCGGTGACGCAGGGCGCGTTTGCTTGCCCCATCCCGAAATTTTCGCCGCGTTGGAGCCGGGTGCCCGGCTGTTGGTCAATGACGGAAAAATACGCCTGATCGTTCAGGATTGCGGACAGGATTTCGCAAGTTGCACGGTCGAGGTTGGCGGTACGATCTCAAACCGCAAAGGGGTAAATGTGCCTGATGTGGTGCTGCCGTTGGCGGCCCTATCGGCCAAGGATCGCGATGATCTGGAATTTGTCTGCCAACTGGGTGTCGATTGGCTGGCGTTGAGCTTTGTGCAGCGCGCCAAGGACGTATTCGAAGCCCGCGCTTTGGCTGATGGCCGGGCCTCGATCCTGTCCAAAATTGAAAAGCCTGCAGCAGTTGAGGCGTTTGACGATATTCTGGATGCATCAGACGGGATCATGGTTGCGCGAGGCGATCTGGGCGTGGAGCTTCCTGTCTCTGCTGTTCCTCCGATCCAAAAGCGGTTGGTCCGGAAATGCCGGGGTGCTGCAAAGCCAGTGATTGTTGCGACCCAAATGTTGGAAAGCATGATCGAAAGCCCGATGCCAACGCGGGCCGAGGTTTCCGATGTTGCCACGGCAATTTACGAAGGCACTGATGCCATCATGCTCAGCGCTGAATCGGCGGCGGGTTCGTATCCCATTGAAGCTGTGCAAACTATGAACAAGGTCGCCATCGAAGTGGAGGCTGACCCGACATATATGCAAATTATCTCGGCTTCTCGTACCGCAAAGGGCACGACGATTGCCGATGGTATCGTCGCAGCCGCCCGCGAGATTGCAGAGAAAACCGACATTAAAGCCATCTGCTGCTTTACTCAGAGCGGCACCACAGCGCTGCTGACGGCACGAGAACGTCCCGGTGTTCCGATCATAGCCATGACGCCGGCCACAGGAACAGCACGACGCTTGTGCCTCAGCTGGGGTTGCCACTGCGTAATGACGCCCGAGCTTGAGAGGTTCAAGGGTGCCGTTGTAAACGCGGCCCGCGCCGTGCGTGCAGCTGGTTTCGCATCCGAGACGGATCAGATCGTGGTAACCGCCGGAGTGCCCTTCAACGTACCGGGAACCACCAATATTCTACGTATTGCACCCTGCGATGAGCGTTTGATCTACAACACCGACCCGGGTTGATAAGGGCGCTTGGGTGCCCTCGCACAGCTCTGCTTCAAGAGTTCCGCCTAATTTTTAGGCGACTAAAATGCAATAAAATCAATAAAAAGCCGGACTCAAGGTTGAATCCGGCAAATACTTCTCTGTTTTTCGGTGTTTTTCCCGGATACTCGCCCTCATGGGCGGTCAAATAAATAAGTTCCAAGTTCCGGCTGCCCTGCCGGGGGCACGGGCCCCGGCTAAATCAACGATAACGGAGGAACGTCATGACAACGAAAATTGTCATTGGACTGGACGGGACAGAAACCGGGGAACGTGCGATCGCCTTTGCCAAGGATTTGGCTGGGCGCATCGGTTCATGCGAGTTGCTTGTGGTTTATGTAATCGAATGGTCCCCATTCACTTTCCAAACACCGGAAGAAAACGCCCTTCGGCATAAGCGGCGCGAGGAAGAGGTCGAATTGGCCACGACTCGGATCGTAACGCCGGCTGTGGATGCTTTGAACGCGGCCGGTTTTGCGGCGCATGGCATCGTTCGCCATGGCGACGTAGCCGAAACGCTTAACGCGATCACGGTTGAAAACGGCGGAACACAGATCATCGTCGGGCGCGCCTCGGCGGATGGGTTCAAGAAGCGGCTCTTTGGCAGCTCGACCCAAAATCTGGTTATGCACGCCGACGTGCCGGTCACTGTGGTGAACTGAGTGGAGGGACAAGAATGAATATTCGACAAAAAATAGGACTGGCCACCGCGGCTGCTCTGTTCGCCGGCCCCGCAATGGCGCAAGATGCCCCGGGTCTGGACGAAAAAATCAATCAGGCATTCGCCGATTTCACTGGGCCTTTTGTTAGCTTTATCTTCGCACCGTTCCCGGGAACAGGTTTCCCTTGGATCGTGGGTTGGCTGGTCGTCGCGGCGACGGTGTTTACGCTTTATTTTGCCTTTGTGCAGTTGCGGTTCTTTAGCCACGCAATAAGCCTTGTGAAAGGTGATTACTCCGACCCGAACGACGCGGGTGAGGTCAGCCATTTCCAGGCCCTGGCAACGGCGTTGTCGGGCACCGTAGGCTTGGGGAACATCGCCGGTGTTGCTGTGGCTGTCGGTATCGGTGGTCCCGGTGCGACCTTCTGGATGATTGTCGCGGGCCTGCTGGGCATGGCGTCAAAATTCACCGAATGTACGCTGGGCGTTAAGTATCGCAACGAATATGAGGATGGCACCGTTTCGGGTGGCCCGATGTACTATATGTCGAAGGGCTTCAGCGAGTTGGGCTTGCCAGGCGGTAAGATTCTGGCCGTACTGTTCTCGATCTTCTGTATCCTTGGTGCGCTGGGCGGGGGCAATATGTTCCAGGCCAACCAAGCACACCAGCAGATTGCGGGCATCACCGGAGACTACCCCGGCTGGATCACGGGCCTGGTCTTTGCAGGCATCGTTTTCGCGGTGATCGTGGGTGGTCTTAAATCCATCGCACGCGTGACCGAAAAGGTCGTGCCCTTTATGGGTATAATGTATGTGGCGGCTGCGCTGGTTATCATCCTGATGCATGCCGACCAGATCGGCTGGGCCTTCGGCCAGATTTTCGCAGGTGCCTTCACCGGCCTGGGCGTAGCTGGCGGCATGGTCGGAGCGTTAATTCAGGGCTTCCGTCGTGCGGCGTTTTCGAACGAAGCGGGCGTTGGTTCTGCTGCGATTGCGCACTCGGCTGTCAGGACCAAAGAGCCGATCACTGAAGGGTTCGTGTCGCTGCTTGAGCCGTTCATCGACACGGTCGTTATCTGTACAATGACCGCGCTGGTGATCATCATCACCCAACAGCTGATCGTTGATCCGGAAACCGGCAACTACATGCTGAACGAAGCTGGCAACGCAATTGCCACGGTCGACGGAAACTCGGGCGTCAGCTTGACCTCAGCGGCCTTTGCAAGCGCCTTCGGTTGGTTCCCCTACGTGCTGGCGATTGCGGTTGTGCTGTTTGCTTTCTCGACCATGATCAGCTGGTCCTACTATGGCCTGAAGGCCTGGACATATCTGTTTGGCGAGGGTCAAACCACAGAGCTGATCTTTAAGGTCATCTTCTGCATCTTCGTTGTGATCGGTGCGGCGGCCAACCTCGGCCCTGTTATCGACTTCTCGGATGCGGCGATCTTTGCGATGGCGGTTGTGAACGTCTTTGCGCTCTACTTCCTGATGAAAGTTGTGCGCGAAGAGCTGGCCA
The DNA here is from genome assembly GCF_056536545.1 of Ruegeria sp. CK1. NCBI lineage: Bacteria > Pseudomonadati > Pseudomonadota > Alphaproteobacteria > Rhodobacterales > Roseobacteraceae > Ruegeria > Ruegeria sp. CK1. Next base: position 25,551 of record NZ_JBQFPX010000010.1, read on the forward strand.
GCTACTCGGCCCGACTGAAAAGCGGTGAGATCCGCAAATTCGAACACTAAATCATTCCACCGGGGCGGCGTGTGTCGCCCCGGTGCCTGACCACCCTGCCAAAAGCGCAGATTCTGGTCGAAACCCCCTTGCCAGTATGACGGAACTTGCGTAAACGGCGCTTCTGATCGCGTGACCGGCCGAGATGGCATGCCGAGTCGCGTTTTGTACCGAACCCTGAAAGGAGACGGAAATGCCTAAGATGAAGACAAAGTCGAGCGCCAAGAAGCGCTTTAAGGTGACTGCGACCGGTAAGGTCCTTGCTGGTCAGGCCGGCAAACGGCACGGCATGATCAAGCGGACCAAGAAGTTCATCCGCGATGCGCGTGGCAACACCACCCTGTCCGCCCCCGACGCCAAGATCGTCAAGGGCTACATGCCCTACGACCGCTAAGAGGAGATTAAGAGATGTCCCGCGTTAAAGGTGGAACCGTAACTCACGCCCGTCACAAGAAGATCATCAAAGCCGCCAAAGGTTATTATGGTCGCCGCAAGAGCAACTTTAAAGTTGCCACGCAAGCCGTCGACAAGGCCAATCAGTACGCAACCCGCGACCGCAAGAACCGCAAGCGCAACTTCCGCGCGCTGTGGATCCAGCGCATCAACGCAGCTGTGCGTAGCCACGACGAGGCTCTGACATATTCCCGCTTCATCAACGGCCTGAACCTGGCCGGCATCGAAGTGGACCGCAAAGTTCTGGCCGACTTGGCCGTACACGAACCGGAAGCGTTCGGTGCGATCGTCGCCAAAGCACAGGCTGCCTTGGCTGCCTGATCCTCTTTCGAGAGACAGTGAAAGAAAGGCCGTCCCGCTTGGGGCGGCTTTTTTGTGTGCTTGTCGTTGCCTTCGTTCCCCTGCTAATTGCCCAAGTGTCCGAGCGACGATCACTGCATCGATGTGAAGGTTGGCTAAATGGTCAGAACATTAAGCAGAATTAATTGAAACGCAGTATTCGAAGCTAAAAACCGTCAACACATGAAGGTTTCATAACCGGAGTGAGTTAGATGAAACATAGTGTTGTGTTGAGCTTCGTTGCCTTGAGCCTGGCCTTTACAAGCGTCCCCGCGTCCGCGTCCTGCCACTTCGGCCTCGATGCGGTGACCGGTATGGAGACAATCATCTGTGATACGGATGGCAGCTTTTCCAGCTGGGGAACCATGATTGCAGAAGCCTGAAACCCTGTGAAAGTGTCTGGGTTTCGCCTGAGAAGGAAATAGCGATGTATATGAAAGTACTTGCAGCTGCCGCACTCGTGGCCTTTTCCGGGCCTGCGCTTTCAGCAGAGTTCTATCCCGCCGACAGCATCGATACAGTCGCACTGATTGGTCCCCCGGCTGAACCCGGGTCGGCAGAATTTGAAAAAGAAATGTTTACTGTAATGTGGTTGCAGGAAAGCCGAACGCCTGAACAAATTGAATTTGTCAAAAAATCAGTCGACCTCGAACGTTTTGCGCCCATCGTTGCGACAGGGCTTCTGGATATCGACACGCAGGTTTTGGCAGAGACGCTGGATCAGATTATCGATGAAGTCCGCGATGACTATAATATGGTTAAGGCGAACTATGATATTCCCCGCCCATTCGTGATTAATGACGCTGTCGAATCTGTGGCGACTGCGTTCCCTGTCACGTCATACCCAAGCGGTCACACCATCCGCGCCATAGTCTATACATCAGTCCTTTCGGATATCTTCCCCGAGCATTCCGACGAGCTTGAGGCGTTGGGGCGTGAAATCGGCTATGGTCGGGTAATAGGGGGCGTGCACTATCCTATGGACGTCGTTTCCGGGCAAGTGCTGGGCAATGCCTACATGGATGTGATCCGCGATCAGCCTGCTTATCAAGCTGCGCTAGATGCCATCCAGGGCGGTACAGACGAAGCAAACGAACCGGTTACGCAATAGGTATCCGTGGATTAGCGGTTATTGATTGCTTTCCTTCTTCACCAGCTGCGCGGCAAACGCGACGCCTGTGCCCGGACCGGCGTAGGTCACCATGATTACGTCATCCAGATAAACGCCGTTAAAAATACCTGCTGCGATGTCATCCCCTGATATCCCGGCCTCGGCCAGAACAAATCGGGTGGGGTCGTCCAGGCTGAAGGTGCCCATTGCCTCTTCCACGATCCACTCAGTGTCGCCGATCCGGCGCCAGCGGTTTGTCGCGGTGATCAGATTGCCGTCGAGCTTTGTGATCTCAAGCTCCATCTCGGTTTTCAGCAGACCTTTCTCGTGGTTCGGATTCGACTTTGCAAAACCGACCAGATACGTGCCATGCCATGTGCCAACGATTTGCGGGAAGCCGCTGCCGGTTTCAGCAATAGCTGGATTTGCGATAGCTAGTAAAATGGCTGCAGCCAAACTGCGGAAAAGGTTGAGTATCATAAAACAATCTCCTGCATAGGGTGAAATCAGGCTACCCGAGATCAGGAAATTGGCAAGTTATCACTCTGAAACAAAAAAACCGGCGCGTTCAGCGCCGGTTTTCACAGGTTAATTTAGGTGACTTAGCCGAACACACGACCCAGCGCGCCGTCAACGGCGTCGGTGATCTGGTCGATGTCATCCGCCGTCGCGATCAGCGCAGGCGAGAAGCACAGCGTGTTGTTGCGGCTGGGGATCGAGCGGTTGGTTGCGCCGATGATCACACCCTGCGCCATGCAGTCGGCCACGACCGCCTGAACGCGTTTCTCATCCATTGGCTCTTTGGTGTCTCGGTCTGCAACCAGTTCAGCACCCAGGAACAGACCTTTGCCGCGTACATCGCCGATGACTTTGTGCTTTTCCATCAGCGCATGCAGGTTGCCGGTCATTCGGTCGCCCATATCAACGCAGTTCTGCAGAAGGTTTTCGTCCTGAATGATGCGCATATTCTCGATGGCTGCGGCGGGACCTGCGGTACAACCGCCAAAGGTCGAGATATCGCGGAAATAGCTCATCGGATCAGCTGCGTCGTCTTTGAACATGTCAAAGACTTCCTCGGTGGTGACCATGCAGGCGATTGCCGCATAGCCCGAGGCCACGCCCTTGGCCATGGTCACGAAGTCGGGCTTGATGCCGTATTGCTGATAACCAAACCAGGTACCGGTACGACCAACGCCGCAGACAACCTCGTCGATGTGCAGCAGTACATCGTACTTCTTGCAGATTTCCTGTACGCGCTGCCAGTACCCTTCGGGCGCTTCAATCACACCGCCGCCTGCTGTCACCGGTTCAAGGCACAACGCGCCTACGGTGTCGGGGCCTTCGCGCAGGATGACCTCTTCGATCTGATCCGCAGCCCACTCGCCAAAGTTCTCTTCTGGCGCGCCGTCCAGCTCGTGCTTGCGGTACTCCATGCAGTGCGGCACGCGCACGAAATCCGGCGCGAAGGGGCCGTATTGCGCGGTGCGCTCGTCCTGACCGCCGGCCGACATGGTTGCAAGGGTCGAGCCGTGATAGTCGCGATCACGGTAAAGGATCTTCGTCTTCTTGCCACCGTATTTCTTATGGGCGATCTGACGGACCATCTTGAAGGCCTTCTCGTTGGCCTCAGAGCCCGAGTTGGTGTAGTAGACGCGGCTCATGCCAGGCATTTTGTCGATCAGCATCTCGGCAAAGATCGAACCGGGGATTGAGCCTGCAGTATTGGCAAAATAGCACAGTTTCATCAGCTGGTCGTAAACCGCCTTACAGATCGATTCGCGGCCATAGCCGACGTTGACGGTCCAAACGCCACCGGAAACAGCATCCAGATGTTCTTTGCCGTTCTGATCCCAGACGCGCATGCCTTTGCCCTCGACAATGATGCGGGGATCATTGGTTTCAAAGGGTTTATGCTGGATCAGGTGGTGCCAGATATGGGCGCGGTCGGCTTCGACTACGCGGGAAAGATCGTTTTCGTTGAACGTGCCGTCCATGACATGTCCTTTCAGTAAGGTGCGGTGCGCGGAGTGTGGGATCAAGCCCGATCCGGCAGGTGTTTGCGATGGCTCAGATCACCGCGAATGGCCTGTCGGAGATAGGGCCAGATTGCATCATCCCGTATCGCCAGTCCATCCCGTCGCCGTATTTTTACGGGTTTGTCACACGCCAATCTTTGTGTTCAATTTACGCTGAACGCGGATTGGGAGGATCAGCGGATGGGAGCCGCACAGATTTACGAGTGTAATTTGGGTAAATGCAGGGCGAATTACACGCCTCTATCTCCCTTGAGTTTCATTGAGCGCACTGCGCAAGTCTATCCCGACTACCCGTCGGTTGTGTATGGCGCGCGTCGGTACAGTTGGGCCGAGACCTATGCGCGATGTCGCCGTCTGGCCGGAGCGCTGGCAGGGCGCGGCATCGGGCAGGGCGACACAGTCTCGGTCATAGCCGCCAATATACCCGAGATGTATGAAGCGCATTTTGGCGTGCCCATGGCCGGAGCCGTTCTGAATGCAATAAACACGCGTTTGGACGCGCCGATTATTGCCTTCATCCTGAACCACGCGGAATCCAAGGTCTTGTTTGTCGATCCCGAGTTTTCGGGTGTGGTGAAAGAGGCACTGAACGAGGTGGATCATGATCTTCTGGTGATCGACATCGAAGACCCAAGCTTTGACCAAGGCGAAAAGCTGGGCAGTCTGACCTATGATGCGCTGCTGGCCGAAGGCGATCCGGAATATGATTGGTCCTTGCCGCCAGATGAGTGGGACGCGATCACGCTGAGTTATACTTCGGGCACCACTGGTAACCCAAAGGGCGTTGTTTACCATCACCGTGGTGCGGCGCTGAACGCGCAATCGGATCTATTGGATTGGGACATGCCCAAACATTCCACGTATTTGTGGACCCTGCCGATGTTCCACTGTAACGGCTGGTGTTTCCCTTGGGCAATGGCGGCAAATGCGGGTGTGTCGGTCTGCCTGCGTGCGGTGCGGGCTGAGCCGATCTATGCTGCGTTCCGCGAGGAAAAGGTCACTCATTTCTGCGGTGCGCCCATTGTGCTGAACATGCTGGCCCATGCCCCGGATGAGTTGAAAGACTTCGACCATCAGATCAAGGTAATGACCGCCGGCGCCCCACCTCCCGCCGCCGTAATCGAAGCGATGGAGGCTATGGGCGTTGAGGTGACTCATGTCTATGGGTTGACCGAGACTTATGGCCCTTCGGTGGTCTGCGCCTGGAAGGACGAATGGAACGTTAAGGATGCCCAGACACGCGCCGCGCTGAAGGTTCGGCAGGGCGTGCGCTATTCAGCGCTGTCTGGTCTGATGGTGGCGGACCCTGAGACGATGGAACCCGTGCCTGCCGATGGCGAAACCATGGGTGAGATTTTCATGCAGGGTAACGTTGTTATGAAAGGGTATCTCAAGAACTCGGACGCGACGGACAAGGCCTTTAATGGCGGCTGGTTTGCCTCAGGTGATTTGGGGGTGATGCACCCCGATGGCTATATCGCGCTTAAAGACCGCTCCAAGGACATTATTATCTCGGGAGGTGAGAATATCTCATCCGTCGAAGTCGAGGGCATTCTGTATAAACACCCGGCGGTGATGGAGGCGGCTGTTGTTGCTCGACCAGATGAAAAGTGGGGTGAAACCCCCTGCGCCTTTGTCGAGCTGAAGGCCGGCGCAACAGCGACCGAGTCCGAACTGATTGCCTTTTGTCGGGACAACATGGCCCATTTCAAGGCTCCGAAGACCGTGGTGTTCGGTTCGCTGCCCAAGACATCAACCGGCAAGGTCCAAAAATTCGTGTTGCGAGATCAGGCACGGGCGCTGGATTAGGTTTTCATCCCGTCGAAAATGGACAGGTTCAACTCCAGCAACTCGCCCATCCAGACGGCCCGGTCCCGGTGATCTTCGAGATGCTGACCGGTTTCAGGGTGGGTGAAGACAGTGAGGCCCTGCCGGTTCAGCATCAGCCAAGGGATCACCTGATCGAAGGCGTCCGGGGCAAAAGCCAATTGGCAACTCCAACGGGGATGGGGGCCGACGTTCTTAGCGTGCATCCGTCCCATTTCGACGGCAAACAGGCGCGCGGCCTCTTCGCAAACCTGCAGCGCAGTGTCCTGCGTATCTGCACCGAAATAGACATGGGCGTGATAACCGACGATCTCTGGCATGGGAACCTCATTGATTTCCTTCAGACAGCCTAAACGATTTGGTCGGCAATCCTAGCTTCGCGCGCACACAGACCCTGTGCGCGAGGTAAAGAACGCTGATCAGGCAGATTTCAAAGCCGCCGCTTCAAGGGCTTTTTTCAACACATTGGCGTCTCCGATATGGTTGGCCAGCACCAGAACCAGCCTGGCATTCAAAGCATCGCTGTCAGGTTTGCTTAGCCCTTCATGGGCGGCTAGCAGCCCGGCGTAAAAATCGTCGGCATTGTCGAGATTGGGGGTGAGTATCAGATCGGCCATCGTGCTTACTCCTTACCGGTGGCCCGGCGGATCGCCTGCCTGAATGCGTTCTCTTCGAAGTTGTCGCGCCGCGCAGCCACGTGTTGGTCAGGACGGATCAGATAAACTGCGCTGGTCGCATCACCCAGATAACGGCGTTTCAGCTCTAGCGTCGGGTCGTCCTTGACCGACAAAGCCAACCGTGTGGCTTCTGTCCCGCCCTCCTCGATCCGCTCAGGCGCGTCCGCGTCGATGGTCAGCAGGGTGAACTTACCACCCAGTTTCGGCAGCAGGAATTCGTCACCCAAGGGCGCGTCAGGACATGCCGAACCGGGTCGGGTAACTTCGGGCCCGTTCAACGCATCTGCCGAGTTGAGAGAAGACCCCTCATAAGTACACGGCGTGCTTAGTCGTCCGGAGTTGACTAGAGGACGCGCGAATTCATGCACTTCGCTAAGATCCAGCACCGCGTCCCGCAGAAGGCGCGACATTTCGGACTTTGGCGTAATGAAATCGGTCGAGCGGCTGGATTTAGTGATGTTCTCGTCCGCCGCCTGGGTCCGTTCACGGCTATAGCTGTCCAACAGCAATTCGGGCGCTTTGCCGTCAATCACCAGTTTCAACTTCCAGCACAGATTGTCTGCATCCTGTATCCCGGCATTGGCCCCAAGGGCCCCGAACGGGCTGACCTGATGGGCACTGTCACCAGCAAATAGGACGCGACCGTAGCGGAACCGATCCATCCGACGGCACTGGAAGGTGTAGATCGAGACCCACTCCAGTTCGAACTCTACGTTCTCGCCCAGCATGGCCTTTAGGCGAGGAATGACATTTTCGGGCCTTTTCTCGCGTTCTTTGTCGATGTCCCAACCGAGCTGCAGGTCAATACGCCAGACATTGTCGGGTTGCTTATGCAACAATGCCGATTGCTCACGATTGAATGGCGGGTCAAACCAGAACCAGCGTTCCGAGGGAAAATCGGCCTCCATGACAACATCGGCAATCAGGAAATTGTCCTCGAACACGCGGCCGTCAAAATCCAGCCCCAGCATTCGACGGGTCGGAGAGCTTGCCCCGTCACAGGCAATCAGCCAGTCGGCCTCTACATTGTAAGGGCCTTCGGGGGTTTCGACTTCAAGAGCGACGTGGGAGGCGTGGGTACCGATGGCTTCAACCTTGTTGCGTCCGCGAATTTCTATGGGCGCTCCTTCAGCTTGCAATTGACGTACGCGGTCGACCAGAGCGTTTTCAAAGTAGTATTGCTGCAGGTTGATGAAGGCAGGGTTTGCATCACCGGCATCTGGCTGCAGTTTGAACTCATAGACTTGACGGTTATCGAAAAAGACTTTGCCTGTATCCCACTGTACGCCTTTGTCGACCAATGCAGGCCCGGTGCCTAGCCGGTCTGCGATGTTCAGCGTCCTTTGTGAAAAACAAATCGCCCGACTGCCGAAACTGACCTTGTCATTGTCGTCCAGTACCACGACCTCGATATCTTGCTGTACAAGATCAATCGCGGTGGCCAGCCCGATGGGGCCTGCGCCGATCACGATCACCTTGTGCCGGATCGGGGTAGCCGCATCCTGATCCGGGCTGCGCTGATACGCGTAAAGTGGGACTTCGAAAATCTTGTTCATAGGCTCTCCCCCGATGTTTTGGTGCTGACGGCACGCAAAAGCCGGTTCTCCGGGAATGTCTGACCAGAGATTTAAGTCAATGGTTTCACTGAAAACGCCTTAGCAAAACGATCTGGATCAAATGCGACGGAATGTCCCTATCCGTGTAATTCCGCCCACATTTCCAGATCGCGCTGAGCGGTCCAAATGCGCGGCGTGTCAATGCCATTGGCTTCGTCATAGGCGCGGGAGACATTGAAAGGCAGGCAATGTTCGTAAATTGCGTAATCATGGAATTTCGGGTCACACGCGGTGCGCACGGCGTCCCATGCCTCTTTCAGAGTGCCACCACGCGCTGCAACCTGTGCTGCTGGGCGAAAAGTGCTGTCTACAAAGTCGCGGGTGTTTTCGATGGCTGCGTTCACCATCTCTTGTCCTATCAAAGCATCACCTCGACCTGGGGCAATGGCGTCTACGCCGAACGCCTTGATCGCGTCCAGCGTCTGGCCCCAGTCACCGAAATGACCATCGCCGCAATAGCAGGCCGAGCGGTATTCTACGATGTCGCCAGTGAACATCACGTTCTGATCTGGAACATGGACAACGATATCTCCGGCTGTGTGAGCGCGGCCCAGATGCATCAAGTCTATTTGGCGGTCGCCCAAATAGACGGTCATCTTGTCTTGGAACGTGGTCGTGGGCCAAGTTAGACCGGGGATGCTTTCATGCCCTTCGAACAGGCGAGGGAAGCGCTGGAACTCACTGTCCCAGTCTTCTTGCCCGCGTTCAGCGATCATGGCGCGAGCCGTGTCCGACATGATGATCTGACGCGCGCCATAAGCGCTAGCCCCCAGCACGCGAACGGCATGGTAGTGGGTCAGGACGAGATGAGTAATCGGCTTGTCGGTGACCGAACGCACGCAGTCGATCACCTTTTGGGCCAGCCGAGGTGTAGCCTGCGCCTCGACTATCATCACGCTATCATCGCCAACGATCACCCCGGAATTCGGGTCGCCTTGAGCCGTGAAAGCGTAAAGGCCGTCGCCAATTTCGGTGAACGAAATCGTCTTCTCTGACAAGTCTGACTGCGAGGCGAAGGCTTTGGTCATGCTAAAGTCCTTGTCGAGCGAACGGGTCTGCCAAGGCGGGCAGAACGGTTCCCACGCACTGCCCAAACCCAATGGTGTAGCCCTTACCTTTGGCAGCTCCAGTCAGGGTCAATGTGTCACCGTCTTCGATGAAACTCCGCGTCTCGCCACTGTCCAGTGTCAATGGTTCTTTTCCGCCCCAACTGAGCTCCAGTAGCGACCCGCGCTCTGGTCGGGTAGGGCCCGATATGGTGCCTGAGCCTAGCAAATCCCCTGTATTCATCGGACAGCCCGAAGTCGCGTGATGCGCCAATTGTTGCGCGGCAGAGAAGTACATTTGGTTGTAGTTCGTTCGGGCGATTGTAGTGCCCTGTTTCCCATTGGGAGCCATCGAGACTTCCAGATCAATATCATACAGCATCGGTCCGCAATCCTTCAGGTGGTCCAATAGTTCAACGTCCCGCGTGGGCGTATCACAGCGAAAGGGCTCTAGCGCCGCTTTGGTCACAATCCAAGGGCTGATCGAGGTGGCGGTTGCCTTGGATTGGAAGGGGCCAAGGGGCTGATACTCCCACGCTTGAATGTCACGGGCAGACCAGTCGTTCAGCAGGACAAAGCCAAAGATCATGGCGTCTGCCATCGGCACCGATATTGGCCCCTCTGAAGGGGTGCCGACGATTGCGCCAATCTCAAGCTCAATGTCAAATCGACGGCTGGGCAGAAAGGCAGGCAGGTCGTAATCGGGCGATTTCAGTTGTCCCCAAGGGCGGCGGATATCGGTGCCCGACACGACAACCGAGGAAGCCCGACCGTTATACCCAATCGGAAGGTGCAACCAGTTCGGTGGCAAAGCATTCTCCGGGCCCCGGAACATGGTGCCGACGTTTTCCGCATGGTGACGGCCCGAGTAGAAATCGGTGTATTCGCTGACCGCAAAGGGCATGTGCATTTCGGCGTCGCATTGCGCAACCAACAGGGGTTCGACAGGCTCCCTTTCTTGCGAGCCTTCGGCTAGCAGGGACGTCAGTCGGTTTCGCAAAGCTGCCCAGACGGCTGGTCCTTGTTCCATCAACGGGTTCCAGAATGGCAGGTCGAACAAAGGCTCGTCGGTCAGGTCGATAAAACCCTCGGCCTCTGCTGTAGTGACGTCCAAGATCATATCGCCAATCGCTACACCGCAGCGAGGGTTACTCGCTTCGGTCGAAAACACGCCATAGGGCAGATTGTTCAATGGAAACGGATGAGAGGCGTCATTGGCCGAAGCCACCCAGGATTTTAGCAACGGCATCTATGATCCTTGTGTGTGTGGACTATTGCGCGTCGCGCAGGGATTTAAGGCCCAACAGCAAAGCGGCCAAAATCATGAAGCCGCCACCGGCTCGATCAAGCCACAGCCGTGCTGATCCCTTGAGCCGATTGGCCAACCAGCTTGCACTGCCGCCATATGCTGTCAGGAATAGACCGTCTATGGTTAGGTATGTGGCTGAAAGGATTGCAAATTGAGGCCAGAACGGTAGCGCGCCGTCGATGAATAGCGGGAATAGTGCGGCGAAGAAAACCACTGCCTTAGGATTGGCAGCTGAGGTGATAAAACCCTGCATCCAAAGTGCCTTGCGGCTGGCGCGGGATGCCGCCTGCATGGTCTTGCGTTCCGCTTTTATGATCATCTTTACGCCAAGAAACACGAGATATGCCACGCCCAGCCACTTGATCACTGCCAATGCGGTACCGGAGGCAGCGATAATGGCCGCAAGACCAAGGCCAGCGGCCAGCATTTGCAGCAGGTTTGCAGTCAAATCCCCGGCTGCGGTGAACAGCCCTCGTTTCAGACCATTAGTTGCCGAGTTGGACAGCATCAGCAACTGGCTAGGGCCGGGCGTGCTCATCAGAAGCAAGACCGTGGCAACGTAAGTGATCCAGATTTCAAAGCTCATTTAGACCTCACTTTTTACCCGGGGTTCCGTCGAACTTTTTCTCAAGCGAGGTCCAGCAGTCAATGTAATCGTCCTGCAACGGGGCCTCGTTGGCGGCAAAAGGCGTCAGATGCTGCGGAAAGCGGGTCTCGAACATGAATGACATGGTGTTTTCCAGTTTGTCTGGCCCAAGGTTCGCATTCGAGGCTTTGTCAAATGCCTCACGGTCCGGCCCATGCGGCAGCATCATATTGTGAAGGCTCATGCCGCCTGGAACAAAGCCCTGAGGTTTGGCGTCGTACTGGCCGTAAATGTTGCCCATAAGTTCGGACATGATGTTCTTGTGATACCACGGTGGGCGGAACGTATCCTCGGCCACCATCCAGCGTTCGCGGAACAGAACAAAGTCGATATTGGCGGTGCCCGGCTGGCCTGAAGGTGCAGTCAGTACGGTAAAGATCGACGGATCTGGGTGATCGAACAGGATCGCGCCGACGGGGCAATAAGTGCGCAGATCATATTTGTAGGGCGCGTAGTTGCCGTGCCAAGCCACCACATCCAGCGGACTTTGACCGATTTTGGTGTTGTGGAACTGCCCGCACCATTTGACGGTCACGGTCGAGGGCACCTCGCGGTCTTCAAACGCCGCGACAGGTGCCTTGAAGTCACGCGGATTGGCCATGCAGTTCGCGCCGATCGGTCCTCGTCCGGGCAGCTCGAACTTCTGGCCGTAATTCTCGCAAACAAAACCGCGGGCGGGGCCGTCCAGCACTTCGACCCGATAGACCAGCCCACGCGGTAGGATCGCAATTTCTTTGGGCTCAACGTCGATAATCCCCAACTCGGTTGCAAACCGCAGGCGGCCTTCTTGCGGTACTACCAGCATCTCGGAATCGGCAGAGTAGAAATATTCATCCACCATGGACTCGGTAACCAGATATATGTGGCTCGCCATGCCGATCTGCGTGTTCACATCGCCTGCTGTTGTCATCGTGCGCATGCCGGTAAGCCAGGTCAGACCTTGATCTGAATGCGGCACGGCATCCCATCGGTATTGGCCAAGGCTGATCACGTCAGGGTCAACGTATGGCGCGGATTTCCAATAGGGCAGGTTGGCTTTTTCATAGCGGTGAGAGTGCTTTACTGAAGGGCGAATGCGATAACACCACGTACGCTCGGGCGGGTTTGCGGTGAAAGCCGTGCCACTGAGCTGTTCACCATACAGACCATAGTTGCAGCGTTGGGGGCTGTTCATCCCCTGCGGCAGCGCACCGGGCAACGCCTCGGTCTCGAAGTCATTGCCAAAGCCGGGCATATAACCCTCGTGTGTGCCAACGGGGCTGCTAGCTTGTGTCAAAGAGTGTGGATCCGTCGGACGGTTCATCCTGAGTTCCTCCGTTTGTTACTTGAGGAATAATAGTTGATTTTGTAACTAACAATAATGACTCAGCATGATCCTACGAAAAGTGATGATTTCAATCTGCAAGACTTCTTACCGTACCTGCTAAACCGCGCGGCCGAGGAAAGCTCGCTTGAGTTTCAGCAAGTTTACAAGGACCGCTACGGCATGTTGCGGACGGAGTGGCGAGTGCTGTTCCATCTGGGCAACTATGGGGAAATGACCGCGAAAGACATCGGAGAGCGGGCGCGACTTCATAAAACCAAGATCAGCCGCGCAGTGCACAAGCTTGAGGCGCGCCGCTTTTTGAAACGACACAGAAGTGAAGCGGATGGGCGAGTGGAAAATTTGACGCTCACATCGGCGGGCCTATCGGCTTATCGCGAACTCTGTGGTATCGCACGGCAATACGATGCGCGGCTGGCATCACAGTTCAACCCAGATCAAGTCACACTGTTGCGTAAAATGTTGCAGCAGCTGGCGCACATGGACTGAATACTGGTAATTTCTGCCTCTGGCCCCCAAATGACAACCAGAGCGGACACTGGAATAATAATAAAATGACGACCCCAAACGCCAATATGGCGAAATCAACTGATCTTATCGAATGGATTGTGACACGCGGCCTTGAAGGGGCTGCGAAAGAAGAGCTGTTGGACGGCTACTGCACCAAACTACTGGAGATGGGTGTTCCGCTCATGCGCTTTCATGCGGCCCAATCGGCGCTGCATCCGGTGTATGGCGGCACCGGGTTCAGTTGGTATCAAGGGCAGGGGGGCGAGTCTGAAACGTTTGCGTACTCCGAAGAGCCCAGTGAGCAGTGGCGGCAAAGCCCGCTGTTTTCGATCCTCAACGATGAGGTGGAAGAGATTCGCGAACGTCTGATCGACCAGAATGAGCCCAGCCGCTTTCCCTTGTTGAACGACCTGCGCCAGATCGGTGCCACGGATTACTACGCCACCGGGGTCAACTTTGATGTGCCAACCCACAACGCACCGAAGGACGCGAAAAAGGCGGTGGACGGTGTTTTGATGTCCTGGACTTCAAACGCGCCCGAAGGGTTTCAGGATAATGACCTTGATCTGATCAACACAGCGTTGCCGCATCTGGGGCTAGCATTGAAATCTGCGGCAAGCACTCGGGTGTCAAAAGACCTGATGCGAGTTTATCTGGGCCGCGATGCCGGGCGTCGGGTTCTGTCGGGGGAAATCCGTCGCGGTTCGCTGCAACAGATAGACGCGGTAATGTGGAACTTTGATTTGGAGGGGTTCACCAGCCTGTCAGAACAGCTACCTGGCAACGAGATCATCGAAATGCTGAACGATTACCTTGCCGTCGCCGTGGGCGTTGTGCATGACAATCACGGCAATATCCTGAAATTCATGGGTGATGGGCTGATGGCGATGTTCGACGTCGGAGAGATTGATGAAGACGCTCGGGCCGCCCTGAAGGCCGTACCGGTATTGCAGCAAAGGATGGAAGAGTTGAATGCCCACCGCAAGGCGGAGGGTCTGCCGGTTGCCAACTTTTCCCTCGCCCTGCACGCCGGAGAAATCTTGTATGGCAATATTGGGTCCGAGACCCGACTGGATTTCACCGTAATTGGTCCTGCCGTCAATCAAACGGCTCGGATCGCAGGCATGCATCGGTCGCTGGGGCAAAGGATATTAATTTCGGATGACGTTGCGCGCGCCGCACAACCGTGTGGTCAGGACCTGATCTCGGTCGGGCGATACATGCTGCGCGGTGTAACTGAACCGAAAGAGCTTTTTACGATTTACAACGCGGCGCACTAGGGTGCCGTTCGGATTCGATGTGACGTCGTGACAGCAGCCACGGCTCACCCTGGTTATTTGAGCTGGTCTTACCCTCGGCCAACCGATTGTTTCTGAGAGATTTTGACGGATCGTGCATCTGTTGTATGATCCGTGTCTGTGTTCGAACAACGTTCTGGGTATCTGGTTAAACATGTAAGGAGTCGAGCAGGCCGTGCAGTTCGAAACTCTATTCGACTCTTTTGTAGTAATGCTGGCTTTGGTCGGATCGGCTGTTTGGTTCCGACACAGAAACGTCATTCAGGATCGTGAACAAGGCGTTTTTGCCCGTCTGGTTACAGATTTTGCACTGCCAGCTTTGATATTTGCCAATCTGAGTAGCGAGCCCTTTCGCATACAGAATTTTGAATTGGCGCTGGTACTGTTTCTAGCCATTGCCGTGGTTATGATCGTCGCCTGGCTTGTTGGGCGTTGGATGCGACTGGATAGGCCTGTGCTGGGTTCAGTGATCCTTGTATCTGGCGTCGGTAGCACTTCGACGCTGGGCTATTCGCTTCTCCAGAATATCTATGGCGACAATTCCGAGGTTATGAGCCAACTCGTCGTGATGGGTGAAATCGGTGTGGTGCTGCCCCTGTTCACTGTCGGCGTTGCCATCGCCAGTTACTATGGAGAAAACGATGGTGAAGGGCCTTCGGTTAGTGATGCGTTCGTGTCGTTCCTGAAGTCCCCAATCTTTTTAGCCTTTGTATTAGGGGTTCTTGCTTCGGCCATCGGGTTGCCGCAAGGCAGCAGGGTCGTGGTGCTTTTGGGAGATTTTCTGGGAATTGCCAGTGCGTCCTTGACGTTCCTTGTTGCCTTTACCATCGGTCTGATGTTGCGGCCGATCGCTTTTGGTCAGTTGGCAGGACTGGTCGTGCTGGTCTGTGCGCTTAAGCTGATCCTTGAGCCCTTGGTTGCGGGCACTTTCGCACTTGTTCTCGGGTTGTCCGATTTTCAGCACGACATATTGGTGGTCGAGGCCGCGATGCCATCTGGTGCGCTGGCGGCTGTGATTGCGGCACGGTACGGGTGTGATGCAGCCATCGCGTCAGCCCTGCTTATCGCAACCTTTGTGCTCAGCCTCATTGCGCTGCCGTTTATCGGTTTTTTCGTGCTTTAATCAGTTCTCTGCCTATAGGTCGCTTAGAAGTCGATTTCGACGCCGGGCAGGTTCAGCTCTTTCATCATGTCGCGCAGCTCTTGCCGTGCGGCGATATTCGAGATGTTAAGCTGTTTGACCCCGATATCCTTAAGGTCCAGCAGCGTCAAACCGCGCGGGAACAGTTCACGGAATATAACACGCTCGGAAAAACCAGCTGCGACGCGGAAACCAATGCGTTGTGACAGCATTTCGATCGCGCGCTGCATCTTTTCCTTGTTAACCATGCGCTGGGTGCCGACACGGTTGCGCACGACAACCCAGTCGATTGGTTTTAATCCGGCTTGCGCCCGCAACTGCCGCGCGTTCCAAACCATCTCGGAATAAACCGACGGGCCAAGGATTTTCTCGCCTTTGGAATCGATCCGCGCCAACAGGTCAAAGTCGATGAAACTGTCGTTCAATGGCGTGACCAGCGTGTCTGCCAGAGAGTGGGCAACCTGGCTAAGGCGTGTGTGAGAGCCGGGGCAGTCAATCAGAATAAAGTCGCTGTCGCTTTCAAGCTCGGATACAGCGGCTGACAAGCGGTGGTCATAAATGTTTTCACCGGGTTTCAGCTTTGTTGCGTCAATTTCCGGTAGATCATGGTGGCGGGGGCTGGGTAGGTTCAGGTCCGCATTTTTCATGAAGTTGTTGCGGTTTTCGAAATAGCGACCAAGGCTGCGCTGCCGTAGGTCCAGATCCAACGTGCTGACTTTGTGCCCCAGCCGTGCCAGCGCAGTGGCCACATGCATAGATACGGTCGATTTACCTGCGCCGCCCTTCTCGTTCCCCACTACGATGATATGTGCCATGCCTGTATTCCCATGTCCCGCCGTGCTTACCCACACGTTGTTGTGACCCACTATATGTTGTGTAAAGCTCGAAGGGAAGAACCCCAAGCATGGTTGAGGCATGATATTAGGCTCTAAATTGGAAAACCGAGGATTGGGGGCGGGTTAGGCTACGTACTTGCCAAACCCAATGCCCTGATTCACTGTCCGGTGTAAAAAATTACGAGTAGGGGCGGCTGTTGGAACACCTGTTTCTGAACGTTTTGAACGTGGTCTTGCCCGTTCTGATATGCGCTGGATTCGGTTATTGTCTGGCCGTGATCAAAGCGCCTTTCGACAATAAGGTGATCGGTGGGATCGTCTCGCGGGTCGGTTACCCCACGCTTATTATCTCGCACTTGTCGACCACCAAGATTGCGGTTAGCGCATTTCTGGACGTGATGGCAGCAGCTGCACTGGCGATTGCTGGATTTGGTGCTTTGGGATTTGTCGCATTAAAGGGGATGCGTCTGCCAATTCGCGCGTTTCTAACACCGCTGATGCATGGCAATGTGGGCAATATCGGGTTGCCGATCACCTTGTTGGCGCTGGGTGATGCTGGGATGGCCTATACGATGGCGTTCGTCGTCGTTGTGTTGATCAGCATCTTTACTGTTGGCATGTGGATTCCAGCTGGTGAGTTTTCACCTAAGAAGCTTGCCACGTCACCGATCATATACGCTGTGATCCTATCCCTCATCCTGATGGTCACGGGATACAGCCTACCGCAGCCGGTGGCCAAATCCTTTGATATTCTCGGAGGCCTGTCGATCCCGCTGATGCTGCTAACGCTGGGGCATACTCTTGCGAGTTTGCAAGTTCGAAGTATCGGTCGTGCTGTGACGTTGACCGTACTTCACTTGGTTATGGCTGTTTTGATTGCCAGCGCTTTGGTCTGGGGCTTTGGTTTTACAGGTGCCGAAAGGGGTGCGGTGATCCTGTGCTGCCTGATGCCATCTTCGGTCGCTACATACCTATTCATAGACGAACACATGCCGGAATACGGACCGGATGTGGCGGGTTTCATTTTGGTGTCTACCCTGACGACGATCGTCGCGTTGCCAATTGCTTTGTCTTATTGGATCTGACACGGGCCTAGGCGCAGCGTAAAAAATCGCTTAACTTCTGATGAGTTAAGCTGAATAGTCATGGATGCGAGGCAGTAAAATGAGCGACCCAGGCACTGCGGAACTCACGCCAGAAGGACGTGCGCGTGTCGTGCTTGCGATGACCGCAATCTGCATGATGGTCGTTGGCTTCAACACTACCGCCGTGACGACAATCCTACCCCACTTGAAGGCCGAATTTGACCTGACCCGATCTGGGCTGCAATGGGTGATGGCCACCTATACCGTGGCCAGCGCCACTCTGGTTACCATCGTTAGCCGACTGGGCGATATCACCGGCAAGATGGGTGTATTCTTTTTTGGCATGATCGTTTTTGCCATTGGGTCTGCGTTGGTTCTGTTTGCGCAGGATGGGACGATGTTGCTGTTCGGTCGCGGCGCGCAAGGGGCTGGTGCGGCGGCGCTGTTCGGCACCTCTCTATCGTTGCTGACTGCAGCAACGCCCGAAGAACAGCGCGCCAGCGTAACCGGCGCCTGGGGCGCTGTCGTTGGGTTGGCGATCGGTGTCGGCCCTATCGTCGGAGGGGCGCTGGGCCACTACGTTAGTTGGCGAGCGGTATTCGCGGTCGACTTAGTGTTGCTGTTTGCGGCATTTTTAATTGGGTTACATGTCAGTAAACGGAAATATGTGCCGGACACGCGCCTTGCTGGGGCGAAATTCGACTATCCGGGCGCAGTTGCAATCCTGTTCTTTTTGGGGCCGCTGTCCTTTGCGCTTAGCAACGGGGAAAGTGGTGGGTGGACCACTCCGCTAACTTTGGTCCCACTGGCCGTCGCTGCGATGGCGACCGTGGTGCTGGTTATCGTCTCACGGCGCAGCGATGATCCCCTGATCGAGCTACGATACTTTCGCCATCCACGCTATTTCATGGCCGCAGCAGGAATGTTCTTCACCGGCTTTACGTTGTTCTGCTTCTTTGTCTATTTCAACACGTTCGTGCAGTCGCCAGATGCTTTCGGGTACACCTCAATCGGAGCGGGGCTGGCGATCATGCCACTAAGCCTTAGCATGTTCATTATTTCAGTGACCGCGCCCCGATTTCTTGCGCCGTACAGCTTTCAATGGCCGGTCGTGATTGGCTTGGGCGCAATGGCCTGCGGCTTCTTGCTTTTGATGACGACTACGAACACCACACAATTTGCTGAGATTTGGTGGAAACTGCTGATCGTCGGTATCGGGATGGGTATATGTTTCTCGCTGCTACCGCGCCTTGGCCTTCGTCTGCTACCCGAGGAGCATGTTGGGCAGGGATCTGGGGTCATCAATGCCTGTCTTTACTTCGGTGCCACCCTTGGCGCTGTTGTTGGGGGCCTTGCTGAATCCATCACCATCCGCCGCGGTCTGTCCGAGGTGATCGATGCGCTGCCCGCTGGTTCAACACAGCGCATTGATCTGGCCCATGCGCTTACGCATGGTACACCAAGTCAAATCCAGGAGTTGATCGTTAAGATGGACCCCACGGCCAGCACTGCAATGGCCAAAGCTTTGCGAGATTTGCAGGATAACGCCTTCGACAGCGCTATGGTGGTGGCCGCGATTGCCGCCTTGGTCGGGATGGCATTGGCCCTGACGCTGTTGCGCGGGCCAGTGCCGCCAGTTCACAGCGCGGCTGAGTTAACCCGCACGCCCCGGTAAACACACTGGAACGCAAGGTTGACGCCGGTCTTAGCCTCCGAGATACACCTTGTCTTTGGGGCGGTAGAAAACCTTCTGGTCGTGTAGCTTGCCGAGAAGATCATGAATGCGGCGCAGGGTTGCTTCGCGATCCGCCTTGCCGATTGCTTCCTCATCCAAAGCTGCGTGCGACAACGAGGCAACCGAGCCGCGCAGTGCGGTTTCGATCAGATCCATATCTTCTACCGAAAGCTCGATCATGTCATTGTACTGGGGCATTTTCGGTGTCTCCGTCGTTTCCGGGCTCCTGTCTCCGCGAAGTGTAGCATTTGCCACCCCCCGAAGTCATCGCCTTGGAGAGTGATAGGGGCTGAGGGTACACAGATCTGTGCAAAAAATGTGCGACTAATTAGGCTCAACTCAATTCGCGTTGAGGGTGGAACTCACAAAAACGAATTGTAGCTGACGGCACCTTCTGAAACAGAGCCTATATGATTGCAAAAAAACAATTTCTCGAAGGCATTGGCCTTCGTCTACTCGCCGCGTTTCTAATGACAGCCATGTCGGCCGCTGTTCATGGTGCTGCCGAAACATTGCCGATTGGCCAAATTATGTTTTGGCGATCTTCGTTGGCGATTTTCCCAATCTGCCTATACCTTTTGTGGTTGGGCCAGTTCCCAAGTGGACTAATGACAAAGCGTCCTGGGCTGCACGCAACGCGCAGCCTTTTTGGGGCCTTTTCTATGGCGATGTCATTTCTGTCCCTTGCCTACCTTCCAGTCGCGAACGCGCAAGCACTGGCTTATCTCGCGCCGGTTCTGGTTTTGCCAATGGCTGCGATTTTGCTGAAAGAGCAGCTAAGCTCGAAAGTATTTGTGGCGATTTTTATCGGCTTTTTAGGCGTATTGCTGCTGTTGTGGGAGGCATTCGAAATGCCCGGTGACGGCGCATTGATCGGCGTTGCGGCAGGTTTGGCTTATGCGTTGACCATGGCGTTCGTGCGTGTGCACACCAAGACGATGACGGTCACAGAAAGCTCGTCCGCGATTGCGTTCTACTTTGCAGTTGTTTCAGCTCTGATCGGGTTGGCAACGCTGCCGTTTGGTTGGGTTACACTAAGCTGGCAGACGTTCGGTTGGTTGGCTTTTGCCGGCTTCATAGGTGGCTTGGGGCACATAGCCTCGAACGAGGCTGTCGCGCGCGCACCTGTAAGCGCACTTGCACCTTTCGACTTCACTGGCCTGATCTGGGCTCTGGGATTCGACTTGGTTCTGTTTTCAACAGTTCCCGGTCCGTTGGGCTTTTTGGGTGTTTTTGCAATCACAGCCGCCGCTCTGCTCGTAACCTTCTTTGGTCGTACTCCCCAGAAAGCAGGCAGCTAGCCGCGTCTACTGTCCAACGAAAAAGGCCGCCCTGACGGGCGGCCTCTCGCATCTCAAGCGGTTTAGACTTAGAAGCCCAGACCTTCGTATTTCTTTTTGAACTTCGACACGCGGCCACCAGCGTCCATCAGGCGCGACGAGCCACCGGTCCACGCGGGGTGCGAGGAGGGGTCGATTTCCAGTGCCAGCTGGTCGCCTTCGGCGCCCCAGGTGGATTTCATCTGAACCACGGTGCCATCGGTCATTTTGACGTTGATGACGTGATAATCGGGATGGATGTCTTTTTTCATCTTTCCGCTCCTTACGCCTCGGCGCCAGCCTTGGGCTTGTAGTTGGTGACTTCGGCGATACGCGCGGATTTACCACGGCGCGAGCGCAGGTAGTACAGCTTGGCGCGACGGACGCGGCCACGGCGGACTACAGTGATGCTGTCGATGTTGGTCGAATGCAGTGGGAACACACGCTCCACGCCTTCGCCAAACGAAATTTTGCGGACGGTGAACGAACCGGCGATGCCGCTGCCACCTTTGCGCGCGATGCAGACGCCTTCGTAGTTCTGCACACGGGTACGCGACCCTTCGGTCACTTTAAAGCCGACACGGATAGTGTCACCGGCTTTGAAATCGGGGATGTCTTTCCCCAGGGCGGCAATCTGTTCCGCCTCAAGCTGTGCGATCAGGTCCATCGCAGTTACTCCTATCTGCTCGTGGTTGGTCCACGAAGTTTGGGCACGGCCTGAGAACTCTTGGTCTTCACCGGGTCCTGCGCACAGCCCGCCAGAGGTCAGATCGAATGTTCCTTTGGTCCGGTCTGACCTGACACGCGGTGGCTGAAGAAAGCCGAGCGTTGCGCCATGATGCAAACCAAAACACCGGAGTCGCGCAGTTGCGGCACCGGATTGCGGTGCTTTACGGGGTTTGTCGTTAGGGATCAAGACAAAAACGCCATGTTTTTCAGGCTTGGGCGGTGGGTTTTCGCCGTTTTAAAACTGCACCGTTGCCTTGTGGCACAGTTCAGGCATGCTGGGGGTAATTATAAGAGCAGAAATTTGAAACAGGAACCGATCATGCGCATTGCATTGATGCTGGCCATCCTGGCCTTTGCGACCCTGTCCTGCGGTCGCAACAGCCCTCCGCCCCAACAGGTCGAGGCCAAAGCTTTTCTGAGCACAACCTCTCCGTCGGTTATCTACCCAGCGTTTGGTGACGCCGACCCTCATGACTGGGATGGACGCCATCCCGGCCACTATCCGGTGCACGGGCTGGATGTATCGCGCTGGCAGGGGCCGATCGACTGGCGCAGGGCCAAGGCGTCTGGCGTCAGCTTCGTGTTCATCAAAGCGACCGAGGGCGGTGACGTGGCCGACCCTATGTTCGACAATCACCGGCGCGGCGCACAGGCGGCGGGTGTTCCGTGGGGGGCGTATCACTACTATTATTTCTGCCGCCCGGCGCATGAACAGGCGCGTTGGTTCATCAAAAACGTCCCCAAGGGGGCTGACCTGCCGCATGTGCTCGATATGGAATGGACCCCGCACTCACGAACCTGCAGGCTTCGCCCTGATGGTGCTACTGTTCGAGCCGAAGCAAATCGGTTCCTAGATATCCTTGAACGTCACTATGGCCGCCGCCCGATTGTCTATACGACCGTGGATTTCCATGGCGATACGAATATCGGTCGTTTGCGCGGAACCGAATTCTGGTTGCGGTCCGTTGCCGGACATCCGCACAAGGTCTACCCCAAGGCGTCTTGGCGGTTTTGGCAATATACCGGCACAGGGCTGGTGCCGGGCGTTCAGGGCAAAGTGGACATTAACACATTCAATGGGCACCCCGAGACTTGGGCGCGCTGGAAAGACAGCTAGTCTTGGGACTTTTTGTAAACGTCCCATAGATCGGGGCGCCGTTCTTGGGTGATTTGCTCGGACATCTCGTGCCGCCAGTTTGCGATGCGCCCATGGTGGCCGGACATGAGGATGTCGGGGATCGAGCGGCCCTTCCATTCGGCGGGGCGGGTGTATTGCGGATGTTCCAGCAGGCCAGATGAAAAGCTCTCTTCTTCCGCCGAGGCCTGATTGCCCAGCACGCCGGGGATCAGCCGCACCGTTGCGTCGATCAGCGCTTGCGCCGCGATCTCTCCTCCGGTCATCACGAAATCGCCCAAGCTGACCTCTTGCACGCCGTAGTGTTCCAATACTCGTTCGTCGACACCTTCAAAGCGACCACATAGCAAGGTCATGCCATCGCAGCGAGCGAGGTTCTGCATCATTCGCTGATCCATTCGGCGACCACGAGGGCTGAGGTAGATCAACGGCCAGTTGCCTTGAACGCCAGCCATCGTCTGTTCAATCGCCTCACCCAGCACGTCGGCGCGCAGGACCATGCCTGCTCCGCCACCTGCCGGTGTGTCGTCCACATTGCGGTGTTTGCCGACACCAAACTGGCGCAGATCCACGGTCTCTAGCTGCCATAGCCCTTCCTGCAGTGCTTTGCCCGTCAGGCTTTCGCCCAATACGCCCGGGAAGGCAGAAGGGAACAGCGTGATAATTTTGGCCTTCCACACACCATGCAGGTCTGGCGTGGGTGTCAACAATTCTCGCGGTTTCAGCGTTGGGCGGATCGCCTTGCGACCGTGGGATTTACTGGGCTTGTCTGTCATGTCGTGCCGATCAGCGCATCCTTTGCGCGTTCAATAATCACCGTCTTCTGCTCGATAAGGGCGGCTTCGTCCAGACGTGAGCGGTTGAGATCCAGCAATTCTGCCAAAACCTCCTCGGGCAAGCGGGGGTTGGCTTTTGAAGGTGGTACCAAAAGTTTGGCTTTGTCGCGCGGCAGGTCCAGAAACTCAGCAAAGGGCGTACCTGGGCCGTAACGACGCAATTGCAAATCTTCCAGCCAGTCAGAGGTGACGATGACCGAAGGCTGCCGGTCACGGATTTGGTGAACCGTATCCTCAAGCGCAGGCAGATGTTCCATTTTCGACCGAAAAGTTTCGAAATCCTGCACCTGACGCATTCGTTCCAGATCGTGCGCCCAAAGACTGCGCAGCCAACCTCCGCGTTGGCGGAGGGACAGGTAGATCGTTATTTCGACCTCTTGGCCCGAAAAACGGTGACGTATTGCATCTACCAGACAGGCGGCCAATTCCGGAGCGGCGGCATAACCCTGTTCAATGTTGCGGCTCGGGCGTAGTCCAGAGAAGTTTTCCTCGCTGATGATCAACCCGCGTTTGTCGCCGAATTCCAGAGTGTTCAGAAACTCTCTTACCTGGGTTCCGAAGTCTGCAAGCGTTCCAACAGTACCATAGACAGAATGGTTGGTAGCTGCCCTTGAAAGGCCGGAATTGCGGGTGCGGTAAGGCAGCACTAACGCGAAATGCGGCCAGATAAGCTCACGATTGTCATACAGAAAGGATTGTGCCGCAGTGGTGCCGGTTTTGTGCAGGCCCAGATGCAGCAGAACACGCCGCATCAAAGCAGCCCTTCGGGCGGGTCGGCAATAATGCGGCCTTTGTCCAGATCAACCGTTGGAACAACCTCTAGCGTGAAGGGCAGCAGGACAGTGGCTTTCAGGCCCGGCCCATGCAGTTCCAACAGGTCGGTCGCCCCATGGTTTTGCACTGATTTGACCTGGCCCAACAAGGTGCCGCCGGTGTCATAAACCTCAAGCCCGATCAGGTCGGTGTGATAGAATTCATCATCAGGAAGCGAGGGTAGTTGATCCCGACGCGCATACAGACGCAGGCCGTTGATCGCGTCAGCTTGTTCTTTAGTCTCAATACCGCCCAAACGCGCGGCAAATCCGTTTTTGATCGCACGCGTCAGAACAAGCGGATACCGTTCCGTGCCAGCTTCGTCGGTCAGCGGAGAGTAATTCTCGATATCTTCGGGCACGGCGCAAAAGCTTTTGAGGCGCACTTCGCCGCGCACTCCGTAAGACCCTGCAATGCTGCCCACGCAGATCAGATCATTCATTTGGTCCTACCACCGTCACGCATAGCCCGTCTTGCCAGTCACCCCGCGAGGCACAGGCCTCGCGCTGGTTCGAGCGTTCAAAGAACACACCGACAATAAAAGCGATCATTAGCAATATGGGAAGTCGAATAAGCCCGAACATCTTAGCGGACCTCAATAGGCAGGTCGCCCATTCGTTGCTCCCATCCTACCCGCTCCAGTTCCGGCGTGTCGGAAGACTCTTCTGGCCAACCAACGCAGAAATAACCGATCAGTTGCCAACTGTTGGGCACGTCCAAGTCGTGTGTCAGCTGATCGGGGTCCAGAATAGAGACCCAGCCCAATCCCAGGCCCTCGGTGCGCAGGGCCAGCCAGAACAGAGTAATTGCGGACACCACCGAATAGCGACGCATCTCAGGCATCGTTTTCGCGCCCAGCCCTTGACCCTTTTCCGTGATGTCGTCGCAAAACACGGCCAATTGTATCGGAGCTTCTTGCATCCCCGACAGCTTTAGTCGGCTGTAAAGCTGCGCCTTTTCACCGGAATAACCCTCCAACGCCTGCGCATTGGTGGCTTGGAAGTTCTTGAGCGCCGCCGCGCGTACGGCAGGGCTTTCGACGCGGATCACCCGCCAAGGTTCGCTTAACCCCACAGACGGGGCCAGCCGAAATGCGTCGAGGCAGCGCGTCAGCACTGCCTCGTCCACGGGTTCGATGCGGAACCGACGCACATCGCGCCGGAGCCGCATCAACAGATCGAACTGCGTGCGAAAATCGTCGGTGAAAGTCTGATCCTGCACGCGCCCGCCTGCTTATTCTTCTGCAGCCACTTCTTCAGCTGGTGCAGCAGCCGCTTCGGCAACCTCAGCAGCCTTTGCAGCTTTCTCTTCTGCGCGCTCCTGAGCTTTCTTGCCCGGTGTACCTTTGTTGGGGTTGTTGCGCTCGGCCTTTTCACGGGTGCCGGCAGCTTCTAGCATACGTGCGATACGATCGGTGGGTTGAGCACCTTGGTCCAGCCAGTACTGAACGCGCTCCATGTTCATTTTAACGCGCTCTTCGCTGTCTTTCGGCAGCAGCGGGTTGTAGGTGCCCAGCTTTTCGATGAAACGGCCGTCACGGGGCATGCGGCTGTCAGCAGCCACGATGCGGTAGAAAGGACGTTTTTTCGAGCCGCCGCGGGCGAGACGAATTTTCATTGCCATGGTGGTATCTCCTTTGAATGGCGTATCCGGTCGTAACCGGTTTAGTTCTGGTGTTTCTTATGGTGTCGGATGACTTCCTGAATGATGAAATTCAGAAAAGCCTTGGCGAAGTCTGGGTCCAGATCGGCCTCTTTCGCCAGGTCTTCTAGCCGCGCGATCTGCGCAGCTTCGCGCGAGGGATCGGACGGGGGAAGGTTGTGTTCGGCCTTGAGTTTGCCAACGGCCTGCGTGTGTTTGAACCGCTCGCCCAGTGTATAGACAAGGATCGCGTCCAGCCGGTCGATGCTTTCGCGATGCTCTTTCAACAGCGTGGCAGCCTGTGTCACGGGGTTGGTCATTGGCCGATCCTTTCGGTGGTCAAGGCGATGTGGGTCATGCGTAGGCCTCCATTCCGCCATTCACCAGATCGGCAGGGGCGGGGTGACGCCAGATTTCGGTAGTGCCGAACTTGGGGTGCTCATAAGTATAATCGAACCGCGCGCCCAACCGGTTGGCCACAGCCTTGCTGGCATGGTTATCAGGATCGATCAGCGAAATCGCCGTAGCCCATCCCAGCACGTCGTAGGCATGCGCGCGCGCGGCCAAAGCGGCCTCGGTCGCGTAACCCTTGCCTGTCGCTTGGTTCATCAACGTCCAGCCGATTTCCGGTTCGGGCCAGCCTTCAGGAAACCACAGGCCGACACGACCGACGTAGGTGCCGGTCTCCTTTTCCTCAACGCCCCAGAACCCGTAACCGCGAAGTGCCCAATGGCCTAAAAGCATGGCAATCGACCGCCATGTCTCTTCACGGCGCAGCGGTCCACCGACATACTTTGAGTTTTCGCTCGCAAAGAACTCAGCGTCAGCGTCAAGGTCAGCTTCGGACGGCGCGCGCAGGATCAGGCGTGCCGTTTCAAGCCGGGGGATATGAGGCGCAAGGGCGTTCATTACTTTTTCTTACCGAACCCGCTGAGGCCCGGAGGCAGAGCCATACCGCCGCCCAATCCGGGCATTCCGCCGGGCATCTTGCCACCCATTGCCTTGGCTGCCTGTTCCAGCGCCTTTGGGTCCATGCCTGCGGCCATTTCTTCGGGCGATGGGCCGCCTTTGCCGAACATGCCCTTCATGGCCTGTTTCAGCATCTTGCCTTTGCCCATCTTGCCCATCTTTTTCATCATGTCCGACATCTGCCGGTGCATCTTGATCAGCTTGTTGAGGTCGCTGACCTCCATCCCCGAACCGGCTGCAATCCGTTTCTTGCGGCTGGCCTGCAGCAGCTGCGGGTTGGCACGTTCGCGCTTGGTCATCGACTGGATCATGGCAATCTGCTGGCGCAGCACCTTGTCGTCCAGACCTGCCTGATCCATCTGCTTGGCCATCTTGCCCATGCCCGGCATCATGCCCATCATGCCCTGCATGCCGCCCATCTGGATCATCTGTTCCAGCTGCATTTTCAGGTCGTTCATGTTGAACTGACCTTTGACCATGCGCTTCATCATGCGCTCGGTCTGTTCGATCTCCATCGTTTCCTGGGCTTTTTCGACCAGGGCAACGATGTCGCCCATGCCCAGAATACGTCCTGCGATCCGGTCCGGCTCAAAGGTTTCGAGCGCGTCCATCTTCTCGCCCAAACCAACAAAGCGGATCGGCTTGCCGGTGACCGCGCGCATCGACAGCGCCGCACCGCCACGTCCGTCACCGTCCATCCGGGTCAGGACCACGCCCGAGATGCCGACCTTGGCGTCGAACTCCTCGGCCACTTCAACGGCGACCTGACCGGTCAGGCCGTCGACGACCAGAAGGGTTTCGCGCGGATCGACCGCATTGCGGACCTGCTCGACCTCGTCCATCAGGACTTCGTCGATATGCAGACGACCCGCTGTGTCGAGCATGTAGACGTCGTAGCCGCCCAGCGTTGCCTGTTGCTTGGCGCGCTTGGCGATATCGACGGGCTTCTGACCGGGAACGATCGGCAGGGTATCTACGCCGACCTGCGTGCCCAGAACAGCCAGCTGATCCATCGCCGCCGGGCGATAGACGTCCAGAGAGGCCATCAGGACCTTCTTGCCCTCCTTCTCTTTCAGGCGCTTTGCAAGCTTACCGGTCGTGGTCGTCTTACCCGAGCCCTGCAGACCGACCATCAGGATCGGGGCAGGCGGGTTGTCGATCTTCAGCGCGCCGGGGTCTTCCTCGCCGCGCAGCACATCAACCAGCGCGTCATGCACGATCTTGACGACCTGCTGACCGGGGGTGATCGACTTGGTAACCGCCTGACCGGTGGCCTGGCTTTGAACCTTCTTCACGAATTCACGGGCAACCGGCAGCGAGACGTCAGCCTCAAGCAGCGCAACCCGAACTTCGCGCAGGGCGGTTTTGACGTCTTCTTCGGACAGCGCACCTTGTTTGGTCAGCCGGTCAAAGACGCCAGAGAGGCGTTCGGATAGATTTTCAAACATGCCTTCGGCCTCCTTAGCCGGTTATCCTGTGGCATTTCCTAGGTAGGAAACGCCGGTTAAATACGCAATTGCCCCCACGGGCGAAACTCGCTGGTGGGGGGCGATCCCTGAACGACTCAAGGGACCGGAAGGATCGTCTCTTCCGGATGTTTGCGCGTTCGTTATTTGTATTTTGGTTGGGAGTCAACAACCGGCAAATCCAACACCTCTTGAACCTGACCATCTTTCGCGGCAAGAGCGGATCAAAGTATCAGGAGCCATCCATGGACGCATCATCCGCTTTTCAGGACACCTTACCGGTTAGTTCCGACGCTCTTTTGACTCGGTTGGATGATTGGGGGCTGCCGTATCGTCTACACAGCCATGTCCCTCTGCGCACGGTTGAAGATGCCAAAGGAGTTGAAGAACAATTCATGGTGCCCGGCGAAAACGCCCTTCGCCTAAAAAATCTTTACCTGCGGGATCGGAAAAAGCGGAACTATCTGGTGACGCTAGAGCAAAGCCGCGAGATTGACCTTAAGGTGTTAGGGGCCGAGCTGGGTGTGGGCAGCCTGTCCTTTGGGTCACCTGAACGTTTGTTCCAAAACCTTGGAATCCGGCCCGGAGCGGTTAGTCCACTGGCGATGATCAACGGTGTCGAAAATGACGTCCGGTTCTTCATGGACGCCGCTGCGCAAGACGCAGATGTGATCAACATGCACCCACTGGTCAATGACCGAACCGTGGTTATGGCCCGTAGTGATCTGATGAGCTTCTTTGAGCGGATTGGTTGTGGCGTGAGTTGGCTAGGCTGATTAGCCTTTCATCGCGCTCTGTTGCGCATGCGGAGTTTTCGAGGCGGCAATGACAAAGCCGCATCCCGCATGCTCCAACCTGAGCAGAGCCTTGAAGGGCAGGGCGTCTAACCCTGCCTTCAATATTCACTTTTCACGACAAACACCCAGACTGCGATTTCTTTTCAGGCGCAGACTGGGCGCTATAAAGGATTGTCTTTAGAAAGTATTAGGCTGCCAGCTTGGTGACAGCTTCGTGCGCGTTGCTGAGGGCCGCTTCTGCGTCCAATGCCATTTTATCGGCGGCTACGATTTCGACATCCGTGATGCCGATAAAGCCTAAGACATGGCGCACGTAGTCTGTTGCAAAATCGATCTCGGACCCTACTGCGGTGCCGCCAGACGCAATGGCCAGAACCACACGCTTGCCTTCCAGAAGCCCTTTGGGGCCGTTTTCGGTATACGAGAACGTCAAACCCGCGCGCGCGACCAGATCAATCCAAGCCTTGAATGCAGCCGGTACCGAGAAGTTGTAGATCGGCAAACCGATGACGATAGTGTCTGCGTCCTGCAATTCGCCAACCAGAGTATCCGACAGCGCCAGATGCTCGCGCTGCGCGTCGGTGCGTTGATCAACAGGAGTGAAGTTGGCATTGATCCAGTGTTCCGTCAGAAGGGGCAGGGGGGTCGCCAGATCGCGTCGTACAATGCGATCCGCACCCAAGTGCTGGACGATGCGGTTAGACAGGTCGCGGGTTGCCGATCCCTCGCGGCGGGCCGAGGCGTCGATATGCAGGATAGTTTTAGTCATTTCACTTGGTCCTTCTGATAGGATTTTGCGTCTGAAACGAATATGTACATTGCGCCTGCGAACAAAACTCGGATATATCAACAGTAACTGTTAAAAATTGCACAAAAGATGGTTGTTATGGACAATTGGGATGAAGTTAGAACCGCTTATCAGGTCGCCAGAATGGGTACAGTCAGTGGTGCGGCCGAAGTTCTGGGCGTGCATCACGCGACAGTGATCCGTCATATCGACGCGATCGAGGCGCGGTTGGGCGTCAAGTTGTTCCAACGCCACGCGCGCGGGTACACACCGACTGAGGCTGGCGATGACCTTTTGCGCGTAGCGCAGGCGACCGAGGATCAGTTCAACCAATTAGTCGGCCGTATGAAGGGCCGGGGCGATGACGTCGCTGGCGAATTGGTCGTCACATCGCTGGCCTCGCTGGCTCCGCTTGTCGTGCCTGTTCTTAGCGAATTTCAACAACTCCACCCCGGTGTGATTGTCCGCTATTTGACCGGGGACCGGCTTTTCCGCCTGGAATATGGCGAGGCGCATGTGGCCATTCGTGCCGGGTCGGTGCCGGATCAACCTGACAATGTGGTGCAACCATTCTGGACGCAGGAAATGGGTCTGTACGCAAGCCAGGACTACATCGCGCGGCGGGGTGAGCCAGCAGGGATCGAAGATTTTGCCAACCATTCCTTTGTAGGCAACGATGACGAAAACAACCGCGCCCCATTTTCTCGGTGGCTGCGGGAACATGCACCAGACGAGGCGATCACTTTCCGCTGTTCGAATAATTTCACTATGCGCCAAGCCGTTTTGGCCGGAGCTGGCATAGGTTTCATGTCGCGCTGGGAAGCCTCGCGAAACCCCGAATTGCAAGAGGTCATGTCACATTTGCCGGAATGGTCCGGCAAGCTGTGGCTGGTGACACATGTTGATCTGCACCGTACCACCAAAGTTCAGGCTTTCTTGACTTTCCTGAAGGGCCAAGCGAAAGAATGGATGGCGTGACACAGCAAGCTCAGGGCCATTTGGCCATGCTTGTTTTTTCGGCGCTTGTGGCGGGCAGCTTTTCGCTGGGTTCAATGATTGCAAACCAGATTGCGCCCGAAGCGATCACGGCGGCACGCTTTCTGATTGCCTCTGTGTTGATTGGGATCGTGGTCCTGCTGACTACCGAGTTACCGCGCAGCGCAACGCGGGCACCGTGGCGCTACCTTGTTCTAGGGGCGCTGTTTGCTGCCTATTTCGTCTTGATGTTCCACGGGTTGAAGACGGCGCCTCCGGTCAGCGCCGCGGCGGTGTTTACGTTGACTCCGGTGATGTCGGCATTGGCAGGATGGGTGTTACTGCGTCAGATCACGACACCAAGGATGGCTTTGGCGCTGTCAGTCGGGGCTGTTGGTGCCTTGTGGGTCATCTTCCGCGCGGATTGGCAGGCATTTAAAGCTTTTGAGATCGGCCGCGGCGAAATCATCTATTTCTTTGGCTGCGCGGCGCATGCGATCTATACGCCCATGGTGCGAAAGCTGAACAGGGGCGAACCGGCGGTGGTTTTTTCCTTTGGTACTTTGGTCGCGGGCTGCCTGTTGCTTACGCTCTATGGCTGGTCGGAAATTCGCGCGACTGATTGGGTTAACCTGCCGCTAATTGTTTGGATCGGACTGTTGTATGTGTCGATCTTTGCAACGGCGACCAGTTTTGTTCTGGTGCAGTTTTCTACCCTGCGACTGCCCTCAGCCAAGGTTATGGCCTACACCTATCTTATCCCCAGTTGGGTGATTTTATGGGAAGTTGCGCTGGGTCGGCAGCCGCCCACGTTATTTGTGTTCGTTGGGGCAATACTCACGGTCGCCGCACTCGTGCTTCTGTTGAAGTCCGAAGAGCAGATGGCCCCTTCTACGAACCCCGCGCGCAGATGAGGCTTGTTTTCGGACCGGATTATGCGAGCGTATGATGAATAGAACGCACGGATAGCAGATCATGAAACCAGCATTTTACCTGATAGTAGCGTCGGTCTTATCCGCATGCACGCAACCAGCAACTGGGGTCTCGGTATCTGAGCCTGACCTGCAAGGCAGTTGCGAGGCTTTAGTGTCAGCCGAAACCGGAGTGCGACCAGATGACGTAAGTGCCATTTCGACAAAGACCGAACCGACCGGATCTGTAACGACATTGACCGTGGTTGGCGCTCAAGCGCCGTGGCTCTGTCGCGCGGATCCGTTTGGGGTCATCTCAGGCGTCGAATACAGTCAGGAAGGGTAGGTTTTGCTGTCAAACCGATCGTTGAGGCAGATCAAAGTTAAGATATGCGGGTTTCGCTATGTTTTGGGTTGAGGAGGAATTGCCATGTATACTCACATCATGTTCCCGGTTGATCTGCACTTGCCACCCGAGGTCCGCAAGGCCGCCGATGTCGCGGCTGAGGTTGCCAAGTGGCAGGGCGCGAAGATTACGGTTGTCACTGTGACCGGTACCCAGCCCGGCGACCCGGTTCAGTCGGACGCCAAAGTAAACGAAGAACTGCGCTCTTTCGCCAATCAGATGGCGAGGAATAGCGAGACGGAAGTTGACTTTCGCAATATCCACTCCAACGATGTCGCAGTAGAGGTTGATAGCGATCTAAAAGGTGTCGCAGAAGATATTGAAGCTGATCTGATTATTGTCGGGACCCATGCGCCGCGGATAACCGATTACATCTTTTCCAGCCATGCGGGGTATCTGGCCAATCACGCCAAGGTGTCCGTTTTTGTGGTGCGGTAGCCGGGCTTAGGGGTCCTCGTTCGCCGGTAGCTCGACCTCGAGAAACCGCTCGAAAGCATCCAGGTTTACTGGTTCGAACTGACCGAACCCTTGCATCCAGACCGAGGCCGCGCGTAAGGCATCCGGCTCCAGCTTGCACCACTTTACTCGACCGCGTTTTTCCTGACTTATCAGCCCAGCCTTGGTCAGGATCACCAGATGTTTCGAGATTGCGGCCAGCGACATCTCGAACGGTTCCGCCACATCCGTGACGGCCATGTCGTCCTCCAGCAGCATCGCAAGGATGGTGCGCCGGGTCGGATCAGCAAGGGCGGCAAAAACTGTATCAAGGTCGTTCATCGCCAAGTCATAACCGCTTGGGGTGTGCGGGAAAAGGGCGTTAAATCATGGGATGACGGGTGCTGTCGGAAGGAAAGCGCAGGCGCATCCGTTCTAGCTCGGCTGCCGACAGGCCGATGTCGCGGGTCATTCGTTCGTTTGCCGGTAAGGACGTCTCCTTAGGTTGCCGCCTCAAATTTGATAAAGTTAAGCTTAGATAGCGCTTTAAAATCAGACGTAAGTTTAGTGCAAGACTTCGCTGAGAACTTTCCATAAAACCCTCAATTACTTATTTTTCATAATGTATTGTGGGCTCCCTTCCAGAATTATACAAAATCAATTACTTGACTATATATGTGCAAAAAAAGCACATATAGGAATGACGAGATCGCTTCCCCCACTGAATGCGCTGAAAGCGTTCGAAGCCGCCGGAAGGCACCAAAGTTTCAGTCGTGCAGCGGAAGAACTGAACGTGAGCCACTCTGCTGTAAGCCGTCATGTGCGTGGGCTAGAAGATCGACTTGGTGTTTCTTTGTTCAGTGACTTACCGCGTGGCGTGCAACTGACTGGGGAAGGTCGCGGTCTGCTGGCGCGGCTTACTGTGGCACTGGACGAGATTGCAGAGGCGTCCGAAATGGTGCGCCGTCAACCCAAGGGTACTATCACCGTTAGTTGCGAACCGCTTTTCGCTCAAAAATTCTTGATTCCCAGACTGTCTGATTTCTATGACGAATTCCCGGATCTCGAACTGAGGCTCGAATCCTCTCGTGCGCTGGCTGATATTGATCGCCATGACGCTGACTTGGCGATCCGCTTTGCGCATCGCGGTTGGCTGGATGTATCGTCTGATCTTATCAGTGACGCTCCGATCTATCCTTTTGCCGCGCCGAGCTTGCGGCCCGACGGATGGAGCGACCCAGGGCAGGTATTAGAACACCGCTTGTACCGTGATCGATCGGGAGAGATATGGCCGCGCTGGGCGGAACTGGCTGGGGTCGATATGCCTGAAAATCGTATCGGTGGATGGCGGCCCGAAACCGGCCTTGCGCTTGAAGCGACCCTACACGGACAAGGCGTCTTCCTTGGATCGGAAGATTGCGTGCTAACCGATCTTCAGGCGGGTCGCCTGATACGTTGTTTTCCTATTGGGTTTCGTCAGGGCTGTTTCCGTCTGGTTTTAGGCACCGGATCAGTGCGCCGGAAATCCGTGCAAGCGTTCCGTGGTTGGTTGTTGGATCAAACGGCCAACCTACGCGGCCAGCCGCTGAAATCGGACAATCAACCAAAAGGTTGAATATGTGTTTCCCAGTGAAATTCGCGACCCGAGGGTATTCGGGTCAATTCGGTGAAATCGTTGGGGTGGAATATATTGTTTAAAAACAAAGTTATAAGGTGCGTCAGTTTGGGCCTTCAATGCCGTTGACTCTGCGCCCTCAGCCCCTTAGCACCCTACTCAAGACTGTGCGAGGGAAATGCCCGTGACCGATGATGACCAAAAGCAGCGTATGGCGCAGCTTGAGGCCAAGATCGACGCGGCGAAAAAGGCGAAAGCGCCGAAGCCTCGTGCTGACGCTGACGTGTCCGGGGGCGAGCTTGCCTGGAGGATGGTCATCGAAATGGTATCCGGTCTGGGGATCGGATTTGGCATCGGATACGGGCTGGACAGCCTGCTCGGGACGATCCCGATCTTTCTGGTGCTGTTTACATTGCTGGGCCTTGTCGCGGGCGTGAAGGTTATGCTCCGCAGCGCGAAAGAGGTTCAAGAGAAACAAGCGGCGGCGACGGCTGCCGAGAAGGACGAGAGGGACTGAACGTGGCAACTGAGACCACCGCAGCAGAAGGCAGCAGCCTGGTTTTCCACCCAATGGACCAGTTCATCGTCAAGCCGTTGTTCGGCGACGGTGCGATTGCTTGGTACACACCTACCAACGTGACCCTGTGGCTGTTCCTTGCGATTGCGGCGATCTTTGGACTGTTGGTTCTCAGCACCTCGAAGCGCGCGATTGTTCCGACCCGGATGCAGTCGGTCGCTGAACTAGCCTATGGCTTTATCTACAAGATGCTGGAAGACATCTGCGGCAAGGAAGGCGTCAAGTACTTCCCCTATGTCATGACCCTGTTCATGTTCATTGTCTGCGCGAACTTCCTGGGCATGATCCCCATGTCCTTCACCACCACATCACATTTCGCCGTAACCATCCCATTGGCGCTGGCCGTGTTCCTGACCGTAACTGTTTTGGGTTTCGTCAAGAACGGCGCCGCGTTCCTGGGCCTGTTCTGGGTGTCCAGCGCGCCTTTGGCGTTGCGCCCGGTTTTGGCGATCATCGAGCTGATCTCGTACTTCGTACGCCCGGTCAGCCACTCTATTCGTCTTGCTGGTAACGTCATGGCCGGCCACGCCGTGATCAAAGTTTTCGCAGGCTTTGCTGCGATTGCAGTGATCTCGCCCGTGTCCGTTCTGGCAATCACCGCAATGTATGGCCTTGAGGTCCTCGTGTCCTTCATCCAGGCCTACGTATTCACCATTCTGACCTGTGTTTACCTGAAAGATGCGCTGCATCCTTCGCACTAAGGTCTGATACCCCAACATCGAAACTTCCAATTCGTAAGGAGATACATCATGGAAGGCGATCTCGCACACATCGGCGCAGGCCTGGCAGCAATCGGTTCCGGCGCAGCCGCAATCGGGGTGGGCAACGTTGCAGGCAACTTCCTGGCCGGCGCCCTGCGCAACCCTTCGGCGGCTGCTTCGCAGACCGCAACCCTGTTCATCGGTATCGCGTTCGCAGAAGCCCTGGGGATCTTCGCATTCCTGGTCTCGCTGCTGCTGATGTTCGCCGTATAATCTGCGGAACCTGATCCTTACGCGCAGGTGGGTCCAAGCCATAGCGGCCCACCTGTTGTAAAGACAAGTTTCCGACGGAGGATATCATGGCGACTGAACCCCTAACAGAAGAGGTAGCTGGCTCGTGCGTCGACTCCTATGGCTCTGCCATCGGGATGCCACAGCTCTGCTTCGATTGGTTCCCCAACCAGATTTTCTGGCTGGTCATTACGCTGGTCGTCATCTTTCTGGTCCTGTCCCGCGTGGCTCTGCCCCGCATCGCGGCAATCCTGGCTGAACGTCAGGGGACCATTACAAATGACCTGGCTGCGGCCGAAGATCTGAAGGCCAAAGCGGTCGAGGCTGAAGAGGCCTATAATAAGGCGCTGGCCGATGCCCGTTCTGAGGCACAGCGTATCGCAGCGGAAGCCCGCGCCGAAATCCAGTCTGGTCTGGATGACGCGATTGCCAAGGCGGATGCGGAAATCGCTGCAAAGGCGGCTGAATCGGAAAAGGCGATTGCCGAAATCCGTGCCGGTGCGCTGGAAAGCATTCAATTGGTTGCCAAGGATACGGCGGCTGAACTGGTCACAGCGCTGGGCGGCGAGGCAGATGCCAAAGCCATCAACAGTGCCGTAGACGCGCAGACGAAAGGATAAGTGACATGCGGAATACTCTTGCCCTTATCCTGACCGTTGGTGTCGCCAGCCCTGCGCTGGCTGCAAGCGGCCCGTTCTTCTCACTTGGCAACACAGACTTTGTCGTCCTTCTGGGCTTCATAGTCTTCATCGCAGTCCTGTTCTACTTCAAGGTCCCCGGCATGATCGGTGGCGCGCTGGACAACCGTGCCGAAGGCATCAAGGCTGAGCTGGACGAAGCTCGTGCTCTGCACGAAGAAGCCCGCAGCCTGCTGGCCTCGTACGAGCGTAAGCAGCGCGAAGTACAGACTCAGGCAGATGCCATCGTGGCCGCTGCAAAGGATGATGCCGCTCTGGCCGCCGAGCAAGCCAAAGCCGATCTGGAGAAATCCATCGCGCGCCGTCTGGCCGCTGCGCAGGATCAGATCGCGTCGGCTGAAGCTTCGGCTGTGAAAGAAGTCCGCGATCAGGCCATCACCGTCGCCGTTTCAGCGGCAAACGCGGTTCTGGCCAAGCAGATGACGGCCACTCAGGCGAACAAGCTGATCGACGCTGCAATTGCGGATGTCGATGAAAAGTTGCACTGACATACCGAGCATATGGTTTGAAAAAACCCGAGAGCCTCAGGTTCTCGGGTTTTTTCGTTATATCAGCTGGCTTTCGTGGATTTACGCCAGCTGATCAACCAAACGATAATGGCGACCAGCACGATCACAATCTCAACCTTGAAGGTCCAATGGTTGAGAAAGGATAGTATCCAGTGCGAATGCGTCGCCTGTACGATGACCAAAGGATAGGTTGCGTCAGAGAATGGCCACAGCCACGCCACTTGACCGGTAATCGAATCCAGCACCATGTGAACCAGTCCACCCGCCCCGAAGAAAGTCAGTGCTGTGCCGACACGTGGTCGCCAGAACCTTAGTAACGCACCGCAAAGTAAAAAACTGGCCCAAATGATCGGACGGTGGGTCAGATAGGTGTGATGGTGGTGCCCGCGATCATCAACGAGGTAGAACCACAGAATATCCACGTCTGGCGCTACCGCCCCCACCATAGCAGCGGTAAAGGCCAGCTTGCCGAGTTTCGGAGTTGCCGCCCGAAAGATCAGATAGGCACCGGGCAAATGACCGATGAACATCAGGCTGACCTGGTCTCATGCTGTAACCGCTGCTGCGCGATTTTCTCGTTGCGGGTGGCTTTCTCTTGATCGGCCATGCAGCGTTCGACAAAGTTCAGGTGCTGTTCAACGGCCAGTCGTGCGCCTTTCGGATCGCGGTCTTGCAAGGCGGTGTTGATGGCGCGGTGTTGGTCCAAAATGGCGCCGCGCGTTGTACGTTGTTGGAACATCATCTGGCGATTGTAAAACACACCTTGTTGCAGCAGATCGTACATGGACCGCATCATGTGCAGCATTATGACGTTATGGCTGGCTTCAATTATGGCCATATGGAATTGCGCGTCCAGATTGGCCTCGTCTTCCGAGGCATTTCGGGTATGAGCGGCTTCCATCTTTTCAAAGATTGCCTGCACGACCTTCAGATCACTCTCTGATCCCAGCCGGGCTGCGCGTTCCGCGGCCAATCCTTCCATGTCCCTGCGAAAGGACAGCAAGTCGAACACCGCCTCTTCGTGGCTGCTGAAAAGCTGTACCAATGCCGGAGAAAAAGCCGAACCCAGCACCTCAGCTACGTAGATGCCCGACCCGGCCTTAGCGGTTAGCAAACCCTGGTTCTGAAGCTCTGAGATCGCCTCGCGAAGAGAGGGACGGGACACACCCAGACGTTCGGAAAGTTCACGCTCTGCCGGAAGCCGTTCGCCCGGACGCAGGATGCCGCGCAGGATGAGTAATTCGATTTGCCTTACAACTGCGATGGATAGCTTTTCAGTTTGAATTTTTTGAAAGGGCATAAGGGATTTCCAAAATTGGTCAAATCATATGACCACGTATTTCTTGGGGGTTCAAGAATACGACACTCTCAGTTTTGCAACATTAGGTCATAACTATTGACATTAAAAGGGCTGTGCCTAGGCTTCCGAGCACGAGTGTGGAGGAGACTCATGTCGACAAAAGACCTGTTTGCTACGCGAGCGTCGCGGATGAAAGCGTCTGAGATACGCGAGCTGCTAAAGCTGCTGGATCAGCCGGGCATAATTTCCTTTGCAGGCGGCATTCCGGATCCAGCCCTTTTTCCAGCGGAAGGTTTTGCCACCGCGTTCCAATCTGCTTTGGCGTCGGACAGTGGGGCGCAGGCGCTGCAGTATTCAGTGAGCGAAGGTTATGTGCCCCTGCGTGAGTGGTTGGTTAATCACATGCGCCAGATCGGTATTGATTGTGCTTTGGATAACATCCTGATCACATCGGGTTCGCAACAGGCACTGGACTATCTGGGCAAGCTCTACCTATCGCCGGGTGACACCGCGTTGGTGGGTTGGCCGACCTACCTGGGGGCATTGGCGGCGTTCAACGCTTACGAACCACGTTTCGACCGTCTTAGTGTCCACGGCAATCGCAGGGCTG
Organism: Ruegeria sp. CK1; assembly: GCF_056536545.1. Classification (NCBI taxonomy): domain Bacteria; kingdom Pseudomonadati; phylum Pseudomonadota; class Alphaproteobacteria; order Rhodobacterales; family Roseobacteraceae; genus Ruegeria; species Ruegeria sp. CK1. Next base: position 64,099 of record NZ_JBQFPX010000010.1, read on the forward strand.
CAGAGTATGCTGATGCAGCAAGAGAAGGGGCCGTGAAATTCGCCTACCTCTCACCAGATTTCGCCAATCCGACCGGAGAAACCGTGGACCTACAAGGGCGGGAAGCATTGCTGGATCTGGCCGATGAATTGAACATCGCGGTGATCGAAGACGGGGCCTGTCAGGCGCTGCGTTATGATGGAGAGCCGATCCCGCCGGTTCTGGCGCTGGAACTTGCCCGAAAGGGATCGATCGAGCAGTGCCGGACGATCTATTGCGGAAGCTTCTCAAAGACCCTGTCTCCGGGGCTCCGAGTGGGTTGGGTCGTGGCCGCCAAGCCGGTGATCTCGCAGTTGGTGCTTATGAAGCAAGCGGCCGATCTGCACTCTGCGACGATTAATCAGATGGCCATCAACGAGGTGGCGCGGGCTTGCTTCGACACCCATATCCCCATGCTGCGTCGGGTCTATGGTGCCCGCCGCGATGCCATGCTGGAGGCGTTGCAGGAAAATATGCCAACTGGTGTGGATTGGACAAAGCCCGAGGGCGGCATGTTTGTCTGGGTGACTTTGCCAAAAGGCATGGATGGGGCGGACCTGTTGGCCCGCGCGCTGGAGACTGTCGAAGTCGCCTTTGTGCCCGGAGGCGCATTTTTCCCAGATGAAACCGGGACCAACACCATCAGGTTGAGTTTTTCCAATTCGGATGAGGCAACGATCCGCGAGGGTATTCGTAGATTAGGTGAGGTTCTACGCGCCTGAATTGAGGAAAGGTTCTGTTAACTATGTTACGACAAAACTGGCAGAATGATCCGGTATCTGGTTCTCTTCTTGGCGCTAGCTGCCTGTTCGGCTGGTACAACCTATTTTCGCGACTTGCCCGCGACCCGAGTGGCGGTTAACGGCAGCGTATTTGACGTGCGCGTGCGCGGAGAACTGGCTGAGGCTGTTCGCGTTAATATGCAATACGCGCCTCGACTTGGCCCAATCCGTGATCGCGCGGGTTTGGCCATGGCACAGGTTTCGGGCTGCCCCATTCTGGACGTGCTTGGGGATGCTGCGGTGACTGTCGGGGTGTTAGGCTGTGACCGCGACGCAGGGGAACGTTTGTTGCTGACTGCAATTTCAATCCCGAATTATGAATGCGTGGATTATGGAATCTACGAGGATGTAGGCGGTAGCTACGGTTATCAGGTGTTTGAATGTACGCCTTACTGATATACGCGTTTTCCTGCGCATTTCGGCAAGATATTGTGGATAAGTCGGGTTGATGTCCCATATCCTGCGCAACTCCGTTGACTCGACCCCAATCCGTTGCGCAGACTTCAACTAAGTAGGAATCATGGGACCCGTCGCTTTTGCGCTTCAGCAAACTCAAACTCACTGGCTTTAAAAGCTTTGTTGATCCAACCGATCTGATCATCGCGGATGGGTTGACCGGTGTGGTGGGGCCGAATGGCTGCGGTAAATCCAACCTTTTGGAAGCTTTGCGCTGGGTGATGGGGGAAAACCGCCCCAAATCCATGCGCGGCGGCGCGATGGAGGACGTGATTTTTGCAGGCGCAGCCACGCGCCCGGCGCGAAACTTTGCCGAAGTTGTTCTGACGATGGACAATTCGGAACGGCTGGCTCCTTCGAGTTTTAACGACAGCGATCAATTAGAGATCGTACGCCGCATCACCCGCGATGTCGGCAGCGCATACAAGACCAATGGTAAGGATGTGCGGGCGCGCGACGTGCAGATGTTGTTTGCGGATGCCTCTACGGGTGCGCACTCGCCTGCTCTGGTGGGGCAGAACCGAATTGCTGAGTTGATTAACGCCAAACCGCGTGCCCGTCGTCGTATTTTGGAAGAGGCCGCCGGAATCTCGGGTCTGTACCAACGTCGACATGAGGCTGAGCTGAAACTCAAAGGCACCGAAGCAAACCTGACGCGTGTAGATGACGTTTTGGAGCAATTGGGCACGCAATTGGCGCAACTCGCCCGTCAGGCCCGTCAGGCCGCACGCTATCGCGAGATTGGCGAACTGCTGCGGCAGGCCGAAGGAATGTTGCTGTATCGCCGTTGGAAAGAAGCCGACATGGCGCGCCAACTGGCGGAAGAAAAGCTACGTGATAGGATCACCGAAGCATCCCGTGCCGAGGCTGAGGCCCGCGCGGCGGCCGCCAAGCGCGCTGAGATTGAAGAGACACTGCCTCCGTTGCGCGAGGAGGAGGCTATTGCTGCCGCCGTGCTGCAGCGCCAGCAGGTGCAACGCGACCAGCTTTCGGATCAGGAAACCCGCGCCCGTCAAACCATAGAAACCCTGACCAATCGTATTCAGCAGTTGGGTAACGACATTGAACGCGAGGCCGGCCTGAACCGAGACGCAGGCCAGATGATCGAGCGGTTAGAATGGGAAGCGCGCGAGCTGACCAAAGCAGCTGAGGGGCATGACGATAAGGTGGCTGAAGCCGCTGAAGTTGCGCGTGAGGCGGCTTCGGTGCTGCAGGATCGTGAAGACCATCTATCGCAGGAAACTGAAGATATGGCGCGGTTGGTTGCCCGGCACCAGTCGGCGCAGCGATTGGTTGAGGACAGCCGCAAGACGCTGGCCCGGTCCGAAGGCGAAGAGGAAAAGGCGCGCGCGGCGGTTGAGGAAGCCAAGTCTGCCCTTTCCAGAGCCAGCGAGGCGTTTGAAACCGCGCAAGAAGGTGAGGAGGAAGCCCGCGAAGCAGCCGAAGCAGCCGAAGAAGCCTTGGCTGCCGCCGATGAGCTGCGCAATGAAACGCAAGCGCGCGAGGCCGAGGCCCGGGCACAACGGTCTGAGGCCGAGGGCGAGCTTGGGGCAATCCGGGCTGAAACCTCTGCACTGGCTAAGTTGGTTGAACGCGATACTGCCGAGGGTGGTCAGGTTCTTGATCTGCTCCGTGTTGCGCCGGGTTATGAAAAGGCATTGGGTGCCGCACTGGCAGATGATCTGCGCGCGCCTTTGGTCGAAGGCGATGGCCCTTCAGGCTGGGTGCAGGTTGTGGGCTACGATAGTGATCAGCCTTTGCCAGAAGAGGCAGAACCTTTGGCGCTGCATGTCTCCGGTCCGGACCGTCTGAGCCGCCGGATTGCGCAAATTGGATTGGTGGATGCCGATCAGGGAGCCCGGTTGCAGGCCTCGCTGAAACCGGGTCAACGGCTCGTGTCGCGTTCTGGTGATTTGTGGCGTTGGGACGGGTTCCGTGCTTGGGCCGAGGATGCGCCAAGTGCTGCGGCCCTGCGTCTGGAGCAGTTGAACAAACTGGAAGCCCTGAAACAGGAACTCACTCGGGCCGAGGCGCAGGCCGATGGCGCTCGTGCCGCGCATGAGGCGTTGTCGCAACAACTGGCTGACGTGACAGAAGCGGACCGCCGTGCGCGTGAAGCACGCCGGGCAGCAGACCAGCGTATGGCCGAAACAGCACGTCAACTTAGCCGGGCCGAGGCTGATCGTAATCTGGCACAGGGCAAGTTGGAAACCCTTACTCTGGCCGTAGATCGCCATAAAGAGGATGCCATGTCCGCCCGCGCGCAACTGCGTGAGGCCGAAGGTGCGCTAGCAAGTCTGGGTAACCTCGACAGCGCCCGAGCGCAGGTCGAGGACATTAAGCAAACCGTCGAGGCCGCACGGATCACCATGCTGACCCACCGCTCGACCCATGACGAGTTGCGGCGTGAAGGCGAGGCTCGGACACGTCGCTCGCAGGAAGTGACGAAAGACCTGAGCGGGTGGCGCCACCGTTTGGACAGCGCGGAAAAGCGGATTTCGGAACTGGCTGAGCGCAAGGAAAGCTCGGAAGAAGAGTTGTCGGAAGCCATGGCGGCCCCCGGTGAAATCGCCGAGGCACGTGAGGAACTGAACGAGCTGATCGAAGCTGCTGAGGCCCGCCGAGTCGAGGCGGCTGACAAGTTGGCTACGGCGGAAACGCAACAGCGCGAAGTGGTTCTGGCCGAACGTGATGCGGAACGCTTGGCCTCGGAAGCACGCGAAGGCCGCGCTGCGGCTGAGGCGCGATGTGACGCGGCAAAGGAAAGCGTGTCTGCTGCGGCGGAACGTATTGCAGAGGATCAGCAACTGACGCCGAACCAATTGCTGAACCAATTGGATGTGAACCCCGATCAAATGCCCGCCGCTGATACGTTGGAGGCCGAAGTCAACCGGCACAAGCGCCAGCGTGACGCGATGGGCGCGGTGAACCTTCGCGCCGAAGAGGACGCGAAGGAGGTTCAGGAAGAGTTCGATACGCTCAACAGTGAAAAGGCGGACTTGGAAGAGGCGATCAAAGCATTGCGCAGCGGCATCGCCAGCCTCAACCGTGAAGGTCGCGAGCGACTGTTGACTGCGTTCGAGCAAGTGAACTCGAACTTCGCCATGCTGTTCAAGCATCTGTTTGGCGGCGGTGAGGCCAATCTGGTCATGGTCGAAAGCGACGACCCGCTGGATGCAGGGTTGGAAATCATGTGCCAGCCACCGGGCAAGAAGCTCTCGACCCTCAGCCTGCTGTCCGGTGGAGAGCAGACCCTGACAGCCACAGCGCTGATTTTTGGCGTTTTCCTAGCCAACCCCGCGCCGATTTGTGTGCTGGACGAAGTCGACGCGCCCCTGGACGACGCCAACGTCACTCGGTTTTGCGACCTGCTGGACGAGATGTGTCGGCAGACAGACACACGCTTTCTAATCATCACTCACCATGCGGTGACCATGGCACGAATGGACCGTTTGTTTGGGGTCACGATGCAAGAACAGGGCGTCAGCCAGTTGGTTTCGGTCGATCTGAAAAAGGCCGAACAGATGGTCGCCTGACCCATCACCGTATCGTTATGAGCTATATGTAACACGGCGGCCTATGATAGCCGCATGAACCGGTTTCTGATCCTGACCTTGTTTGCAACCTGCCCGGCTTGGGCCGCAGAATGGCCCACGAAACCAGGCGACGTGCCCCTGACACCCACAGAATTAGAGGCGCTTGCTGGTCGGACGCTGACTTTCTATGACGATGGTCAGTCGAAGTTCTCGGCTGGTGGCGCCTATTCATACACATATGCAAGCGGAGATTCCGCATTCGGCACCTATTCGATTGCCGAAGACGGTAGTGTTTGCATCCAGTACAGAAATGGGTTCAGTCGTTGCGATTTGTATGTTCGAAGTGGCGAACGTTTGATCCTGATCGACGAAAAGGGCGACCGTTACCCGGTACGGCCGGATTAAGGCCTACACCAACGTCTCTAACGCTCAGAGTTTGAGATTGTTAGCTTTGCCGATAGTATTTTTGCAAAGCAAAACAGGAGCCGTTCTCTCGTGAGTAACGAAAAAGAAGAAAATCTGGCGCGCGCCAAGCAACGCAGCGCGCATGGACGCCAGCAAGAGGAAGGTCCGCTGGTCATTCGTACAATTGCCATGCCAGCAGATACCAACCCGTCGGGCGATATTTTCGGTGGCTGGCTTATGTCACAAATGGATTTGGCCGCAGGCAACATGGCAGCGCGAGTCTCTCAAGGGCGCGGTGCCACGGTAGCCGTCGAGGCCATGCAATTCCTACGTCCAGTCAAAGTTGGTGACGAAGTAACGCTATATGCGACTTTGCGCGAGGTAGGGCGCACATCAATGCGTATTCATGTCGATGCTTGGGCTCGCCCGAGGTATTCTGGTAACGGCCACAAGGTCACGGACGCGGATTTCATCTTTGTTGCGTTGAATGAAGATGGAGCACCGCGACCAGTTTTTGAAGACGCATAAGGCCTTCTGAATCGTTACAGGCGGTTCAGAAGCTCAGTCGTCGGCCATGCATCTGCAGGCAGTCCTAAACGACTTTGCTCGGCCTGAACTGCGGCCCGCGTTCCAGCCCCCAAGATCCCGTCGATTTTACCGACGTTATAGCCGCGCGCCTGAAGCTTGGTTTGCAGTTGCTTCATCTGGGCATCCGACAGACCGGGCGCGGGGTTGCCAGCATTGTAAATTTGCGCACCCTCCAGCCGTGTACCGAAATAGGCAGCAGTTAGAACATAGACAAAACTTTGGTTCCATTCGAAGTAAACGTCGAAATTCGGATAGGCCAAAAAGGCCGGTCCGTTGTGCCCTTGGGGCAGTATCAGCGAGGCAGGCAAGTCGGCCAAAGAGCCGTTGCGCGCCTGCACGCCCATCGCCTGCCAGTCGGCTACTGGACGCGGTTTTCCGGGGCCGGATAATGACCAATCCATTTGTGCGGGTACAGTCACCTCTTGCAACCACGGTTGGCCGGGTTGCCAACCCAGACTCGACAACATCTTTGCCCCTGACATCAGGGCATCCGGCGCCGAGGTTTTCAATGAAACTTTGCCGTCACCGTCCCCGTCGACCCCGTTTTCAAGTATGTCACGGGGCAGCATTTGTACCATGCCGATTTCTCCGGCCCAGGCCCCTGTGGTGCGCGCAGGATCAAAATTACCATGGCTGTACAATTCGATGGCTGCGAAGATTTGTGGGCGGAAGAGTTCGGGCCGACGGCAATCGTGCGCAAGTGTCACCAACGCGTTTCGGGTGTTGAAGTCACCTTGAAAGGCACCGTAATCGGTTTCGAATGCCCAGAAGGCCAGCAAAACTCCGCGCGAAACGCCATATTCCGCTTCGATCCGGTCAAACACTGCGTCGTATTTGCGCGACATGGCTTGCCCACGTTCGATCCGATTTTGCGAGATCAAGTGGCGAGAAAAGTCAATGAAGGGCTTTTGGAAAACACCCTGTGCGCGGTCGGCCCTTAGGACTGCACCATCTTGTTGGACGCCTTTGAAGAATGCGTTGACGGTTGCCTTGTCAAACCCTTGTTGCACGGCATCTGCTTTCAACCCTTTGACGAATGAGTTGAAGCCACCGCCACATTGGGCCAAAGCGGGCGAGGCGAAAAGGGCGGCGGCGACAAGGCCGGGAAGAAAACGCATGAGCGGGTCCATCAGATTATAAAGCTGATCCCAACCCACACTGACAGCAGGCCAAGTGCAAGCCCCCATACGGTCCACAGCATGCCGCATGCGCGGAAAACCTCCGGCGCGCCGATTTCGCGCGGCGCATCAACGTTCACCCAGGCCAGATCGCGGACTTGCCCGTCATAGCTGCGCGGTCCGGCCAGTGCCACGTTCAGCGCCCGAGCCATGGCAGCTTCGGGCCAACCGGCGTTGGGAGATATATGACGCCGCGCATCCGCGACCATCTCGGGCCAATGCGCCCATTGTCCGGACAAAACGACGATCATAACGCAGGTCAGGCGCGCGGGGATTAGGTTCATTACATCGTCCAGACGCGCGGCGGCCCAGCCAAACTCACGGTATTTTTCAGTGCGGTAACCGATCATGCTGTCCGCGGTGTTAATGGCCTTATAGACCAACAGCCCCGGCAGCCCGGCGATCAGAAACCAAAAAGCGGGCGCGATAACCCCGTCGCTCAGGTTCTCAGCGGCGCTTTCGATGGCAGATCGGGCGACCTGAGCTTGGGTCATATCGCGTGTGTCTCGTGAAACGATCATTGCCACCTTGGCGCGGCCCTCAGCAAGTGAGATGCGCAACCCGTCGCCCACGTCGCGCACATGCGACACCAGAGACTTCTGCGCAAGCAAAATGGCGCAGAGGATGATCTCGGCCACCGGACCCAGAATAGCCAGCAGACGTCCAAGGGTGAGCGCACCGATCACGAGCATCACCACAACCGCGACCCCTTTCAGCCGTCGCTGTGCCCCGTGGTTCAGGCGCTTGTCGAGCCAACCGATCACGTTACCAATTATCACAGCAGGGTGACGGATCCGCGACCACAGCCAGTCAGGCTCACCCAGCGCTGCATCCAGACACATGGCGCAGATCAGAAGAAAAGCGGTGCTCACAAAGCAGCCTCCAACCTGCTCCAGCCATCTTCAGGCGGCAGACCTAGACGCAAATAGGTGCGTGAATAGGGGAAAACCCGGCTCCAGATATGCGCACGGGCTAGGCGGTTTTGCCATACGGCGGCATCATCGACGTCATACAGCCGGAACAGAGATGTTCCGCCTACAAGGTTGGCACCTTTGGTGGTCAGAACGTTGTCTAATCGGTCTGCTTCCATGCTCAAGCGTCGGCGCGTATCGTTCGCCCAACCTGTATCTCGCAACGCTTTTTCGCCAACGCGCAGTGCCGGACCAGAAACTGCCCACGGCCCAGTCAGATCGTTGAGTCGGGCGATCAGCTCAGGGTCGCCGATTGCGAAACCCAGGCGCAGACCTGCCAGGCCCCAGAACTTACCAAAGCTCTTCAAAATGATGGTGCCCGTCCGGTTGGCCAAGTGGATCAATGATATATCCGGGCGAACATCGCAGAAACTCTCATCAATCACGTTCAACGTCGCGTTGGCATCACTTGCCTGCCAGACACGGCCGTCGGGATTGTTCGGATGTACTATGACGCGGGCTTCGGCTGGGCCATCGGGCTGAATAGACCAGCCCTGCGCCTTAAAGGCGGCAGCGTGTTCGTTATAGGTGGGTGTTGTGATTTGAACCCGACCTTTGGTAACCAGCCCCGGAATACGCGCTATCACCGCCGACGCTCCGGGTGCGGGCAAGATTGCAGCGCCTTTGGGCACCGACCAAAATTGTCGTGCCGCTTCGGTCAAGCGTTCGAACGCACCATGATCGGGCAGTTCTGTCCAGTCAGAAGGAAGCAATCCAGAAACCTCATAGGGGTGAGGGTTAATGCCGGTGGATAAATCAATCCAATCCCTTCGGCTCCCACCATAGGTGGCGATTGCACCGTCTAACCCACCGCCGTGATCGCGTGCGGCACGGGGATTTAGGTTCTCGTTGGGGCTTGCCATAGGAATCTCGTCGGAATTGCCTGTTTCGGCTTGTTTCAAGCGGATTTTTGCCATTTGCACAAGCGAATCCGCGTGATCCGAGCTGAGGCTTGGTCTTGTTAACACTTTGTTAAGGAATTGACGTGATCACAATCTGCGGGGGTCGGCACCACGCTTTCTATCAAGTGCCGAGGTTGTTGCAAATGAATGTTTTGATTGTTGAGAGTAACCCCGATCTGGGTCGGGTCTGGAAAAGGCATCTGGAACGGCACGGCGCTGAGGTGACGCTGGTCGCTGGGCAGGAGGCCGCAATTCTTGCGCTTTACAGCCAAGAGTTTGAGATCATCGTGTTGGATCTGGTGCTTGAGACCGGGAGTGCGCTGGCAGTGGCCGATTTCGCCAGCTATCGCCGACCAGAAGCGCGGGTGATCTTTGTAACCAACACCACTTTTTTCTCGGATGGGTCGATCTTTGCGCACAGCCCGAATGCCTGTGCTTTTGTGCAAAGCGAAACGCCGCCAGAGGATCTGGCGGCGATGGTGGAACATTACGCAGCGGTCCGTTGATCGCGGCCATGCGCTTCCATGTAGTTCAAGACGGGGTTCACCGGGATGATCCGGTTCGGATTAATGGTGTCGTGACTGTAGTGATAGTGACGCACGATGTGGTTCATGTTCACCGTCTGCGCAACACCGGGCCATTGATATAACTCGCGCGTGTAGGCCCAAAGGTTGGGGTAGTCTATCAATCTCTGTTTGTTGCATTTGAAGTGCAAGTGATAGACAGGGTCGAAGCGGATAAGAGTGGTGAACAACCGCCAATCGGCTTCAGTCGCGCGATCACCCATCAGATAGCGGTTCGACGCCAGACGATCCTCCAGCCAGTCCAGAGTATCAAACAGCGGCAGTACAGCAGCGTCATAGGCCTCTTGCGTGGTGGCAAATCCCGATTTGTAGACGCCGTTGTTGACGTCTGAATAAATGCGCGCATTAACCGCTTCGATCTGGTCACGCATCGCTTCGGGCCAGTAGTCATCGGTGTTGCCGGTGATCCCGTCGAACGCCGAATTGAACATGCGGATGATTTCCGAGCTTTCGTTCGAGACAATTGTTTCCAGCTTTTTGTCCCACAGGATCGGCACCGTTACTCTGCCGGAATAAGTCGGGTCAGCTTTGGTGTAAATCTGGTGGGCGTAGTCCAGCCCATAAAGATCATCCCCAGTGGCACCGTGATCATCCGTCTCAAACGTCCATCCCTTGTCCAACATGTCCGGGTGGACCACAGAGACCGAGACCAGTTCACTCAGCCCCTTCAATTCGCGAAAGATCAAAGTCCGGTGCGCCCATGGGCAGGCGTGGCTGACATACAGGTGATAACGGTCAGATTCGGCCTTGAAGCCACCCTTGCCAGTTGGGCCTGCGCTACCATCCGCAGTCAACCAATTGCGGAACTGCGCGGCGCTGCGCTTGAAAGCCCCGCCAGTGGATTTCGTGTCATACCAAGTGTCTTGCCAAGTGCCGTCGACCAACAGGCCCATTGCGTATCCTCCGCTTAGCGATTTCAGCAAACATAGGACCTTGCGCACCACCTTCACACACGGCTCACCGCGCATTGGCTCTGCGTCTGCGCACAGGAGGGGTTGAGATTTCCGTGCAACAGAAGGAAGGCACGCGGCTCTATGTGATCGTCTTCACTGGATTTTTACAGTCGGCGTCGCACAATAGAATCCGTTGCTTGGGGGTATTTGGTATGACGACCTATGTTTCAAAGGAAATAAGCGCTGAATTAGACGCTGCGCGAATCGCCGGATTGAAAAAGACAAGCCGCCTTCGTGTCGAAGTAGAGAACAATACCTTCAAAATTCTTAGATTGTGGAAAGACGGGTTCACTGTCGAAGCCGCATCGACACCTAAATTGCGCGGCCTCGTAGATATCTATGACGGTGCGCGCCACCTGTATCAATGCCTGATCATTGCTGATGACGAAGAAGCGGGTGAGATGCGTTATGAATTCAAGCGAAGCACCGCTGCAGCCGATAAGGCTCCGCTGGACTTCTACCGTGCCCCCGATGCGCCGATCGCTTTGCTAGGTCCCAAAGAATAGGGACGAGCATTTTAAGCCAATGGCACCCCTTTTTAGGGGCACCTGAATTTCACATTAGACGCCGAATTGTGACCGCCCGTCTGTTCACTTTCGGTGGTGTTGCTTACTGCAAATCGGCAAAGGCTTGTCTCAACCGAGCGCAGGCTGCTTCGATCCTTGCGCGTTGGGTGGCTAAGTTGAAGCGTTCAAATGTTTCACCGCCGGTGCCGAAACCGGGGCCCGAGGACGTCGCTATTTTGGCATCTTCACGCAGGCGTCGGACAAACTCGTCATGACCCATCCCAGTGCCCGAGAAATCCACCCAAGCCAGATAAGTCGCCTGTAAAGGCATCGACCAAAGGCCGGGAATTTCGGCGATCGTCGCATCGAACAGTTTGCGGTTGCCGTCCAAATGCGCCACTTGTGCGTCGACCCATTCTGCACCTTCGGGCGTATAGGCGGCGGTGATCATTGCCACACCCAACGCACTGGGGGCATAATCCAATGTTTTCAGTCGCTGCCTCATTTCAGAACGCAATTTGGGATCGGGGATGATCATGTTGCCTGTGCGTTGGCCCGCGATGTTGAACGTCTTAGACGCTGCGGTCAGAGTCACTGTCCAGGCACGCGCTTCGGGCGCTGCCTTATCCATCGGAACAAAAGTATGATTAGTGTAAACCAAGTCCTGATGAATTTCGTCTGACACGAGGATCAGGCCATTGCGCTCAGCAAAAGCAGCCACGGCTCTCAGTTCTTCAGGGCTCCAGACCCGGCCCGATGGGTTTTGCGGCGAACACCACATCAACAGCTTTTCCGACCCATCTAAACGCGACTGCGCATCTTCAAGGTCGATGCCATAACTGTCGCCCTGCCGCGCCAGGGGGCATTCCACCACACGCCGTCCGGCGGTATTAATCTTATGTGTGAACTCATGATAGACGGGCGTAAAGATAACAACTCCGTCGCCGGGCTGGGTCCAGACGTCCAGGCACAAAGCGATCGCGTTTCCTAATCCTTGGGAGGTCAGAACCCACTCGGTTTCAATTTTCCAGTCGTGGCGGTTCTGCATCCACCACTGAACCGCGGTCAGATACTCGGGATATTCCCATGAATACCCGAAAACCCCGTGATCGGCGGCTTTTCTAACCGCGTCGATCACGCACGGCGCAGTTGGGTAATCGGAATCCGCAGTCCACATTGCCAGCCCGTCCTGTGGAGAGACACCGTACAGTTGCTCCATCTTGTCCCATTTTGAACTGTTGGTTCCCCGGCGGTCGATCAGGTCGTTAAAGGTCATGTCTGCTCCATCTTTCCGAGGGAAAGCTAGCCACAATCGCGGCGGGCGCAAGGGGGGCGTTGCGGAGGGGCGCCTGATGGCCTAAATCAACCCCATGAAACGCAATATTCTGATCCATCCTGACCCCCGCCTCAAGAAGGTCTGCGCTCCGGTTGCTGACTTGTCGGACGAATTGCGCACGCTGGCTGACGACATGCTTGAGACGATGTATGACGCGCCGGGCATCGGTCTTGCTGCGCCACAGATCGGAGTGCTGGATCGGCTGATCGTGATGGATTGCATCAAGGAAGAAGGCGAAGCGCCTCGCCCCTTGATCATGTTCAACCCCGAGGTCATAGCGTCTTCTGACGAAACCAATGTCTATGAGGAAGGCTGCCTGTCGATCCCGGAACAGTTCGCCGAGGTGACGCGTCCCAAAGTGGTGGATGTGACGTGGATGGATCGGGACGGTAATCTGCAGCAGGAAACGTTCGATGGCCTTTGGGCGACCTGCGTACAGCACGAGATCGACCACTTGAACGGCAAGCTGTTCATCGATTACCTCAAACCTTTGAAGCGCCAGATGATTACGCGCAAAATGCAGAAGTTGAAACGCGAACAGGCTCGTGCATGACGGTCCGAACTTGCCTTCCATGGCCCGATAAGCATTTGCGGACAAAGGCCGAAGACGTTGCCGAAATCACGGATGAAATTCGCGGCATCTGGGATGACATGATCGACACGATGGAAGCGATGCCTGGCGTCGGTCTTGCAGCCCCTCAGATCGGCGTGATGTTACGACTTGCTGTTGTGGATGGCTCGACCGAACGGGGACGCGCGGTACGCTTGGCGAATCCTGAAATCCTTCACAGCTCAATCGAGCTGAGAGAGCATGAAGAAGCAAGTCCAAACCTGCCTGGTGTGTCGGCCAAAGTGAAACGTCCGCGGGCAGTAACGGTAAGGTTCTTGAACGAACAGGGCATGATCGACCGACGTGATTTCGTGGGAATCGAAGCCACGAGCGTGCAGCACCAGATCGATCATCTGAACGGCAAGATGTATTTCGACCGGCTCAGCAAAGTGAAGCGCGACATGCTGCTGCGCAAGGCCAAGAAACAGGGATAAAGATGCGCGTCGTTTTCATGGGTACGCCCGATTTCTCGGTTCCGGTGCTGGATGCGTTGGTCGAGGCCGGGCATGAAATTGTTGCCGTGTATTGCCAACCGCCGCGCCCTGCGGGTCGCGGTAAAAAGGATCGCCCGACGCCTGTGCATGCCCGGGCCGAGGCGTTGGGTCTGACCGTCTTCCATCCAGTTTCGCTGAAAGCGCCAGAAGAGCAGGAGGCTTTTGCCGCATTGAACGCGGATGTTGCCGTGGTCGTGGCCTATGGTTTGTTGCTACCCCAACCCGTACTGGATGCCCCTGCACACGGTTGTCTGAATATCCACGCCAGCCTGTTGCCCCGCTGGCGTGGCGCTGCACCGATCCACCGGGCAATCATGGCAGGCGACGCGAAGACTGGCATTTGTATCATGCAAATGGAGGCTGGTCTGGATACTGGCCCTGTCTTGTTGCGGCAGGAAACAGATATAGGGCCGCAGGAAACCACAGCGCAATTGCATGATCGCCTTGCGCCTATGGGCGCTGAGTTGATCGTCGAAGCACTGGCCCGTTTGCCTGAGCTCACGCCGCAGCCCCAGCCCGAGGTCGACGTAACCTATGCCTCGAAAATCGACAAGGTTGAGGCAAGGGTAGATTGGTCTCGTCCGGCCGCTGAGGTTGACCGCCAAATCCGGGGTCTGTCGCCGTTTCCTGGTGCTTGGACTCTTATCGGCGACGATCGGGTGAAACTGCTGGCCTCCAAACTGGCCGAAGGGCAGGGCGAACCCGGTGAAGTTTTGAATGAAACGCTTCGTGTTGCCTGTGGGGATGGCGCGGTTGATCTGCTACGCCTACAACGGGCAGGTAAAGGGGCGCAGGATACGGAAACCTTTCTGCGGGGCTGGTCGGTCACGGCTGGAACCCGCCTCAGTTCGGAGTAGCCTACATGTTCATGGTCTTGATGGGCACAGTCGTTATTGCCGGTATCGTGGGCTATCTGTCCGAGAAAACCGGGTTTACCCATAACGGATACCTGCCCTCGATCATCATTTGCGTGGGCGGCGCGTTCCTGTTCTACTTTGTCCGTATCATGTTCGGGATCAGTTTTGGTCCTCCGGGTCTGAATGCGGTTCTGTCATCCATCGGCGCGCTTATCATCGTGCCGACGCATTGGAGGAAGTAACGTGCCTGTCATTGCCCTGATCATAATCGGAGCAGCCGCTGGATTTCTGGCTACCCGATTGATGCGGATCGAGGCTGATATCCCCACGACGCTGCTGATCGGTATCGTGGGTGCGTTGGTTGGTGGGTTTCTGTTGCGCGCCTTGATCACCGTGGCGGGCTGGCTGTCCGGTTTTGTTGGAGCGGTGCTGGGGGCCTTTCTGGTGATCTGGATATGGAAAACCTACCTGCGCCGCTAAACACTTGACCTTGTGGCAGGAGAGCGGCCAGTTCGATTGACCGATTTATCCGAAAGCGACCCCATTGCCACATGATTTGCCCAAGTTTCAGTGCGAGATTGCTGTCGCGCTGACTTTAGCGGGCGTCGCAGGTTGTCGCTGTGCTCAAGCGCGGCGTCCGACCCGAGGTCATGTCGAAACGGTCCGCTTCGGCGGCGGTCATCCAATGCATGCTCTTGGCGGGGGCAGCATCAAGTGTGAACCAATAAAAGTCCTCATCCACGCCGATATCGTCAAAGTAACCCAGGTATCGATCATGTTCCGGATCATCGCGGGGAAGGCCGGTGCCTTGGATGTTCCAACCGCTCCAGCTGTGGACGCCAACACACGCCCCTGGTTCCAGAGTGCGCCGATCACCCGCGAGAAACAGATCAGTTCCGCCCGAAGCGACCAATCCGTTCGAGGGTACGACGGTATCGAACCCCTGATCATGAACGACGCGGGAAAAGACAACATTGGCGTCGTCGTCTACCGATCCATCGATGTATTGCAGGACCAATGTCTTCGCTTCCGGGTTTTGCTCGGTGATGTCCCGAAAGGCGTCCAAAGTGGTGTGGTCGATCGTGCCAATAGCGACGATCTGGTCACCCTGAGCCATGAATTGGACCGGAGTGTATCGCCCGGTGCAGGCAGCTAGCGCGGCGACGCAGGCTAGAAGTATCCATGGCTTCATCTCAACTCCCTCCTATTGCCGAGGTGGGCGACTTTTGTAGACCGGAAGTTTCCAGCCGAAAAGCAGTGATCCTGCCCGCAGCGCCCAGCAGATCAGGGCACAAGCGGCCAAAGCGAAAAGCTCTTCGAACCCGAGGCGGTGCGCAATTACAGCGGTCACAGCACCTGCAAAGGCGCAAGACACATAAAGCTCGCCTTGTTTTAGTACCAGAGGAACCTCGTTGCAGACTACATCTCGCATAAGACCGCCCAGACAGCCGGTACAAATTCCCATCAAGACCACGATGGTGCCTGATTGCCCCAGCGCGAGTGCAGCGCCAGTTCCAGCCGCAACCGCGATGGATAAAGCGAAGCTGTCTAACCAGATCAGCAAGTTATACCGGCTTTCAACCAGATGGGCAGTAAAGAACACCAACACTGCAGCCGCGGTTCCGATCAAGATATAGGCAGGTTGGCCGACCCAGAAAATTGGATGTCGGTCCAACAACAAGTCACGCACCGTGCCACCACCCACCGCCGTAAGGCAGGCGATGAAGGCGAAACCCACCAGATCTAGCTGCGCTCTGCTTGCCACCAACGCTCCGGTCAGGGCAAAGACCAGAACCGAAGCGTAATCCAGCAGGGCCAGCCCGTTCATGCCTGCGTCTTTTTCGGTTTGAACGGTGCCATTCCGGCACGCGCCAATTCGTCGGCCTTTTCGTTTTCGGGGTGGCCGGCATGACCTTTAACCCATTCCCAAGTCACATCGTGCCGGGTCTGGGCCTCATCCAGCCGCTGCCAAAGGTCGACATTCTTAACCGGCTTCTTGTTCGAGGTTTTCCAGCCGTTCCGCTTCCAGCCGAAAATCCACCCGGTCACACCGTTCTTTACATAGGCGCTATCGGTGACAACGGTGATTTTCGAGGCTCGCTCCAGCGTCTCGAGCGCACTGATGGCCGCCAGCAGTTCCATACGGTTGTTGGTGGTCTCGGCTTCACCGCCGTTCAATTCCCGCTCTTTCAGGACAGTGTCACCCTCCATCGCCCGCAGCAGTACGCCCCAGCCACCGGGGCCGGGATTACCTGAGCAGGCTCCGTCCGTATAGGCGAATAGTTCAGGCATGGGCCAATACCAAAATGAAGCCGTCATAAGACCCGGCCAAACCGGCGCCCATGCCAGTTGTTATTCGATCGATCGTAAACCCGGCCTGCTCCAGTGCATTTTCAATCTCGGTTTGCGAAAAATAAGTGTAATAGCGATCCAGGTCGTCGCGGTGTTCACCTGTGCCCAATTTCAGGCCGAGGAAAAAGATACCTTTAGGTTTCAGCGCCCGGTGAATAGATGCCAAATGGCGCGGAAAATCCTCGCGCGGCGCATGTAACAAAGAAAAGCTGGCGTAGATACCGTCGTATTCTGCCACTTCTGTCACATCGTCGAACGTGCCCAAATGGGCATCCACGCCGTTTTTTCGGGCGTGTTCGACAAAAGCTGGTGTTGCGTCGAGTGCCCGAACCGACAGCCCCTCGCGCATGAAAAACGCGCTGTCCGATCCGGGGCCAGAACCCAAATCCAGAATATGTCCGGTGCCAACCGCCTCGGCAAAGGCCATTCGGGCTTCGATCTGCTCGGGCGGCAGCGGGATTTTCAGATAGTCCGCTACACGAGCCGCATAGGCGTTGATCGTTCTTTCGTCAGTCACAGGTACACTCCTACAGCAAGGCAGGCCAGTACAATGGCGGTTAGCGTCACACGCAATCGCAACCACCATACTGGTGTCAGCCGCCAGTAAGCGAAGATAGCATCCAACACCAATAGCCCGGCGAAGCCGTACATCAGGTTGATCCCGGCGCTGGTTGGTCCGCCTCCGGTTTTGAAGAATGCCCATAGCGCAGGAAGTACAGACAGCGCGTAGCAAGTCGCCGCCTTGGTTCCCGAGGTTTTCGTGGCAAATCCCCAAAGCACACCGGACATAAAGCTGAGGATCACCGAGCCGTAGAACAGTTGAATATAGGGACCGACAAAGCGCGACCCAAACGTTTGCGTTCCCCAAGTATGCAGATCGTCGTTAAGGTAAGTCAGTGCGCCCCAGATAAACGGTATCAATCCTGCCAAACCAAGGATTAGCGGAGCCCTTGGAACCCCGTTCATGCGGGTTCCCTCAGAACGCGCGGAACCTTGAATTCGACATTCTCAACCGCAGTCTCAACCAGTTCGACTGTGACGTCATAGTGGTCGCGGAAGGCATCGATCACCTCGTTGACCAGAACCTCCGGGGCTGAGGCCCCGGCCGTGATCGCAACAGTTGAGATACCTTCAAGTGCCCGCCAGTCAATCTCGGTCGCGCGCTGGACCAGTTGTGCGTAATCACAACCCGCCCGCGAGGCAACTTCGACCAGACGGCGCGAGTTTGAGGAGTTCGGTGCGCCTACGACCAGCAACGCATCCGATTTCGGGGCGACGGCTTTGACAGCCTCCTGCCGGTTTGTTGTGGCATAGCAGATATCTTCTTTGTGCGGGCCAACAATGGACGGAAACCGTGCCTCAAGCGCAGAAATGATGTCCTTCGTGTCGTCAACAGAAAGCGTCGTCTGAGTGACGAAGGCCAATTTGTCTGCATCGCGCACCTGCACGGTGGCGACATCTTCGACAGTTTCAACCAAAAGAACCTCGCCTTCAGGCAATTGTCCCATGGTTCCGATGGTTTCGGGGTGGCCCTTGTGGCCGATCATGATCATTTGAAGGCCGGCGTCAGCATGACGTTGCGCCTCGACATGGACCTTGGAGACAAGCGGGCAGGTGGCGTCAACATAGATCATCTCGCGCTTAGTAGCTGTCGCGGGTACGGATTTTGGTACGCCATGCGCGGAAAAGATTACCGGTCGATCATCGGGGCATTCGTCCAGTTCCTCGACGAAGACCGCTCCTTTTGCGCGCAGACCGTCGACGACGAATTTATTGTGCACGATTTCATGGCGCACAAAAACGGGCGCACCCCATTTCTGTAGGGCCATTTCGACGATCTTAATTGCACGGTCAACACCGGCGCAAAACCCGCGCGGGGCAGCAAGGTAAAGGGTCAAAGGCGGTTTGGTCATGTCGCGGTCTCCATAGGCCACAGGTAAGTCTTTTCCTAGCCTTGGTCCAGACGCGACCTTGTCATTTAGCTGACACGAATCGGTGCTAGCCAATAGATGTTTAAGCACCTGTTTATAGTTAAAATGGCGCGGTCAGGAACATGTGTCCTGACCGCGCCGATTTCTTCGCCCGGCTTTGGTGAGCGCCGGGTCTTACTGTCCGCTGGCAGCCGCGACACTACGCGGTTCCATCGGCATTTCACGCGGAGGCCGTCCGATCACATCGCGCAGGTCTTCAAGTTCGATGAAATTGTCGGCCTGACGGCGCAATTCGTCTGAGATCATTGGCGGCTGGCTGCGGATCGTCGAAACGACCGATACGCGCACGCCTTGACGTTGCAGGCTGGCTATCAGCGGGCGGAAATCCCCATCGCCCGAGAAAAGCACGATATGATCGACGCGCGGCGCCAATTCCATGGCATCAACCGTCAGTTCGATGTCCATGTTTCCTTTGACTTTCCGACGCCCCATGCTGTCGGTGTACTCTTTGGCCGGTTTCGTGACCATGGTGAAGCCGTTGTAATGCAGCCAGTCAACCAATGGACGGATCGGCGAGTACTCGTCGTTTTCAAGTAGCGCTGTGTAGTAAAAAGCCCGAAGCATCTTTCCGCGGCGCATGAATTCTTGACGCAGCAGTTTGTAGTCGATGTCAAACCCCAGTGCTTTTGCGGCTGCATAAAGATTCGAGCCGTCGATGAACAGCGCTAGCCGTTCGTCTTTATAAAACATAAATAGTTCCTTCCGGTACAAACCAGCAGCGTCGGGTGTTAGGTGAGTGAGCTAGAAAATAAGCGACGCGCTGATACCTCTATAATTAGGGCTTTTAGTGTCTATCGCAAGCATGCAATTCACCGAATGTGGGGGGGTAAATGGGCAAAACTTCAATAAAAGCGGTGATTGCGCTGGGCGCAAATATCAGTTTGAGAGAGTCAGGGCCCAAGGTGACACTTCAAAGGGGTATTGACGCGATTTCGCGTCATGGTGCGGTGATTCGCGCTGTAAGCCGCTTTTTTGAGACACCCTGTTTCCCACCCGGTGCCGGGCCAGATTACGTGAATGCGGCAGCGTTGATTGAAACCGACAAAAGCCCACACGAGTTGTTAAGTCTGCTGCATGAGGTCGAACACCAATTTGGCCGCGAGCGGGTTCAACGTTGGGGGATGCGAACGCTGGATTTGGATCTGGTCTGTTACGACGATCTCGTTCTGCCCGACACAGCAGAATATCACCGGTGGCTGACACTGGCACCAGAAGAGCAAAAACAACAGGCGCCAGAGCAGTTGATTCTACCGCATCCACGCCTTCAAGATAGGGCGTTTGTATTGGTTCCGATGGCAGACGTGGCCCCAGAATGGCGACATCCTGTCCTAGGTCAGACCGTTGCAGAGATGCTCATGAACCTGCCTGTCGAAGATATTGACGCCGTCACCCCTCTTTGATCTGTGCGGTTGCAGTATTTCTGCTTGTCAAGGCGGGGATTCGCGCATAGATAAACGTCTTCCTGACATGGATTCAGTAACGGAGAGCGCCCCATGGCCCGCGTGACGGTTGAAGATTGCGTAGACAAGGTTCCAAACCGGTTCGAACTGGTGATGCTTGCCGCCCATCGAGCGCGTGAGATTTCTGCCGGTGCGTCGATCACCGTGGATCGTGATAATGACAAAAACCCTGTCGTTTCGCTACGCGAGATCGCGGATGAGACCCAGAGCGCCGATGAACTGCGGGAGCGCCTGATCGAAGCGAACCAGACTCAGATCGAGGTGGATGAGCCAGAAGAAGATCAGATGGCTCTGCTGATGGGTGCGGAATCGGATAAGCCTGTCGATGACGACATGTCAGAAGAGAAGCTGCTGCGCGCTCTGATGGAGGCTCAAGGCCAGGGGTAACCCAAGCTACACAAGGTGCGGACCGGATGATTTCTGCTGACGACCTGATTGCGCTGGTCCGCAACTACAACCCCAAAACAAATGCAGACCGCATCGCCCGAGCATATGAATTCGGGATTCAAATGCATGAAGGTCAGTTCCGCCATTCTGGCGAACCTTATTTTACCCATCCTGTTGCCGTCGCAGCCATCCTGACCGAACAGCGTCTGGATGACGCAACCATTATAACGGCCCTGCTGCACGACACGATCGAAGACACCAAAGCCAGCTATGGCAAGGTTTCAGAGTTGTTCGGGGAAGAAGTCGCCAAGCTTGTCGATGGCGTCACCAAACTGACCAACCTGCAGCTTTCCAGTCGCGAAACCAAACAGGCCGAGAATTTCCGCAAGCTTTTCATGGCAATGTCCAAAGACCTGCGGGTCATACTGGTCAAGCTCGCCGACCGGTTGCACAACATGCGCACAATCAAGGCAATGCGTCCTGAAAAGCAGGTCGTTAAAGCGCGTGAGACCATGGATATCTACGCGCCGCTTGCAGGGCGGATGGGTATGCAATGGATGCGCGAAGAGTTGGAAGACCTTGCATTCCGCGTACTGAATCCTGAAGGCCGCCAGTCGATCATCCGACGCTTTATCACTCTGCAACGCGAAACGGGCGACGTGATCCACCGGATCACCGGGGACATGCGGCACGAGTTGGAAAAGGGCGGGATTGAAGCCGAAGTTTTTGGTCGCGCGAAAAAACCTTATTCAATTTGGCGAAAGATGCAGGAGAAGGACCAGGGGTTTTCACGACTGTCCGATATCTATGGTTTCCGTATCATCACCCAGACCGAAGAAGACTGCTACCGGACTTTGGGTGCGATCCACCAGCGTTGGCGGGCTGTTCCGGGGCGTTTCAAGGATTACATCAGTCAGCCAAAGTCGAACGGCTATCGCTCGATCCACACCACAGTTTCGGGGCGTGACGGCAAACGCGTTGAAGTACAGATACGCACCCGACAGATGCACGATGTTGCCGAAACGGGTGTGGCAGCACACTGGTCCTATCGCGACGGTGTCCGATCCGAGAACCCATTTGCCGTAGACCCTGCCAAATGGATTGCGAACCTCACCGAACAGTTCGACAGCGAAGATGACCACGAAGACTTTCTCGAGGCAGTCAAGCTTGAGATGTATTCGGACCAAGTCTTCTGTTTCACCCCCAAAGGCGATGTGGTGAAACTGCCGCGCGGTGCAACGCCGATTGATTTTGCATATGCCATCCACACGCGGATTGGACATGCTTGCGTTGGTGCCAAGGTGGACGGCATTCGCGTGCCGCTTTGGACTCGGATCAAAAATGGACAGTCTGTCGATATTATCACCGCCGACGGGCAGACGCCGCAGGTCACTTGGCTTGAGATCGCAGTAACGGGCAAAGCCCGTACGGCCATCCGCCGCGCCCTTCGTGAAGTCGACCGTGAACGTTTCATCAAGCTGGGTAAGGAACTGGCCCGCTCGGGTTTTGAGCACGTGGGCCGCAAGGCGACTGATAAGGCTCTGGACACTGCGGCGAAACACCTTCGTTTGAAGGACCGGCACGAGCTGTTGGCCCGTCTTGGTAGTGCCGAACTAACAGCGCATGATGTGGTCAGCGCGGTCTATCCCGAACTGACCCAGGACGAAGGTGACGCTATTTCCCCGCGTCGCGCGGTGATCGGTCTGGAGCCAGGACAGAAATTCGACCGTGCGCCCTGCTGTCAACCGTTGCCCGGCGAGCGCATCGTTGGCATCACGTTTCGCGGTAAAGGCGTGGTTGTGCATGCCATCGACTGCGACCGGCTCTCTGAATACGAAAGCGAGCCAGACCGCTGGGTCGACTTGCATTGGCATTCCGGCACACACCCGGCCGCTTATGGGGTCACGCTGGATTTGACCATCGGTAATGACGCGGGGGTCCTGGGGCGTATTTGCACATTGATCGGCGAGAAAAAGGCCAATATCTCGAACCTGGAATTCGTTGACCGCAAACCGGATTTTTACCGTCTGTTGATCAGTGTCGAACTGCGTGATCTGGAACAGTTGCACTCGCTGATGCTGATGCTTGAGGCCGAAAGCGACGTCGCTGCGGTCGAACGTTACAGAGATAGGGAAAAAACCGCGGTAGCGGCTGGCTGAGAAGGGGTGATCAGGAGTGGTTTTCAAGCGCCGAGATCGACGCTCGCCCATTCAGATAGCTTCGGATTTCATCTATCCGCGCGGTGGCTGGACCCGTGCGTTTCACTACGTCAAACACCGCATAAGACGACTGCCGGATACGCCTGAACGTATCGCGCGTGGCGTCGGGGTAGGTGTGTTCACGGCATTCACACCTTTTTATGGGCTACACTTCGTCGTTGCCGCCATACTCAGCCGGATCTTCAACGCCAACTTGCTGGCGTCGCTCAGCGCAACCTTCTTTGGCAACCCTTTGACTTATGTGCCCATAGGTGTCGTCTGTCTGCAGATAGGTCATTTCCTGCTGGGAGATGACTTTGAGGAGGAAGAGACCCACGGCCTGATGAACAGTTTCGCCCAAGCGATAGGGGACTTGAAAAATAACTTCCTGGCTTTGTTCACGGATCGTGTGGCCGATTGGCAGGGGCTTGGCATTTTCTATGATGAGGTGTTTTTCCCTTGGCTGATTGGCGGTATTCCACCGGGATTGGTGGCGGGCGTGGTTTGCTACTATCTCAGCTTGCCGGTGGTCAGGACCTATCAGCAGCGCCGCCGCGCTCGGATCAAGGCAAAATTCGACGAAATCAAACGTTTGGCCGAAACCAAGGCTGCCGTTCCGGTAACAAACCCACTAGGTTCGACCCGGAATACGGGAAAGGAATCAAGCGATGTCTGACAATCACCTGCGTCTGGGCGTGAATATTGACCACGTTGCCACCGTACGGAACGCGCGTGGCGGTGCTTATCCTGATCCTCTGCGGGCCGCTAAATTGGCGGAAGAAGCTGGCGCTGACGGGATCACTGCGCACCTGCGCGAAGATCGCCGTCATATCTCGGACGCCGATATCGACGGGCTTATGGAGGTTCTCTCGGTTCCGCTGAACTTCGAAATGGCCGCCACGCCTGAGATGCAGCGGATCGCCCTGCGCCACAAACCTCATGCTGTGTGTATCGTCCCCGAAAAGCGCGAAGAACGCACTACGGAAGGTGGGCTTGAGGTCGCTCGTGAGGAAAATAAGCTGGCCCACTATATTGCACCGCTGCGCGAAGCAGGTTGTCGGGTGTCCATCTTCATCGCTGCCGATCAGCGCCAGATCGAAGCTGCCCACCGTATCGGGGCCGAGGTGATTGAGCTGCATACTGGCGCCTATTGTGACGCTCATGCTGAAGGTCGCATGGACGTGGCCGCGCAGGAGCTTGAATCCCTGCGCGAGATGTCCTCGTTCGCGCATTCCCTAGGGCTTGAGGTTCACGCCGGTCATGGTCTGACATATGAAACGGTGAAACCCATCGCCGCCTTCCCCGAAGTGCGCGAACTGAATATCGGTCACTTTCTGATAGGTGAATCCATTTTCCGAGGCCTTACTCCGGCAATCGCCGAGATGCGCCGT
This sequence comes from Ruegeria sp. CK1, assembly GCF_056536545.1. NCBI lineage: Bacteria > Pseudomonadati > Pseudomonadota > Alphaproteobacteria > Rhodobacterales > Roseobacteraceae > Ruegeria > Ruegeria sp. CK1. The sequence goes on from NZ_JBQFPX010000010.1 coordinate 88,054, forward strand.
CTGATGGATGAGGCGCGGGCCCGATAGCGAAGAAGAACCAAGGTCGGATGACGAGGTAGCACCGTGAAAGCAATCACTTATCAAGATTTTGGTCCAGCGGAAGACGTGCTTGAACTGATTGATATGCCTGACCCAGAAGCCGGGCCGGGTGAAGTAGTAGTTCAGGTTAAAGCCACGGGTATCAATCCATCTGATGTTAAGCTGCGTGGTGGCGCACGGCCCGGGGCGGTCATGCAGTACCCCCGTGTCATTCCACACTCGGATGGTGCCGGGGTGATTGTGGCCGTTGGCCCTGATGTCGATCCGTCTCGGGTTGGCGAACGGGTTTGGATATGGAACGGTCAGTGGCAACGCGCGTTCGGAACCGGTGCCGAATATATTGCGCTACCTTCTGAGCAGGCTGTGACGCTTCCTGACACTACCAGTTTTGCCGAAGGCGCTTGCTTTGGGATCCCGGCGATGACCGCCTGGTATGCCTTGTACTCAGATGGACCGATCGCTGGAAAGACGATCCTGGTAACCGGCGGAGCAGGAACCGTAGGGCGTTACGCATGTCAGATGGCCGCACTTGGCGGTGCTCGGGTCATCACAACGGTTAGTTCAGAAGAAAAAGCTGCTCACTCTGGTGCGAAAGAGTTCGTAAACTACCGCACCCAAAACGTTGCCGAAACTGTGCTGGATATGACCAATGGTGCAGGCGTTGATCGCATTGTCGAAGTGGATTTTGCGGCCAATCAGGATGCGTCGCTGGCATTGATCCGACCGGGTGGAATTATCGCAAGCTATTCGTCTGTGTCGCAAATGCGCCCAGAGCTGGATTTCTACAGCTTCATGTTTAAGAACATCCGCTTGCATATGTTGATTGTCTACCAACTGGATGCAGCCGCCCGGCGAAGGGGCGAAGCACAGTTGAGTGATTGGTTGGAGAAAGGCGCGTTGGACCATGCTGTTGTGCATGGCGGGCAATTGGCTGACGCTGCCGCAGCCCACAAGATGGTTGAAGCAGGTGAAAAGATGGGCACCGTGGTTCTGGAGGTATAACGTGATCCTGGGAATTGGCACAGACCTCGCGAATATAGACCGAATTCAAGGCACGCTTGATCGGTTCGGAGACCGTTTCCGCAATCGCGTTTTCACCGAAACCGAACAGAGTAAAGCGGAGCGTCGGCATGACACTGCGGGCACCTATGCCAAACGCTGGGCCGCGAAGGAGGCGTGTTCCAAGGCACTTGGCACCGGTCTGCGCATGGGTATTGCGTGGAAAGACATGGCGGTTACAAATCTGCGCACCGGACAGCCCGTGATGCACGTTACTGGCTGGGCCGCCGAACGCTTGAATGAGTTGACGCCCGAAGGGCACGAGGCGATCATCCATGTTACTTTGACCGACGACCATCCCTGGGCGCAGGCCTTTGTGGTCATCGAGGCGCGCCCGCTTCAAGATCAGGCCACGTAGCCTTGACTTGCCCCCCTTGGCCCCGCATGTAGCACCCCAACAACCCAAGGACCGGAGAGCAGTATGGCCGAGGACGTCAAAACCGGAAATCCCGTGTGGGAGACGATCAAAACCATCGTATACGCCCTGCTGATTGCAGGCGTTTTCCGTACACTGTTTTTTCAGCCTTTCTGGATTCCGTCGGGCTCGATGAAACAGACGCTGCTGATTGGCGATTTCTTGTTCGTCAACAAGATGGCCTATGGCTATTCCTACGCGTCCTGTCCCAGCCTGATCATTCCCAGCGTCGGCCTCAACATCGACGCGGAAGATATCTGTGGATGGATGCAGGGCGACAATACCCGGATCTGGGGTGGTGAACCTGATCGCGGCGACGTCATCGTATTTCGGCACCCGGTTACTGGGCGCGACTATATCAAACGCCTGATCGGTTTACCGGGCGACCGCATTCAGATTCGTGATAGCCAAATCATTTTGAACGGCACCCCTGTTCCACAGCAACCCGATGGTGTCTTTACCGAGATTGCTGAACCGCAGGGCCCGCAACGTTTGCGTCCGCGTTGTGAAAATGGGCCTGTGGGATTTGGCGGTGAATGTGAAAAGTCCCGCTTCATCGAAACATTGCCCAATGGTGTCTCGTATGATGTTCTGAACATCGGTGACCAAGGTTCGGATAACACCGGCATATATACCGTGCCCGAAGGCCACTATTTCTTTATGGGTGATAATCGCGACAATTCCAGCGACAGTCGTCTGCCGCAGTCTGCAGGAGGCGTCGGATATGTGCCGTATGAAAACCTGATCGGTCGCGCCGATCGGATCATGTTCTCATCCGCTGGCCGGTCGATGTTGTTCTTTTGGACATGGCGTGGTGATCGCTTCTTCAAGGCAATCAATTGAAGCTTTCGACCGAGATAAAGGCGTTCCAGAAACGTTTGGGGTATGAGTTCGCGAACCCCGAGCTTTTGGTGCGCGCGCTGACTCACGGGTCGGTATCTTCAGCCACCAGGCCTGACAACCAGCGGCTCGAATTCCTAGGGGATCGCGTGCTGGGTCTTGTGATGGCGACGGCGCTGCTTGAGGCCGACAAGAAAGCCTCCGAAGGTCAGCTGGCCCCTCGTTTCAATGCGCTGGTCCGCAAAGAGGCTTGTGCCGATGTCGCCCGTCAAATCGACCTTGGCGCAGTACTGAAATTGGGTCGGTCCGAGATGCTGTCTGGTGGTCGTCGCAAGCAGGCGCTGCTGGGTGACGCGATGGAAGCCGTGATTGCAGCGATCTACCGCGATGCAGGGTTCGAGGCGGCCCGCGACGTCATCCTCGCCCTCTGGGGCGACCGTATTCATACGGTTGAAGCAGACGCCCGGGATGCTAAAACCTCGTTGCAGGAATGGGCGCAAGCCCGCGGCCAGAAACCGCCCAGCTATGTCGAGGTCAAACGCACCGGTCCCGACCACGCACCAGTCTTTACCATCGCCGCCCGCCTGCAAGACGGGACCGAAGCGCAGGCAACGGCCGGGTCAAAGCGACAAGCTGAACAGACGGCTGCTAAAGCTCTGTTGGAGCAGTTGAGTTGAGTCGTTTCGCTGAACTCTGGACATGAAAATCAGACCTGCACGGAAGGCAGATGCTGCCAGTCTTGCGGCATTGTCGATTGAGGTCTGGGTAGGCACTTACCTGCGACAGGGCGTGAATTCTTTTTTTGCGGAGTTCGTGCTGTCCGAGTTCACGACTACGCGGTTCGAGGCCCTTATTGATAACGGCGATGACCTTCTCATGGTTTCGGAGAACAGCGAAGGAATCGACGGCTATATTCGGCTGGCTGAGAAGCGCATTGCGCCTGTTGACGGGCTTTCCGACCTTGAGATCGTGACGTTTTATGTCCAGCCTCGTCATCACGGAAAAGGCATCGGTTCAGCGCTGTTGGATGTAGCGATCGATTTTTCCCGAGATAAAGGTCGTGACTCGATCTGGTTGATGACCAATTCTGAGAACCAACCAGCTATAGATTTTTATTTGTCCAAGGGATTCCAGAAAGTTGGCATCACGAACTTCCGGATCGGGGACCAAACCTATCCGAACCATGTTCTGACGTTGAACACGTCAAAGCATTCGTTAGGTCACACAACCCGGATAAACCCGGTTAATCCTGTCTTCTGATGCTCGATCACATGGCAATGAAATGCCCAATCGCCTGGATTGTCGGCGACCAAAGCGATTTCCACCACTTCGTCTTTCAACAGCAATATCGTATCCGTCATCAGTGGTGGCAGCGCGCGTAGGTTTGACTTTATCGGCGTAAAGGCTAGGCCGTGAAGATGAATTGGGTGCAAATTCGGAGATTCATTCCGTAGGCGCAGAACATAGCTTTTTCCCATTTCCAGCGTGGCTAGAGGCCCCACATCCTGCGCCGCATCACCCGGCCACGGTGTGCGATTGATCGACCAGAAATTATAACCCAATGACCCACAGAATCCGTTGTTTGGTTCCCCACCTTCCGGTGTCCAACCAAAAACGAACTCATGAACTTCGGCGTTTGTCAGATCAGGCTTGGCAGTGGGGTTTGCCTGCAATGGGCGAAGATCGCGCAGGTCGCGTGCAACCGAGGTGCCTAATGCTCGCAGACGGGTCATAGACCGAAGCTTTTGGCCAGGGAACTTGGCCATCAGTTCAACCGTTTGGCCCTCTTCGTCTGGCATCCTAACCGCAAAGTCGACCCGCTGGCCGGGGCCGATCAGCAAAGATTCATCCGCGCTAGGCATAGGAACGTCTATTTCGACAGGGTGGCCGTCCCAAGCGATTATCCGAGCTTCTGCACCATCCAAATGCACCTTGTAGATACGCGTTGTGTCGGTGTTAACGACGCGCAGTCGGACTATGCTGCCCGAAATGTGATCGTAAATTGGATTGTTCAGCCAATTCGCCGTTTGCACATTGCCGAAGGTACCAGATCGCGCAGCCCCGCGTGCAGTATAAGCTGGTAGAAATTGATCTGCCTCATCCAGCCGAAAATCGCGTAAATTGACGACCTGCTCACTGTCAAATCCGGGGTCCTCTGCCTCGGCGATCACCAGAACACCGGTCAGGCCATGGGCCATTTGTTCCATCGTCATGCAGTGGGGATGATACCAATAGGTCCCAGCATCCGGAGGCGTGAACTCATAGTCAAACACCTCATTCGGCCCAATCGGCATCTGGGTCAGGTAGGGCACCCCGTCCATTTCATTGGGGATACGTAACCCATGCCAATGCATCGCTGTGTAGTCGGGCAGCGTGTTGCGGACGGGCAAGCGCATGACCTCGCCCTGCCTGCCATACAAGACCGGAGGTGGCGCGTTAGGCGATAGACTGACCATACCCGCCGTCGACTGTTCACGTAACGCGAAATTGGCAGGCTGGACAACCAGCTCAGAGGTTCCATTAGCCAATCCTAAACCGCCCAGACCCAGCGCTCCGACTGTGGCGCCGCTGCCCAGCAGAAACTCACGTCGTTTCATGTCGACCTCACGATTAGATTATTCGCCTGGCTGGGATTGGCGTGGCGCCCGGCGGTGCTGCCATCTTTTGGGCATAGCCACAATGCGACAAATGCCTCTGGCCCGCTGTGGCTTTCTGCTATAGGGATGCGCACTTGCAAACAGGATCGCAGGACACATGACCACACGCGCCGGATTTATCGCCCTGATCGGAGAGCCAAACGCAGGCAAATCCACCCTTCTGAATCGCATGGTCGGGGCCAAGGTCTCAATCGTGACGCACAAAGTGCAGACCACCCGCGCCCGCATTCGCGGTGTAGCGATGGAGGGGGACGCGCAGTTGGTCTTTGTCGACACGCCCGGCCTGTTCAAGCCTCGCCGTCGTTTGGACCGTGCCATGGTCGCCGCCGCGTGGGGCGGGGCTGCGGATGCTGATATCGTCGTGCTGATGGTCGAAGCGCACCGTGGCATCACCGAAGGTGTGGAACGCATCCTCGAAGGGCTGGAAGAGATCGGGCAGGGCCGCACCGTTGCGCTGGCCATCAACAAGATCGACAAAGTCCCGAGTGAGAAGTTGCTGGCCCTTACCAGTGATCTGAATGCGCGTTACGCTTTTGCAGAAACCTTTATGATTTCGGCCGAAAAGGGCCACGGCGTCGAAGATCTGCGCAAATGGTTAGCAACCGAATTGCCCGAAAGCCCGTGGCTCTACCCCGAAGATCAGATCGCCGATCTGCCCCTGCGCATGATTGCCGCCGAAATGACGCGGGAAAAACTCACATTGCGTCTGCATCAGGAACTGCCCTACCAGCTGACGGTCGAGACCGAGAACTGGGAAGAGCGTAAGGATGGATCGGCCAAGATTGATCAGATGATTTATGTCATGCGTGACGGTCACAAGGGGATCGTGCTGGGCAAGCGCGGCGAGACCATCAAAGCAGTCAGTCAGGCAGCACGGGCCGAGCTGGAAGAATTCCTCGACCGTAAGGTTCACCTGTTCCTCCAAGTGAAAGTCCGGCCCAATTGGCTTGAAGAATCCGAGCGCTATTCGGAAATGGGTCTGGATTTCAAAGACGGCAACGCATGACACGCCTAACGGCTGAATTCTGGGTCCACGCCTATCTGGCGCGGCTAAGGTTTCAGGAAATCCCTGCTTTTGTTGTAACGCATGGCGACGACACGGCCGGTGCGGTGCTAATCAAATTGAACACACTGGACGGTGAAGCCGTTGCGTTCCAGCGCAGCTTTGATCTGATGAGCGGCGAAAGAAAATGGGTGGAACTGTCCTCCGGCCCCGAGGCGGATGTGGACGACGCCATTCAGCGCCAACGCAGCTTTGACCCAGACCTGTGGGTGATTGAGGTTGAAGATAGACAGGGAAGGCATCTGCTGGGCGAGGAGGGGCTGGAATAAACGCTGTTTGGCCTGGCGGACACAGTTTGGAATTCTATTTTCAACCTACGTTCTAGTCCGCGTGCTGAAATGCTATCAGCGTTTGTGCCTCACCCCTAAAAGGTTGAAATTTATGAAAACCTTACCTCTGTTCTGCTGCTTAACATTCTCGCTTTTAGTTTCAATGATGCTTCCCGCAGATGCGCAACAGAGGTTGGGATGGGTGTACCAGCTTGAGGGGCTTGCCGTTTATCAAGGCGATGCGGACTTGAGCGAGGGTGGAGAGTTCTCGGCTAGCCGAGCGTTTTTGCGTGCCACCGCTCTGAATAATCTGGAAGGTGGCAACTCTTTCGGGCTGTCCGCCAGTTTAGGCAGGTTCGACTACAGCTTCAGCGAGGCGAATAACCAACCTTGGGAAGATATCCGGGACATTCGCGTTTCGGTACCAATGCGGTTTCGCGTTGGGGATACAGCAACCGCTTTTATATCTCCGCAAGTCAGGTGGGATTATCAACGCGGGGCGTCTGCCTCGGACGGACGGACCTATGGCGTTTTCGCGGGTATCGCATGGCAGTTGAATGAGCGTCTGACCATCGGCCCAGCGTTCGGCGCGTTTTCGCAGCTCGAAGATGACAGTACAGATTTTTTTCCGGCTTTGTTGGTGGATTGGGATATCAACGACCGTTGGAACCTAAACACCGGCTCAGGGATTGGTGCAACTCAAGGGCCAGGTTTGACGTTAAGCTACGCGCTGACCGAAGACATGAACCTGTCCCTTTCCGCCCGGTCCGAGAGGATAAGGTTCCGTTTGGATGATAACGGTTTGGCTGCGGGTGGTATCGGAGAAGACAAAAGTATTCCGATTGTCTTGGCTTTCGGCTACGCCCCCAATCCAGGCGTGTCACTGAATGTCTTTGCCGGTGCCGAATTGGACGGTCGCCTGACATTGGATGATGAGAATGGAAATGAGACTAGCCGCCAGGACTATGACACCGCTCCTATAGTCGGCTTCGCTTTCAGGCTGAGGTTCTGAAGGCACGTTAAAGCTAACCTGTGCCTCTTGCTTCGTCTTTCGTCATGGGTTCTTGTGCTGTGTTGAACGCACCCTCAGCCAAAAGGACGATTTGTGGACTGGCGCGATCACGGCATACTCCTGACCTCTCGCCGTCACGGCGAGACAGCAGCGATCATTGAGGTTTTTACCGAGGGTCACGGTCGTCACGCTGGTGTTGTGCGCGGGGGGACCAGCCGTAAGATTTCACCCATTCTGCAACCGGGTGCGCAGTTGGATGTTCTTTGGCGGGCGCGGCTAGAAGAACACATAGGCACATTTCAAGTCGAACCCTTGCGGTCTCGCGCTGCAGCGGCGTTTTCCGGGCGCTTAGCGTTGGCAGGCCTGAATGCGGTCGTGGCCCTGTTGTCATTCAGCTTGCCGGAAAGAGAGCCGCATCCGGGCATCTATACACAGACCGAACAGCTAATGGATTTGCTAGGTCAGGATGAGATTTGGTCATTGGCCTATCTGCGTTGGGAATTGGCCTTGTTGGAAGAACTGGGTTTTGGCCTCGATCTGACGACATGCGCAGCGACGGGGTCGAGTATCAATCTGGTATACGTCTCGCCCAAAACAGGTCGCGCTGTCAGCGCCGAGGGGGCCGGGGAATGGGCAGACAGGCTGTTGCCGCTACCACCATGCCTGCGTGGTGAAGGGGCAGCACCTGACACCGAGATTGCTCAAGGTCTGCAAACGACCGGATATTTCCTGGAACACAGACTGGCCCCGTCATTGGGCCACAACCCACTGCCCGAAGCGCGGGCGCGGTTCGTGGATCAGTTTACTCGACGGCTGTGAACACCATTTCATGCCCGTCTTCATTTCGCAGGATCAGTATGTCACCCGACACTTCCGACTGCGTCATCGCCATGAGGGCGGCAAAGTAAAACCCCTCGGCCTCAAGCCCGGCACAGGCGGCGCGGGTGGCCGAAAGGTCGGTGATTTCAAACCAAGGGTAAGGCGCGTTCAGGGTGCCGCGATAACTGTTGCAGGGGGCGTTGCCTTCGATTTTGCCCTGCTCTGGAAAACGAAGCAGTGCGCTAGCTTCAAACGACTGTCCGTCGATTTCCTGCAGCGCCCAGGTTTGATCCGCAGCACCATAGGCGGCGACGGTTTCGTCCTTTTCGCATTGGAACAGAGCCAACAAGGGCAGGGTCAGGATCAAACGTGTCATATCACGGTCCTAGCGTATTAAAACGGCAGCTGGAATGGACGAGTTAGTAAGGTATCTTGCCGCTTATCAATTCGTCACGAACTTCCAGGCGGGGGCGCCAATTGTACTTGGTATCTTCCTGCACGGGGGCCCAAGTCAGCGCACCGCTTGACCGCCACGGGTCAAGGATGATCCCGTCATACATCGAATCTCCTTTGGCACTGATCAGGGCCGAGTGGTGGATGATCCGGAATTGTGTCGGCGGCGACGTGGCCCAATGTAGGTCCAGCGTGCGGAAGTTTTCACGCTTCAGCCGCGTGGTCATCGCTTGGGCCCAGTCGTTGCAAAGGCCAAACTCGCGAAATCCGTTGATGACTTTGGCATTGTGGACGATGGCCGAGTCAGTAACGTTCCATTCCTGCTTTAACTGTTGGGAATAGGAATAGGCGATGGTCGCGGCCCGGTCCGCTTCAGCCGGGTCAACCCCTGGCCCCAACGCGCGGATGGCCTGCGCCAGATCGTCAACATCGTTCTGAGTGGCCGTTGGCTTGGTCACAGCGCAGCCGCCAAGAACGAGCAAGGCAAGGGTCGCCCAAAGTGCAAAGAGTCGTCTGGTCATTCCAAGCGCCATTGTTTTCCTAAAGTCCAATAGCTGCCCTAACGGGATTTATGTCAGATTTCAAAGGGCATGCGTTTGCGTCGGCGGAAATGCCCGGCCTTCGTGTGATTTAGGCTTTAAACAGAAAAAGACCCGGCACACAGCCGGGTCAGTTGGGGAAACAGGAGTGCCGAAATTGGTCAGCCCAGCAAACGCCGTGCAATAACCTGTGCCTGAATTTCAGCAGCCCCTTCGAATATGTTCAAAATACGTGCATCGCACAGGACGCGGCTGATTTTGTATTCCAGCGCAAATCCATTCCCGCCGTGGATCTGCAGGCCGTTGTCGGCAGCAGCCCACGCCACGCGGGCACCTAAAAGTTTGGCCATACCGGCCTCAAGGTCGCACCGCTGACCATGGTCTTTTTCCCAAGCCGAGAAATAGGTCAGTTGCCGCGCTATCATGATTTCAACTGCCATCATCGCCAGCTTACCGGAAACACGCGGGAAGTTGATCAGCGACTTGCCGAATTGCTTGCGGTCCTGCGCATATTGCATGGCGATATCCAGCGCGCTTTGCGCCACGCCAATAGCACGGGCGGCGGTTTGAATCCGCGCGGATTCGAAAGTCTCCATCAGCTGTTTGAAGCCTTTGCCTTCTTCGCCACCCAGAAGATTCTCGCCCTTCACGTGGAATCCATCAAAACCCAGTTCGTATTCCTTCATGCCGCGATAACCCAGAACCTCAATCTCACCACCGGTCATTCCAGGGGTGGGAAAGGGGTTTTCGTCAGTACCCGGGGTCTTTTCCGCTAGGAACATGGAAAGGCCGCGGTGGTCCGTACTGTCGGGGTTTGTCCGAGCGAGCAATGTCATTACATGGGTACGTGCGGCGTGGGTGATCCAGGTCTTGTTGCCGGTGATCTTGTAATCACCGTTCTCATCCTTGACGGCACGTGTGCGCAGACTGCCAAGGTCAGACCCAGTGTTTGGTTCGGTGAAAACAGCGGTTGGCAGGATTTCAGCGCTGGCCAGTTTCGGCAACCAGTTGGCTTTCTGTTCATCGGTCCCGCCAGCGATAATCAACTCAGCCGCAATCTCAGAGCGGGTGCCAAGTGAGCCGACGCCGATATAGCCACGCGACAATTCTTCGGACACTACGCACATTGAAGCTTTGGACAGGCCGAATCCGCCAAATTCTTCGGGGATCGTCAGACCGAAAACGCCCATCTCGGCTAGTTCTTCGATGATCTCGATCGGGATCAGCTCATCCTTGAGGTGCCAGTCATGAGCATTGGGCTCGACCTTTTCCTGTGCATAGCGGCGGAATTGGTCGCGGATCATCTCAAGTTCTTCATCCAGACCTGAGGCGCCGAACATTGTCGCGCCTGCCTGATCCTCCATCAGAGCCACCAATCGCGTGCGGGCGGCCTGAGAGTTGGCCTGTGCCATCAGTGTTTGCACTTCTGTACAGTGGAAACCTGACAAGGCATCCCAGCCCAGTCCCATATCTTGCAGACGGACGACTTCGCCTTGGTTCATGGGAATGCCACCTGCTACCTGATGCAGGTACTCTCCGAAGGCGATTTGATGCAGCAATTGCTCCATTTCGCCGAACTTGCCATCTGCGTCCAGCGCGTCTGCCCAACGTTGCATCTGTTGCAGCGACTGGTTGTAGGTTGCGAGCCAGGCCAGACCATGGGCCGCTGTTTGGTGGGCTTCAATCAATGGACCGGAAATACGTCCATCCTCGGCCACCAAGCCCCGGACCGACTCACGAGCGCGTTCGAACACCGATTCAACAGCAGGCAAAGCAGCACGCGTCAGCGTCAGAAGGTCGGGCAAAACTGCGGATGTTTTCATCTGGTTCATATCCTGTCCGTCATGGGCCATGAATCGCGTCCTTCTTACATGTCGTCTGGTCATATCATGCTGCACGTGCAGCGCAACAAAAATACGAATTATGCCGCGAAATAGTTCGAAAATTTCTTTGACGATTTTGCAGTGCAGCGCTCGACAGGAGTGATATGAGGGGCCCATGACGTTGTTTTCTTTGCTTAGTCCTCAAGAACTAATGATGGCCGCTGTCGTCGCTTTTGTAGCGGGGTGGGTCAAAGGTATGGTTGGATTTGCTATGCCCATGGTGATTGTGTCGGGGCTGAGTATGTTCCTGCCGCCCAATTTGGCGATTGCGGGGTTGATTCTGCCGACGCTGGTGACCAATGGCGTTCAGGCCCTGCGCGAGGGCGTTCCGGCGACAGTGTCCGCTGTTAAACAATTCCGCGTCTTCCTGATTGTCGGATTGGTTTTTTTGTTGTTGGGGGCTCAGTTGGTCAGCGCGGTGCCGACTCAGACCTTTTTGTTGATGATCGGCATACCGGTTACGTTCTTTGCACTCATACAGGTGTTGGGTGTTCGGTTAAGCATCAGCAATCCTTCAGCACGAATCGAAGCGACGATTGGCGCTATCGCGGGATTTGTGGGGGGGATGTCCGGTATTTGGGGGCCGCCGACCGTTGCATATCTGACGGCGCTGAACACACCCAAAGCGATGCAGATGCGCGTGCAGGGTGTAATCTACGGGTTAGGTGCGGTTGCGCTGATGCTGGCGCATTTCGGATCTGGCATTTTTAGGGCCGAAACAGCTCCGTTCTCAGCAATCCTAATCGCGCCGGCCATGGCCGGGATGTCGATTGGGTTGTGGTTGCAATCGCGGATTGATCAAGCAGTGTTCCGCAAAGTGACGTTGCTGGTTTTGCTTGTCGCGGGCACAAATTTGTTACGCCGGGGGCTTTTGGGCTAAGTCCGCCTGTCCGCGAGGCGGAAAGTGAAATACAGCCCAAGCATCAAAAAAAACAGGCCTGAGATATCTCCGATCAAATAGGCGACGTATTCCACACGTGCGCTGCCAAAGGCCAAATTGGTCAGGCCGGAAACCAAGAACGACGTAATGATGCCAACGCCCATTACGCAGGACCAGCACGGTTTGCGATCTGATCGTGGAAATAAGTCCCAACCAGCCCATTTGCACAGGTAGAACACCGCTGGCACTGTTGTGACGGCTATAACCATGGCGATCAACCGACTTGGCAGGAACACGTCGTTGCCGCCCAAAAAGGCAAAGACCAGAAATACGCCAGGAAATAATGCGAGTATCGCTCGCCAGCCTAACAGCCAAGCCGAAAGTACCCGCACTCCGTGGGGTAGGAACAGCAAGCTCGCTCGGCTGGGATATTCAGGAAAAAACACGTTCTGAAGCGGCATCAAAACCTCAAACGTAAGGTAAGATGCCACGACATAAGCCAAAGAGGCATAGAGCGTGTCAGTAGCCCACCTGCGCACGAGTATCAGCCACCACTACGCAGGATTAAGGCGTTACTTTGGGGCATGAACTATATACCGGCCCCGGTTGGCAGTGCCGCTTTGCGACAGATATCCTTTTCGAACCAGCGATTTTAGTGCGCGGAAGAATGTCGGTCGTGAGACGCTTTGAACCAGCGTGTGCTCGATCAGTCCGAATGTGCGCACTTCTTCGTCGGCTTTCGACAGTTCTTCGGCGGCATAGTAAATGTCACGCTCAACCGGAGACAGCTGTTCCAGGCCCAAGGTCCGTTCCATGCTTTGCATCAGCTTGCGCAGTTCGGTTAGTTTTGAGATTTCGGTCATATATTACCTGTGTTTAGACGTGCCAATCGTCACTGCCAGTGACAAGCGCTAAAACTGTTCCGTTACCGGAAACAGCTTACTCTCATATTGACACTCATCCCCTTTATCTTACACTAGTTCTGTTATTAGGTTGCTCATCGTGCTGATGTGAGAGTTCGCCAGAGCTGCCCATAAGTCTTTTTAGTTCACGCCCGGTGCGAAAGCGCCGGGCATATTTATTTTAATGGTGCCAAGAAATACTCTAACCCAGCATGTCGGGCAACGCATTTGTAAACGCATACCGCATTATACAACTGCAAGATGTAAACGGATCGTTGAGTTGCAAATTTGGTTAGGGGGCGAAACGCCCCCTAGTTTTCCGTTTAACCGATTGCAACGGCTTTGATGTCCTCGTCGATGAACGGCAGGTACTGTTCAAAATTTTCTGCGAACATCTGGACTAGTTTCTCGGCCTGTTTGTCGAACGCGGCTTGATCGTCCCAGGTGCGGCGCGGGTCCAGCAAAACCTCGGGTACGCCTGGAACGGCAACAGGAACGTCAAAGCCGAAATTGGCGTCCTTGCGGAATTCTGCATCACGCAGCGAGCCGTCCAGTGCGGCGGTCAACAGGGCACGGGTTGCCTTGATCGGCATCCGCGAACCAACGCCATAAGCGCCGCCTGTCCAACCGGTGTTGACCAACCAGCAGGTCGCGCCATGCTGAGCAATCTTGTCGCGCAGCAGGTTGCCGTAGGCTTCCGGCCGGCGCGGCATGAAAGGGGCGCCGAAGCAGGTTGAGAAGGTCGGCTGCGGTTCGGTGACGCCACGCTCGGTACCCGCAACCTTCGAGGTGAAGCCCGACAAGAAGTGGTACATCGCCTGCGCCGGAGTTAGCCGCGCGATCGGAGGCAGAACGCCGAACGCGTCGCAGGTTAGCATGATGATGTTCTTTGGGTGACCGCCCAGAGCGCTGCTAGAGGCGTTCGAGATGTACTCGAGCGGATAGGCACAGCGCATGTTCGCAGTTAGCGAGTCGTCGTCAAAGTCCAGTTCCTTAGTCTCGGGATCGAAGACCATATTCTCGATCACGGTACCGAACTTGCTGGTTGTCGCGTAGATTTCCGGCTCGGCCTCGGCGTTCAGGTTGATCGTCTTGGCATAGCAGCCGCCTTCGAAATTGAAGGTGCCGCGATCTGACCAGCCATGCTCGTCATCGCCTATAAGTGTGCGCGCAGGATCCGCCGAAAGGGTGGTTTTGCCAGTTCCCGACAAGCCAAAAAACACGGCGGTGTCTACGGGGTTGCCTACAGCGTGGTTGGCCGAGCAGTGCATAGGCATGACGCCTTTTTCCGGCAGCATGTAATTCAGCAAAGTGAAGACCGACTTTTTGTTCTCACCCGCGTATTCGGTGCCGCCGATCAGGATCATTTTGCGGTCAAAGTTCAACGCAATCACCGTCTCGCTGCGGCAACCATGCTTGGCAGGATCGGCCTGGAAGCTGGGGCAGTTGATGATGGTGAAGTCAGCGACAAACTCGTTCAGATCCTCACGATCCGGACGGCGCAGCAGGTGTCGGATGAACAGGTTGTGCCAAGCCAGTTCGGTGACCATACGAACGTTGATCGAATAGGCCGGATCCGCGCCGCCAACCAAATCCTGCACGAAATAATCGCGCCCTTTCATATGAGCCAGCATGTCAGCATGCAGAGCATCAAAGCCTTCGGGACTCATTTCGGCATTGTTTTCCCACCAAATGGTGTCGGCAACGCTGTCGGTTTTTACGACATGTTTGTCCTTGGGTGAACGGCCAGTGAACTTGCCGGTGGTGACCAGAAAGGCTCCGCCATTACCTAGCTTTCCTTCGCCCCGCTTCAGAGCTTCTTCGATCAGCGCCGGTTCCATGAAGTTGTAATAGACATTTCCCAGACCCTCGATGCCCTGATCTTCGAGGCGGAATTGCGGGTTAACCCGTCCAGATGTCATGTGTGTCTTCTCCTGTGGCGGCGCGTCGGCGACTTTGCCGAATGCGCTCTTGGGGCATTTTACCGGATCGTTCCGGCGGACAGGCGGGTCTTATCACGGTCGTTTGGGGCATGAACAGGAGGGTTTGACGCAGTTAGCGCAACCAAGGCCAAGTTTAGCGCCACCAACAATTTCCTGTCGGAAAACAAGGCGCTTATCTGCGCGTATTAACGGCTTTTTTGCCGCAGCTGTGTGACAACAATCGCACGATTCGCAGATACGGATTGATTCGCGGTCATAAAAACGCCAACAATACCCTACTAATAAGCGAAATATTGCATGAACGAGCAGGAATAGGGGTAATCCCGATGTCAAAGATTGCATTGGTGGACGACGACAGAAACATTCTGACGTCAGTTTCCATGACGCTGGAAGCCGAAGGTTTCGAGGTGGAAACCTATAACGACGGGCAAGCGGCACTGGACGCATTCAACAAGAAGTTGCCGGATATGGCCGTTCTGGATATCAAGATGCCACGAATGGACGGCATGGATCTGTTGCAGCGGCTGAGACAAAAGACCCAGATGCCGGTGATCTTTCTGACTTCGAAAGACGATGAGATCGACGAGGTCCTGGGCCTGCGGATGGGCGCGGATGACTATGTGAAAAAGCCTTTCTCACAGCGCTTGCTTGTTGAACGCATCCGAGCGTTGCTGCGTCGGCAAGAGGCGACAACGGGCGATGTCAGCAGCGCCAACACCGGCGACACCAAGGTGATGGAGCGCGGCGAATTGCGGATGGACCCGCTGCGCCACGCGGTTAGCTGGAAAGGTACGGATGTATCACTGACAGTAACCGAATTCTTGCTGCTTCAGGCGCTTGCGCAGCGTCCGGGTTTCGTCAAAAGCCGGGATCAGTTGATGGACGTCGCCTATGACGATCAGGTCTATGTTGATGACCGTACCATCGACAGTCATATCAAACGTTTGCGCAAAAAGATGCGCGCCGCAGATCCCGAGTTTTCGGCCATCGAAACGTTGTACGGTATCGGATACCGGTACAACGAAGAATAAGCGTGGCCGTCTAGAAGGGGTGACCGGGTCTCGTGCGTGATACGGAACAAGTTGGCGAATTGCGGGACGGTGATATCGTTCTTGGGGATGATTGGGTTATCCCTCAGGATACCGATTCCGCCGAGTTGCGCGCGACGCGTCGTCGCCGCAATCTTTTCGCGCTTCGTGGTTCGCCACTGGCGCGCAAGATCATCACCTTCAATCTAATTGCGCTGGTTACACTCGTAACCGGGCTTCTTTATCTTGACGATTCCCGAGGCGAGCAGGTCCAGCAGACAGCGCGCAATCTGATCGGAGACGCGCGACTGGTCACGAACGTGTTTGAAGCTCAACTACGCCAAAAACAGGCCACGGTAGCGCAGGATGCGTCTGCACTTGACGTGAAAGACACGCTCGCAGGTCTCAGCCTTCCAGATGGCGGTGAAGTCTTTGTCTATGATGCCAGCGGTACGCTGATTGGGTGGACGCGCGGTGCAAACGCATCCTCTCAAATGCCGGTATTACTGCGGTCTGAAGCCGAGGCTCCGACAGGCAGTACTTTGATCAGTGACGCGTTGAACGCAGTCTGGACAGGTTTGTCCCGGATTTTCACCGGATCGAACCGCGGCGATGCGCCAACACTTGCCCAACGTGTGCAAGAGATCGTTCCGCTGGCGCTGGACGGTAAAATGCAGGTGCGGGCCGTACAGGATGAATTGGGCCAGACTGTCATCGTTGCCGCAGCGCCCGTTCTGCTGGATGGAGTACCGGTCGGTGCCGTGGCTATGGCCGGTCCGGCGGGCGAAATCGATGCCATTGCCCGGCGCGAGCAAGAGCGCATCCTGCAGATGTTTGTTGTGGCTCTTTTGGTTTCAATTGGCTTGAGTCTGGTGCTGGCTTCAACAATCGCCAATCCTTTGGCTGATCTGGCATCAGCGGCGGAAACGGGAAAGGATCGGGGCGCGGGCGTCAATCCGGGTCGCATTCGTATCCCTGACCTTAGCGCAAGACCGGATGAAATCGGTCGTCTGAGCCGCGCGCTTAGGGGCATGGTGACAGCGCTTTACAATCGCATCGACGCCAACGAACAATTTGCCGCCGATGTGGCGCATGAGATCAAGAACCCGCTGGCCAGCCTGCAATCGGCAGTTGGAACCTTGCGTATGGTCAAGCGCGACGATCAACGCGAAAAACTTCTAAGTGTGATTGAGCATGACGTGAAACGGCTGGACCGTTTGGTTAGCGATATCTCAAACGCGTCGCGCTTGGACGCCGAGCTGGTCAAAGAAGAAGAACAGCCATTCGATCTACTGAAACTGCTTGAAAACATCGGGCAATACTTGGGCGAAGACGCGCGTTCCAAAGGGATCGAATACATAACCGACTTGCCAAACGGTCCTGTTATCGTGAACGGGCTTGAGGCGCGCCTGGCACAGGTTTTTGTCAATCTCATCACCAACGCAATTTCCTTTTGCGAGGAAGGTGACGCCATTCGTGTCTGGGCGCGGCGGCGTGAAGATCGAGTATTGGTTGTAGTTGAAGACACTGGTCCCGGCATCCCAGAGCAGGCGTTGACCAAGGTGTTCAAACGCTTTTATTCGCAACGTCCTGCCGAACATTTCGGTAACAATTCGGGTTTGGGGCTGGCGATATCGAAACAGATTGTCGAGGCCCACGGCGGCGTGATCTGGGCCGAGAATATCCGTCCGACAGACGCAGATATCACGTCCGACCCGCAAGGTGCACGCTTTGTCGTGGGGCTGCCCGTTTAAACGCATGAGTGGCCAGACGCTCTCGGATATCCAAAAGCTTGATAGTGCCATTCTCCACGCCACTTGCGTAGCCGTGGAAGGCAAGGCCGTGCTGATTATTGGGCGTTCTGGCTCTGGTAAATCTGGGCTGGCGCTTCGAATGATGGCCTTGGGCGCACAGTTGGTTGCTGACGATCGGGTGGCCCTACGGGTAGCGCAGGGCAGGGTCATGGCGGACGCAGCTCCGAATATCCGAGGTCTGATCGAGGCGCGCGGTGTTGGCATGCTTCGTGCGGAACCTGCTGGCGAAACCGCGGTCAGCTATGTTGTGGACCTTGATCGATCCGAGCCGAAACGTTTGCCAGAGCCGAATGTTGTTGAGGTGTTGATGCAAAATATCCCCTTGCTACGGACGGCTGGCGTACCCAACTTAGCAGAATCACTCATGCAGTTATTAAAGATGGGACGCGTGGATCCGGAATGGCCCAGCACATGACACCGCAACGGCGCATTGTTCTGGTCACTGGCCCCTCGGGTGCCGGCCGTTCAACGGCCATCCGTGTTTTGGAAGATTTGGGATTTGAAGCCATCGACAACTTGCCCATGGGTTTGTTGATGCGTCTGCTGGATGGTCCGCAAAGTGATCGCCCGATGGCATTGGGCATAGACGCGCGTAATAGGGATTTCTCGACTACAGGGTTTATTGAGTTGGCTGTCCGCTTGCGGAGGATGGAGCAAGTTGATCTGACTACCCTCTATCTGGACTGCAGTAACGAAGTGCTACTTCAACGTTTTTCGGAAACTCGGCGGCGACACCCGGTGGCTACCGACGCCAGCCCGGAAACCGGTGTTTTGCAGGAAAAGGAACTTCTGGCCCCTATCCGAGAGATTGCAGATACCCTGATCGACACCAGCCCATTGAACGTTCATCAGTTGCGCGAAGAGGTCGAGCGCTGGTTTGCGCCACAAGGTGGGCGGCATTTGGCAGTCTCTATCGAGTCCTTTTCGTATAAACGTGGATTGCCACGCGGACTTGACATGGTGTTTGATTGTCGGTTTTTGGCCAACCCTTATTGGCGTCCGGAATTACGAGCGGAAGATGGTCGAAACCCGAACGTCGCGCGCTATGTACAATCGGACACGAATTATGCGCCGTTTTTCGACCGGGTGGTTGATCTGCTGACGCTGTTGTTGCCGACCTTTCGGGCCGAAGGCAAAGCACACTTGTCTGTGGCATTTGGCTGTACGGGCGGACAACACAGATCGGTGGCTATGGCCGAGGCGGTTGCAAAGGCTCTTGCGGAAGGGGGGCAGCAAGTGGCAATTAGGCACCGCGAAATAGAGCGTCGATCGTTGAATGTGAGGCCGGAGTGATCGGGATCGTACTTGTAGCGCATGGTGGTCTGGCCAAGGAATACCTGGCTGCCGTGCAGCACGTAGTCGGAAAACAAACAGGTTTGGCCGCGATCTCGATCGAAGCCGACCATGACCGTGAGGCCAAGCAGTCAGAAATCTGTGCAGCAGCCGACAGTGTAGACACCGGGGATGGCGTTGTGGTTGTCACTGATCTGTTTGGCGGCAGCCCCTCGAATCTGAGTCTTCGCGCTTGCCAACCTCAGGATCGCCGTATCCTTTACGGTGCAAATCTGCCTATGCTTATTAAACTGGCTAAATCTCGCCACCTGCCGATCGCGGATGCAGTGCGGCAAGCCATGGAAGCTGGACGCAAGTATATCAATGCGCAAAATGTGACATTAGAAGAAGACCGGACAGATTAAGAATGACCAACCGCAGCTTGAAAATCATTAATGAAAAAGGCCTTCATGCCCGCGCCTCGGCGAAACTGGTTGAGGTGGTCGAAGGCTTTGACGCGCAGGCCGAAGTGTCCAAAGACGGCTTTTCTGCATCTGGGGACAGCATAATGGGTCTTTTGATGTTGGCAGCCTCGCGCGGAACGACTATTGACGTCGAGACGTCCGGACCGGATGCTGAGGCGTTGGCTGATGCGTTGGAAACTCTGGTGAACGACAAGTTCGGGGAAGGGTACTGACCCCATCGGTCGCGCGACGAAGAACGGGAAGACCAGGAATTGGCGGAAACAACGCACGAGACCAAGACAGGCCCGATGGTGGATGGGACCGAGGACCAGGGCGAAATCTACGATCGTAGAACCCTGACCTACGCGAACTCGTTCGACGATGCCTGGACTTCGACAGCCATCCGCGCCATCGAGTGGTGTACAGGCAAGCTGACCATTCTGCGCATGGTCAACAAGTTCGAAAAGAAGAACGAGTTTTATCGTGGACAGCGGTTTTGGGGCGGTGCTCTGAAAACGATGGGTATCGACCTGACCACGCCGGAAGATCAGATCGCGCGCATACCTAAAACTGGCCCTGTTGTCGTTGTTGCAAACCACCCGCATGGGATGGTCGATGGGATGATCCTGGCCGAGCTTATTGGGCAGGTGCGCAGCGACTACCGCATTCTGACCCGCTCCGTGCTGACCGGGCTGGACGAGGCGGCGACCTCTTTTATGATTCCAGTGCCTTTTCCGCATGATCCCGAAGCGCAGAGCAAGATGCTGGAAATGCGTGGCAAGGCCATGGATCACTTGAAAGAAGGCGGTGTAGTTGCGCTGTTCCCGTCGGGCGTGGTGATGTCGTCGGACGATTGGTTCGGGCCTGCGATTGAGCGTGAATGGAACGTGTTCACAGCCAAGATGATCCGCCGTTCTGGTGCCCGCGTAGTGCCGATCTTTTTCCCGGGTCGAAACTCACGCGCCTATCAGATCGCCAACAAACTCTCGCCGATCTTGCGTCAGGGCTTATTGCTGCATGAGATTGTTCGTTCCTGCAACAAACCGCAGTCCCCAGTGATCGGTGACCCGATCTCGGACGAGGATATGCAACTGCTTGAAAAAGACCCGCGCGGTTTCATGGGTTGGCTCAGAAAGCACACGGTGGCACTTGGCGAAACGCTCAAGCGCTGATCTACCCCTTCATTTTGCCTTCTGTTAACGAGTCGGAACCGGCACTTCGCCTCTGTAATCATAAAACCCGCGTTCCGTCTTGCGACCCAACCAGCCGGCTTCAACATATTTGGTGAGAAGCGGACACGGGCGGTACTTGGTGTCCGCCAAACCTTCGTGCAAAACGTTCATGATCGCCAGGCACGTGTCCAGACCAATGAAATCCGCAAGTTCCAGCGGCCCCATTGGGTGATTAGCACCCAGTTTCATCGATTGGTCGATGGACTGCACGTTGCCGACACCTTCATAAAGTGTGTAAACTGCTTCGTTGATCATCGGCATCAAGATGCGATTGACGATAAAAGCCGGGAAATCCTCCGCACTGGCGGCAGTTTTTCCAAGTCGATCAACGACTTTCTTACAGGTGTTAAATGTCTCTTCGTCTGTAGCGATACCTCTGATCAACTCGACCAACTGCATCACCGGTACGGGGTTCATGAAATGAAACCCCATGAATCGCTCGGGGCGGTCCGTACGGCTTGCAAGCCGAGTGATCGATATCGATGAGGTGTTAGATGTCAGAATCGTATGGGGTTGTAGGTGCGGCTGCAGGTCCTCGAAAATCGCCTGTTTGATTGCCTCGCGTTCGGTGGCCGCCTCTATCACCAGATCCGTCTGCCCCAATTCAGGCAGTGCCAGCGTGGTTTGGATCCGCTTGAGCGCGTTCTGCATGGCCTCTTCAGTAATTTTCCCGCGAGAGGCCTGACGCGCCATATTTCCTTCGATCGTAGTCACGGCGGCGTTCAGCGCTTCTTGATTCACGTCATTCAGCAGAACGTCATACTCTGCCAAAGCTAGAACATGGGCGATACCATTACCCATCTGGCCTGCGCCGATCACTCCGACTGATTTTACGTCCATGTTCTGATGCCTCTGTGTCTCAGGGTTGGTGGGACACTAGCGGCAGATTGGTGGGGGCGGCAAGAGGATCAGGCCCACCGAATTTGCTTCAAATGCGCACATTAGGACTTTCTCAAGACATGGGGCTGCAAGATGGCAGCCGGGTGAAAAAATTGGGTGAGTGATATGAGCTATCATCAAATAGGCACGGCAGGTGCCGGGCATGCTTTATGTCATTACGGCGATTCACGTCTTTGGTTCCGTGGGCCAGAACGGCCGCTGGACGCGCCGTACATAGCCTGTGCGGGTGGGGACGAGACCTATGGGCGGTTTGTCGAGCGCCCGTTCGCAACGATTCTTGAAGATCGGCTGGAACGGCGTTGCCTGAACCTTGGCAGTCTTTTTTGTGGCGTTGAGGCGTTGTGTGCGGATGCAGGGCTGTTCAAGCTACTGAACCAAGCAGAGCTGTGTGTTCTTCAAGTGCCCGGGGTTTTGAACCAGTCGAATCGCTTTTACCGGGTCCACCCTCGTCGCAACGACCGGGTACTGGCTCCTACGTCGGAGCTTGTCGATCTCTACCCAGAGGCTGATTTCGCCGATGTACATTTTGTGCGCCACCTTTTGCACCTACTGCGAGGGCACGAAGACGCTCGTTTTGAACTTGTGGCCGAAGATTTGCGTCGAAACTGGCTGCAGCGCGTTGGAGATTTCCTGCAGAGGTTGGAAACACCGGTCATTTTGTTGTCACTGAAGGTTAGGCAGGACAAAGAATACGAAGGTCCGGTTGAGAAAAGCGGCGTCACAGTTACACGGCAAATGCTCAAGGCCGTCCGTCCGTTCATCGCAGATTGTATCGAGCTGTCCACCTATGCGTCGGGTCAATCTGACGAACTTGAAGATATGCTTTTCGGCACTCTTCAACAGCCAATGGCCGAGCATATGATCGGCCCAGCAGCCCATAGAACCATCGCGGACGCGCTGGCTGGGCCTATCCGCAACCTGTAACGAAAAAGGCCCGCCTGTTGGCGGGCCTTGTCAGGTAAACCTTTGAATACCTGCTTTTATGCTCAGCCGAGTTTCTCGGTGAGTTCCGGCACGGCTTGGAAAAGGTCTGCGACCAAACCGAAGTCTGCGACCTGGAAGATCGGTGCTTCTTCGTCTTTGTTGATCGCAACGATGACTTTCGAGTCCTTCATACCGGCCAAGTGCTGGATTGCGCCCGAGATGCCAACAGCGACATACAGGTCGGGGGCAACCACCTTACCGGTTTGACCCACCTGCCAGTCGTTCGGAGCATAACCCGAGTCGACCGCAGCACGCGACGCGCCAACAGCGGCGCCCAGCTTATCAGCCAGAGTTTCGATCAGTTTGAAGTCCTCTTCCGAGCCGACGCCACGGCCACCCGAGACAACAACGCCTGCCGAGGTCAGTTCCGGACGGTCGCTTTCGGCAACCTTGTCCTCAACCCAGGACGAAAGGCCGGGGTTTTCGCCAACCGAGATGGTTTCGACCGGGGCCGAACCGCCTTCGCCCGCCGCATCAAAGCTGGCGGTCCGTAGAGTCACGACTTTCTTAGCGTCGTTCGATTTCACGGTTTGGATCGCGTTGCCCGCATAGATCGGGCGTTCGAAGGTCGAACCATCAACCACGCCGGACGCATCCGAGATCACCATCACATCCAACAGCGCAGCAACGCGCGGCATGACGTTCTTGGCGTCGGTGGTGGCGGGGGCAACGATGTGCTCGTAGCCATCGGCCAGCGACACGATCAGCGCTGCGGTCGATTCCGCCAGGCGGTGGCCCAGCGACTCGTCTTCGGCGACCAGAACTTTGGACACACCGTCGATCTTGGCAGCCGCCTCACCAGCAGCGGCGGCAGAGCCACCTGCGGCCAGAACGGTCACGTCGCCCAGAACCTTTGCGGCGTTGACGGCTTTGGCGGTGGCGTCCAGCGACAGCTCACCATTGTTAACTTCGGCGAGAAGAAGAACAGCCATTATACAGCCCCCGCTTCTTTGAGTTTCTCGACCAGCTCGTCGACCGAGCCTACGACGATACCAGCGGCACGTGCCGGCGGTTCATCAGTTTTGACGACTTCCAGACGCGGAGTGACGTCGACGCCGTAATCGGCGGCGGTTTTCTCATCCAGCGGCTTCTTCTTCGCCTTCATAATGTTCGGCAGCGACGCATAGCGCGGCTCGTTCAGGCGCAGGTCAACGGTGACGATTGTTGGCATCTTGACGCTGATGGTCTGAAGACCGCCGTCAACCTCACGGGTGATCTTGGCGGTATCGCCTTCGATGTCCAGTTCGGACGCGAAGGTGCCTTGGCTCCAGCCCAGCAGGGCCGACAGCATCTGGCCGGTGGCGTTCATGTCGTTGTCGATCGCCTGCTTGCCCGCCAGAACGATGCCCGGCTGCTCTTCCTCGACCACTTTGGCCAGGATTTTCGCAACGGCCAGAGGTTCGATATCGGTGTGCACGTCGTCGGCTGCGATAACAAGAATGGCGCGGTCTGCACCCATGGCCAGCGCTGTGCGCAGCGTTTCCTGCGCTTGTTTGACGCCAATAGAAACAGCAACGACTTCGTCAGCCTTGCCAGCTTCTTTCAGCCGGATCGCCTCTTCCACCGCGATCTCGTCGAATGGGTTCATCGACATTTTGACATTGGCGAGATCGACACCGCTACCATCCGCTTTGACGCGAACCTTCACATTATAGTCAATCACGCGTTTGACAGGCACGAGTACCTTCATTTTGCGCTTGCTCCTCACAAAAAACGGTAAGCCGCGTAGCGACTCCACCAATGCTCTCCGGGGGATCAATAACGTCTCAAATCCGCCTGCAACAGGGCAAAATCGTCACGTCATAGTCTTGGGACGTCGCGTTTCGTGTTTTTTGACGCAACGGCCCGCAACTTAGCGGTTCGCGCACGCCCTTCGGGCCGGGGCTTCGCCCTTCCGGTCACCGCAGTGTCCACTGGACACTGCGCCGCTTTTAGCGGTTCGCGCCCGGAACCCACAGCACATCCTGAGTGCCGTTTTCATTCGCACAGCGTGCGGCGACGAAGAACCAATCGCTAAGGCGGTTAAGGTACTTTACGGCAACCTCATTCACCGGCTCCATATTGGTCAACTCGACTGCAAGCCGCTCGGCACGGCGCGAGACGGTCCGGCAGACGTGCAAATGGGCTGCCAAACGCGAACCGCCGGGCAGAATGAAGCTGCGCAATGGTTCCAACGTTTCGTTCATCACGTCTATTTCGGCCTCAAGTCGGTCGATTTGGGCCGGGACGACACGCAGCGGGGGATAATCGGCCTCAGCGTCCTTCTCCATGTCAGGACGGCAGAAATCAGCGCCCAGATCGAACAGGTCGTTCTGGATGCGCGACAGGGCGGCTTCGACCTCACCCTTGGCTTCGGTACGGGCCACGCCAACAAAGGAATTCAACTCGTCCACGGTGCCATAGGCAGCCACGCGGCCAGAATATTTGGCTACCCGTTCTCCGTTGCCCAACGCAGTTTTCCCGTCATCACCAGTGCGGGTGTAAATCTTGTTCAGAACGACCATTTACTGTGCTCCTTGCCCACGCAGCCAGACGTAGAGCACGATCAGCACCACGGCAATGAATTGAAACAGAATGCGCAGGCGCATCATCTTGTTGCTTTTCATTGCGGCGGCCTTGCCGCTTTTGCCGAAGTTTGAGATGCCAATCGCCAGCACGACGACAACAGCCGCCATGGCCAACAACAAAACGACCATCAAGAGGTCCATGGGTACACCGTCCACGTTTTCTGTTTCCTTAGGCTATCATCTAGCCCCGAAGCGTTGAAAAGCGAACGAGTAATTTCGCCTCAGACGTCCGATAGAATGCGGTCTATGGTGCGGGTCGGCAGGATGCGGCGCAGGTATCCGGCGATATAGGTCGGGGTCGTTACATAGTACCGCGCGCGCGGTTGTTTTGATTCGACCGCAAGGGCCAGTTTGTCCGTGACCGCTGATGCAGGCAGTTCGAACCGGTCCGGTCCAGACGATTCGTACAGCCTTTTCAACAGGCTGTCTTCGTATTTGTCGCGTAGGGCCGAGTTCTGCCAGTCGATGAACCGTTCAAAAACAGGGATCGCTTTTTCCCGCAGCTTTGATGTAATCGGGCCGGGTTCGATCAGGATCACCTTGATATCGGTGTCCCGCAATTCCAGCCGCAAGGTATCGGTCAATCCTTCGACTGCGTATTTCGTTGCCACATAGGCGCCGCGCCACGGATAGGCCACCAGTCCCAGAACCGAGGAATTCTGAACGATTCGCCCGTGTCCCTGCGCCCGCATCACCGGAATCACCTGTCGGGTAAGCTCATGCCAGCCAAAGACGTTGGTTTCAAAGATGTGACGCAACCCTTCGGTCGGCACATCCTCGACTGCGCCGGGCAGGCCCTGCGCGCCATTGTTGAACAACGCATCCAGCGTGCCGCCCGTGGCTTTCAACACCTCGTTTAGACCCGACGTGATGCTGTCGGAGTCTGTATAGTCAATCCGCGGGCTTTCGAACCCTTGTGCCCGCAGCTTGTCGCAATCGCGTGGTTGCCGGCATGACGCGAACACTCGCCATCCACGCGCCCGCATTCCATGTGCCGCATCGAGTCCGATACCGGATGAACAGCCTGTAACAAGAATGGATTTCTGCATGTCGTTCCTGAATGTGGACCTCGGCCAAAGTTATGTCGAGGTTGAGGTCAGGACAATGACAGGACTGCGTTAGTTTGAGATTTTTCGCACCAGCGAGGCTGAAATCCATCCAACCTGTTGCTGCGGCAACACGCGCAGACGTAGCCACCCGGTGCCGGATTCACTAAGTACCTCGACCTTTTGACCAATCGTTGCTTTGCCGACGATCGGATAGATCGTGCCCGGCCCGTCGCGCATGTTCACCCGGGTGCCCGAAACTTCGCGAATGTCTTTCTCCGGCTCTGGAATGGCAGGGGTTTCAGCCTGATCTTCCTGCACATCGTCCGCAATCTGGCGCAATCCGGTCACGCCGTCTTCAAGCGAGGCGAGCGTAAAGTTTGTGCTTTGATCTTCGAAGACCGACAGTGTTGAAAAAGATCCGAGGCTGGCGTCATCCGCTATGATTTCGACCACCTCATCCGTCACAGGTTCAAACTTGACGGTCGCAATCGGTACACGGGCTGCGACATTGGTCACAAGCTCTTCGGCCGGGGCAGGGGCAATGGAAGTTGTTGGGGCGGTTGCAATACGAACGGGTTGCTCGGCACGTAAGCCGCGGGGCTCGAAATCCGGCCCGCCGCTCATTACGTAAAAGCACCAACCAAGTGCAGTGAAAGTGATAACTATAAGGCGCGTCATGGCGCATCCCCCAGATCAATCGTAAGAAACAAGAAATAGGCAGCAGTCTAATTCGATCAGGGTACCATATTTCCGCGGTTGAGTCGAAAAACGGGGGAAATCCGGGACTTGCCTCCCCCTGTTGCAAAAAGCGCCACTTGTCCCCAGCAAAATATGCGCTGCTTGCTTTACCCGCGCGCTCTTGCGGCGTATCACATCATGTATGACCGATACGATCGACGACCCCAATATGGAGGCCCCTGACAACGGGGGCGAGGTAGCTGAGCCGCTGCGCCGCGCAATTGGTGAACGCTATCTGACCTATGCCCTTTCAACCATTATGCATCGGGCTTTGCCGGATGCGCGGGATGGTCTGAAGCCAGTTCACCGCAGAATCCTCTACGCGATGCGCGAGCTGCGACTCAGCGCGACGGGCGGGTTCCGTAAGTCTGCCAAGATTTCTGGCGACGTGATGGGTAACTACCACCCGCATGGCGACGCCGCGATCTACGACGCGATGGCGCGTCTGGCACAGGACTTCAACGTGCGCTATCCGCTGGTCGACGGACAGGGGAACTTCGGCAACATCGACGGCGATAACCCGGCGGCCTCGCGATACACCGAGGCGCGGATGACCATTGTGGCCGAGGCGCTGCTTGAAGGTCTGAACGAAGACGCCGTCGATTTCCGCGACAACTATGATGGCACGCTGACCGAACCGGTCGTGTTGCCTGCGCAGTTCCCGAACCTGCTGGCCAATGGGGCCAGTGGTATCGCGGTGGGCATGGCGACCAATATCCCGCCGCACAACATTTCAGAACTATGCGATGCATGTTTGCATCTGATCAAGACGCCGGATGCGCGCGACGACACGCTGTTGAACTACGTGCCGGGGCCGGATTTTCCAACCGGTGGCGTCATCGTCGAGCCGCCTGAGAATATCGCTCAGGCCTATCGCACCGGGCGTGGTTCATTCCGTCTGCGTTGTAAATACGAGGTCGAGGATCTGGGTCGTGGTCAGTGGCAGATCATCGTCACCGAGATTCCTTATCAGGTTCAGAAATCTAGGCTGATCGAAAAGATCGCGGAACTGATCCAGACCAAGAAAATCCCGATACTCGCCGATGTGCGCGACGAATCCGCCGATGACATCCGGCTGGTCCTTGAACCGCGTTCCAAGAACGTAGACCCCGAGGTGCTGATGGGGATGCTCTACCGCAACTCGGATCTTGAGGTGCGGTTCAGCCTAAACATGAACGTGCTGATCGACGGGGTTACGCCTAAGGTCTGCTCGATGAAGGAAGTGCTGCGCGCCTTCCTTGATCACCGACAAGAAGTGTTGATCCGCCGCTCGCGTCACCGCATGGCTAAGATCGACCACCGTTTGGAGGTGTTGGAGGGCTTTATCGTCGCCTTCCTGAACCTCGACCGTGTGATAGATATCATCCGCTATGACGACGACCCCAAAGCGGCGCTGATGCGCGAAGATTGGGGCATCGACCATGTCCGTGCGACTGATGAGTCCGACTATGTCTCGCCCAAACCGGGTGAGGGCGAGCTGTCTGAAGTTCAGGTCGACGCCATCCTCAACATGCGCCTGCGCAGCCTGCGCCGTCTGGAAGAGATGGAGTTGGTTCGCGAGCGTGATGATTTGATGCTGGAACGCGCCAATCTCGAAGACTTGCTGGCCGACCCAGCCCTGCAATGGGCTAAAATTGCCGAGCAGCTGAAAGAGACCAAAAAGACCTTTGGCAAGGATTACGAAGGCGGTGCTCGCCGTACGCAATTTGCCGAGGCAGGGCAGGTCGAAGAAGTCCCGCTTGAGGCGATGATCGACAAAGAGCCGATTACGGTCGTCTGCTCTCAGATGGGTTGGATCCGCGCCATGACCGGCCATATCGACCTGAAGCGAGATCTGAAGTTCAAAGACGGCGACGGCCCACGTTTCATCTTCCACGCGGAAACGACCGACCGCTTGCTGGTCTTTGCGTCCAATGGCCGGTTCTACACAGTCAGCGCCGCGAACCTGCCCGGCGGGCGCGGCATGGGCGAGCCTTTGCGCCTGATGGTCGACTTGCCAAACGAAGCGCAGATCATCGACATTCTGATCCACAAACCGGGGCGCAAGCTTTTGGTGGCCTCGGATGCGGGCAACGGGTTCATGGTGCCCGAGGATGAGGTGCTGGCCCAAACCCGCAACGGAAAACAGGTGCTGAACGTCAAAGGTGATGAGACGGCGATGATCTGTAAGCCGGTTGAAGGCGATCACGTGGCCGTTGTCTCCCAGAACGGAAAGTTCCTTGTCTTCCCAACCGAGGAACTGCCCGAGATGACTCGTGGCAAGGGCGTGCGTCTTCAAAAATACAATATGGCACGTGGGCGCCAAGGCACTCTGGAATTGGATGGCGGGTTGTCTGACATCGCCACCTTCAATTGGGAAGAGGGTCTGAAATGGTCCATGGGGGGTGAAAAGACGCGCCACGAGGCCGATATGAGCCAATGGCTGGCAAAACGCGCTAGTGTTGGGAAAAAGCCGCCCTATGGCTTCCCACGGGACTATAAGTTTTCGTGATCAGGCGGCCACAACAGTGAAATTCCGCCGATACGGCTTTGCACAGGCCGTATCGGTGCGCTAGATCAAAGAAAACAGGCCTATCGAGACGAGACATATGCTGCGCATTCTGACCCTGATCACCGGACTGGCCCTGATGGGCGCCTGTACGCAAACGCAGGTATACGAAGAACCCGAGTCACTGGGCGAATTTAAGCTTCGCGTTAACTATGCGTTCGCCGACAGGGCCGTTCAGGGGCCGGTGTCTCGTGATGCCACACCGGACGAGTGGACCAAAGCAATCCAAAATGCCGTTGATATCCGTTTGGGCCGCTATGAGGGCGCGCAAGAGTATGACATTGGCATCAGTCTGGAAGGGTACATGCTCGCTCCTCCGGGTATTCCAGTGATCTACAATCCCAAGAGCACAGCGATTGTTCTGGTGAATGTCTATGACGTTAAGCAGAAGGAATTCCTCGCCAAGGGAAAACAGTTCCAGGTTCTCGAAGATACAACTGGTGAAAGTGCTCTGGCCGGGTCGGGCCATTCGCGCACCAAGGAAGAACAGATGAGCGGTTTGGCCCTGAAGGTCGCGGACCGAGTCGAAGAGTGGCTGGCTGAGGAACATGAGGACAACGGTTGGTTTGATCGCCGTCCCGACCTGATCCAATCGCTGGAATCCGAGGTTGTCACGCAAAATCCGGCATCCTAAACGGGATTTAACGCAGGATGTGCTTGATTTTCCCCTTTGAACCAAATATCTCGCGCGCGCAGATGTAACCACGGGACCAAGGGTCCCCCAAATCGCAAAAGGGCGCCTGAGGAATGGCAAAGGAAAAGTTTGAGCGTACAAAACCGCACGTCAACATCGGCACGATTGGCCACGTTGACCACGGCAAGACGACGCTGACCGCAG
>NZ_JBQFPX010000011.1:0-83378 GCF_056536545.1 Ruegeria sp. CK1
CTCGTCAGGCTCATAACCTGAAGGTCGTAGGTTCAAATCCTACTCCCGCAACCAGCGTCAGAAAATCCAAACACAGAACGTTCAGACGGCAATTGCCACCTCGGTCAATGGCTTAACGTCTTCACATCGTCAGGCTCATAACCCGAAGGTCAGAGGTTCAATTCTGCTCACACGATCAGCACGGTCGAACAAAGTGTAGAACGTAAGCGTTGCATCACACGAGGCTTTTTACGTTCCATCATCACCGCTGGAAGCGCTGTGGAAGCAACAGGGTGAAAACTCCTTGCGGCATAGCCGTAACAGGACTACGCGCACAAACCCCGCCCGAAGCTGACATTCTCCAACAAGTTTCGCAAACCCGAGAAAAGCAACAAAGCCGTCGATTGTCAGCCTAGACTAGTTGTCCACTACACTCCCAAAACTATCGCGCTTCTCCTGACAGGTATCAGAGAAAGAATTCTGCCCGCTCTACTACCCAAACCATCGCGATCAAGCTTGCACATGCGGCGACGGTGGTACGAGATGCGACCCAGATACGACCCGGCTGTTTGCGCAGAAACAGCACCATTGGCCAGACCAAAAGAACGATCATGACCTGTCCAGCCTCTACTCCTACGTTGAAGGCAAGTAAGCTGTGCCAAACATTCGGTGCATCGACGCGAAGGATTTGGTGCAACATGAACGAAAAGCCGAATCCGTGCAGGAGCCCAATTCCGGAAGTGATCGCAAAAGCCTTCAAGTCTCCGTGCCCCTTTTCCGGAGGCCAAACGGCCATCGCGGCCGCATAGATAATCGAAATCGCAATCGCCAATTCGACTGTTGGGATGAACCAGGCTCCGTTCGGAGCGAAACCAAAAAACCCCAGGATCAGCGTCACGGTGTGACCCAATGTGAAGCCCGTAACCCGAGCTAGAAGGCTATGAAGGTTAATTGCACCAATGATCATGCAGAGTACGAACAGTACGTGGTCGGGACCTTCCAAGATGTGCCGAACGCCTTCGACAAAGAAGGTCGAAGCTGCTGCAGTTGCCGATCCCGACACGTCCACAGGGCTATGCATTAGACCCCTGGCTCGATACGTCCGGACCTCTTTCCCGTTGTAGTCGAGGATCAGGTTCGCAGTGTCTTCTTGTCCTGCCAGTCCGGGATCAGAAGTGTATGACAGACTGTAGGTGTCGAACCGCCCCGCGGCATACCGAAGATGTATGTCCACCATCACAGAGCCTGCATAGGTCTCTTCAGTCGTGGCGAATATGTCCCCAGCAACGAATGCTGCGCGCGCTTCAGCAAGCGTGGCGAAGCCGGGCTCGAGCCCCAAAGGGTGCAATCGCATTTCAACGACGTTTGCGCTTTGCGGCTGGCTTTCGATTGTCAGCACCAAACCGTCGGCAGCGATACGAGCCAAACCGGATGGGTCACTGCGCAAAGCGGCTTGGTCTACATAGTGCATTAGCACGCCATCTTCGATCTTATTGTATGTGTAAGGCGCGGGCTCGGGCAAACCGTCTGGGCCTTCGGGACCGACGAGTTCTGCTACCAAGTATGGCATCGGAAGGCGCACATAGACATCAAGACCATCTTCTGAGTGGGCCACATGATGAATACGGACGTTCTGGTTTAGATTGAAATGCGCCTTTGCGTTATCTGCACACAAAGAGATTATCGAAAATAGAAACGTTGCAAAAAACAGCCTCAGGGGGATCATTGGTTCACCCTCCTGTTTTGGAACTGATAATAGTAAAACCGTCGAGCATCCAATGGTCTCCATTCCGCGAAACATCGAATATGCCGCGATAAGAAACTGCCTGTTTGTGTAGATGCCCCCAATGACCGCCGCTGACGCGCGCAGTCCAATTGGCCAGTGCCTGATGCTGGTTTTTGTTTTCGCTGGGCGTAAAGCTCTCAACCTTTAAGTCCGAGGTCCCTTCAACGCGGGCCAAGGCGCCAGAGGGCAACGTAACCGACAAGCCACGCCGCATCTCTGCTTGAACGTGGTCGCGATTGCCTGCTTCGACGAATGGCTTCATCGCCGTTACGACACTGTCATCTTGTGTCTCAAGCATTGTGGTTCCGATGTTGGTCAACAGCCCTTCCACAATTTGATGCGTCGCGGCCCCATCCGGCTCGGGCGCCGCCGCGAAAGGCAGCGGGCTTTTCAACGAATAGGTGGCAATTGCAGCGGCTCCGAATGCACCAGTTAAGCCGACAAAGACCAATCGCTGTCCTTTGGTAAGCTTCAATGAAAAATAGGCGCATATTAAAAACAGGAGAGCCAAGCCAAGCGCAATCGGCGACACCTGTGCTACGCCCGCGATTTTGACGACCACTGGTACAGTTTTGGGGTCCGACCAATTTGTCAGATGATTGTTCCATCTTACGACAGGATCGGACGCATAAATCTGTGACGGAACCGCCCCCGCTGGATCGGTGAGGGTGATCGGAATAACATCCAAACCATCTGGGAAAAGCTCCCATGCCAAATCGACGCGGTTCGGCAGGGCCGCGACCGGATAGGAAAGGACAACGCCCAGCAGCATCGTTTTTCGATTTGCCTTTGCCTCATCCGGAAGAACACGCAAACCTTCGGCCCCAACTTCGATACGTGAGACATGTACCGTTTCCGGTTTCAATGGCTTGTCGTCGATGGCGAGCGGGTTTCTAATCGCAAAAAAGTCCGAGACGCTAGACTTGATCCTGGCGACATCATCTGCGGTCAATCGTTCTGCGCCTCCAAAGTCCAGATCCGCCCAAGTTTCGAAGTCTTTCAGACGCAAGATGATCTCGTGCCGCACGGCGCGGGGTTCCATGTTCAGAAAAGACATCATCGGTGATTTGTGGTGGCGGGTGAGGTTTGGGTTCTCAAAATTGCTAAACCAAGGATCCTCCCAGTCTGGCAGCATCGTCTCAGCCTGAGAAAGGTAACGATAATCCGTTACTGGGACGCCCATATGTTCGACCATCACGCCGATTGAAGCCAAGGGAATGCCGTCTGGTTTTAGCGGGGGGATAAAAGTGATCCGTTCAGGCTTGCCATTGAACGGAAACTCCATGTCCACGTAGACGACATCCGCGCTACGCGGACGCGGTCGGTACTGAGCGCTCGCTGCTGTTTGTCGGGAAATTCTGGGGCGCACATCAATCGTGTTTGTTGCGCTGTCCAGTTCTTCGCCGTCCGCCCAAATTTGAAGGTTTTGCCCCGTACGTTCAGCCAAGGACCTGCCCGAGCCGTCATCTGGAATGACAAATATGGGATAGTCGCTCAGGTCGATTTCTAGGATGACCTGAACATGATCAGATTCCACCGAAAGCTCGACAAAATTTGGAGCGGTTTCGCCGCCGTAGGGTGACACGAGATCAGCAATCGACTGATTTGCGCTCAACACAATGGCCGCGAGCGTCGAGCTCAAAAAGACCCATATGGTCCCAGCGTCGTTGTTTTCAGAAATGAAACGCGACGGCAGCATAAATGCCATTCTGATCAACGTCATAAGCAAACTCCCCACTCGAGCGGTCAGTAGAATAATCAATTCCGTAGAATTGATAGCCAAACCGCAGGGACGTATTCTCCCAGCCTTTCCAGTCAAAACCAGCCAGAAGCAGGTATTGCAGGTCATCACCGTTCACACCGAAACCACTCAACTCAGCACGACTGGCGAAACTCCACTTTTCATTGATTTCCATCGCATAGCGCAGCGCGATCATCGGCTCGAACCAATCTTCTGTTCCGCCCATCGTTACACCGGGTCCAGGGCCCGCTATGTCGATTTCTTGTTTTAGCCGGTTCCACTGAACACCAATTGCAGCATCTGCTGCGTAGCGGCGTCCCGAAGCATTGACCCCGTTCGCAAACCGGTAGGCCCCCTGAACGTTGACAAAGGTCTGCCGGACATCAACATCAACGTCTGCTCTTCCGCCCGGCAGGGTTCCGTCTTCACCAAGCCTAACGTAGTAAACCTCGGAGATGATCCCGAAATCCCCGTTCCAGCCTTCGTAGCGTACCGAAGCTGCGCCTTGCAGAACGTCCAGCACCTCGCTCAGGCTCAGGTCCAGATCGACGCTGGTACCATCAATGGTTGATGTGCCAGACGTGCTGAGCGGCAGAAACAGATAGGGCGTGATTGAGTGTCGCCAACCGCCTTCATCATCGTCAGAACGCGCAAGAGACTGGGCGCTTGCCACCTGGGACATCGCGACAATCAACCAACCAACACAGACCAAACGGCAAGAAATCAAATAGGTGTATCGCATAAGGAAACCCGATCACACTCGTGAAGAACCGGCGCGTGTTGAAATCGCGCCGGTCGAATTTTTTCAGTCGTCACCCGGATACGGGAA
Source organism: Ruegeria sp. CK1 (assembly GCF_056536545.1). Classification (NCBI taxonomy): domain Bacteria; kingdom Pseudomonadati; phylum Pseudomonadota; class Alphaproteobacteria; order Rhodobacterales; family Roseobacteraceae; genus Ruegeria; species Ruegeria sp. CK1. Next base: position 4,336 of record NZ_JBQFPX010000011.1, read on the forward strand.
GTTTTTACCAAGCGCTTCCGAAGCTTCTTCATAGATGGGCCGTAACACGTCATCTACGTCGTCAAACCCACCCTTTGTGAACTCTGAGAACTCCATTACTTCCGGCTCTAAACCCACCTTTTCAGCGTACGCTGTTTTGTCTGCCGGGTCGGGCGGATCGGCCGGTGCAGCCAGAGGTGGTGACCACGTTCGTTCTTCGGTAGCGGCCATGCGGACAGTGATGTCATCCTTGGTTACGTTCCAAACCATGAAATCACTAGCCAAGCTTAGCGGGCCATCATAGGTTGAGCGTATGCGCTCATAGACACCTGTCGACGTATCAAAATCATTGAAGAAATGATAAGCAACAGCCATACGCGGCTGGATATCGCTCATAACTTTTCCAAATGCTTCCGGCGCCGTGTGGACTTGTGTTCCCACAAGCAAAGCTGATTCCGGTGTAAATCTCATTTTTGAAACGAGCTCTGGAACCGCAATGAAACACTCGTGGATCGCCAAGTCCGCGTTCTTTGCATATTCTTTGAACCATTTATTGGGGTAAGTGTCTGAACTGAATACGAATTTCAGCCCGTTCCATTCCAACGCATAGCTGACAGCGCCATCAATAGAGTGAATAGCCGGGAAAGTGCGGATCTGAACCCCGTTTTCGTCGTAAATGACCTCATTTTCCAGTTTGTAGTCGAACTCGTTCACCTCCATTGAGTAGCCGCGGAAATCAATGTTGCCGGCACGCCCTGCAAGGTCCCAGGTCAACATTTTCTGCATGTGATCCAAGGCGTATGCTGTACCCAGCTCTTCGGCAGGTCCGCTTGGTCCCCAGACCCGCAATGGCACGTTTCGACCCATTAAAGCTCCACCGATGAACAGGTCATGCAACGCGCCGAAATGGTCAGTATGAAGATGGCCGATGAACACCTTGTCCAAGTAATTGTACGGGATCTGCAGGGAAGAAATTCGCTCGGCCGAGCCCGAACCAATGTCGAACAAGAACTTGTCTCCGTTGCCCAGTTCCACAAGGAAACACGCGGCAGCCTGAGCCGCCCGCGTTGTAGGCATCCCGGTTCCACACGCGATAACCCGCATCTCATCTTCGGCAAGATCTTCGGTATTGGGGTAGTACACATCGCGCGGGCGATCACGCACCATCGTCGGAGAAACTTCGGTTGCTTCCTGTGCATATGCTGCCGACGGGGTAATGGCGTCAGTCACCGCATCCGTGAACGATTGCGGAGATACCGCCCAAGCGCCAAATATCACACCAATCGCGAAGTTTTTGCTAAGACTTCGGTAATTCAGACGTTGGGCCATTGGTAATCCTCCAGTCGTTTGACAGTTCTGCAAGCCAAAGATGCGGCTTCTCGCTCCCCGGCTCGCTGTTTTGATTACAAGCCTGTGGCTTAGCGAGCGTGAACGTAAGTGACTCACGGTGAGTAATGGGGTGACTCACGTGCTGATAATTGCAAAAATAAGAATATGGTAAGGCATTCCGAAATCATCGAGGATGGTGACAAGCGCGCTGCCCTCGGCAGGTTGCTTGATGATGATCATTTGGATGGGTCCGATAGACTTCGGGCGTTCCTAACGTACATTGTCGAAGAGGAGCTAGCCGGGCGAGGTCAGAAAATTCTCGGCAAGACCATAGCTCAAGATGTATATGGTCGTGATACTTCAGAAGGGACCGATCCAGAAAACGTAGTTCGCGTGGACGCCCGCCGACTACGTCAGTTCTTAGAACTGTATTATGAGGGTATTGGAAAAGATGATCCGGTACGCCTGTGTATTGACAGCGGTGGATACAGGCCGCGGTTCGAGGCCGTAGCCCCGAACAATTCAGCAACAATCACAACGCGGGCTAAGCGTTTTGGTTTGCCCATCGGTGCGTTCGCTATTGGGGCTGTTGCTGGTGCGGTGGTCGCAGTCAGTCTTGCCCCAAATCGACAGCAAACTGCTTCTACCGAGTTCAACGATTTACCTGCAGCTGACTCGAACGCGTACTTGCAGCGCGCGGCAATTTACGAAAAATCCCCAGCCGCATTACAAGCATTCAATTTGGCCCACCAAGCGCGGACATTGATCTTTCCGATCTTCGACAGGCAGCGTCAGCTACTGGTTCTCTCTGTGTTCGAAGGTGTGATTGAGATGGATCCAGAGTATTTCGGTGGCTACGCGGGTGCGGCGCAAGCGCTGGCCTCTTTGTCCGTTATATCTCCGCCGTCAGACGCCAAAACAAATTATGCTCATGCTGCCATGAAGCTGGCCAACCAAGCCGTTAACCTTGCCCCAGACCAAGCCTGGAGCCAATCCGCCAAGAGCTGGGCGTATTTTGCCAACCGAGACTACGACGCGGCTTTGCAACTCGGTCGTCGGGCGTCAAAACTTGACCCGAACGATGGTGCGGTCCTCGATTTCCTTGGTGCTGTGGCCTTGTTTTCGGGCGAATTTGAAGAGGCAATCGAAACCGCTGACAGGCTCTTTCTGCTTGAATCCAGCAACCAAAGGTTTGCCAATCGGAATATTTCAGGCGCAACACACTTTCATCTTGGAGAATATCAAATAACGGTAGAGCGCTTTGAAGAGGCCAAGCAACTCGGCGATCCACTTAGCGCTCCGTCTCTGGCTTATGTAACAGCTGCACTGTCAGCGATGGGTCAAGATCAAGCGGCCAAAGCAAAGTTGGCTGAACTTGAGCGCGCATGGCCAAAGGCACCAATTGGTGCGATGCTAAAAAGTATTCACAGAGATGTCGAAAACGCCGAAGCCGTGTTGAGTGAGCTGCGAAAACAGGGTTGGGCAAGTCCTGCCAGAAAGGAAAATGCCCAGCGCTAGGACGATCAGCTAAAATCGCAACGAGTTTCACAGTTGGTAGCATTTTGGCCGGAATTTAGGTCGCCCTCAGAGCCGATCATTGAACAGAAAACGGCCCTGCACTGCGTAGTTCAAGTTTTCCAGTCCAATTCAGACGTATGGAGGCAGTGTTGCATTGGACATCTTCGTCTACAGTTTGTCGGTCCCGCGTCACATCCTTCATTGGTTTCCGCTGTTGTTTACGTTCGCATGTTTTTGTCTGATCCGTTTCTAAACTTTAACGAGGAATCTGGCAATCTCAGTCCCGTGGAGCAGCGCGATCACGTTCCCAAGGGGCCGTAAAAGTGCCCGCCCGGATACGACTAAGAACTACGCCTCGACCGTACTTTTTATGTTCAGTCCACCAATCTGTCCCAACAAAGTCACGACAGCATCGACACCCTTTCTGTGTCGAAGTGAGGTGAACACGAAAGGTCGACCATTGCGCATTCGGGTGGCGTCGCGGTCCATCACCTCAAGCGAGGCGCCGACATGTGGTGCCAAGTCAGTTTTGTTGATAATCAGCACGTCTGATTTGGTGATTGCCGGGCCGCCTTTGCGGGGAATCTCTTCGCCGGCAGCCACGTCGATTACGTAAAGTGTTACATCCGCCAGTTCCGGGCTAAATGTGGCCGACAGGTTGTCGCCGCCGCTTTCGATAAGCACGACCTCAACATCCGGGTGGCGGGCTTGCATTTCGGCCACGGCGGCAAGATTGATCGAGGCATCTTCGCGGATCGCCGTATGCGGGCAGCCTCCGGTTTCCACACCGATGATCCGGTCTTGTGGCAGAATCTGCATCCGCATTAACGCCTCGGCGTCTTCGCGCGTGTAGATGTCGTTGGTTATCACTCCGACCGAGACCTTGTCACGCAAGGCTTCAGATAAGGCGGCAGTCAGGGTGGTTTTGCCAGCGCCCACCGGGCCACCAATGCCGACGCGCAGAGGGCCGTTCATGCTGTTCATGTTCGGAACATCCTTGAATACTGGGTTTCGTGTTTCATCGACGCGATGTCAGGCAAAAAGGCAGTTGATCCCAGATTGTCCAACTCAGCCTCAATGGCTTCTGTTGCTACGCGCTGACACAATGGAGTCAGCCTTTGGATCAATCGCTGGCCGTCGGTCTGGCCCAGCGGCACCAACCGAGTCGCGCAAGCGACCAGATTGGCCATGAAGGCTTGCAAGAACATTTGCGTCGTCAGGCTAACAGGCAAACTCATGCGCGCAGCAGCATAACCAACGGCAACCGGGTAAGTCAGCGTTTCCAGGTCTAGCGCCCAAACTTCAGAAGTGACGCCACAAAAGCCTTGGCCCAGCAGCCGCGTCTCCATTAGTCGCTCGAACGAAGCACAATACGCTCGCGCCGTCTGGTCGATTGCACTTAGTGCGAGTTTCGTCTCTGCCCGATAGGCGGTCGACAGAAAAATACAGTCATTGCGCCCCGAGCCGTGCTGAATCACGTCGGCGATCCAGTCACCTGTATTCGCAGCGTTGGACACAGCACCGCTTTCAATGGCCCATTCCAACCCGTGAGAGTAGGCGAAGCCGCCCACCGGATAAGCGGGTGACAACCATTGTGTCAGGGTCAAGATATCCGAGTCAGTGGGAGTGGCCATGAGTCCTGCCGTGGCCATACGCGCCGCCTTCGGGGGTGAACGGCTCGCGGACTTCCCGCACAGTTGCGCCGATTTTTAACAGCATGTCCCGGATGACGTGGTCCACCTGAATCAGCAGCCGGTTGGGTTCGACCTGACACGGGGTGTGGCGGTTGCCGACATGCCAGGCGATCCGGGTCAGATCCGGCGCCTTAACCTCCAGCAGTGCCTCGGGTGCGGCCAGTATTTCAACAGCACGCCCATCATCCAGAATCAGCGCCCCACCATGGTCGAGCGAGGTTGTCTGTGCCAGATCGACAAGTATCTGTTCACCGCTTTCGCAGGTCAAAACCTTGCGACGCAAAAAGCGGTCTTCATAGGTCAGCGACAAAGCATCCGAAGGCTCACCATGCAGGTGGTCAGAATATTGTCGCGCGGTGCAGAGAAGGATGGTCATGCCAACCCCCTCTCTGCCGAGTGGTCAGTCAGTGCCAGATAGAGCCTTTGAAAACGTGCTGTACGATCCGGTCGCGGGACAGACCGCGTTTGTGGAGCTCTTCGTCGCTTAGCGATTGCAGGAATTGGATTTCCGCAGTGTGCGATCTTGCTTCGGCCATTTGGACCAGAAATGAATAGATCGACGATCCAATTGCGGAAAACAGACCAAGTACGGAAAACCCGGAATGCGTTTGATTTGCTGTATGTGCCATTAGGACCCTCGTAAATCTGCGAGACGTTGGTCCTCCCTTGTTTTTGTATATGTTTCATTTTGAACTCGCTGAGTAGTGGGTATTTGATCATGGCTGGGATGCGGGTGCTGCAATGCAGCATAATTTTTAATCAGAACATAAAGTACCGCTGCGCCAGTGGCAGGACTTCAGCAGGCTGGCAGGTCAGCAATTCGCCATCCGCGCGCACTTCGTAAGTTTCCGGATCGACCTCGATCTCGGGCGTTGCGTCGTTCAGCAGCAAGTCCCGTTTGCCGATGTCACGTGTGTTTTGCGCGGCGACAGTCTGTTTCGCCAAGCCTAGTGTATCACCAATCCCGTCTGCATGCGCGGCCTCAGAGACAAATGTGATCGCTGAATGTTCGACCGAGCGACCATAGGCGCCAAACATCGGTCGGCTGTAAACTGGTTGCGGCGTCGGGATTGAGGCGTTTGGATCGCCCATCTGCGCGCAGGCAATAGTGCCTCCCAGCAGGACCATCTCGGGCTTTACACCGAAAAAGGCTGGGTTCCATAGGACCAGATCGGCACGCTTACCTTCTTCAATGCTGCCGATATGGTGACTTAGGCCGTGGGCAATGGCTGGGTTGATGGTGTACTTTGCGATATAGCGCCTGACCCTTAGATTGTCGTTGTCCCCGATTTCCTCCGCCAATCGCCCGCGCTGTTTCTTCATTTTGTCAGCGGTTTGCCAAGTGCGGATCAGAACCTCACCAACCCGGCCCATGGCCTGACTGTCAGAAGCGATGATCGAGAACGCGCCCATGTCGTGAAGGATGTCCTCGGCGGCGATGGTTTCGCGCCGGATGCGGCTTTCGGCAAAAGCCACGTCCTCGGGGATAGATTTGTCGAGGTGGTGGCAGACCATCAGCATATCGAGATGTTCTTCCACCGTGTTTACGGTGAAAGGCCGCGTTGGGTTGGTAGAAGACGGCAGAACGTGGTTCTCGCCGCAGATCTTGATGATGTCTGGGGCGTGTCCGCCACCTGCGCCTTCGGTGTGGAAGGCGTGGATTGTGCGGCCATTCATGGCGGCCACGGTGTTTTCCACGAAACCGGACTCGTTCAGCGTATCGGTGTGGATCATCACCTGCACGTCCATCGCGTCAGCCACCGTTAGGCAGCAGTCTATCGCAGCGGGTGTGGTGCCCCAGTCCTCGTGTAGTTTCAGGGCGCAGGCGCCAGCCTTGACCTGTTCCTCAAGCGCCGCGGGCAGCGAGGCGTTGCCCTTGCCTGCAAAGGCCAGATTCATTGGAAAGGCGTCGGCGGCCTGCAACATCCGCCCGATATGCCAGGGACCGGGCGTGCAAGTTGTGGCCAAGGTGCCGTGCGCCGGGCCGGTGCCACCGCCCAGCATGGTTGTCAGCCCGGAATGCAGCGCGTCTTCGATCTGTTGCGGACAGATGAAGTGGATATGGCTGTCGAAGCCACCTGCGGTGAGGATGCGCCCTTCGCCTGCTATGGCTTCAGTTCCGGGGCCGATGATGATGTCGACACCGGGCTGTGTATCGGGGTTCCCGGCTTTGCCGATCTTGGCGATCCGCCCGTCTTTCAGACCTACATCCGCTTTGTAGATACCCGAATGATCCACAATCAAAGCGTTGGTGATGACCGTATCCACGGCCCCCTCGGCGCGCGTGACCTGAGACTGCCCCATCCCGTCGCGGATCACCTTGCCACCGCCGAACTTGACCTCTTCCCCGTAATGCAGCGCGTTGTCACCGGTTCCCCCGGTTGCAGCTGCCCCCGCGCGTTCGGCGGTCAGGTCACGTTCAACCTCAATGATCAGATCGGTATCGGCCAGCCGTAGCTTGTCACCAGTAGTAGGTCCGAACATGGCGGCATAGTCGGAACGTTTGATTGTTGCTGGCATCAGAGCGCTCCCATGACCTTTTGATTGAACCCGTAGACTTTGCGCGCGCCACTGATAGGAATAAGCGACACCTCACGGGCCTGTCCCGGTTCGAACCGCACAGCAGTACCCGGAGCGATGTCCAAACGCAGCCCGTGGGCGGCGGTGCGATCGAATTCCAATGCCGGATTGGTCTCGGCAAAATGATAATGCGAGCCTACCTGTATTGGGCGGTCACCAGTGTTGGCCACCATCAACGTCACCACCGGCGCGTCTGGATTGAGGGTAATCTTACCCTCAGCCGGGAACAGTTCTCCGGGGATCATTTCGGCAGCTTTGAGATCACGACAATCGCCGCCAAGGCAATAGCGGCCAGACCAATTGCAAGCGTGGCATAGTCTGTACCGTGGGCGTGAATATGCGTATCCGTATGGGCGGCTGCAGGACCGGCTAGGATCAGGGCAGGGAAAAGCATACGAGTCATATCTGTGTTCCTTTCTTAGCGAATAGGGTTGTGAACGGTGACCAATTTGGTGCCATCGGGGAAAGTGGCTTCGACTTGAACTTCATGAATCATCTCGGGAACGCCTTCCATGCATTGCGCACGTGTGATCACTTCAGCCCCGGCTTGCATCATGTCAGCGACTGACCGCCCGTCGCGCGCACCTTCGACAACGGCGTCGGTGATCAGGGCGATTGCCTCGGGGTGATTAAGTTTGACGCCGCGCGCCAGCCGTTTGCGGGCAACCTCGGCGGCCATAGCGACCATCAGTTTGTCTTTTTCGCGAGGGGTCAGGTTCATGTCAGATTGTCCAGCATCGGGGAAGAGTGTCGTTGTTTAGACGCCGCAGGATCGGCATAAGCGCACGGCGCAGCGAAAAACTGTTTTCGGCAAGTATCCGGATCACCAGCAGGTCATCATTGATCAGGCTTGCCCCAGCAGAGTCTGGCAACATGAGGCGGATCGCGTCTAACTGACCCGCAGCCGTTGTTGCGGCAAAGACGATCAACGCCATCGCACCGGCGCCATTTGCAATATGCTGTTTGGCCAAGTGGGAAGTCAGATCACCTGCAAAACGGGTGGAATCCAGAAAGAGTGGCCGGTTGTCACGACGTATCTCGATCCGGTCGCGCAAGCGGATATCGGTTAGCGTCTCGCCCATCGCGGCACGGCCGAACACTATTGGTTCAACCATCAAGGCGGTTGCGTCGGGTGCAAGGTCTATTTGAAGGCGGCGGTCCAACGCGCTGCCGTTGAACAGGATTGTTTCTTGCGGCAACCAGTTCAATCGGGCGTTTGCATCGGCACTTAGGTGATTGGTGACGTGACCATATGGTCCGGGCTGCGCTTTGTAAGCACGCTCGCATGCTTGTGTCGTTAGGGTCAGGGTGGTGCCAGCAGCAGCGTGCCCGGTGAAGCGGAATTTATCGCCGCCCGTAATCCCACCTGCCGTATTCAACAGAACGGCGTCCAGACCTTTGTCGTCGCTGCGCGGGAACAGGCATTTGAACGAGCCCGACTGGCGCAACCGGTCCAGAACAGACCTGTCACCCAATTGCTTGACGCTCAGGCGAATCGAACCCCGGGCGCGTGGCGGCGTTGCGCACTGGTTGGGCACTATCGGGGCGAGATGGGTGATGGCACACCTATGAAACTAAGACTTGTGCCACTTGTTTCACCGGTTGAGCGTCGGAACTCTATTCTGCTTTGCCGCATTTGGACAGTTTTCGGATATGGGTGATTAATTTTTAACCACAAGCTGAAACCGGTGGTCAAAAAATGGGCATAGGTAGCCAAATTCACATATTGGTATGTCAGCCGGTTTGCCAAGATTGCCGCAATGCAGAAACCGTATGGGTGCCCACCGCGGAAATGATCTCGGGGGTGTGTGACGGCTGCGCGAATTGGACCTCGAACACAACCGCCACACGGAACGCAACAACAGTTGCGGGGAACAGGTAGAAGAAGAGCGCGCTTATGCGCAAGCCCTCACCTGTGATCCCGCCAGGAGGCTTACATGAAATTTCTCAAATCTACACTCGCCGGCTCGGCTGTTTTCGCAGCCATGGCAACGGCCGCACTGTCGGCGGAAGACACCATTAAGGTTGGTGTGCTGCATTCGCTTTCGGGCACTATGGCTATTTCAGAAACCACTCTGAAAGACACCATGCTGATGCTGATCGACCAGCAAAACGCCAAGGGTGGACTGCTGGGCAAACAGCTTGAGGCCGTTGTCGTCGACCCCGCTTCTGACTGGCCGCTGTTTGCTGAAAAAGCACGTGAACTGTTGACCGTACATGAGGTCGACGTGATTTTCGGCAACTGGACGTCAGTTAGCCGGAAATCGGTGTTACCGGTGATCGAGGAATTGAATGGTCTGCTGTTCTATCCAGTGCAGTATGAAGGTGAAGAAAGCTCAAAGAACGTATTTTACACCGGTGCTGCCCCGAACCAGCAGGCCATCCCTGCGACGGATTATTTCCTTGACGAGCTGGGCGTAGAGAAATTCGCGCTGCTGGGTACGGACTATGTCTATCCCCGTACCACTAACAACATTCTTGAAAGCTATCTAAAACAAAAGGGTATCGCTGAAGACGATATCTTTGTGAACTACACGCCGTTTGGACATTCTGACTGGTCCAAGATCGTGGCAGATGTCGTCGCTCTGGGCGCGGATGGCAAGAAAGTTGGTGTGATCTCGACCATCAACGGCGACGCCAACATCGGTTTCTATAAGGAACTTGCCGCAGCTGGTGTTTCAGCGGATGACATTCCGGTTGTGGCCTTCTCGGTTGGTGAAGAGGAACTATCGGGATTGGATACCGCAAACCTGGTCGGTCACCTGGCAGCATGGAACTATTTCCAGTCGGCGGATACAGACGTAAATGCTGAATTCGTTGATACATGGAAAGCCACCATGGGAGATGAGCGTGTCACCAATGACCCGATGGAGGCCCACTACATCGGTTTCAATATGTGGGTGAACGCCGCGACTGAAGCAGGCAGCACCGAGGTCGACGCCGTTCGCGCGGCCATGTACGGGCAGGAATTTCCGAACCTGACCGGAGGCACTGCCGTTATGCTGCCGAACCATCACCTGGCTAAACCGGTTCTGATTGGCGAGATTCAGGCGGATGGTCAGTTTGATATCATCAGCGAAACCGATGTTGTGCCGGGGGATGCCTGGACCGACTTCCTGCCAGAATCGGCGGTACTGAAGTCGGATTGGAAAGATCTGGGCTGCGGTATGTACAACACCGAGACCGAGACCTGCGTGCAGACTCTTTCGAACTACTAATCGCTCCTGCAAGGCGGGCGCTGCGCCTGCCTTGCTCCAAGACACTCGGGTTTCACCATATGTTTCGACTATTCCTTGCGGGCTTCGCAATCCTGTGCGCCTGCCTGACCGCCAACGCGCAAGAAGCCGGTCTGCAACCGATCCTGCAAGAGCATCAGGAGATAATCGCCAAAAGCTCGCGCAAGACGATCAAACCGGCGATTGATGCTGTCGTGGCCAGCGGATTGCCGCAGGCTCAGGTAATGCTTGAGACCTGGGCTGCCAAGGACATGTGGATGCGTGTGTCTGACGGTCAGTTTTTTATTGGCGAGAAGGCCGAAGGGCGGTCGTACACGCTGATTGATTTCGACAGCGGTGAAGTTGTCGGCACGTTCGAGAAATCCGAGCTTAAACAATTAAAACCCAACAGCGGTGTTCGTGCGATGATTGCTACGGCGCTGGTGCAATTTCAGTTGACCGATCCAAGCCGAACCAAAAGGGCGGCTGCATTGCAATCCATTCAGCGCGATCCCGAAGGTGCCTTGCTTGACCCCTTGCGTGCCTCGATTGAAGGCGAACCGGATGCTGATCTTAAGGCACAGAAACAGCGTTTGGAACGGCTGTTGACCATTGGCTATGACGAAGACACGCAGGCCCGCGTGGCTGCGATCGAACAGATGTCCAGTGATCTGGGTGTAGATGTTCGCGCTGCTCTGAACCCTTTGGTTGTCACTAAGCGGCAAGCTGCAATCAAGCTGCCGAATGATACCAACATCGCCGCAGTTCTGGAGCCCGGTACAGATGCACTGCCGCAAGCCGAAGCCTATAAACTTTTAGTTGCAAGCGATCTCGCCCCACCGCTTGTTTCCGCAGATGAAATACGGACCGCGCTGGCAGCCAACATCCAGGGCGGACGGGTCGGCGGAATTCCCGTCGCGCAGTTGAATACTGACACCGCCCGGTCGCAGGCCTATGCCGCGCTGGCGGAGGCCGGTTCGGTACCTGCCTTGATCACACAGGCCGACATTGATGCGGCACTGGGCTCACATGTGTTCTTTGAGACCTATTCTGAGCCTTCGCCCGAAGTAACTGCCGCTGCGCAGCAGGCGCTGGGTCAGATTGAATTGAAGGTAGGCATGAATCAGACGCTGGACCTGACATTGGACGCGATTTCCCTGGCGTCGATCTATTTCCTGGCGGCAATCGGTCTGGCGATCACATTCGGTGTGATGGGTGTGATCAACATGGCCCATGGCGAGTTTATCATGATGGGCGCTTACACCGGCTACGTTGTACAGCAGTTCATCGCCGATCATACCCTGTCGATTATCGTCGCCATTCCGATGGCCTTTGCCGTCACCTTCGCAATGGGCGTTGCGATGGAACGGTTGGTGATCCGCTGGCTCTATGCGCGTCCGCTAGAGACGCTGTTGGCGACCTTTGGTATCTCGATTGCCCTGCAACAACTGGCCAAGAACATCTTTGGCACGCAGGCCCGCCCGCTGACTGCGCCCGGCTGGCTGGATGGGGCGTGGGTGCTAAACGACGTCGTCTCAATCAGCTATATCCGCATCGCCATCTTTGTGCTGGCTATGATCTTTCTGGGGCTGTTTCTCTATATAATGAAGCGCACGCGGCTGGGGCTTGAAATGCGCGCAGTGACGCAGAACCCGCGTATGGCAGGGTCGATGGGAATCAATCCTGAGCGGGTAAACATGCTGACCTTCGGCCTCGGCTCGGGGATCGCCGGGATCGCTGGCGTGGCGATTGGCCTCTTTGCCAAGGTCACCTCTGATCTGGGCAGCGATTACATCGTTCAAAGCTTTATGACCGTCGTGGTCGGGGGTGTCGGTAACATCTGGGGCGCGTTGGCGGGCGCTGGAATGATCGGCTTCCTGCAGAAGGGGATCGAGTGGATGAACCCGTCGAACACACTGGCGGCGCAAACCTACATGATCATCTTCATCATCATTTTCATCCAGTTCCGGCCAAGGGGTATCATCGCCCTGCGTGGCCGCGCGGCGGGGGATTGACTCATGGAACGCAGCTTTGTCGCCAAGAATCCCTCTGTACTGGTCTTTTTGGCCATCCTATCGCTGTTCACTTTGGGCATTACCGTATTGTCTGAAGGATTTGGGGTAGGCGTGATCTCAACCAGTTTCGTTAAAACTTTGGGCAAGACCCTGTGCCTGTGCCTGATCGCCGTGGCGATGGATTTGGTCTGGGGCTTTACCGGCATCCTCTCTCTGGGGCACTTCGCGTTCTTCGGGCTAGGAGGCTACATGATCGGCATGTGGCTGATGTATGAACGGACACGGCTTATCGTTGTCGACTCATTGGCGCAGGCTGAAATCCCACCAACGTCCGCCGAGGTCGTGGACGCCATTGGAACCCAGATTTTCGGCGTTGTTGGGTCGTCTGACTTTCCCCTGATCTGGGCCTTTTCCAACAGTCTGGTTCTGCAACTTGCGTTGGTTGTCTTGGTGCCGGGTTTGCTGGCGCTGATTTTCGGCTGGCTTGCTTTCCGCAGCCGCGTAACTGGCGTCTACCTATCGATTCTAACACAGGCGATGACGCTGGCATTGGCGTTGTATCTGTTCCAGAACGACAGCGGCTTGCGCGGGAATAACGGCTTGTCGGGTCTGCAGAACTTGCCCGGCGTCACTGCCTCGCAGGATGTGGTTTCTATCTGGTTCCTCTGGGCTTCGGCATTGGCACTGGGACTGGGGTACATGTTGGCCGCTTGGGTCGTTTCAGGAAAGTTCGGATCGGTCATCCGTGGCATCCGCGATAACGAAGCACGGGTGCGGTTTCTCGGTTATTCGGTCGAGATTTACAAGTTGGCTGTGTTCACTCTGACCGCCTGCATCGCTGCTATTGCAGGCGCCCTGTATTACCCGCAAGCTGGGATCATCAATCCCGAGGAAATGGCGCCCATCGCGTCAATCTATTTGGCAGTCTGGGTTGCTATTGGTGGGCGAGGGCGTCTTTACGGTGCTGTTATCGGTGCGGCTTTTGTTAGCCTGCTCAGCACGTGGTTCACGGGCGGGCAGGCGCCGGATATCGCGCTTGGGTTCTACACGATCAAATGGGTCGACTGGTGGCAGGTGTTGCTGGGGTTGTCTTTCGTGCTCGTTACGTTGTTCGCGCCGCAAGGGATCGGCGGGCTGTTTGATCTATGGACCAACCGTCGCCACCCTGATCGCCATGGCGCTAATCTGGGGCCTGATGACGGGGCCCTGCGTGAAAAGGAGGCCATCGAATGAGCACCCTGTTAGAAGTCAGCGGTGTGTCGGTCACCTTTGACGGGTTCCGAGCCATCAACAATCTGTCTTTTCAGATTGGTCCGGCAGAACTGCGCGCTGTGATTGGGCCAAACGGGGCAGGTAAGACAACCTTCATGGATATCGTTACCGGCAAGACCCGCCCGGATGAGGGCAGGGTTATCTGGGGCGAGAAATCCGTGTCACTGTTGCGGATGAGTGAGGCAAAGATCGCGCAGGCAGGGATCGGGCGGAAGTTCCAGAAACCCACAGTTTTCGAAGATCAGACAGTGCAGGAAAACCTGTTGATGGCACTGAAGAACCAGCGTGGTTGGCTGAGTGTGCTGTTTTACCGTCCTTCGACAGCCAATTTGGAAAAGGTCGAAGAACTTGCCGCCGAAATCGGCTTGAAAGATGAACTGAACCGTAAATCTGGTGAACTCAGCCACGGCCAGAAACAGTGGTTGGAAATCGGAATGCTTCTGGCACAGGAACCCCGACTATTGCTGGTCGATGAACCTGCTGCTGGGATGACACCGCAGGAACGTGAGCACACGACCGATCTGCTGGTGCAGGCCGCCAAGACCCGTGCTGTGGTTGTTGTTGAACATGACATGGAATTTGTCCGCCGTCTGAACTGCAAGGTCACAGTGCTGCATGAAGGTTCGGTTCTAGCCGAGGGCAGCCTGGATCACGTGACATCAAACCCAGACGTAATCGACGTCTATTTAGGGCGCTGAGCGATGCTGCAACTCAAAGATCTGACTCTGCACTATGGGCATTCACAAGTCCTCTATAACATCTCGATGGAGGCCGAGCAGGGCGAAGTCACTTGTGTGATGGGTACCAATGGCGTGGGGAAAACCAGCCTGATCAAGGCCATTTCAGGCACCCATCCGCGTTCGGGCGGTGAGGTTGTGTTGAACGGCGAAGAGTTGGGTGTCTTGCCCGCACATAAAATGGCGTGGAAGGGAGTAGCCTATGTCCCGCAAGGACGTGAGATATTTCCTTTGTTGAGCGTGCGGGAAAATCTGGAAACCGGTTTCGCCTGTTTGCCAGCCAGCGAGCATTTCGTTCCGGATGAGATCTTCGAGCTGTTCCCGGTGCTCAAGAAAATGCAGAACCGGCGTGGTGGCGATTTGTCGGGCGGTCAGCAACAGCAATTGGCCATCGCGCGGGCATTGATCACCAAACCAAACCTGTTGCTTCTGGATGAGCCAACCGAAGGCATTCAACCCAACATAATCCAGCAGATCGGAGAGGTAATTCGACATCTGCGGACCAAGGGTGACATGGCCATTGTGCTGGTCGAGCAGTATTTCGATTTCGCTTATGATTTGGCCGACCGCTTCGTCGTTTTGCGACGTGGTGAAATCCTTTTGTCTGGCCTTAAATCCGAACTCACTCGAGATCAGGTCTTGCAAGGCGTTACGGTCTAGGGGCCCGCCCGCCAATGGCGGAACACCCAAACTGATACTTGTTGCTGGACACCAGATTTGCAGCACACCTGTTCGGTGAGATTGCTGCAGCGCCAATATTTCTAAAAAATCATTAAGTTTGAATATGTTGCTGAATCTATAGGTAACTTCATTTACAATTTTGAATTTTTTTTGTGCATTTGTTTACACAACATTCTTGTATTTTGAATAGGTTATTGCCGATTTTTCAAGACAGCCTCCATACTCAATAATGCGTAAAACCGCGTTTTCGCCCGCTGGAAGAGGAGCCAGAGGACGAAAGAATGGGAAATGGGAGGAATGAATGACTAATAAATCTGTCACACGCCGCGGCGTGCTGAAGTCCGGCGCCGTCGCGGGTACCGGTCTAGCCCTGCCTACGATCTTCACTGCTTCGTCGGCTGCTGCTTTTACCAACGAACCAACCGGGGGGTCCGTTACTCTGGGCTTCAACGTACCGCAGACCGGGCCGTATGCCGAAGAAGGCAATGACGAGCTGCTCGCGCAGCAGCTGGCGGTTGAACATCTGAATGGTGAAGGTGACGGTGGGTGCCTGAACACCTTTACGTCCAAAGCGCTGCAAGGGAATGGCATCCTAGGCAAGAAAGTCGAATTCGTCACTGGCGATACGCAGACCAAGTCCGACGCCGCACGCGCATCGGCCAAGTCGATGATCGAAAAAGACGGCGCTATCATGATCAACGGTGGGTCGTCATCGGGCGTGGCCGTTGCTGTTCAGGGCTTGTGCCAAGAGGCAGGCGTGATTTTCATGGCCGGTCTGACACACGCCAACGACACGACAGGCAAAGATAAGAAGGCCAATGGCTTCCGCCATTTCTTCAACGCCTACATGTCGGGTGCTGCTCTGGCGCCGGTGCTGGCGGCCGAGATGGGCAAGGAACGCCGCGCCTATCACCTGACGGCTGACTATAACTGGGGATGGACCCAGGAAGAGTCGATCGTCGCTTCGACCGAAGCCTTGGGATGGGAAACGGTCAATACAGTTAAGACACCACTCGCGTCGACAGACTTCTCGTCTTACATCGCGCCGGTTCTGAACTCGGGCGCGGACGTGCTGGTTCTGAACCACTATGGCGGCAACATGGTGAACTCGCTGACCAACGCGATCCAGTTCGGTCTTCTCGACAAGGTGGCCAACGGCAAGGACTTCAAAATCGTCGTTCCACTGTACTCCGAACTGATGGCCGCTGGCGCGGGCGAAAACATCAAAGGCGTGCTGGGTTCGATGAACTGGAACTGGCAGCTGCAGGATGAGGGCACCAAAGCCTTTGTGAAGTCGTTCGGTGAGAAGTACGGCAAGCCGCCGTCCAATTCGGCCCAGACCTGCTATGCGCAAGTTCTGCTTTATGCCGACGCGGTTGAGCGCGCGGGTACTTTCAACCCATGTGGCGTTGTCGAAGCTCTGGAAGATTTCGAGTTCGACGGGCTGGGCAACGGTCCGACCTGGTATCGTGGTGCCGACCATCAGTGCTTCAAGGACGTGCTGGTTGTGCGGGGCAACGAGAACCCGACCAACGAGTATGACACGCTGGAAATCGTCGAGATTACGCCGCGTGCGCAGGTCGAGTACGATCCGGAACACCCGATGTTCGCCGGTGGCGATCTGGGTAAGTGCAACCCGGGCGCATAAAGTCTTTGACTGATGTCTGTCCGCCGAACCGGCGGCCAGACCCCCTGTGGCCGGGATATCGGTCCCGGTCACTTCCACTAAATCCACACTGACCAACTCTAAGGTGGGGCCAATGGACGCCATCCTACTGCAAATTCTTAACGGTCTGGACAAGGGCTCGGCTTATGCGCTGATCGCGCTGGGCTTGACGCTTATCTTCGGAACGCTCGGCGTCGTGAACTTTGCCCACGGGGCTTTGTTCATGATCGGTGCATTCTGTGCCGTGACCTTGCAGAAAGTCATGAACCTGAGTTTCGAGACCGTTGATGAAACTCAAACCGATTTTCTGGGCAACCCGCTGAAAGTGGAGACGCCTTATATCGAGGCGTGGTTCGGGCCCGATGTTGGTGCAACCATTATCGACTGGTCCGTCCCCTTGGCTATCCTTTTCGCGATTCCGATCATGCTGCTGGTCGGTTATGTGATGGAACGTGGATTGATCAAGCATTTCTACAAGCGGCCGCACGCAGATCAGATCCTTGTGACATTCGGCCTGGCTATCGTGCTGCAGGAAATCGTCAAGTATTTCTTCGGTGCCAACCCGATCCAGACCCCTCCGCCAGACGCGCTGAGCGGTTCTGTGGATCTTGGCACCATGATCGGCTTTGATCCCAATGCGATCATCTATCCGATCTGGCGGTTGGTCTATTTCGGGTTCGCCGTGGCTATTATCGGAGCGGTCTTCTCGTTCCTGCAATTCACTACCTTCGGCATGGTCGTGCGCGCCGGTATGGCCGACCGGGAAACGGTTGGTTTGCTGGGTATAAATATCGACCGTCGCTTTACCATCATGTTCGGTATCGCGGCTGCTGTCGCGGGCTTGGCCGGGGTGATGTACGGTCCGCTAAACCCGCCAAATTATCACATGGGGATGGATTTTCTGGTCCTCAGCTTCGTTGTTGTGGTTGTCGGCGGTATGGGGTCGCTTCCTGGCGCGGTGCTGGCAGGGTTCCTACTGGGTATTCTTGAAAGCTTTGCCTCGACGACATGGGCCACCACCACGATCCCGGGGATCAACCAAATCATCATCTATCTTGTCGCCATCATTGTGCTGCTGACGCGGCCACGTGGGCTGATGGGGCGCAAAGGCGTGATGGAGGAATAAGTCATGTTGGGACTGAACAAAAAAGACACCAGCCTGCTGATCATCGTTGCGATCCTGACCCTGCTGGCCCCCTTCATCCTGAACCCGTTCCCTGAAGGCAGCGCCATGGCGCAGTTCAACGCGGGTTATCCGGACCTGATGCAACGGTTTGTGATCTTTGGCATCTTTGCGATCGGGTTTAATATCCTTTTCGGTCTGACTGGATATCTGTCGTTTGGCCATGCGGCCTTTCTGGGCGTGGGGTCCTATTCCGCTGTGTGGATGTTCAAACTGCTGAGCTACAATGTCATCCCCGCCATTGCGCTGAGCGTCGTTGTCGCTGGCCTGTTTTCTCTGCTGATCGGCTTTGTCAGCCTGCGGCGGTCGGGGATTTACTTTTCGATCCTGACGCTGGCCTTCGCTCAGATGAGTTTTGCTTTGGCCTATTCGGTGCTGTCGAACCCCAAGTTCAACTTGACCAACGGGGAAACCGGCCTGCAGGTCTATGCGGATGATCCGCAAATCCTGCAGGGGGCGAACGCGCCAGATCTGCCGCATCTGTTCGGCCTTCCGATGCGGGCGACCTATACGATGGATGTGGGCGCTTGGAGCTTTGACTTCAACGCAGGCTACTACTTGTGTGCGGTGATCATGATGGTGGTGTTTTACCTGGCCATCCGCATCTTTCGTTCACCCTTTGGCATGATGCTACGGGCGGTGAAGTCGAACCAGCAGCGAATGAACTACACTGGCCTGAATTCAAAGCCTTATACTTTGGCGGCTTTTGTGATCTCGGGCATGTATGCCGGTCTGGCCGGCGGCCTGATGGCTGCGATGGACCCGCTGGCCGGCGCCGAACGCATGCAGTGGACCGCCTCGGGTGAGGTCGTTCTGATGACCATTCTTGGAGGCACTGGCACACTGATCGGACCGGTTCTGGGCGCAGGCTTCATCAAGTATTTCGAGAACATATTCTCGAAGATCAACGACAACGTTTTGCACAGTTGGTTCGCCTTCCTGCCAGACGGGTTGGAGGACGCGGTGGTGTTCCTGATCCACCCATTCATCGGCAAAGGCTGGCATCTGACCTTGGGCATCCTGTTTATGCTGGTGGTGATCTATTTGCCGGGCGGACTGGTCGAAGGCGGTCAACGGTTGCTGAACAGGTTTAAACGCAAGAAATCAGGTACCGACGACGCACCGTCGGGCAAAACGGAACCAGCGGAATAAGGGGCGGGCAATGGCAATTCTACGCGTCAAAGACGTCAGCAAACGCTTCGGGGGCCTGAAGGCGCTGACGGATGTGAATCTCAATGTCGAGGAAAACTCGGTCCACGCTATCATCGGTCCTAACGGTGCGGGCAAGTCGACCCTGCTGAACTGTCTGGTCGGCAAGCTAATGCCGGATACTGGATCGGTGCTGTTCGACAATAATTCGGTGCTGGGCTTGGAGCCATTCCAGATCAACCAGATGGGCATCAGCCGCGTGTTTCAGACGCCCGAAATTTTTGGCGAGTTATCCGTTATGGAAAACATGCTGATCCCGATATTTGCCATGCGCGATGGGGCATTTCGAATGCATGCCTATGAGACCATCGCCAATGAAAAAGCGGTTGTTGAACAGGCTGAGGCCATGCTGGAAGAAATGAACATGGCCGACAAACGAGAGATGAATGCCGCCTCGTTGTCTCGGGGCGACAAACGGCGGCTGGAAATTGGTATGTGCCTCAGCCAAAATCCACGTCTGTTGTTGCTGGACGAACCAACGGCGGGCATGGCGCGGGCAGACACCAACAACACCATTGATCTGCTGAAACAGATTAAGGATCAACGCGATATCACAATAGCTATCATTGAACATGACATGCATGTGGTCTTTAGCTTGGCTGAACGTATTACTGTGTTGGCGCAAGGCACGCCTTTGGTCGAAGACAGTCCGGAAAACATCCGTGGAAACCCCAAGGTCCGCGAGGCCTATTTGGGCGAGGCTGCTTAAGGAAAAGATATGAACGAAAAACCCGACTTTTCGAAAGACGCCAACAAGGCCAGCACCGCCCCCGCCTTCTTATCTGTGTGGGACATGCACTCGTATTATGGCGAAAGCTACATCGTGCAAGGCGTAAGCTTTAACGTGCACGAAGGTGAGATTCTTGCACTACTCGGGCGCAACGGGGCAGGTAAGACTTCAACCCTGCGCTCCATCGCGCGAGTAGGTGAACCCGAAGTGCGCCATGGCGAGATTTGGTTGGACCATCAGCCGCTGCACAACATGAGCAGTTACGAAGCAGCAGCCGCAGGACTTGGGCTTGTTCCCGAGGATCGTCGGATCATCCCTGGCCTGACTGTTGAGGAAAACCTGCAACTTGCTCAGATCGCACCGCCCATTGGTTGGTCTTTAGAGCGGTTATATGAATTGTTCCCAAGGCTGGGCGAACGTCGCAAGCAGGAAGGCATCACTCTGTCGGGAGGAGAGCAGCAGATGCTGTCAATTGCCCGCGCGCTGGCGCGGGACATAAAGGTGCTACTGTTGGACGAACCCTATGAAGGGTTGGCTCCAGTGATCGTGGACGAAATCGAAAAGACACTTATCCACGTCAAGCAACAGGGCATGACCACAATCATCGTTGAGCAAAATGCCGTTCGCGCACTGGAACTGGCAGATCGGGCAATCATCCTGGATACCGGCAGTATCGTATTTGATGGATCAGCGAATGAAGTGCTGGAAAACACGCAGTTGCGTGAAGAGTATCTGGCGATCTAAGGCGCATAGGATTACTTATCCAGCACTTGCCCTGGGGGAGGGCGGAAGGCGGGGTGGATGTATTCCACTCCGCCTTTTGGCATTCGCGGGTCTGTTGGGCGTAGAGGCCGCGTTTCGGTCGCGTGGGCGCGGAAAAGACCATAGGCGGTCAGAAGTGGTAAAAAATACACTTTGATTTCAACGATATCTGCGGGGCTACGGGAAACCCCCAATATCGAATTCCAAACCGATTCGTTAACTGTGATTTATCGAAAGGGTTACCTCGGACGATATCACTTTTCCCCTGTGAGGGGCTGGCTACTTACCCCCTCTGCCGGCCCCTCAGCAACCGCCGGGAATTACTCCAAGCAATTGGTCTAAATCCGGCTGTTATGCACGTTGTTCCACCGAATTCAGGATCGAAGCGACAAGCGCTGGCAATTCCGTTGGGTCATTATAGTTGACCGTGTGCGGAATTTCGGTGACCGGTGATTTTCGGTAACCCTCGGTGAATAGCAAAAAAGGCACCTGCGCACGCTGGGCAGTTTCAGCGTCAACCTCACTGTCGCCCACAAACAAGCGCGGGCCAGCAGCAGTGACAGCGGCAAAGCTGGCCTCAAGATGGGCCGGATCAGGTTTGCGGGTGTTTAGGCTGTCTCCACCGATGACAATGGCAAAGTGTGTGGCTAAGCCTAACGCCTCTAACACATGGCGTGCAGGGGCTTCGGGTTTGTTTGTGCAGACACCTAAAACACAGCCATTGTCACGCAACTCTTCCAACGCCTGCAGGACGCCGGGATATACAACGGTTTTGTCGTCGGAGGCGGTATTGTAGTGATTCAGCGTCTTTTGCAACAGTTCAGCATGGCGTTCCATTGGCAAATCGCAGTGACGGATCACGCGTTCCACTAACTTGGGCAAACCATAGCCCACGAACTGCTTGATTTGTTCCTCGGGAAGCGGTGCGACACTGGTTTCCTTTAGCATCCTGTTTACGGCTGCGGCTATGTCCGGGAGGCTGTCAACCAGCGTTCCGTCTAGATCGAACATGATTGTCGCACTCATTGTTTGCTCCTTTAGTCGCAGTTCTGGGGAAACTCCTAACCCGCCTGGATTCTTCGCACAATCACGTCAGCTTTGAGAATTAGAAAGAACGGGTGTTGACATACCTGACTAAATTTATCAGATTATGCATGAAGTCGTCAGCCAACCCCCTGTTTGGGTCAGCCAGAACAAAGAAAACCGCGATCAGATTAAGGCATTTCGCCCAAGACCTCTGGAGTTGTCCTGATGAATATGCAGAACCCGAATCCCAGCCAGTCCTACGCAGTATCTATGCTTCCGGCCCACAAGGCCGAAGATCTGACCAAGGGCGGAAATCTGGCGCATATCGAGCTGGGCGACCAGTTGTACACGCTGCGTATTACCCGTGCCGGTAAGCTGATCCTGACCAAATGAACGCGCGTACCTCTCGTGGTGGGGCAGCCGTTGGCCGCCTGGCAGACCTTGATCCCATCGAGGCCGGAGCCGTGATGTATTTACGGCTGTGGGGAGACGGGGCGCAGGGCCGGGCGGACGCTGCCAGTGACTTTGAGCTTGCGTTAGGGTTAGAGCATGGCCGCGCCGCAATGATGACGTTGGACCGTCTGTGCTCGCTCTGTGCGCATCACGGGCGTCGCCCTTTAATCCGCCACGGGCTTGGTTGTTCCTGCCTGGGTGCCGACGAAAATTGTTTCGCGCAAATGATTGCGGCAGCCTCGGAAGGTGCACGCGAGGATGCGATGATGATGGCGTCGTTGATCGTTAGACCGGATTTTGCCCCGGCGCTTGCCTCATTGTCCGAAGAACTGGGGTTTGCGCTGCGTCGTATGACAGCGTCTATCCCTTTGCCTTCAACCGGGCATCAATCCCCAGCGGCCGTGCTGCATTAAGTAGCGCGCCTAAAAAAACTCCGGCTCCTTCTTCGTGCCGGGTTTTTTTACGCTAGCAGCATCCGCACCCTGCGTGATGATGGTCATGATCGCAGACTGGGGCAGGGGCATAATCGCCTACCTCGGTCAGGACATCGCGCAATGTCCAAAGGATCATGTCCACGTCTTCAGCTTCAATCGTCAATGGTGGGCGGATTTTCAGGATGTTGTCCTTTGGCCCCTCGCTGCCGATTAGAATGCGGTGGTCGCGCATTCGGTTCTTGACGTATTTGCAGATCTCGGTGCCTTCGGAACCATCTGGGTTGATCAATTCTACCCCTAAAAACAAGCCAATACCGCGCACGTCCCCAACGCATCCGAAATCGGATTCAATCTGGCGCAAGCCGCTCATCAGACGAGCACCCATGTCTCGGGCGTTCTCCTGCAGGCCTTCGTCGTCGACGATGTCCAGAACCTCTTTGCCGATCCGGCAGGACAGGGTAGAGCCACCGAAAGTCGAAAAGAACTCGATCCCGTTGTCAAAACTGCCGGCGATTTCCTTAGTTGTGACGAGCACACCCAGCGGGTGCCCGTTGCCAATGGGTTTGCCCATAACAACGATATCTGGCAGCGCTCCCTGATGTTCAAAGCCGAAGTAGTATTCTCCCAGACGGCCCAAACCGGTCTGTACTTCGTCTGCAATACAGACACCGCCAGCAGCCCGGATTTTCTCATAAACTGCAGGCAAATAACCTTTGGGTGGAATGATCTGCCCACCGACCGAGGGGAACGTCTCGGCGATAAAACCCGCCACACCCTGACCTTTGTCCTGAAGTGCAGCAATCGCTGGGTCCACCAGATCAGCATATTTCTGGGCGCGGTTTGGATCATCCCGTTTGAACGACCCGCGATAGTCGTCGGCGACCTCAACCAGCTCGACCCAATCGGCCTGACCGATGCCACCCGGTTTGTTGAACTTGTATGCCGAGATTGCGACGGCCGCATTGGTGTTGCCGTGATAGCCGTGATCCGGTGTCACTATGCCTTTGGCCCCGGTATGTGCACGGGCCAGCCTCAGGGCCAGTTCATTGGCTTCGGTGCCCGAATTGACGAAGAAACAAACCTCGAAATGATCCGGCAGTTTTGACAGAATCTTGTTAGCAAAGGCCGTCTGGGCCGGATGCAAATAGCGGGTGTTTGAATTCATCCGCTTTAGCTGATCCGCCGCCACTGCTTGAATGCGCGGATGTGCGTGCCCCACATGTGGAACATTGTTGTACGCGTCCAAGTAAGGGCGGCCCCATTCGTCGAATAGGTGATGTTTCCAACCGCGCACCAGCATGACCGGATCGTCATAGGTCAGGCTAAGGTTGCCGCCGAAATGGTCGCGCCGTCCTTGCAGGATCGCCTGCTTGTTAGTCGGGCTGTAGAACACTTTTTCGTCTGGTAGGTTTAGCAACGCTGCTGGATTGGGACAGACGGCATGCCACAGCTCCATCTCATCCGGGTCACCGACGCCGGGCCAGTTGGTCTTCATCCCGTCGGTAGTCAGGGCAAGTTGGAAATGCACATGCGGGGCCCAACCGCCGTTCTGATTGGCGTTACCCAACCGGGCAAAGGCAGCGCCTTGCGCCACTGGATCGCCCGGTTTCAGCCGGTCACAAACCTCGGGGTCCAGATGACCATAGAGGGTATAGAAAGGATCTCCCTCGGGTGTTTCATGGTGCAGGATCACCACGCCGCCATAGTCCAAATGCGCGTCTCGGTTTTCGACGGCTTCAACACGCGCGCTGATCGGCGCGTGCAGCACGGTGCCTGCGGGGGCGAACGCGTCCACCGCCAAGTGCACTGTGCGTCTGTCCGAGGCTTTCCAGGGGCCTTTGCGAAAGCCGGGCTCAGCATAGATCAGGCGCGGTTCGTTGTAATACCCCAGCCACAGACCTTCGCCAAACTCTTCACCTACGCGTGCGGCTACTTCCAGGGGCATGTGGAATGGGTTTTGTGGCCATGTCGAATTTTCAACGGACAGTGACCCCATTGGAACATCGCCGAGATCCTGATTAAACATCGGAGCGAACTGGCCGCGATGTTCGGAAAGGTACGCATTGATGCGCTCGGCCCCGTCTGTGACAGGCAAATGACAGGCCGTACGCAGGCGCGCTGACATCAACTCGCCATTTACGCTTGTGTTTTCAAGGAACCGCCATGCCGGGGCATGACTGATGGTCACATAGGGATCGTCTGGATTCTCTGTTGCCATCAGGGTTGAGTTCACAACAGAGACCGCCAGCCGCATCCGCAGTAATGGCCAAATCAGGTCAACCTCATCCGCGCGCAACCTGTTGGCGGCATGATAGCCGCGCACCAATGCTGCCAGCGCGCGTTCGGGTTTAGGGTGATCCAGAACGATGTAAGCCCCCGCAATTGCCAGTTCGCACACCCGCGGGGCGGCGCACATGTCTCCCAGATCAATCAGTCCCGAAACGCTTTGACGCTGACCCAAGTCGCCTTCAATCAGAATATTGTAGTCATTAATGTCGTTATGTATGGCTTGCTTTGGCAACGCTGCCAAAGTGTCCGAGATCGCCTCGAACCCCTCGCAAATTTCGGAAAGCAAGGCCTGACGGCCAGGATCGGAAACCACATTCAAGCGATCGGCTATCCATCCCGCGTGAGCAAGGTCCCACTTGAACTCGGCACGATGCAAGCCGTCATGGGCAAACCGCTCTAATGCTTTGTCAGTCGCGCCCAGAACACGACCCAGTTTAAGGATCAATTCTTCGGATTTGGGCGCGGTGTTCGCGTAACACTGCCCCGGCAGGCATTCAAGCAGCCACGCCAGCCGCTTCTGGCCGTCAGGGTCGGCGATTTCGGGCAGCAATGCACCATTCAGGTCCGGGTACACCTGAGGAAACGGTAACCCTGGCGCTTCGGCTGCGATATGGGCCAGCGCCCTGATCTGAAGGTCGACGAGTTCCGGTTCACATCCCGCGCGCATCACTTTTAGGACATAGTCCTGACCGTTGGTGGCCCGAACCATGAAGTTCAAGTCATACTCACCATCCAGCCGCGTCAGCTTGGCGTCCAACGCCCAATGTGTGCGTAAGGCGGTTGCCCAGAATTCCGTCATTTTGTTCACTCGACCCCCGTTCTTCTGTCACCGGGGCCCCTTCATCTGGCAAAAATTTCCTCGCGGGTGACTTAGCACCTTGGGCCAAGAGGGGGCATAAAGCCCCCTTCTTCAATCAGCCCAGCGCACGCAACCGTTTGATCAACGAGGATGTGTCCCACCGGCCGCCACCCTGCTTTTGCACATCCTTGTAAAACTGATCAACCAGTGCCGTCACCGGCAGAGATGCCCCGGTTTCATTGGCGGTCGCCAGACAAATCCCCAAGTCCTTGCGCATCCAGTCCACTGCGAAACCGTGATCGAAATGATCGTCCAGCATGGTTTCATAGCGGTTCGCCATTTGCCAACTGCCAGCCGCCCCTTGGCTGATGACCTCGACAACCGACCTGCCATCCAGCCCAGCTTTTTCAGCGAAATGCAACGCTTCGCTGAGGCCTTGCACCAGACCAGCAATAGCAATCTGATTGCACATTTTGGTCATTTGCCCGGCGCCGCTATCTCCGATCCGGCGGCAGATTTTAGAGTAAACCTGCATGATCGGCTCGGCAGCGTCATACGCGGCCTGATCACCGCCGCACATGATCGACAGTACGCCGTTCTCAGCCCCAGCCTGACCGCCTGAAATCGGGGCGTCTATAAACGCAATGACTTGAGACCCACCCACCTGATAAAGTTCACGCGTTACTTTTGCCGAAACAGTTGTGTGGTCGACGAAAATCGTGCCCTCTGACATGCCTTGAAACGCGCCATTGTCGCCGATGCAGACCATGCGAAGGTCATCGTCATTCCCGACGCATGCAAAAACGACTTCGCAGTCCTTTGCGGCTTCGGCCGGGGTCTCTGCCATTGCGCCGCCATGCTGGGCAACCCAAGCTTCGGCCTTGGCTGTGGTGCGGTTGTAGACCGTGACGTGGTGACCGGCAGCCTGCAGATGGCCGGCCATGGGATAGCCCATAACACCCAGACCCAGAAACGCGACTTTTGCCATTTTGGTGATCCTCTCCGCTGTCCAGCGCCTATCCCTATCGGCTGGCTGGAATGTTTAGCAGAGACAAAGCAAAGCTGCGCCAAAAGGGCAACCCCGCGTCAGTCTTTGCCCCCCAAATCTTGCAGGATCGGGCAATCGGGCCGGTCATCTCCGGCACAGGCGTCGATCAGATGGCCCAGCGTGTCGCGCATCGACTTCAGATCATCGATCTTGGCCTCGATCTGTACCAAATGCGCCCTGGCAACCTTCTTTACGTCAGAACTGGCACGGGTCTCATCCTCGTATAGCGCCATCAATGTGCGACAGTCCTCAATCGTGAAACCCAAGGCACGGGCGCGTCCCAAGAAGTTCAGCTTGTGCACATCGCTTTCGCGAAATCGGCGATAGCCATTGTCGTCGCGCAGCGGTTTGATCAGCTTGATATCTTCGTAATAACGGATTGTCTTGGCAGGCAGGCCGGTTCGGGTTGCGACGTCTCCGATATTCATGTCGTCACCGTTTGGTTTGTGTGTTTTTGCAGCCTCTCTGGCAAGCTTGCGCGAACCCGGCGTAGGCGCAGGGCGTTTGATACAACAAAGACACTGGACAAAGCCATCGCACCGGCAGCAAGCGCGGGAGACAGGAGGTGGCCGCTAAATGGGTATAAAACGCCTGCAGCGACCGGGATAAGCAGGATATTATAGCCAAAGGCCCAGCCAAGATTCTGTCGGATATTGCGCATAGTGCGGCGGCTGATTTCGACGGCATTTACAACGCCCCGCAGATCACCAGACATCAGCACGACATCCGCCGTCTCGATCGCCACGTCGGTTCCGGTGCCTATGGCCACACCGATATCCGCTGCAGCCAGCGCGGGGGCGTCATTGATTCCGTCGCCTACAAAGGCCAGCGTTCCGAACTTGTCACGCAGCCCATTGATTGCAGACAGCTTGCCGTCGGGCAGAACCTCGGCGGTGACATGGTCAATGCCCAGCCTTGCCGCCAGCGCCTTTGCAGTGCGGGTATTGTCACCGGTCACAATCGCCAGCGTCAGCCCCATTTCGTGCAGCCGATCCAACGCCTGCTGCGTTCCGGGTTTTACAGGGTCAGATACGGCAAGCATCGCTGCTGCCTGTCCGTCGACGGCGACGAACAATGGCGTTGCTCCTTCGTTGGCGCGCCGTTCGGCTTCCGCTTTCAGATCCCCCAATTCGATGCCGTTCTGCGCCATTAGGCGAGGTGAGCCGATCAAAACGTCACGGCCTTCAACCTTCGCGCGCACGCCCAATCCGGTGAGGGACTCAAAATCTGACAAACCGGGCAGTTCGGCCGGGCCCGCGCGGGCGATTGCGGTGGCAATCGGGTGTTCTGAATGCGCCTCAACCGCGGCAGCCAACCGCAGTACAACGTCTCGGTCAAAGCCGTTTGCCGTTGTGGTAGAGTCAAGCTCGGGCTGCCCCATCGTCAAAGTCCCGGTCTTGTCGAATGCGATGACCTTGGCCTGTTGCAATTGTTGAAGCGCATCACCCTTGCGGAACAACACGCCCAGCTCGGCAGCACGCCCAGTGCCGACCATGATCGAGGTCGGTGTTGCCAGCCCCATCGCACACGGACAGGCGATGATCAAAACCGAGACACCGGTAACCAATGCCATAGGCAAAGCAGGCTCTTGGCCAAAGACAAGCCACACCACGATCGTCAGTAGTGCGACTGCAATGACCGCAGGAACGAACCAAGCAGTGATCCGGTCCACCAACCCTTGAATTGGCAGCTTAGCGCCCTGCGCCTGTTCCACCATTCGGATGACCTGCGCCAATACAGTATCGGAGCCAACACGCGTTGCGCGTATGCGTAAGGAACCGGTGCCGTTCACCGTGCCACCAACAACTTGATCCTCTGACTCCTTGCCCACCGGCACAGGTTCGCCAGTGATCATGCTTTCATCAACGTAGGAGGTGCCTTCAAGGACATCGCCATCCACCGGGACCTTTTCACCCGGGCGGATTTGCAGGATGTCCCCAGTTGAAATTTCGGCAATCGGACGATCGATGAACTTACCATCCGTCTCAACTCGCGCGGTTTTGGGCTGCAAGCCCATCAGTTTGCGGATTGCCGCCCCGGTACGGCCTTTGGCGCGGGCTTCCATCACTCGACCCAGTAGAATGAGCACTACGATGACCGAGGCGGCCTCGTAATACACATTGGCGCTGCCTTGCGGTAAAACCTGCGGTGCGAATGTAGCGATGACCGAAAACAAATAGGCTGCACCTGTTCCCAAGGCGACCAGCGCGTTCATGTCCGGCGACCAGCGCAGCAGAGACGGGATGCCTTTAGCGTAAAACACCCGACCCGGTCCCAGCAACAGAACCGAGGTCAGTGCGAATTGAATCAGATGGCTGGACTGCGTGCCGATAGTTGCATGAATCCAGTGGTGGAAGGCCGGGATCATATGCCCGCCCATCTCTAATACGAAAATCGGCAGGGCCAGCACAGCGGCAAATGCGGTCGCGTAGGTCAGAGCCTTGGCTTCGTCCGTTTTGGTCCGGTCGGTCTGCAAACCTGCCGTGTCCGCAACACGCGCCGGGTATCCAGAGGCCGTGCAGAGTTGTGCCAGAGCCTGCGGGTCCGTCGCACCGGCAACATAGGTGATCCTTGCGCTTTCGTTTGCAAAGTTGACCTCTGCCTCAACGACCGCCGAGTCGGCGGTCATCGTGCGCTCGATTTTTGAAACGCATGAGGCGCAGTTCATGCCGCGAATATTCAGTGTTGTTTGCAGGAGTTCCGCTGGGTAGCCAGCATGGGACAGGGCGTCCGTCACCGCGCTGACCTTTCCTTCATAGGTCACCTGAGCCGTCTCGGTCGCAAAATTCACTGAGGCGTCGGACACCCCCGGCACGTCGCGCAGAGCCGTTTCCACCCGCCCGACGCATGAGGCACATCCCATGCCAGAAATTTTCAACTGAGTTGTATGCGGCGCGGTCATTCGACTCACCTTGTTTGCTACTTCGCCTCTCAAATGAGGGTTCCAGTCACAGGAAGGTCAAGGGGGCGGCGCGGATTTCTTTTTAATTCGGCTGTCTGTCGGTCGTTTGAGGTTCGATCCAGTATGAGTGACCCGCATTTTGCAGGCTGAGAGGCGCGCACAGACGGGAGCATATCGCGTGGCCTATCAAGCCAACGTTGCAGCAATCATAGCTATGGCCAACAGAACGGGGACGTACCGAGGGGAGAAAAGGCTGGAATGGCGTCTCATCTGACAGCTCCAAAGTTAACAGATCGGTACATCTTTTGTCGTATGTGTACCGATCTGTAAACTATTGCAAGACTTATTTTGAAAGTTGAGCAAATTCCAATTGCGGTTGTCGTTTGGAGGATTGAGCACTATGTACTGATCAGTACACTCAGGAGCCCGTAAATGCGCCCAAACAAACGAGATGAACTGGTTCGCAAAGCCTTGCAGGTTTTTTACCGCGATGGGTTTCACGCCACTGGAATGGATAAGTTGGTGGTTGAAACGGGTGTCTCGAAAACCTCGATGTACAAGCATTTCCGAACCAAGGACGATTTGATCCTGGCCGCCCTAAAGTTGCAGGACGAGAGGTTTCGCGACGACCTCTTTAGCCGTATCAGCGCTATGTCTGATAGCCCGGCCGGGCAACTGCTCGCCAGCTTTGATGCGCTGGGCGATTGGGTCCAACAGAAAGAGTTTCGCGGTTGCACGTTCATTAAGGCCGGTGCTGAGTTTCAGGAGAAGGATCACCCGATCCACAAGCAATCGGCCGCGCATAAGCAGATCATGTTAGATCACTTTACGAATCTGGCACGTGAGGCTGGTGCACCTGCGCCAGAACGTCTGGCGTGCCAGCTATTGTTGTTGCAGGAAGGGGCAATTGTGACAGCAGTGTTCCTGAAATCCTGTGAGCCCGCACGCGAAGCCAAGGCGGCTGCGCAGCTTTTGCTGGACGCCGCGCTGAGCTGAATGGGCTTGGGGCGAAAAAGACGTTACGTTGTGAAGCCTGCGTCTGATTGGAAACGGAAACCTCCCGCGCTAACCTGAACGGCAAGAAGTACGGGGAGGATGTTGTATGTCGCTGTTTACCTCGACTGCAAGTTGGGTGACCGAAGAACACCAGATGTTTTCTGATATGGCGAACCGGTTCATGGAGGATGAACTGGTCCCGAATATCGACCGCTGGAACGAAAACGGCGTTGTGGATCGCGACATGTGGCGTAAGGCTGGCGAGATGGGACTGATGGCCGGTGCGATCCCCGATGCTTATGGCGGCGTAGGGGGTGGGATAGGCTTCGATGCGGTCACGATTTACGCACAGTGTTCGCATGGAGATTCTGGTTGGGGCTATGCAATTCAATCCATAGTTACCCACTACATCAACGCCTATGGCAGCGAAGACCAAAAGCAGAAGTGGCTGCCCAAACTGGCCTCGGGTGAAATGGTCGGTGCGCTGGCAATGACTGAACCCGGAACAGGGTCTGACGTACAGTCCATTCGAACAACTGCAGAGAGGGATGGAAACTCTTACCGGTTAAATGGGTCTAAGATTTTCATTACAAACGGCCAAACTGCGGATCTGATTCTTGTAGCTTGCAAGACAGACAAGGCCCTTGGATCAAAAGGTGTTTCTCTGGTTGCCGTTGAAACCGATGGCGCAGAGGGGTTCCGCAAGGGACGCAACCTCAAGAAATTGGGTATGAAGGCCAATGACACCGCCGAGCTGTTCTTTGAAGATGTTAAAGTCCCAATGACCAATCTTTTGGGGGCGGAAGAAGGGCAGGGCTTCTACCAAATGATGGCTCAATTGCCGTGGGAGCGTCTGACCATCGGTATCGGTGCGCTGGGCGCGATTGATTTCGCCATTGCTGAGACGGTGAAATACACGCAAGAACGCAAAGCCTTTGGTCAGCGGGTGATGGATTTTCAGAACACGCGGTTCAAGCTGGCGGAATGCAAAACCAAGGCCGAAGTTCTGCGCAGTTTCGTCAATGACTGCATCGCGCGGCTTGAGGCGGGAACGCTGGATGCAGCGGCGGCGTCGATGGCGAAATACTGGGGCTCAGAAGTGCAGAATGAGATAATGCATGAATGCCTACAGTTGTTTGGCGGCTATGGTTTCATGATGGAGTATCCGATAGCACGACTTTATGCAGATGCGCGGGTGCAGATGATCTATGGCGGTACGAATGAAATCATGAAGGAACTCATCGCGCGATCTTTGGACACGTAATCAGACCAGAGGCTCTCCTGCCCGACATTAATGTTTCCACGAACCAGTTCCTCCAGTTGGGCCAAGCGGACGTTTCAGGGCATATCCAAGATGCGCGTACTAAATTTGGTTCTGCAACCAAGCTCGGAACGATTTTAGCGGCTCAGATTCCGCGCGGGATTGTGGCCAAACGAGGAAGAATTCCCCAAGGCTTACGCCTGGGCCATCCCAAGCCGGAACCAACCTTCCAGCTTTAAGGTCCGCTTCAATCAGGTAGCTGGGCAGTAAAGCGACGCCAAGACCGTGAATGGTCGCCTGACCCATCGTCGAAAATTGATCGAAAAGCATGCCCTGAATTCCGGTGACCTCGTGGCCTTGGGCCGCGAACCATCTTTCCCAGGCGTCGGGTCGTGTTTCCAGATGCAGTAACGGAGCCTGAGTCAGCCATCCAATATCATCGGCATTTGCAGGTAACAAACTGGGGGCACACACGGGCAGTACATCTTCGCGCATTATGGGCAGATAGTTTACGCCAGCCCAATCGCGTCGGCCAAAGTGGATTGCGGCGTCGAATTGATTGGCTTCGAAATCAAATGGGCGTAGGCGTGTGTTTAGGTTGACGGTGACTTCGGGGTGTTGGCGCGCGAAATCTCGCAGTCGAGGGGCCAGCCAGTGCATGCCGAAGGCGGGTAGGATAGACAAATTCAGCGATCCACCAGTCGGGTTGGCTTTGAGCTTCAACGAAGCCTGCGCCAATTGATTTAGAGCGTTACGGGCAACTTGAACGTATTCCTTGGCTGCAGGCGTCAAGTGCAGCCGCATCTGGTTGCGTTGAATCAGATTGACGCCAAGTTGTTCTTCCATCGACTTCAGCTGCCGACTAATCGCGCTTTGCGTCAGCGAGAGCTCTTCGGCGGCGGCTGAGGCGCTACCAAGGCGGTCGACGGCCTCTAGCGCTTGTAAAGAGGGGATGGAAGGCAAAAACCGACGCGGGGCAATCATATGACAAATCCTCATACCTTTCGAATGGAATATCACTGGCATTTGCCGGGCACCAGCCCGATACAAAACTAGGTTTTTCAGCGGTATGTAGCTTTGTTTTGCCTCTGGTCGCTAAAGCTTGCAAAAATGGGGCGTTCCGCGTTTGCGTTGTCGCCGGACAATCATCACAAAGGATCAGAGAACAGGCTATGGATCGCGCTCAGATCGTTCACGAAAATTTCCTGAACCGCGTTGCAAAACGCGATTTCCCAGACGGTTCAGCGCCGTGGCCGGGTTTGCCCAACAGCGACGCGGTTTCATTATTTCGATCTCAGGTTTTAAGCCGGGCGCTCGACCGCACCAGCCGCGCGATGCAGAAGGCTGGACAGGGCTTCTATACGATCGGGTCGTCTGGGCATGAAGGGATGGCTGCGGTTGCTCATGCGTTGCGCCCAACAGATATCGCATTCTTGCATTACCGCGACGCGGCATTCCAAATTGCCAGGGCTGAACAGGTGCCAGGCCAGCAGATCGCATGGGACATGCTGCTAAGCTTTGCATGTTCGAAAGAAGACCCGACATCGGGCGGTCGCCACAAGGTACTGGGGTCCAAAGTGCTGACGATCCCACCACAAACTTCAACGATCGCAAGCCACCTGCCCAAGGCAGTTGGCGCGGCTTACAGTCTGGGCTTGGCCCGGCGACATGACCCAGAACATCGCGAGTTGCCCGAGGACGGCATCGCGGTTTGCTCTTTCGGGGATGCCTCGGCCAACCATTCTACCGCGCAGGGGGCGATTAACACGGCTGGATGGACCAGTGTGCAGTTGACGCCGCTGCCTCTGTTGTTTGTGTGCGAGGACAATGGGATTGGTATCTCGGTCAAAACGCCGAAAGGTTGGATTCAGGCGTCGATGGAGCATCGTCCGGGCATCAAGTATTTCCAAGCCAACGGTTTGGATATTTACGAGACTTATGCCGTTTCAAAAGAAGCTGTCGAATATGTGCGCACCCGTCGCAAACCCGCTTTTCTGCATTTGAAGACTGTGCGTTTATACGGTCACGCAGGCGCTGATGTTCCAACCACTTATCTTCCAAAGGCCGAGGTCGAGGCTGATGAGGCAAACGATCCTCTGTTACATACTGTGCGCTTGTTGGATCAATCGGGCGCCTTGGCACCAGATCAGGCGTTGAAAATCTACAAGGAAACTTGCGCTCGCACAGATCGAATTGCTGCCGAGGCCGCAACGCGACCACATCTGAACAGTGCGTCTGAAGTGATGGCAAGTTTGATCCCGCCGAAACGCAATTGCAAACCCACCAATGGCCCCAGCGCCGAAGCGCGCGCCAACGCATTTGGCAGTGACCTTCGCGCAATGAACGAGCCTCAGCCTATGAGCAGGCTGATCAATTGGACTTTGACTGATCTGATGCTGGAACACAGTGAGATTATCTGCATGGGCGAGGACGTGGGGCGAAAGGGTGGCGTATATGGCGTCACTCAAAAGCTTCAACAACGTTTTGGACCGGACCGGGTGATCGACACCCTGCTGGATGAACAATCCATTTTGGGATTGGCGATTGGCATGGGGCACAACGGGTTCATACCGATCCCGGAAATCCAGTTTCTCGCTTATCTACACAATGCCGAAGATCAGATCAGGGGTGAGGCCGCGACGCTGCCGTTTTTCTCGAACGGGCAGTTCACGAACCCGATGGTGCTGCGGATTGCGGGGCTAGGATACCAGAAAGGGTTCGGTGGTCATTTCCACAACGACAATTCCTTGGCAGTGCTGCGCGACATCCCGGGCGTTATCATAGCTTGTCCGTCTTTTGGCGCGGATGCGGCACAGATGCTGCGCGAATGTGTGCGGCTGGCGCGCGAAGAACAGCGGGTGGTTGTGTTTCTGGAACCTATCGCGCTGTATCCGATGCGTGATCTGCATGACGCGCAGGATGGTGGCTGGATGACCACCTATCCCTCGCCGGATCAACGTATAGCGCTTGGCGAAGTTGGTGTGCATGGAGACGGCACTGATCTGGCTATCGTGACCTATGGCAACGGGCATTTTTTGTCGCAACAAGCGCTACCTGAATTGGTCGCAGCTGGGGTGAAAACGCGCGTTATAGACATGCGCTGGCTAGCGCCTTTGCCAGTCGATGCGCTGCGCGAAGCGACCAAGTCCTGCGCACATGTTCTGATCGTGGATGAATGCCGCCGTACAGGCAGCCAATCCGAGGCACTGATGACATTCTTTGCCGAAGAGTGCCCTTCTACCCCAATCGCGCGTGTTGTGGCAGAGGATAGCTTTATCGCCACCGGCCCTGCCTACGCCGCTCCGCTGCCCTCCAAGGACCGCATCGTAGCGGCCGCGCATAAGTTGAGCGGAGGCAATACGTGACCCGAACCGCCGTTCTGATCTGCCCCGGCCGGGGTACTTATAACAAGCCCGAACTGGGGTATCTCCACCGCCATCACGGCCAACGGATAGACCTATTCCGCAGCTTCGACACAATCCGAGCTGAATTGGGGCAGGACCCCGTGACCGCATTGGACAGCGCACAGCGCTACACGATGAGCAAGTACTCGCGTGGCGATGTCGCCTCACCGCTGATTTACGCAGCTTCGTTGGCAGATAGCCAGGTTCTGGCGGGGGATATAGAAGTGGTTGCCGTGACGGGGAACTCGATGGGTTGGTACATCGCCCTGGGCGCTGGTGGCGCTTTGTCCCCCCAAAACGGGTTTCGCGTGGTGAACACTATGGGAACTTTGATGCAAGAGCAGCTGATCGGTGGTCAGCTCGTTTACCCGTTTGTTGGCGAAAACTGGGAGAATGATGTCGCCCGAAAGGCAGAACTGCTGGCAGATGTAGAACGGATCGACGCGACAGACGGTTGTGTTTTGGCGCTTTCCATTGATCTAGGCGGGATGCTGGTTCTTGCCGGGAACGAGGCGGGCTTGAAAGCTTTCGAAGCGTCTCAGCCCGTTGTTCAAGAGCGGTTTCCAATGCGATTGGCAAATCATGCCGCGTTCCACACGTCCTTACAGGCTCCGGTCGCTGCAGAAGGACGGACGAGGCTAAGTCCAGACTTGTTTGGCCAGCCCGAGCGTCCTTTGATAGATGGGCGTGGCAAAATCTGGTGGCCGGATGCAACGGATACACGGGCTTTGTGGGACTACACGCTGGGTCATCAGGTGACCGAGGCCTACGACTTTACCACAGCCATACAAACCGCCGCGCGTGAATTTGCCCCGGATCTGTTCATCGTGACCGGTCCGGGTGCGACATTGGGTGGAGCGGTGGCGCAGTCTCTGGTTTTGGCCAATTGGAAGGGGCTTTCGGACAAAGCAGAGTTTCAGGCGCAGCAAGAGGAGAAGCCCTTCTTGATTGCGATGGGTCGCGACGATCAAAGGTCGCTTGCAACTGGATGACCGGGTGATGATGATCCGCGTAGTTTCAAGGAGCCTTCTGTGAGCGACTACAATCAGTCCCTTTGGTTGAAAACCTGCCGCGAGCATGTAGGAAACCGCCCATTAACCGGCGATGTTACTGTTGATCTGGCGGTGATCGGCGGTGGCTACACCGGCTGCTCAGCCGCTCTTGCAGCTGCGAAAGCAGGGGCGTCAGTGTGTTTGCTTGAGGCGCGTGAAATCGGGTTCGGGGGCTCTGGCCGCAATGTTGGGCTGGTAAATGCCGGGCTTTGGTTACCGCCTGACGAAATCCGCGCCAATCTGGGTGAGGCAGTAGGGGATCGGTTGGTCTCACTTTTGGCCCAGGCTCCTGCGGATGTTTTCGCCCTGATCGAACGGTACAATATTGATTGCGAACCGGTGCGTAACGGGACATTGCACTGCGCGCATTCTGCGTCAGGACTGCGCGATTTACAATCTCGCCACACGCAACAGACCGCCACCGGAGCCCCAGTTGAATTGCTGGATGCAGCGCAGGCGTCGCAACGTACTGGAAGCGAGGCATTCCATGGTGCTTTGTTCGATCCGCGCGCAGGGACAATTCAGCCTTTGGGCTATGTGACCGGTTTGGCACGCGCCGCGTCCGAGGCTGGGGCGCGGGTTGTTTGCCAGTGTCCGGTCGAAACCCTTGAACACGGCGACGGTGTTTGGACTGCGAAAACACGTAACGGTACGGTTCGCGCTAAATCGTTGCTCCAGGCAACAAACGCCTATCATAAAAGTCTTCCCACCTTTGCCCCAGACTACGTGCCCGTCTACTACTTTCAGTTCGCTACTGCGCCGTTGTCCGAGAACCTGCGGGCGAGCGTTCTGCCGGGCAAAGAGGGCTGCTGGGATACGGGTCTCATCATGACTTCGTTCCGCATGGATGCCGAGGGGCGGCTTGTCATCGGTGCAATGGGCGATCTAGAGCGTGCAGGCCGCGCGGTCCACACGGCCTGGATCAAGCGCAAACTGACCGAACTATTCCCGCAGCTTGCCGACCAGCCTTTGGTTGAGGGTTGGCATGGGCGGATTGCCATGACCGCAGACCACATCCCCAAGATTACGCAGATCGGTCAAAACGCACTTTCAGTGCATGGTTATTCTGGTAGGGGCATTGGGCCTGGTACTGTCTTCGGTAGTTTAATGGCCGAAAGCCTGTTGAACGATGATCCGTCTCTGCTACCTGTTCCATCGGTTACTGATTATCGTGAAAGTTGGACCAAACTGCGGCGCACTTATTTCGAAACAGGTGCGGCGCTGACGCACTTTCTAACGGCGCGTTTCTAACGGCCTTCTCGGTCATTCCTGTAAAGTAGCAGCGACGGCCTCAATCCGGGCGCGCAGCCAGCGATGGGCTGGATCGTTGGCCATTCGTTGATGCCAAACCATATAGATCGAAACAGGTTCACACTTGAACGGAAGCGGTGCGTAATCCAGCGTGGCCAGTGGCCCCTTCTTCATCAGCGCGGTGTCGGTCGAGATCAAGGTGCTGCCCTTCACAAATGACGGGATCGCGTTGAAATGGGGCAGGGTTACGAGGGGCGGCTTGATCTGGCTTTGGTCCACACCGCGTATCACCACGCGAGAGCTACGCCCGTCGGCGAAACGCACCTCTACATGTTCAGTTTTGCAATAGTTTTGCCAACTATCCGGCGGGTCGCGCTGGTCTGAATCGTAATAAATCATAAGCGGACTGGTCAGCACGCGTTTCTGAAAGATATCCGGCCCGTCCGGCGGCAGCGGGGTGAACATCAGCTGGCACCGATCGCTGCGCAACAGGTCAGGATCGGGAACGCCGGACGGGATAAACCCAAGCCGCAACCGTACGCCCTCGGATCGAAGTGTGCGCATCAGCGGGGGAAAGATTAGCTCGCGTGGCATATCATTGGTCGCGATCTGGATGCTGATCTCTTCGGCCTGTGGGTCGAATGGGCGATCATCGGTCAACGCCCGCATCCCGTCCAGAACACGCTGCACGGGTTCCTTCAATGATAAGGCGCGTTCGGTTGGTGTCAGGCCCTGACCCGAACGTACGAACAGAGGATCACCCAGTACCTGCCGCAATTTAGCCAGCGTGTGGCTGATCGCCGATTGAGTCACGCCCAGCCTATCGGCGGCTTTTGAGACCGAGCTTTCTTCTAGGATCGTCAGGAATGTACGCAGAACCTTGCCGTCCAGGTCAGTGAAATCAATATTTCTCATACCATCTATGACTATTCATGAATGGGTTTGCTGTCCACGGTGCGTTAGGTGACACTTGGATACAGGAGGCACGCGATGGGAATCCGATTTTTCTCGGACAAAAACAGACCTGTCCATATGGGGCGTTACCCGTTGGAACGATTGGCACGGCAGCCTCAGATGCCAGACCTTTCAATGGTCGCGCCGATGCCTGAATTGAGTTTTAACCGACCGCAGCAGCCTGAGAGTATCGTCAACGCCATGGGTGAGTTTCAGGCGATGATGGATACGATACGCGATGGGATCGTTAATCCCGTAATGTCGGAAATTCCTGAAGATCGAATGGAACGCGCAAATCACCTCAAGGCGTTTGGGTATTTCAACGATGCGTCGATGATAGGCTGCGGTCCCTTGCCCGTTGATGCGTTGCTCAACAAACCTCGCCGTAACCCCGACATCGACCGACTGGCACACGCGCTGAAAACACGGCAGACGAAGACATTGGCCTCTGGGATCGACCTGATCATGGCCGATCTGAAGGAAAGCATGGAAGCCGAGCCCAAGCCGATGGATACGCATCGCCACGCCATCGTTTTTCTCTATGAACACAACCGCGATCCAAACCCTGACGAACCCGGTTCGGATTGGATCATGGACGCGCAAGATCATCGCGCTTGTCTGTTGGCAACTGAGAACGCGGTGGTGATCGCCAACTATATCCGCTTGCTGGGCTTTGATGCACGGGCCCATACAGCGATGTCCTCTGAGGTTGATCTGGGCAAACTGGCGGTGGCAGCGGGTCTGGCCTCGGTCGAGGGCAGGGATATCGTGGCCCCATGGTTGGGCAAACGATTTGGCCTGGCGGCAGTGACGACTGAGATGGAGATCGAACATGATCAGTCCCTGCGTCCGATGTCGCAGCAGCCGTGGTTCCGTACCCAAGGACCCGCTTGGTGGTTAGGAACGGGGTTCGCTAAGAATGCATTGAACCGCGATCCTTATGCCAAGCGGCGTTATGTAGACGGGGCGCACCCGTTTGAGAAACTAAAACGCGTCGATACGCCAACCACTTATATCGACGAAGAAAACGTCGCGCGCGTTCCCAAACGCGCCGACATGTTTGCGCGTGCCCAGTTCGGTGACATGGGCAAACCGCTGCAAGACGCGGCCAAGGGCGGGTATTACGTAAGAAAGGCGGCCCCCAGTAGCGCTCAACGTCGGGCGCTGGGTGCGTTTGTTCTGTTGCAAGATGGCGAGAGCGCTGATGTTGTGGGCCCGACCGATGCCGCGCGCAACGCGGCGCATATCAAGGCAGCGAGTTATTTTCTTGGCGTTGATGCAGTGGGCCTCAGCCGGTGTCCAGACTGGGCGTGGTATTCTCATGACGCGGCAGGGGAAGAAATCACACCACCGCATGATCAGGCCATCAGCATGATCATCGACCAAGGTTACGAAACGATGGAGGGCGCCAGCGGCGACGACTGGATCAGCGTCGCTCAATCGATGCGCGCCTACCTGCGGTTCTCGCTGCTGGGCGGGGTAATCGCGCAGCAAATCCGCAACCTCGGCTACAAGGCGCGGGCGCATACGGTGATGGATGGTGAGGTGTTGCAGCCCCCGCTGCTGTTGTTGTCGGGATTGGGTGAGGTCAGCCGGATCGGAGAAGTCATTCTGAACCCTTACCTTGGTCCACGCCTAAAATCGGGTGCGGTGACGACCGACATGCCAATGTTCCACGACAAGCCGATTGATTTCGGTCTGCAAACATTCTGCGAAAGCTGCAACAAATGCGCGCGCGAATGCCCGTCCGGGGCGATCACTGCCGGGCCGAAATTGATGTTCAACGGATATGAAATCTGGAAATCCGACAGCCAGAAATGCGCCACCTACCGTGTGACTACACCGGGTGGCGCAATGTGCGGACGCTGCATGAAAACCTGTCCGTGGAATCTTGAGGGTATCTTCAAGGAACGCCCCTTCCGCTGGGCTGCGATGAACATTCCGCAGGCTGCACCTGCTTTGGCACGGCTGGACGATGCAGTCGGGAATGGCGGGCTGAATGAGACCAAGAAATGGTGGTGGGACCTGGAACTACAGTCCGACGGGGCCTATCGCCCGACGAAACACCCTTTGAATCGACGAGGCCTGCAAACCGATCTGGACCTTAAATATGAGGATCAGACACTGGCCGTTTATCCCGCCTATCTGGCGCCACATCCGTGGCCCTACCCATTTGCCATGGACCGCGAAGCCGGGATTGCGGCTTATCAGGCGATGGTCACCGCCGCAGAATACAAGGCGCGTAAGGCCGTTGGGGATGTGTCGGTGATCCACCGTTACACTATAGCCGGGAATGCGCCGGTGATGCGGGTTGAACTTACCAAAGTCGATAAGATGACTGCGGACGTCACCAAGTACGAGTTCTCCGCTCTGGACGGTGCACCGCTGCCTGACTGGACTGCAGGTGCGCACCTTGATGTGTTGGTCGCACCGGAATTTCTGCGGCAGTATTCTATGTCCGGTGACCCATCGAACCGGTCGGTCTATCAAATCGGTGTACTGCGCGAAGATGAGGGCAGGGGCGGTTCGGCTTTGTTACATCGTATCTTCAACGAAGGGCGCAAGGTGTTCATCTCGAAGCCTATTAACCATTTTGAGCTGGACGAGACTGCGACCAAGACTTTCCTGATGGGCGGTGGTATCGGAATTACTCCGATGATTGCGTTTGCCCATCGATTGTACGCTTTAGGCAAGCCGTTCGAGTTGCATTATTCAGCCAGTACTCGTTCTGATGCGGGGTATCTGGGGGATCTGGCTGCCATGCCTTGGGCGGATTGCGTACATTACCATTTCTCAGACGAAGATACGCGCGCTGATTTCGAGGCGATCCTTTCGGGCTATCAGGACGGTTGGCACGTCTACACCTGCGGGCCGGATCGCTACATGGTAGGGGTCACTCAGGCGGCCGAACAGCAAGGTTTCCATGAGTACGCGCGGCATCTGGAGTATTTTTCGGTTCCCGAACAGCCCCAGTATCAGAACCATCCGTTCGCCCTGAAACTCGCAAAGTCGGGTCAGGAATTGATTGTCCCCGAAGACAAAGATGCGGCACAGGTGCTGAATGAGGCAGGCGTTCACGTGGACGTAAAGTGCTCCGACGGCATCTGCGGGGTCTGTAAATGCGTTGTGATTTCCGGCGATGTCGAGCACCGCGATTTTGTTCTCTCAAACAAGCAACGCAGCGGAGCAATGATCCTTTGCCAAAGCCGCGCAGCGCAGCGCGATGGAGTAATCGAGATCGACCTGTGATATGGGGTCTGGAAACGACATCAGATAATGCAAAAATTGGTCGTTACTGCCATGGACGCGGCTATGTTGCTGCACTAACGTCCCCAGCGAACCCCAGTGAATCCTGATCAACAGGTGCGAGGTATTTCATGGATTATCACAGCCCCGCCAGCTTTGCCGAGGCTTCGGCTCTGGCCTCCAATGCGACGGGCACCACACGGTTTCTGGCAGGCGGCACCGATGTGCTTGTGCAGCTGCGTTCAGAGCTGGTGACGCCCGACACGCTCATCGACATCAAAAAGATCGCTGGCGTCAGCGACATCAATCAAAACGCTGATGGCAGTTGGACGCTGGGCGTTGCCACCACCGGCGCCGAAATGAGCGAACACTCTGACCTAGGTCGCGATTGGCCGGGCGTGGTTGAGGCGATGGACCTGATCGGATCAACCCAGGTGCAAGGGCGCGCAACGCTGACCGGCAACCTCTGCAACGGCTCTCCGGCTGCGGATTCGGTTCCGGCGATGGTCGCAGCAGGTGTGACCGTCACGGTGACCGGTCCGGAAGGCGACCGCGAAGTGGCCGTCGAGGATATCCCGACCGGCCCGGGCAAAACGTCTCTGGCCAAGGGAGAGTTGATCTCGGCCGTACATATCCCAGCGCGCGGCGAGAATGGCGGAGACGCTTATCTTCGCTTTATTCCGCGAACCGAAATGGACATCGCGGTCGTTGGTGTCGGCGTCAGCTTGCGTCTGGACGGTGACACAGTCACCGAGGCGCGCGTGTCATTGGGCGCTGTCGCACCGACTGTTCTGCTGGTCGAGGATTGCGCCAAGGCGATCATAGGCAGCACGTTGGACGAGGCCGCGCTTGACGCGCTGGCGGCTGCAGCGTCCGCTGCGTGCAATCCGATTGACGATAAGCGCGGCACCATTGCGTTCCGCACCGAGGTCGCTGGCGTGCTGGCCAAACGCGCCGCGAAAATCGCATATGCCCGTGCTAAGGGAGAAGACGTATGAGCAAGTTGCACGTATCAACCACTGTGAACGGCGACACTGTCGAATATCTGTGTGACCCACGCGAAACCTTGCTGGACTGCCTGCGCGACAAGCTGAACCTGACCGGCGCAAAAGAGGGCTGCGGCACTGGCGATTGCGGTGCCTGTTCGGTTACTGTTGATGGTCGTCTGGTGTGCTCCTGCCTGATGCTAGGCGTCGAAGCTGAAGGTAAGAATATCGAAACCGTCGAGGGCATCGCAGAGGGCGACGTTCTGCATCCGTTGCAGAAAAAGTTCATCGAACACGCCGCCCTACAGTGCGGAATCTGCACGCCGGGGATTCTGGTGGCTGCCAAGTCGCTACTAGAGAAAAACCCTAACCCAACCGAAGAAGAGACACGGTATTGGCTGGCAGGCAATCTTTGCCGCTGTACCGGTTATGACAAGATTATTCGTGCCGTGATGGAAACGGCCGAAGAATTGCGGGAGGCTTCGTAATGGCATTGGATGATCGCAAATCGGAATTCACTTTTGTAGGCACCCGCCCGAATCGTCCTGACGGTTTGGATAAGGTGACTGGCCGCGCAAAGTTCGGGGCGGATATGTCAGCGCCTGGGATGCTGCACGGCGCCATCCTACGCTCTCCGCACGCGCATGCGCGGATTTTGAAGATCGACACCTCTAAGGCCGAGGCGCACAAAGACGTCAAAGCAGTCGTCACTCGCGCGGATTTCGCAGACGTGCCGTTCCACCCCGGTCTAGAGGGCGAATTCTGGAACGTGTTGGAAAACGTCATGGCGGGTGAAAAGGCGCTTTATGATGGCCACGCGGTGGCGGCGGTGGCTGCCACATCCGCTCTCGCAGCGCGTGACGCTTTGAAACTGATCGAAGTCGAATACGAGGTGCTGCCGCACGTCACCGACGTGGACAAGGCGATGGCCTCTGACGCG
Source organism: Ruegeria sp. CK1 (assembly GCF_056536545.1). NCBI lineage: Bacteria > Pseudomonadati > Pseudomonadota > Alphaproteobacteria > Rhodobacterales > Roseobacteraceae > Ruegeria > Ruegeria sp. CK1. The sequence goes on from NZ_JBQFPX010000011.1 coordinate 47,947, forward strand.
CCCGTCATTCGCGAGGGCGCAGCGGACTACTCTGTGCCCAAAGGGATGCACCCGAACGTTGTGCGGTATCACGAAAGTGGTCACGGAGATGTTGAGGCCGGTTTCGCCGAGGCCGATTTGGTTATCGAAGACAGCTTTGTGACCGAGGCGACCCATCAGGGGTATATCGAACCGCACGCCTGTCTGGGCATGTTGGGCAATGACGGTAAAGGTGAGCTTTGGTGTACTACACAAGGTCACTGGATTGCGCAGAAAACTTGTGCGGCGCTGTTGGGGATAGAAACCTCGCAATTACGCGTGACCGCATCGGAAATCGGCGGCGGTTTCGGCGGCAAGACGACTGTTTTCATCGAACCTGTCGCGCTGGCGCTTAGCCGCAAGGCCAACCGCCCAGTCAAAGTTGTAATGTCCCGGTCCGAGGTGTTCCGGGCGACCGGCCCGACCTCGTCAGCGTCCATGGACGTTAAGATCGGGATGAAGAAGGACGGTACCATTTCGGCAGCTCAAGGTGTGTTCCGCCTTCAGGGCGGGGCGTTTCCCGGAGCGCCGGGCGATATGACCGCCATGTGCGCCTTTGCTCCGTATAACCTGACCAATGTTAAGCAGATTGGCTACGACGTCATGGCGAACCGCCCGAAACAGGCTGCCTACCGCGCGCCGGGCGCACCGATGGGGGCTTTTGCAGTTGAATCGGTGATCGACGAACTGTGCAAGAAACTGGGCCTTGATCCGGTTGATGTGCGGCTTAAAAACGCGGCGCATGAGGGCACCAAGGCCAGCTATGGTCCGACCTATGAACGCATCGGTCTTGTCGAAACGTTGGAAGCAGCCAAGGCGCATCCTCACTATTCGGCGCCGTTGAAACCGGGACAAGGTCGCGGGATTTCTTGCGGATTCTGGTTCAACCACGGAGGCGAAACGTCGGTGTCGCTGGCTCTGTCCGAAGACGGGTCCGCGCAGCTGATGGTGGGCACACCGGACATCGGTGGCTCGCGCGCGTCAATGGCGCTGATGGCGGCTGAGGTTCTGGGCATTCCTTACGAGAATATCCGTGTAACAATCGCCGACACTGCCACGTTGGGGTACAACGACGTCAGCCACGGTTCGCGGGTGACATATGCGTCGGGACTGGCAACCATCAAGGCAGCGCGCCACGCGGTTGAACAGCTCTGTGCCCGCGCGGCAGCCAGCTGGGGGATACCGGAAGAAGCCGTCAAATGGGAAAACGGTTGTGCCGTGCCCTCGGGCCCCAACGCCGGCGATTTCGATCCGCGCCCTCTGGCTGACATAACTGCACATATGGGTGCCACCGGCGGCCCGATCTCGGGCCACTTTGAGGCAACGCCGGAAGGTGCAGGTGTATCCTTCGGTACCCATATCGTCGATGCCGAGGTTGATCCGGAAACCGGTAAAACTTCGATCACCCGATATACGGTCATCCAGGATGCCGGTAAGGCGATTCACCCGACCTATGTAGAAGGTCAGTATCAGGGCGGTGCTGCGCAAGGCATCGGCTGGGCGTTGAACGAGGAGTATATCTATGGCGACGATGGCCGCCTGCAGAACTCGATCTTCCTCGACTACCGCATCCCGGTCGCCAGCGACTTGCCAATGATCGACACGGTGATTGTCGAAGTGCCCAACCCCGGCCACCCGTTTGGTGTTCGGGGCGTGGGTGAAACCGGGATCGTGCCGCCACTGGCTGCAATCGCCAATGCGGTCTCGCACGCGGCAGGGGTAAGGATGCGTCAATTGCCAATGTCGCCGCCGCGCATTCTGGCGGCCCTCAAGGACAATGGTTGAGGTCCATCTATGGTCTGGTCTCCGATCTCTGACCGGGGGCCAGCAGGTGGTGGAGGTTGAGGCCAAAACCACCGGTGAGTTGTTGCGGGAACTGGTGCGGGTTCATCCGCAGCTGCAGGGGCCAATTGATGCCGGTGTCTCGGTAGCTATCGATGGGCGCGTCATTGCAAGCGGATTGACCGAACCAATCCCGGAAGGCAGCGAAGTCTATCTGATGCAACGTTTGAGGGGTGGTTAAGCCGCTGGAGCCCACGGCTCACGCCCAACCATGCGGTCGGCTTCGGCGGTGATGTCGTTCATGTGCTGCTCGAGGCTGAGGCGCAGTTCTTCGATCTGATCTTCCGAGGCTTTGCGCGGCACTGTTTCCTTCCATTCCCGGCACAGGAAAACGCCTTCGTTCCGCCAGGGGCGAGGCATCAGTAGGCGATCCCATGTACCTGCTTCACGTCCATGGCGCGTTGAAAAAGTAATCCCGAAAACCCGCTTGCCCGAAGTGCGGGCCCAAACCAGAGGCACCGTGGACAGCACTCGTTCCGGTCCGCGCGGACCGTCAGCGGCGATGCCTATGGCAATCCCTTTCTTCATCTTGCCCAACACTTCGCGCGACACGGCAACGTTGCTCTTGTGTTTGCTGGCCATGGCAATCGTATCCATGCCGAACAGCTTTTGCACGCGCCCCACCATGCTGCCAGCCCGGGCCGAGGATGTAATAGAACATATCGGACCTTTATCCAGCGGAAAGAAGTACGGCGACTGTGCCAGCCGCTGGTGCCACAACACCACGATGACCGGTTCACCCTGTTCGACCAGAGCGTCCAATTCTTCATATCCGATGCGCTGCCATTTGGTATTTCTGTTAACCATCCGGATATAACTTGCGATCCGTCGCGCGGCCCAGTTCAGAACGGCTTCGCTGTCGGCGATTTTTTTGCGGATACTCACGAATGGGCCCCTCGTATTGACCAAACCGTGTCTTATAGAACTCAGCACAGTGCGCAACTTGTATGTCACATGCATTACTCGTGTGGAATCTGAAAAAGCCTCTTGAGTCCGCCGCGCGGCTGGCATATCTGGGGCGCACCTTAGGGGTATAGCTCAGTTGGTAGAGCGACGGTCTCCAAAACCGTAGGTCGCGGGTTCGAACCCTGCTGCCCCTGCCATTCTCCATATTGTCGTTTGGGAACATGTGCGCTGCGTCGCCAGCATGCTGCATTTTTCGATCGGCATTTCAGTTTTTCCACAACATGCGTATCATTGAGCCCTAAAATGGAAAGTAGTTGAGATTTGCCCGGGGCGATCAATGCGAATTTTCTTTAAGCAGAGTTTGGTTGGTTTTTGGTTTCTGTGGTGGGCCTTTGCCTTTCTGACCGATTTCATCGGCGGGCTGGAATTGCTTGGTGTAACCTCGACCAACTGGTTTGACGGCCACAACTATCCGTTTTTGGAAAAGACACTCGAACCGTTTGGCGCGACCACGTCGGTCGATATCGCGCTCTTTGTTGGAATCATCCTTTGGGCGCTGCTTTCCGCTGGATTGTTCTTGACCGCATTGCTCACGCCCTATGCGCAAAAAGACCTGTGGATGAAGCGTACGGACCTCGCCTACATCGTGTCTCTGGGGCTGTGGCTTGCGTTCTTCTTGGCTGATCAGGTGGTCATGAATTTCGATCTGGAACAAAATCACATGGTACAGGGCGGGTTTCAGCTGCTGTGCTACCTGACGATTTACATTCTGCCGGATTAGGCGGCTGACGACTTGTGATCGAACGCATGATGCGCCCGATCACGACCTCATTCAATTCTGTTCGTTCTGAACGCTTATTGGGTTAACCGCAAAAGTGATGCCGGTAGACAAGCTCTTGCAAATCCCCACGGCCATAGCCGAGCTCTTCAAGCTCTCGCTCGGACATCATTTCGATTTCGCGTTGTTGCCTTTTGTACAGGGCTTTCTTTTCACGCTTCGCCTTTCGGTCTTCGGCGGACGCAAAAATGTTGGAAAAGAGACCTTTTCCGGTGATGTAGTCTGCATAGGCCATCATAGCACCCTCCTTTGCATGATTGGTCAGTTCTGAGGGTTAGATCGGCAGCGGCACTGAACTTTGCCTGTGCACAAAGTTAATGTTCCTTTATGTCGGGCCTTGGTCAACGACAGCCCAATACGTTCAAAGTCCGGTTTCCTAAGGCGACAGAATGGCATAATGTCCGCACAACACGGACACGCATAAGAGGACACATGTCGCGTTTTGATGGGTATTTCCTGCGGCAATTGCTGATTCTGTTCGGCTTTTTCACCCTGGTTCTGGTCGGCGTGTTCTGGATCACCCGATCCGTTAGCTTGTTTGACCGCGTCATCAGCGGCGGGCAATCGGCGATGGTTTTCCTAGAGTTTACCGCGCTGACACTGCCGACCCTGATCCGAACGGTGATGCCAATGGCAGTGTTTGCCGCCGCAGTTTACGCGACCAATCGTCTAAGCCGAGAAAGCGAGATGACTGTCATGCTGGCCACTGGTTCCAGCCCCTGGCGATTATCGCGAGCAGTCTTCCTGTTCGGTTTGGTTGCTGGTCTGATGATGGCGGTTATTAGTGTTTTTTTGCGCCCTGCTTCTGTCGAACAGCTAGAGCAACGTCAGGCCGAAGTGGCCGGAGACGTGACCGCGCAGTTGCTGAACGAGGGAGAGTTCCTGCACCCGGCGGACGGCGTTACAGTATACATCGGCGAGATTGAACTGGATGGGACGCTGTCCGAAGTTTTCGTTTCAGACCGCAGGGATAAGTTAAACCCGGTCAGTTACTCTTCGGTAACGGCTTATCTGGTCAGTAACGAGACAGGCGTTCACCTTGTGATGTTGGATGGGGTCGCGTTGCGCTTGGATCAGCAAGGCAGAACGCTATCTTCAACCCTATTCGAAGACGCCTCGTACGATATCTCCGAATTGACCAACACGAGTACAAAGGCCAAACGTAGTCTCGAAGCTATTCCCACGATCGAATTGTTGCGGGACCAAGATGCTGTCAGTGCAGCTGACGGTTTTTCCAAGGGCGAACTAACCGACGAATTGCATCAGCGGTTTTCCTGGATTGCGATCTGCGTGGCGGTGGCGTTGGCCGGGTTCTCAACCTTGATGTTGGGTAGTTTTTCACGTTTCGGCTTGTGGCCACAAATCTTGGGCGCTTTTACGATTTTGATCTTGCTCGAGGGTGTACGTGGGTTTGTCTCACCTGTTGTGATCGCCGATCCTAAGCTTTGGATTCTGCTGTATCTGCCAGCGATAATTGGTATCGCGATCTCGGGGTTGTTCCTTCTGATTGCTGGACGACCCTTGATAGGTAGGCGAAACCGCGGCGCGTCTCGCGTGTTGCCTCAATCCTAAATTGCGGGCCTCAGATCCGTCAGACAGGTGAGAATGTCACTGGATGCCGTCGTACCCTTACGGGTTATAAGATACAGTGGTAGATGCAGGTCGATCGCCCCGTCCACCGCGATCAGATCGCCAGAGGATATATGATCCCGAATGATGTATTCCGGAAAATATCCGGTCCCACCGCGGCTTAAGACATAGCGTAAGGCCATAAGGCAATTGCCCAGAAACACAGTTTGACCAGCCGCTTGCCGCGCGGTTGAGCGGACGTGGTCCTGATACAGCTCTCCAAGTTCCAGATTGACGAAGACCGGATCTGTTGACGCCGGCGTTTTGACAAGGATCAGTCGTTCGGCGTTCAGTTCATGTGATTGTACACGCGGGTCCCTAGGTTGTTCGTGGGTTAGTGCCGCGTCCAGAACATGGGTGGAAACGGCGTCTACCATGTGTAGATCGTGGTCGAAGTTCAGTGTCAGCAGAAGCTGTCCGAGCTTCTGTTCAAAGCGCACGGCCAGATCGACGAGTAGGGGATCCCAGATGCTGAGCTGCGCGCCGAGACGCAGTGCAACCCGGTTCTGCGTCTGCGCGGGAAGATCCATTGAGGCAAAGGACCAAAGTGACAACATCTGCTCTGCATAGGGTCTAAATTGCCGACCAAATTCGGTGAGGCAGGTGCCCCCTGCGCCACGCGTAAACAGTTGCCTGCCGGTTTCCTCCTCGATCAGCCGTATACGCGCACTGACAGCCGTCTGAGTGACGTTCAGTTGGCGCGCAGCGGCATGGAAGCCTCCGGTCTCAGCTACGCAGAGAAATGTCTCAATTGCCTTGATTTGCATATTGAAAGTATTTTTTCATCAGTTCGATAAAATCAATTCATTTTTTTAACCAATGACGTTGCGCTAATCTAACCTGAGCTGATCAGTTAAAGGACCGCGCCATGCTGGACAAAACTCACAAGCCGACCTGGACCAGTTTTGAAGAGGCCACCAAAGCCGACTGGGATGCCGTCATGGAGTATGAAGAGGCGTATAATGCTGCCCTGCCTGATCGGATTCTGGATGCGATCCGCTCGCTGGATGAGGAGTGGACACCATATCCCGTGAATCGCTACCAGCACAGCTTGCAAGCCGCGACGCGCGCTTATGAAGACGGTGCGGACGAAGAGTTGGTGGTCGCTGCGTTGATCCATGACACCGGTGATATACTGTCGCCCTATAACCATGGTGAGTTGTCAGCGGCGATGATGAAACCGTATGTCAGCGAAAAGACCTACTGGATTCTCAAGCACCACTGCGTTTTTCAGGGCTACTACTACAACCACCACCTCGGCGGTGATCGACACGCTCGGGACAAGTATCGCGACAGCCCCTATTGGGAGGACTGCCGGTATTTCTGCCATGAGTACGATCAAAAGGCCTTTGACCCGGATTACCCGACCAAACAGCTGGAGTTCTTCGAGCCCATGCTGCGCCGTGTCCTGAACAAGGGCGAGGGGCACATGGAACTGAACGAAACCTCTGACGGTTAACAGGCCGCCATCAGGCGATAGACGATCTGAGCGGCGGTAAAGTCCCAGGCGGCATTGCCGTCCGGGGCCAGCTCAACCACGTCAAAACCTACGCATTTGCGCCCTTTAAGGGCGTGCTCGACCAGCCGCAGCGCCTGATAGTATCCCAGACCACCGGGAACGGGTGTGCCGGTCGCTGGCATCAGCGACGGGTCGAGTCCGTCGACATCAAAGCTGACATAAGCCAGTTCAGGGAAGTCCTCGGGAAGGTCGACCGCGTGGATGTTGCCGGTGACTAGTTCCTCGGCGTCTACGTGGAAGACGTGGTTTCTCAGACGGCTCTTTGCCTCTTCGGTGGAAAAGGCGCGGACACCGAACTGGGCCAGCCGGATGCCTTCCTCGGCCAACAGATGCATGACCGAGGCGTGGGAGTGTTTCTCACCCTGATAGGCGTTGCGCAAATCGGCATGGGCATCGATCTGGACAATGCCGATGGGTTGGTTCAGCGCGCGCGCCACACCCATCACGGCACCGTAGCTGAGCGAATGTTCACCACCCAGTGTTACAGGTATCTTGCCTGCGCGGACGGCGGCCTCGGTGCGCTGGGCAAGGCGGTCCATGATATCGGGCAGGGGGGCGTCACATTCTACTGGTTCTTCGGTGAAGATACCCTCGACGCAAGGCTCAGCATGGCCGGTGATGCGTTCAAGCTCATTGCTGGCCTCGATGATTGCGGCAGGGCCGTTCGCCGTACCCGAGCCATAAGACACAGTGCGCTCTAATGGTACCGGGATTACCCGAAACCGGGCGTCTTCGGTGCGCTCGGCTGCGGTCAGTTCACTGTCGAGAAAAATGCTCATGAGAGTCTGTCCTTAAAGTCGTCATAGCCGAACTGTTTGATGATGTTCAGCTCGTCCGTCTCACTGTTCCACAGCGCGATTGTTGGAAGCGGAACGCCGTTGAACGTGTTGGTCTTGACCATCGAGTAATGTGCCTGATCGAGGAAGGCAAAGCGTTGGCCGATCTCCAACGGCTGGTCCCACGTGTAATCGCCGATCACGTCGCCCGCTAGGCATGACGGGCCGCCAAGTCGATAGGTATGTCCTGCCTCAGCCTCGTCCATCAGGGCAGGGCGGTAGGGGGCTTCGATCACATCAGGCATGTGGCAGGTGGCCGAGATATCGGTAATCGCAAGGTTCATGCCGTTGGTGGGCAGGTCGAGGATTTCTCCGACCAGAATGCCCGCATCCAGCGCGACGGCCTCACCGGGTTCGAGATAGACCTCGGTGCCATAGGTTTCCCGAATATCCTTGATGAAGCTTACTAGACCGTCGCGATCATAGTCGTCGCGGGTAATGTGATGACCGCCGCCGAAATTCAGCCATTTGAGTTGGCCGAGAAAGGGTTTGAGCTTGGGTTCCACTGCCGCCCATGTGCGCTGCAACGGCTCAAAGCCCTGCTCGCAAAGTGTGTGCATGTGCAGGCCATCAACGCCGGTCAGGGTGGCTTCGGTTAGTTGACTGACAGGCATCCCGAGGCGCGAACACGGCGCGCACGGGTCGTATTTCGGGACCTCACCTTCAGAATGTTCCGGGTTGATGCGAAGTCCAACCTGAACACCTGCGGTTTGAGCCTTGACGAGGAACCGGTCCTTTTGGGCGGGTGAGTTAAAGATGATGTGATCGGATAGCGACAGGATTTCGTCGATGTCAGTGTCTTTGTAGCCTGCGCAGAAGGTGGCGACTTCGCCGCCGTATTCTTCGCGACCCAAGCGAGCCTCATAAATTCCAGAAGCGCAGGTGCCGCCGAGATGCTGGCGTACCAGCGGGGCCAGCGAGAACATGGAGAAGGCTTTGAGCGCGCTCAGCACATGTGCGCCGGATCGGGTTCCGACATCCGCGAGGATGCTCAGATTGCGTTCGACCGCCTTTTCGTCAACCACGAAGCAAGGTGTAGGAACGCGGCTGAGATCGAAATTGCGGAAGGCTCCGGCGTCTCCGGCCTGTGTGGTCATCATGTCGGACATGTCCAGCGTCTCCGATTGTGGAGAGGCCGGGGGCGCTGCCCCCGGACCCCCGGGATATTTATAGCCAGATGAAGCAGGGCGGACGCGCTGACCGCCCCGAGGCCTCAGAATTCGACCGGGCCGTCGAGTTCGTGGACCTGCCATGGCAGGCCGTGTTCATTCAGCATGTCCATGAAGTCATCCGGGTCGAGCTGTTCCATGTTCCAAACGCCCGGCTCGGTCCAGTTGCCTTTTAAAACCTGCGCGGCACCGATCATAGCTGGAACGCCGGTGGTGTAGCTGACCGCTTGTGATCCGACCTCCGCGTAGCATTCTTCGTGGTCGCAGATGTTGTAGATGTAGTAGGTCTTCTCGCCCGAACCATCCTTGGCCTGACCTGTGGCGATGTCGCCGATACAGGCCTTGCCTTTGGTTTCCGCGCCCAGATCGCCGGGATCGGGCAGCAGGGTTTTCAAGAACTGGATCGGAATGATTTCCTTACCGTCATGCATCACCGGATCGATGCGGGTCATACCCACGTTTTCCAGCACTTTGGCGTGGGTGATATAGGCGTCGCCGAACGTCATCCAGAAACGGGCGCGCTCGATCTCGGGGAAGTGGGTCGAGAGCGACTCCAGTTCCTCGTGGTACATCAGGTACATGTTCTTGGGGCCGATGGCGGGGAAGTCGAACTCGACCTTGTGAGTCATCGCCGGGCTGTGTTTCCACTCGCCCCCTTCCCAATGCCGGACTTCGGCGAGCACTTCGCGCAAGTTGATCTCAGGGTTGAAGTTGGTGGCAAATTCCTGTTCGTTGCTGCCGCCATTGGCGTCCAGCACGTCGATCTGACGAATGGTGTCCAGCTTGTGTTTCTTGAGCCATTTGGCAAAGACGGATGTGACCCCCGGATCAAAGCCCGAGCCGAGAATGGCGGTCAGGCCCGCCTCTTTGAACCGCTCCTGATAGGCCCATTGCCAATGATACTCGAACTTGGCCTCATCCTCGGGCTCGTAGTTCGCGGTATCCAGATAGTGGATCCCGGCCTCGAGGCAGGCATCCATCAGGACCAGATCCTGATAGGGCAGAGCGAGGTTCACCAGAATCTCGGCCCCGGTTTCCTTGATCAGCTTGACCGTGTCTTCGACCTTGTAGGCATCCAGTTCCGCCGTGGCGATATCAACGCCTATACGCTCTTTCACCGCTTTGGCGATGGCATCGCATTTCGACTTGGTCCGGCTGACCAGAGTGATTTCGGTGAAGATGTCCGAATTCATCGCCATCTTGTGCACGGCCGCGTGTGAAACGCCGCCAGCGCCGACAACCAGTGTTTTGCCACTCAAAGTTCCCATGGGGGTAATCTCCTCTCTGGGGTTATTCGTAATATGTGTAGCCGTTGATCGAGTCGCGATAAGCGCTCATCAGGGTTTTGCGGTCTTTGGCTTGCAGAGTACCGGTCGAGATCGCCTCGTCCACCATTTTGCGGAAGGCGGCGACGCAATCCTGAGGGTCGAATTCCACGTAGGACAGGACCTGGCTGATCGTATCGCCCTCTTGTTCGTGCAGCAGGTCGAAGCCGCCATCTGCGCGTAGGTCGATAGTGACAACGTTTGTGTCGCCGAACAGGTTGTGCAGATCGCCCAGTGTTTCCTGATAGGCGCCGACAAAGAACACCCCCATCAGATACTCTTGTTCTTCGGGCAGGGAATGTACCGGCAAGCTGGGCGAGACTCCGTCGGCCAAAATAAACCGGTCGATCTTACCGTCGCTGTCGCAAGTAATATCGGACAAGACAGCGCGGCGGTCCGGGGTCTGGTTCAGCCCCTGCAGAGGCACAATGGGATGCAACTGGTCGATGGCCCAGACGTCGGGAAGGGATTGAAATAGCGAGAAGTTGCAGTGATAGATATCGGCCACTTTTTCAAGCTGGTCATCCACGTCTGTCTCAATATCGTCACTGGCAGCTAGTGCTTTGAGTCGAGCCATGAGCGACAGATAGATACGCTCGGCGCGCGCCATCTGGCGCAGATCGACATAACCGCGGCGGAATAGGGCGCGCAGCTCGTTGCGATAGAAGGTGGCGTCGTTCCAGCATTCCTGCAGGCGGTCTTTGCTGAGATAACTGTGCACGGCGGCAAGGTCCGAGACCATATGGTGGTCGTCCGGTTCGACCTCAGGGCCGTTGGGAGCGTCGTACAAGGTGCTTTCCAACACATTGAACACCAGCATCGACGATGTGGCCACGACCGCACGACCGCTTTCAGTAACCAGTGTGGGGTGGTCTATCTCCGCCTCGTCCATTGCATATGCAACGGTTTCCACCACGTTGGCGCAGTATTCCTCGACCGTGTAGTTGATCGAGTTTTCTGCGGCTTTTTTCTCACCGGTATAGTCCACGCCCATGCCGCCACCGAGGTCCAGATGGGTTAATGGCACGCCTTCGCGCGTCAGTTCGGTGAAGTATCGGCAGGCTTCGCCCACTGCGCGGCGGACGTCATTGACGTCCTGGACCTGAGATCCCAGATGTGAGTGCTGTAGCTTCAGGCAATGCAGAAGACCTGCCGCCTTCAGCTTGTCCACAGTAGCAACAAGTTGGTCGGTGTTCATGCCAAATGCCGAGCGGTCGCCCGAGCTTTCTTCCCACTTGCCGCTGATCTGGTTAGTCAGTTTTACCCGCACGCCGATCAGCGGTTCGATGCCCAACTCGTTATAGACTTCGATGACCGTGTCAGCCTCTTTCGGGCTTTCCAATACGATAACGGTATTGAAGCCGATCTTGCGGGATAGAATTGCAAGTTGAATGAACTCTGCATCCTTGACGCCATTGCAGACGATCAGTGCGTCGGGCGCCAGACGGTGCGCCAGTGCGACAACCAATTCGGGTTTCGATCCGGCTTCAAGCCCGTAATTGTACTTCTTTCCAAACTCAACGATCCGGTCAACGACTTGCGCCTGTTGGTTGACCTTGATCGGGAAAACGCCGCGGTAGCTGCCTTTATAGCCAACCCGCTCGATCGCGTTACAGAAGCTTTCATTGAGATGGGCAATTTCATGCTCTAGATACGAAGTAACTCGTAACACCATTGGGGCCTTGATGCCCCGGTCATCCAAATCGCTGAGGATACCGGGCAGGCTGATCGCCGCTGCATCGGGTTCCAGCGGATTACGCAGACCGATCTCGCCCTGCTCTGTCACCTCAATGAGGCCTTTGCCCCATTTCTCAACTCCGTAAATGGAATGCGGTGCGTCGGGCGTCTGTTTCAATCAAGTCAGTCCTTAAAGTTGGGTGCCAGTTTAGCGCCCGCCAATACGGCAGCAGTTTGATTCTTCCAAGTGTAATCTATGTGACGGTGTTTGCGGAACTTATACTGAGGCACGAATTGGGATCAGATGATTGTCCCATTGGCATTCCAGTCTGGCGGAAACGCGCGGCTCCAAGGTTACTTTGCCAACCTTTCCGGTGCCAGTCGTGAAGACGAAACCATTGGGCCCGGGGCCGATGCCGCAGACGTCTTCTAGTCGAAATTTTCCGATCAACCGCCCATCTGCAATGTCGAACTGATGCAGGGTATTGCCGCGCGGGCAGGTGATAGCAACAGAAGCTTCGTCACCGGCAAAAGCGACACTGCCCGCATAGCCTTGCAGGGAGCATTGTTCAGTGTCCGAAGCAGACAGCAAGCGCGGAGATTCCCCTCTGCGGTGCAGTCCCAGTAGTGGTGGGTGTTGTGACTTGCCCCCCTGCCACTGCATCGCAAACGCCACCAATCCATCTCGTCGTACAGCCAGATGACGGATCGAGTTTTTATGCAGGCTGCGCGGTAGTTTCACGTGTTCCAGAACCTTGCCTGATAAATCCAGATAAGACAGGCAGGGTTGCATAGTTGGCAGATTAAGTTTGGCGCGCCCCATTTCGGGGTGTGTTTCAATCCCACCATTGGCGACGACCAACGTTTGGCGGTCTGGCATTAGTCTTACGTCATGGGGGCCGATGCCACCTGAGGGGAACTCGCCCAAACGTGTGTAGCTGTCCGTATTCCAGATGCCGATCACACCATTCCCCGCCTCGTAATCGTTTTCGGTGGTGAATAGGCGCTTTCCATCCGCAGAAAAGACACCGTGACCATAGAAATGGCGACCTTCCGAGGCGTCCAGCTGAGCAATTTCGGCCCCGGTCGCGCAGTCGACCACGACCGCAAACGTTCCGGGGCGACGCGCAAAAGCCACGGCCTCTGCACGGTACGGATGCGCCGCAGCCGCGTGGCCTCGGTCGGGCAAAGGGAGCGTGAATAGGACATCTCCGTTCTCGCTCAGCCCCGCTAATCTATAGCTACCATCAGGGAACAAAGCTGCTGCCAGATAGTCCGGTTCACCGGCCACAGCCCACCCCCGGACCGGAGCAAGGCCGGTGGCTGCAAGACCAGCCAAGAAATGGCGGCGACTGGGCATTGGTCAGTCTCCGTCCAGAGAGTTGAACCCGGCGCTGATCCCCAGCGTCGGCCCAAGTTCGGTTGCGGCTATCGTGCGGATGTCGTTAATCGCCTGTTGCAAAGCTTCAACTCGGAACCTGCCTTCAGGTGTGGCGACACCGGCCAGCGACGGATCGTCCAAAGTTTGCGCTCGGGTGATGGCTTTGGTGAAAGCATTGTCCAGATCGGTGGAAATGCCGGGGTGGTCGGCCGACAGGCGCGCTGCCAAATCGCGAAGAGCGATGAGAGACAGCTCAACATGACGAAGCGAGCGCTCGGACCTTCGTGCTTCGGCCCGGTTGGGACGAGGACGGTCGTATGTGCCCATTGGACGGCCAAGTCGTGTGTCACCGGTGAATTCAAGGCCTGTAATCAGCGTCTTGTACAGCTCTTGCAGGGCTTCGTCATCCGAACGATAGGGGCTGTTGCGGCCCGGTTGGGTCAGCACCGATGCAAACGCCTCCCAATCTGCATCCATTGCACTGGCATTGGCGTCGATATCGGTAGTAATGGCCTGTATCAACGTGCAGCGATAGGCGTCGCTACCTAGCTCCGCGAACTTCGGGTCGTAAAGCATCTGTTCCAAAGCATAGAACCCGCGTCCGGCCACCGAAGTTTCTGCAAAGGCCTCTGTGGATTTGGCCGCGTCGTCTTCCGAGGAAATTAGGGCGGACAGCGCCTTGGGTGTAAAGCCTTTGGTGTCCGGCCAGAAAGCCAGCGCGAATGCGCGGTCGTCCACTTCGGACGGGCCAAATCGCAGATGACTAACCGAAATCCATCCGTCAAAGGCTGTGTGATAAGCGGCGCGCAATTCACCCGAGGTCGCCGTACAGTCGGTTTGTGCCGCTTGTGCCAGTACAGCCGTCGCGTCCGATAGGGCAGCGTAACCGGGCAGTATATGCCCTTCGACCGCATCAGTTAGGATCGAGCTGCGGTCTTGAGCCGACGTGGTGAATGGCAGTGTCAAAGCAACGGCATAAGCGAGGATACGCATGGATCAAAGGCTCTCGAGGAAACGGATTAAGGCGTCACGGTCAGGTTTCGGCATGCCAACGACCTTGTCACGAGCTGCCTGCGCCTCTCCGCCGTGCCAGAGGATTGCTTCCAACAGAGATTGCGCGCGACCGTCGTGCAGGAATTGGGTGTGACCCGAAACTTGTTGTGTTAGGCCAATCCCCCACAGTGGCGGGGTGCGCCATTCTCGACCAGTGGCGCGACCCTCGGGGCGCATGTCGGCAAGGCCCTCACCCATGTCGTGCAGCAACAGGTCGGAATAGGGCCAAATCAGTTGAAAACTATGCTCGGGCCGGTCCTGCATACGGTGGGTAACGAATGAGGGCTTATGACACGAAGCACAGCCGGTTTCGTGAAACACCTGTTTGCCACGTAGTACTTGCGGATCGTCTGCATCGCGCCTAGCAGGAACGCCGAGATTGCGACTGTAGAAGGCAACCAAGTCCATACCGATTTGGTCGATTTCAAACTCTCGAGCGTCACCGTCGCCCTGCGGAGCGTTCACGCAATCAACTTGGGCCTGCGTGCAATCGCCGTAGGCCGCTGGGTAGAGAGGGCTGGAGATACCTATATCGCCCGCAAATGCTGCTGCTGACTGTTCCATGATCGTCGGCATGCCAGCTTTATGTCCGAAGCGACCCATCATTGGTGCGTCGTATTCAACCGACCACACGATGTTCGGGCGACCTGAAATGCCGTCGCCATCCGTATCGTCGGGGTCCGCGTTGGCCAGCAGGTCCTCAACCGGGATCGCCTCAAGTAAACCAAGGCCAATCATCTGCGGTGCAACACGCGGGCTGAGCATGGCGTCAGGATGCAGCGCCCCGTAGCCAAGGTCGGCCGCTGTATAGGACGGCTTGCGCAGCGTGACGGTTTCTTCGTCCGAAAGAGTGACTGGAACGTCTTCGTACGTGACATTCAGCCGGTATTCCGCCGGATGGCCGGGCAGCGCCAGATCCTGCATCTGGCCACCGTAGTTTGGCTCGGGCTGCGTGGCGATATAGTCCTCAATCTCGTTATGTCCGACGCCGCCGGGGATCGACACGCGCAGAAACATCGAAATCGCGTTGTCATCGGGCCCATTGGGCGTATGTCCGCGTCCGTCCTTTATGTGACAGCGTTGACAGGAACGAGCGTTGTAAAGCGGACCCAACCCGTCCGAAGCAAGCGTTGAGGATGGGGACGACACCCAGATTTTCTTGAACAGCCCGTTGCCGACCTTGAAGTCCAGCTCTTGCTCAAAACTCAGATTTCCTGAAGGTTGCGAAAATGCGTCCGCGTCGTTCCGCGTTCGCACTGTGGCTGCACCTGCGGGCAATTCTTCAAACTTTTGCAAGGTGCTGAAATCTGTCGGCGCTGCGGTTACGCGGGCAATGCGAAGCCGTTCATCTTCGATACGTGGTTCGAAATTCAGATGTAGATCTTGAAGTTCGGCTGCAAGAGATTGGGTTGCCGCCAGGACGATTGCCGCAAAGGCAAAAAGGCTGCTCGCCCTTGTCCATGATAGCTGCGTTGAGTTGCGCATAATTAGCTTCGCCAATCCTTTGTTACACAGCGAGATGCGTTTTGAGGCAGTCGATATGGTTTCCGTCATTCCGTCGCAGACCTTCGAACCGCAACATAGTGCGTAGTTGCTGCCTTGCGGCAAGAGTCGTTGGGTTTGGCGAAATTCGAGGGAGCATCTGTTTCCGCTGCTGGATCACAAACCAGTGTGCCTTAGAGTTCTGGAAGCCTTTAGTGCGGTCTAGTTTATTCGTTTGGTAATATGGCCAAAACCAGCTAACTGCCGTTAATTTATGCCGCAGGAATTTGTTGATGTATTTCAATATTTTGAGGCCGGTTTTCATCTGCCGCCTCCTGTGGTGTCGCCGTTCGCAATGCGCGGAGTTGCATGGGGACCTCCAGATTGTCGTTTGACCGCATCGCGTCCAAAAAAAGAGGCATGCAACCGCCGCAGTCCGCTGATTTTCCCAGCGCGTGGTATATTTTGCCCGGGGTAATGATTGCTTGTGCATCGGCCGTCCGCATCCAGTCGATCGCGGCGCGAATATCGTGGTCAGATATGTTGGTGCAGTGGCATATGATCATGGCGAATCTGTACTCGATAGATTTCTTACTCAATTAGTAAGTTATTTTATTCAGGTCCAGTCACAAGTCACAATTTTGCATGAGCGGGAATGCCGGGGGCGTAAACTAGCAAACGCCCCCGAGACAAGGTGATCTTAGTGGAATACTGCGTTTGGGTTATCCAGGCTGTCGGACCCTTCAAACTCGATCTGATCCAGATCCAGTACTTTCACGATGCGTTCGATGGTTTTGGTCTGGTCGACCAATCCGTTGACGCCGCCCATGATTAGCAACTCACCGCCTTCGTTGCCACGTTCCAGCATTTGGTCATAGGCGAAGCCAGCTTCGGCGGTCGACTTCAGGCGACCCAGAGCTTGCATGGTGTTGGCCAGTTTGGCCTTCATTTCGGTGTCGAGAGACGGGTCAGAGGCGATCACCAGATCAGACAGCGAGGCGCCTGAAACCGGCGTACCGTCGATGCGGGTGTAGCTGCCAAGATAGACGTTCTGCACGCCCAAACCATCATAGTAATGGCTGTTGTGGGTGTTGTCCGAGAAGCAATCATGCTCTTCTTCTGGATCGTTCAGCATCAGACCCAAGCGCATGCGCTCGCCTGCTTGCTCACCATAAGACAGTGATCCCATGCCGGTTAGGATTGCGCTGACGCCAGCGGCCTCATCCGCGTTCAAGGCTGCTCGGGCCTCGCCGCCTTCTTTCCACTGATCGGCCATCCATTCCAGATCGCTGACAAGCAGAGCGGTCGCGGCGCTCAGGTACTGGGCGCGGCGGTCGCAGTTACCGCCGGTGCAATCGTCACCCTGCGCATAATCGGTATAGGGGCGGTTACCCGCGCCCGATCCGTGGCCGTTCAAATCCTGGCCCCATAGCAGGAATTCGATGGCGTGATACCCGGTGGCGACGTTCGCCTCGATACCGTCTGCTTCGTGCAGCGTTTCGCCCAGCAGTTCCGGGGTGATTTCGCTGGCGTCGATGGTTTCGCCCGACAGCTCAAAGCTAGCGTTGGCGATTACGTTAAGCGCGGCGAATTCGTTTTCGTCAGTGGGCCCGCCATACGACGCATCGACATAGTCGATCAGGCCTTCGTCCAACGGCCATGCGTTCACTTTGCCTTCCCAATCGTCAACGATGGCGTTGCCGAAACGGTAGACCTCGGTTTGCTGATACGGCACGCGGGCGGCAACCCAAGCGGCGCGGGCAGCGTTCAATGTAGCATCCGACGGTTCAGCGATCAGGGCGTTCACTGCCTCTTGCAGCGTTTTAGCCGCGATCAGGCTGTCATCGTATTTCGCTTCGGCGATGTTTGCGTAAGTGTTCAAAACATCGGCTTTGGACGGCGCATCGGCTGCGACGGCCGCAGTAGCGACGCTGAGAGTTAGAATGCTGGCGCCGGCAAAAAATCTGGTCATGGAGGTGACACTTTCCTTCAGAAACATATTGGGAGGCGTCTTTAGAAAGACGCGTACGGCGCAATAGCTGAGTGAATTAGTCAATTATGTCAACCTGAGTTTTATTGTCAGGTAATGTGTTTGGTCCTCACCCTCCCCATAATTGGGGGGCGCTCCAACAGGCGCAGTGATTGCGCGGTGGGCTAAAAATCCTAAAATAAAATTTGTGATTCCAAGTAGGTTGTTCCAAGAAATGAGATGCTTAGCTCTCGCAATTGCCCTGATCCCCGGGGTTGTTCTGTCGCAAACAAATAGCGAAAACACACATTTTCACGGAACCGGTCATTTGGATGTAACTGTTTCAAAAGGCTATATTAATTTATCCCTTGTTGTCCCCGCTTCGGACATCGTTGGCTTCGAAGCACCCGCGAATAGCGATGACGATCGGGCATTGGTTGCCAGAGCAATATCCGATTTGTCTAAGCCTCTTGAATTATTTCTTCTGCCAGACGAAGCAATCTGTGTAACGACAGCAGCAAACGTCACTCTACAAGCCGAAGAGTTCGAGCAAAGCACAGAGGCTGATCAAGAGTATCACGCCGAATTTTGGGCCGACTATCAGATCGAATGCCGAAATATAGAAGTTATCGAGGCTGTCCGGTGTGCGTATTTCGACAGATTCCCAAGTACCGAAAAACTTGTCGTCCGCTTTGATCGTTCTGATGCGATACGGACTCACAATGTCACTCGGGTTGCGCCTGTTTTTCCATTCTAGTTGGACTAGCGTAGGTAATTTGGCCTAGCTCCGCGTCAGAGTATAGGGTGTGGTGTTCAACGATAACGGGTGACGGCGTAGGTCGAAAAAATTCGGTCAGTCGTTATCGTCGGGGTGGTGCCGAAGCCTAACTTTGGTGTGACTGGCTCGTCGTGGTCCGGCTCGCAGTGATGAAGCCCGCATATCCACTCAAGCGGTGCCGGAAACGGAAATCAACAAAACAAGTGCGACTTGTTGCGAGTGCAGTATACTCCACCCACAAGAGATTTCGTTTTGCCAAAATTAGTTAGCCAACAAGGAGAAATAAGATGAAGGGTGACAAGAAAGTCATTGAATACCTCAACAAAGCGCTTCGTCATGAGCTAACGGCGGTCAGTCAGTATTGGTTGCACTATCGCCTGCAAGACGACTGGGGTCTCGGCAGCATGGCCAAGAAAAGCCGCGAAGAATCCATCGAAGAGATGGAGCATGCGGATAAACTGATTGAGCGCATCATTTTTTTGGAAGGTCACCCGAACCTGCAAAAGCTTGACCCGCTGCGCATAGGGCAAAACCCCCGGGAAACGCTGGAATGTGACCTGGTAGCAGAGCAGAGCGCTCGAGCGCTATACAAAGAGGCGCGAGATGTCTGCAAAGAAGCAGGGGACTATGTGACCATGGGCCTGTTCGAAAAGCTCATGTCGGATGAGGAAGGTCATATCGATTTCCTTGAAACACAGCTTGATCTTTATGACCGTGTTGGCGCAGAGCATTTTGCCCATCTCAACGCGACAAAGATGGAAGACGCGGATTAATGAACGTGGCCTTTCACTGGCGCCGTGCGCGGCGCCATTCAAGCCCGCTCGCCTTAAAACGAACAACCAAAATAGCCGAGCGGTCGCATACTTGAGCGCGTCGATAGGCGCACCGGCAACCCGGTTGATCCTTATCAGGAAGCATGACCACTTCGATTTGTACCCAATCAGAACAGCACTAGACTCATCCGACTTGAACACGCACATCCTGCCATAGCCAAAGGTCGAGACCGCTGAAATGAATACGGTTTTAACGCTCATAGTTGTGATCGTCTTATTCCTAGTTGGAATGAACTTTTGGACCAGAAAACTGACCCGCGACGGCCTCAAACGGGTGCCGCAACTTGGCAACGTTACGCACGTGAAAGGCGGCAGCATTCACTATGTACAGAAGGGCGATCCGGCAAAACAGACCATCGTCATGATGCACGGGCTGACTGGGCAACTACAGCACTTCACCTACGCTTTGCTCGATATGTTGGCCGATGAATACCATGTCATTGCCATTGATCGCCCCGGTTGCGGTTACTCGACCCGCGACAGCGCCGATTTGGGGCGCCTGCCAGAACAAGCTAGAATGGTTCAGGAATTTCTCGACACCAAGGGCGTCAATGATGCGGTATTGATTGGGCACTCTTTGGGGGGTGCGGTGGCTTTGGCAATGGCGTTAGACCATCCCGAAAAGGTCAAGGCGCTGGCCCTGCTGGCGCCTTTAACGCACGAGTTGCCTTCAACACCGCAGGTTTTTAAACCGCTGGAGATCCGAGCAGAATGGTTGCGGAGCATGATCGCCAATACACTGGCAGTTCCGTTGGCCGCCAAAACCGCACCGTACGCGCTGGGTGCCGTATTCGATCCAGAACCTGCACCAGCGGACTTTCTGGACCGCGCAGGCGGCGCATTGGGTCTGCGACCCGCTGCGTTCATTACAGGCTCGCAGGATGTTGTAGGAGTCAATGACTCTATCGCGGCGCAAATGGCGCGCTACGGTGAATTGAGCGTGCCGGGCAGAATTCTATTCGGCTCCAAAGATGCGATCCTGTCGCCCGAATTGCAGGGAGATACCATGCTACAGTTCGGTCTTCCCAACGAATTACTTGAAGGGGCAGGGCATATGATTTTGATCACTGCACCTGAGCTCTGTGCAGCCTTCATCCGTCGCGTGGTTGAAGAGAACCATCCCGAGCCTGCAACGTCCTAATTATCGCGCAAATTAATCTGTCTTTGACAGTGTTTTCCC
The DNA here is from genome assembly GCF_056536545.1 of Ruegeria sp. CK1. NCBI lineage: Bacteria > Pseudomonadati > Pseudomonadota > Alphaproteobacteria > Rhodobacterales > Roseobacteraceae > Ruegeria > Ruegeria sp. CK1. The sequence goes on from NZ_JBQFPX010000011.1 coordinate 68,382, forward strand.
TCTTGACCAGCCCCAACCCCTCCCTTAAATCGCCTTTCACTCATGGCGGAGTAGCTCAGTTGGTTAGAGCAGCGGAATCATAATCCGCGTGTCGGGGGTTCAAGTCCCTCCTCCGCTACCAAATTCTCTTATAAATATCAGATAGACACTCGAAAATCGCACCACTCGCACGCACTCCAAATATGCTTTGGGTGACATTTTGGGTAACAGCAGACGAATTTTGCGGCCTAAAAGAGCTGGGATTCGTCACGAGGACGGGAAGCTGACGTTCTCCGCAGGCGCAAATTTGAGGGTCTTTTTATCGCAGAGCGGTCATTTAACCTCCCAGCTGTTCACAAAGCGAACTGCCGCTCAACAAATTGCTACGGATCATACCCATCATTGGCAAAAGGGGGTGGGTCGACCTAAGTCGGCCAATTACTCATTGCGTAGTAAATAGTTGATGAAAGAATGCACCGACCAGTAGGTTTGCACGATCCAGTGGCAGAGCACGGCCTTCGAGCATAAGTTTCGAAGCTTCTTGAGCCAATCGGTTTTCATAATGCGCGGAGGCGCAAGGGGGGAGTTTTGACTAAAGTTCTGTTGGTTGAAGACAACGAGATGAACCGCGATATGCTGTCGCGCCGGTTGGAACGCAAAGGGTTTCATGTCATTGTCGCGAAGGACGGGTTGGAAGGCGTTTCCATGGCGGGCAGTGAAACTCCGGACATCATTTTGATGGATATGAGCCTACCCGAGATTGATGGGTGGGAAGCGACGCGCCGCATCAAGGGCGCACCCCAGACAGCCTCGATCCCTGTGGTGGCCCTGACTGCGCATGCGATGGCGAGTGATCGGGAAAAAGCGCTGGAAGCAGGTTGCGATGACTTCGATACCAAGCCTGTAGAGCTGAGCCGTTTGCTGGAAAAGATGGGGAAATTGCTACCTGCGTCCTGATAAAGAACCGCTCAGTCCACAACAGTTTTGCGTTGGGTGACATAGTAGGTTCTGACCTGACCCTTGCCTTTTATCCTTGTATCGACGGGTCCAGAGACTTCAAAGCGGTGCCCGACCTGCTGGGCGGTGGCCTCGGACAGTTGTACCTGGCCCGGCGCGCCGGTTGACTCAAGACGGCTGGCAAAATTAACCGTGTCCCCCCAGACATCGTACAGGAAACGGTGCGACCCGATTATTCCTGCAACCACCGGCCCGCTATGTACACCAACTCTGATGTGCATCGGGTAATCCGTTTCAAGGTTTAACGACTTGACCTGATCAAGCATCCTCAGCGCCATTTCGACGATCACTTCGGCATGATCTTCACGACCATCCGGCAATCCGGCGGCGACCATGTAGGCATCGCCGATTGTCTTTATCTTTTCGACGCCAAGTTCTGTCGCCGTCTTGTCAAACCCCGAGAAAATCCGATTGAGATAATGCACAACACGCGCCGGTGGCAGCTGGGCCGACATTTCTGTAAAGCCGACGATATCGGAAAAGAGGACCGTGACGTCGTTGTAGCGATCGGCGATCGTGGTCTCACCGCCATTCAGTCGTGTCACGATCTGTTGCGGCAGAATGCTGTGCAGAAGGTCTTTGTACTTTTGCTTTTCCGTCTCCATCTGATCGAGGTAATGGCGTTCCCGCTCCCTCCAGCGGTTTTTCTCGAGCGCGGCGCTGATCCGGGCTTGCAGCAAAATGGGGTCGAAAGGCTTGGGTAGGTAATCGTCTGCGCCAGCCTCAATGCAGCGTGCGACGCTTTCGATCTCATCCAGGGCTGAAATCATGATGACGGGGATATCGCGAAGGGCGTCATCCTCTTTTAATCGGGCCAGGACATCGAAACCATTGATATCCGGCATCATCAGATCAAGCAGAACCAGATCGAAAGAATGCCGGGACATCATTTGAAGGGCAGGGTGTCCTCCGCCGGCAGTCCAAACCTGATGGCCGTCCCGTTTCAATCGGCGGGCCAGCAAATCCCGGTTGGTCTCGACATCATCGACGACCAGGATATTGCCGGTTGATGCAGCCGTATCGACGATCGGGGCGACGGGCCGCATACTCTGAACCAGATTTGCGAACATCACGGCGGCGTCCTGCGGTGCGTCTGGGACCTTGAAGTCAACGTGTGACGGATCGTCGGACAAGGCCGCGAGCTTGTCGATATGTTGCAAAAGGGCGTGGGTATGTTCGAGGAGCCCAAGCAAGTCCGCCTCCAGATGCCCCGCGTTCAGGTCATCCAAATCCTCCAGCAACATCTCACTGTAGCCTTTGATCGCGTTCATCGGGGTGCGCAGGTCGTGACGCAGCCGCTTCACGCCCTCATCGCCGCTGACCGTCAGCTTCATCGCCATCTCGGGGTGCAGAAGCTGATCCAACAAGGCGCTCAGTTCCGTCGTCGCCTGGGAAATTCGGTCCAGATCTGAGGCAACCACATTCAGCGTCAGACGTTTGGCATCGCTTTGAAGCAACTCACAAAAACCGACAATGGCACTGACCGGAGAAATCAGGCTCTGACGCAAATTCGCCAGCCACACTGCCTGTGCGTGCTGTACTTCGTCTTTCGGGTCGCCGGTCACAGCTTATGTTTCCTCTGCGGAGGCAGGCCGGGCGGTAGCCAGGATTTCGTTCAACTGGTTGAGTATGGTTTCGATCTCATCCCCGTCCTTGCTGATCAACGTCTGGACTGAGCCGTTCAGGCGCGCGCGGTCGTCGTTTGACAGGGTCTTCGCGGTGACGACGATGACAGGTATGTCTTTCCAATCCGAGTTCTTTCTCATCCCCGCCAGAAACTCAAAACCGTCCATCTCAGGCATCATGAGATCCAGCAAGATGACGTCCGGTACGGTTTTGGAGAGACGTTGAAGGGCGTCCAAGCCGTTCACTGCCTGCTCAACTTGCCAGCCATCCTTACCGAGGACACGGTAAATCATTTCACGGGTTGCAGCCTCATCTTCCACGATCAGAGCCCGAGGTGTCGGCCGGGCCGGGCAATGTTCGTTCAGCGCGCTCAGGAGCTCGACCGTGTCGATGGGTTTGCCCAGATATTCGCTGGCACCCAGCGACAATCCGCGTGTGCGGTCTTCTGCGAATGTCAGCATAATGACCGGTATGTCCGCCAGGTCCGGATCGTCTTTCAGCCTGGACAACACGGCCCAGCCATCGACCTCGGGCATGAACACGTCCAGCGTGATGGCGTCGGGCTTGGTCTCTCGGGCCAACTCCAAAGCTTCCCCGCCTTTGGTCGAGGCAAGAACACGGTATCCTTCTCTGCGCAGCCGCCGCCCCAAAAGGTCATGCACCGTCGGGTCGTCATCGACCAGCAGAACCAGCGGGGCATTCGGGTCGCTGTCTGAATCGTCCTCGGTATACCCTGAGTCCTGAGGCAGGTCCGTGGACGGATCTCGGCAGATACTTGGAAGACGAATGGTGAAGGTCGATCCTTCACCCAGAGTGCTGGCGCAGTGAATGCCGCCACCCAGCTGTTCGCAGAAGACCCTGGTGATCGACAGTCCCAAACCGGTACCACCATAATTGCGCGTGGTCGACGAATCTGCCTGAGTGAACGCCTCAAAGACCTTGTCGGCCTGTTCAGGTGACATGCCGATGCCCTGATCGGCCACGGCAAATTCCAATTGATCTGTCTCGCTCAGGCGACGAACCGACAGCGTGATCCTCGCGTTTTCGGTGAATTTGCAAGCATTGGACAGAAGGTTGAGCAAAGCCTGACGTATCTTGGTCAGGTCACATATCATTTCGCCAATGTCCTCGGGGCACAAAACCTCAAGCGTGTTGCCGTTTTTTTCGGCCAGTGGCTGCACCGTGGCGCTGACGTCGTTGATCATCCGGTAAACGTCGAAGGGTTCCAGATCGAATTCCATTTTGCCGGCTTCGATCTTGGACAGGTCCAGAATGTCGTTGATCAGGGCAAGCAGGTGTTTCCCGGCAGATTGAATCTTTCGCAGATCGCTGAGATTTGCTTCGTCATTCTGGTCGATGGCTTCCTCCAGCATCAACTCACTGTATCCGATAATCGCATTCAGCGGCGTGCGGAGTTCGTGGCTCATATTGGCAAGGAACGTGCTTTTGGTTTTGTTGGCCGTTTCGGCGATATCTCTCGCCACGCGCAGTTCGCTTTCCACTTGCTTTTGGGTGGTAATATCCCGGCCGTAAATATTCGCATAACCACCTTCCGGAACCGGCCACAGCAATAGGGCATAGATCAGACCACCGGCCTCATACTCGAAATCCTGCCGTTGATCTTCGCGCAAACCCTTGGCGACACGTTTGCGCCAACCCGTTCCCACACGGTCGCCAACCTTCAGCTGCAGCGCTTTGATCAAGGGCGCGCTTGCCCTGTTGGCATAGACAAGCTTGCCCTGATCGGTGATGCGCAAAACCGGGTTGGGATTCTCTTCGGGAATTCGCGCCAATTCGCGCATCCGCTTTTCTGCCAGCTTGAGTTGCGTTATGTCCCGCCCATAAAGATTGACGTGCCGGGCGTCCGGCACCGGCCATAGCAGTAATGCGTAGACCATGCCATCGGCGTGACATTCAAAGTCCTGCCGCTTGTCTTCTTCCAGCCCCTTCCTGACGCGGGCCAACCAGTCCTCGGTGACATCCGCCCCGACTTTCAGGCCCAACGCATCCAGCATGGGATCGCTGGCCTTGTTCGCAAAAAGCAGCTTTCCGTCACTGCTGATACACATAACCGGATTGGGGTTTTCCTCCGGAATCTGGGCAAGCTCGGCATTGCGGGCTTCGACCTTCTTCAGTTCCGAGACATCGCTGTAGATAGCGACCGTTCCGTTATCACCGGTCTTGCGCTCGCTGATCTTGATCCATCCCCCGGATGTGCGACTTTGCATCTGGGTACCTTGGGGGTTGTTGTGGCGTTTTAGTCGTTGCGCCAACCATTCTTCTTCACGACCGACCGCATCCGCGATCACGTTGAGAGATAAGGCTTTTCGAACGACCTGTTCGAATGTCATCCCCGGTTTGACTAGATCTTCATGTCCCGGATACAACATCTTTCGATAGGTCTCGTTCGCCAACACCAAACGGTCATCGGAATCGTATAGGGCAAAGCCTTCGGGAATGGTGTCTATGGCATCGACGATCCGGTCCAGTGCCCGTTTCGTTCCATCCGGTTCTGACACATTGTGATCGTCGGATTGATTCATTTTGCGCTCTCCATTAGGCGAGATCTGCAAGTCAGTAAGCCGCTGTTTTCAGTTGAATTGAAATGCGGGATCAAAACAAGGTCGTTTCAGCCCGTCTGTGTATGTCTTTGGATTGATGTTGACGGCGCAACTATTCCGCTGGTTACCGTGACGCCAAAAGATCCAAATTGATGCTTCTGAAAACATGTAGCACGATGAAAGACTAAGGAAGTGTTCAATGGAAGACGCCAGGCGGTGGGACGGATAGTTCCTTTTTTTGCGCGCTGGAGCGAAGCGAAAACCGCAGGAGTAGCAGGATTGACCGCGTTCACCTGTTCAAGCCCGCTGTGCGCAAACCCTGTTGAAAGCGCTTGTGATCTTCCAATCGCGCAAAGGGATGTGTGCGCTCTGCCAACAGAAGTGAGACGCCAGGGTCAAGACGCTTTAGGTCGAGAACAGCCCGCCTCGCCTCATCCAGCTTGCCGCAAAGGGCATTGTTCACGGCAAGATCCAGATAAGAACTGCTGCGGTTTGGCTGGGCGCGGATTGAGGCTTCGGCCCATTTGATGGCTTCTTCGTGTCGGCCTGCCACGAAACCACATAGTGAGCGAATAGAGTACCACAAAGCGATCAAAGGATCGCGCGGGCTGAGCCGGATCGCTGCCTTGATGTTATCGAGAGCTTCTTTACTGTCTCCCAGATAAACCTGAGATCTGGCAAGCAAAGCATAGGCATGGGGGTCGTTGGGGTTTAGGGCTATGGCGTCCCGCAACATCCTTACGGCGTCCTGATGATGGCCTGAATACAAATCCGCCGCACCAAGTAGGGCCATAGCATATGCGTCACGGCCATTCATCGAAACCGCTCGTTGCGCCAGACTTACCGCTTCGGCCTTGGAAGCGTCAGGATCATCACTCCAGCCGTTCACGCATTGCATCAGATGCGTAAATGACAAATCCGCCATCCCGAATGAGCTTTGCGGGTCCAACTCGACGGCTTTCATGAGCAGGTTCTGGGCTTCGGCTACGTCTGCTTTTGTGAACTGCGAGATATGCCAATGCGCGCGCGCAGACAATTCCCAGGCATCCATCCGCGGGACCACCTTGCGCCTTGCGCGTTGCATTTCTGCAGTCAGATATTCAGGTGCGACTGCGCCCACAATTTTCTGCGTGATCTCGTCCTGCAGATCGAAGATGTCTTCAATCACGCCGTCAAATCGATCGGTCCAGACGTAATGGTTTGCAATGGCGTCGATCAGTTTTACCGAGACGCGAATCCGGTTGCCGACCCTTCGAACGCTGCCCTCAAGAACGTATTGCACGCCCAGATCGCGGGCGATTTGCTCTGTCCCGATGGCGCGCCCCCGGTAGGAAAAGCTCGTATTTCGAGAGATCACGAAGAACCAGTGAAACCGGGACAGCGCGGAAATCACGTCTTCGGCGATACCTTCGGCAAAAAAGGTCTGATCCGCGTTTTGGGACACGTTGTCAAAGGCCAAAACCGCAATCGAAGGTCGTTCCGGCACCTCCAAAAGGTAGCTCTGGATGGCTGATGCAGACATTCCCCAACCATAGGCGACCAAAGGCTCTGCGATGTTTTTTAGTTTCTGAGAACCGAGACAGGTGAAGTGATCTGAAAGCCTGGCATCAAGGCTGCGCCGCGCAGTTTCCGAAATCACCAGTGAACCTGGCTCAGCCAGAATCTGAAGGCGTGCGGCCACGTTGACGCCGTCGCCATAGACGTCTTCATCGGCAAAACTCACATCGCCGCTGTGCAATCCCATCCTCAATGTGATCCGGGGATCGTCGGTCAGTGAGTTTTGGATAGCCAACGCGCACTCTATGCCATTGACCACGCTGGGAAATTCAGCCAGCCAGCCGTCCCCCATGCTTTTTATCAACCTGCCGTGATGCGCACCAATTGCCGGAGTAAGAACGTCGTTCCGAAAACGGCGCAGCGCGGTCAATGTGGCAGCTTCATCCTCCCCCATGAGTTTGGAGTAGTTTGCTACATCCGCAGCCAGAATAGCGGTCAGCCGTCGTTCAGAGGCATTCAACATGGATGAAGCATAGCCGACGGTCGGCGAATGGGAAACTTCAGTAGTTTTGGATAAAACGTTAATGCCTCCGCTACAATTTCGGCTGCGAACGCCAAGGGTTCGATGACAGCGGCTGAAGACCGGGACCACTTCGCGCAACCGACCATATTTGTTGTTTAAGTATGTTTTCATCTATGGTGAGCGCACGCGATCTTTGGACCGGGGGGGCTGCCAAATGACAACGCACACAGGTTATATGCTGATTGCCGACATTACCGGATACACTCAGTTTCTGACATCTTCGGAAATGGATCATGCAAATCCCATTCTGCAATCCCTTCTTAGCGTTCTGCTTGAGCAGGTCGGAGACCCGTTGCACTTCTGGAAAACCGAAGGCGATGCCGTTCTGGCATATTCGACACGACAGGATTTCCCGTCAGGAGAGACATTTCTCACCATCTGCGAAAATCTCTACAACGCGTTCACCCTCAGACGGCAGGATATAATCGCCAACACGACATGTCCGTGCCGGGCATGCGCCAATGTCGGCGGCCTGGACCTCAAGATCATCGCCCATCACGGTCAGTTCGATGAAATGCAACTGGGGCCAACCAAAGACATCTCCGGTGCCGATGTCATTCTTGTTCACAGATTGACCAAGACGGAAGTTGCCGAGCACACCGGCATTCACAGCTACGCCTTGTTTAGCGAAGCGGCCGCAGAAGCCATGGATATTAGCGATATAATGGAGCCGTTTTCCCAGGAAATAGAACATTTTGGTGAAGTCGGAATGAAGGTCTATGATCTGGCCAAATCATGGGAAAAGATGCGCGCTGATCGCCCGCGCGATTTTCTCGAAGAAGAAGATGGCGTGTGGACCCTGCGCTACCATTTCGATGCGCCCATTGGCCTCGTGTGGGAGGCCCTCGTCGCTCCTGAACACAAGCTGAAATGGATGAACAGTGTCAGCGACATCAAGATGGAGAACCCTTTGGGACGTCTTGGCCCGGGGTCAGGCTATCATTGCGCGCATGAAATGGCCCAGTTCTTTTATCGGGTCACGGATTGGGAACCCTTTGAGTATTTCTCCACCCGCATTCTGGACCCTGCGCGCCCCAATGTCAGCTTTCCCGAGACCTACCATCTGACAGAAACAGATAAGGGTACCGAACTGCGCTACACAATGGGTATGGCAACGGAAGCAGATGGCACGCGTTCGGAAATTTCCGAACAGGAATGTTCCGCGTTTTTAGCGGAATTCTGGGCGGTGTCTTTTGCGGACATGAATGAGCAACTCAGCCAATCCAAATAGCACCGTGCGGCTTAACGCCGGGCGACAGATCTAACTGGTAGATGATCCCAGCGCTGCCTGATCAAAGGAGTAGGCTATGAAAAGCTACACTCCAGCAGTTGTGCGAAGCAAACAGTGGTGACGTAATCGCGGCACGCAAGCCAAGTTCGGTGGATGCGACCTGCCAGCACAAATCAGTAGATTTAACCGTTAAGCCATCGCCGACACTCTATGCGTCGAAGTTCCAGATGTCGCGCTGTACCTTCCAGCCGTCGTCGCCTTTTCGGAAGTAGAGAACGTACTTCCCAGCAAGTTTTTGCCCTCCCATCGAGCCCGTCAGGGTTCCCATAGTAACGGCACAATCTCCGCCAATATGGGCGTCGGTCAGATTGGTCACAACATTACTCAGGCCGCCGTCAATTGCTGCCTGCCAATATTCCCGAATGGCTGTATGACCTGTCATTATCGGCGCACCCGGCGGCATGGCCGCGCCATCTTCAGCATAGGGTGCTGTCGCCTTACTTGCGTCCTTTGCATTGATCCCTTCGATAATGGCGGCGTCGAGTGCCTTTACAGTATCAATATCCGACATTGTGTACTCCCGAGTTTTTCGCTGGTGCCCTCAGGTTATCACAGGAGCTCGGGTTGATGTTCATCTCTGGTGTTCAACCTTGGGCGCCGCATCGCCGCAAGTCTGGACCGAGGCCTTAGTGGCTATCTGTTGTCCTCAGTTGGGAGAGCATTGGGCAGGATATGTTTCCGCCATCGCAGTTAGCAGTAAGTTCATTCAACGCCGCTTCCAGAACTGTCAACTCTTTGATCTTACGACGCACATTGGAGACATGACGCTCTGCCATCTCCTTCACGGTTTGGCAGTCTGCATTGCTGCCTTCTGACAGGTCGAGCAGCGTCTTCGCGTCTGCAAGTGGGAATCCTAAATCCCGGCACTTTCTCAGAAACCGCAACCTTCCAACATCACGTTGCGAGTAGAGACGGCGATTGTTGGAGGCGCGCTCGGGTTTTGGCACAACTCCTTCGCGTTCATAATAACGGATGGTTTCAATACCGACTCCACTTTGCCGGGAAGCCTCTCCAATCGCAATCATATGAAATTGTCCTGCTTGATCCTGTAGTGGCTACAGGATTTATACACCGTTTGGGTCATCACTGATTTGGTCATTCGCTGCTCTGGCAAGAATGTCCACTTTTTGGGCAGTGCAGAAATTGAGCGGAATTGAGTACTGTTCGCCAGGAAGCGGCTTATGAAGAAACGCGGGTCGGATTCTCCTGGATACAGTTTCTGTCGAACGCTCAAACAGACGAACACCTAGTTAAGTTCCGAGTATGAGTCCCAATCTACCCAACTGCACCGCTCTGAATTTTTGAGAGTTAGTCAAAAGTAGTCTGATCAAGCAGATTTTGGGCGTTGTTCACGTCGACTGTTAGCTCTCCTCCTGTGATAGTTTCTAAAACAGCATTTAAGCCAAAGTTGGGAGTGGGGGTCTGTCTAAATTTTTGGCAACTCTTGATGTAGTCTACAACAATCCGAAGTTCGTACATCCTTGCCTGCTGTCGTTTTGCCGTGTTCAAAGCCTCACAAAACTCTACTTCGGCGAACCTACTTTCAGAAATTGCGAGAGCATAAACGCGGTCGGTCTCAGCTTGCGCCCATCCTTCGATTGTAAGGCTTTGGTACCTGCGGGCCTCGGCTAACAACTGCAAGGCACTTTCCCGATCACCCGTTTTCAACGTGAGTTCCGCAATCATCGTCAAAAAGAAAGGTTTGTAATTCCCAGCTCCGCTGGCCCACCACGCTTCCGATGCTTGTCGCAATGCGTGGATGTTTTCGGGCTCAGGGGAAAGGTAGGCATCCACCCAGCTTCGCCAGAGCGTTGCAGTCAGCGACATGAAGGTGAACGAATGTTTTGAAGACAGTTCCTCCAACTGATTTGCGGCTTCAATGACTTTTCCAGGTTCGCGGCGCAGAAGATAGAGCATGCACAGGTAAGTTAGCGACTGTGCTATGCTGTGCGCATGCTCCAGCTTTTGAGCTGCAGCAACCGCTTGTTTTTGTATCTCAAGTGCTTTGTCTGGCGCACCGCGCATCCATACAGCCATGCTTAAAAAGCACGACGTTATCGCTGCGTGGTCCGAACCGTATATGTAGGCCAGGTGCCCATCGCGTTTCCGACTGTAAAGCTCTAGCGCTTTACTCAAATGCTCGTATGCAGGGTTTAGTTCTCCAATATGAAACAGCACTGCGCCCATGGCTCGATGCCCTACCATCTGATGGTGTGTCTCGCCCGTTGTATCTGCCAAATTCAGCAACTGCGCTGCAACACTTCTGGCTAAATCATACTCAGCACGCACCAAATGGAAGGAATACAAGCCATTCAAAACAGGGAACAGATGTTCTGTTTCATCCACCCGTTCACACAAGTCGCGTATTCTTGCATAAACGGTCCCTGTTTCATCGGCGGCTATTCCTGCAGTCGATCGTAGAACACCTGCTCTGAGAACCTGAACCTCAATTTCTTTCTGATCCCGCTCAACACCGTGAGACAGTTGGCTCAACTGCTCGATCGCCAAGGAAAGCTGTGTGTTCGCCTCGATATTGGCAGAACGTTGGACTGCGCGTTGGCCTGCGAGATAGCGATGGTCGATTGCCTCCTTGCTCATACCTGCCATCGTGTAGTGGTGGGCAAGTATTTCCGGACTGGCTTCGCCAATATGGGTCGATTTACCACTTAACGCTCGCGCAACACGTGCGTGCAAGACCCTGCGCTCGCTCCTCAAGAGACTGTTGTAAGCTGTGTCGCGAATTAGGGCGTGGCGATAGCTGAAAGTTTCAAGGTTTTCTTCTTCAGAAACTGTCACAATGCCTGCGTCGACCAAAAGTTCCAATCCCGTGCGCAACGCCTTGTCGCTGATCCGAGCGACCTTGGCGATCAACGGAAAAGAAAATTGAGGTCCGATAACCGCCCCAATCTGGGCGACCTCCTTGACGGAACTCAGTCGGTCAAGCCGCGCCATAAGTGCATCATGCAACGTGCTTGGGACCGAGCTTGCCGGGGACGCCCCACCCTTCGAGTATGCGTCCCTTCCTTTTGTCAAAACCCCTGATTCCAATAGATCTTTTGTCACTTCCTCGACATATAGCGGGACGCCATCGGATCTGGCAGCGACGACATTGTACATTTCGTCAGAAATCGAATGCCCTTTTGCAACTTCGTCCACAATGTTTTTGACCTGGTGAAAGTCCAATTGCTTCAAGACCAATTTAGAAAGGTTGGATTGCAATGCCCAACCCGGGTCAAATTCAGGTCTGAACGTCATCACGACCAATACTGGAAGGTCACGAATCCGATCAGCAACTCGGTCAAGCAACAATTTAGTTGTCGGATCAATCCAATGCGCGTCCTCAAACAAGAGCAACACTGGCTTTTCCTCAGCCTGAGAAGTCAGATTGCCCAACAGCATTTCTAAGGTCTGATCCATGAGTTGCTGTGGCGTCAGATTCAGTTCACCCAATTGGTCTTCAAAAGGAACCGAAAGTAGGGACGCGGCCAGTTTCAGTGTGTGATCCGACTGGTCACTTAGAACAGAGGATATCTTTCTGAGTTTCACTTCGTTTTTGTCGTCTGAACGAAGGCCTGCAGCATTCTCAATTTGGCGAATGGCCGGATAAAACGCACTCGCGTAATGGTAGGGAGAACACTGATATCGCGTTTGAGTGTGCGACATCGTCGGAATGCTCTGCCTTAATTCTTCGACTAATCTAGACTTGCCAATTCCTGGCTCGCCGGACACCAGCACAACTTGTCCTTGACCGCCACTTGCCAACTTCCACTTTTCATTGAGGGTTTCATATTCTGCGGCGCGTCCGATCAAAGGGTTCAGTAACTCGTCTTCCTCTGCCATGAAACGGCTGACTGTTTCCCGTGCTCCTGTCACCTGCCAGGCTTCGACCTCTCTGGCAAAACCTTTAAGCTTGAATGCGCCACGCAGAACGTATTCGAAAGCATCACCCGCCAAATGATGAGTATTGGGAGCGACGATCAATGTCCCGGGTTCAGCCATTGCTTGTAGACGTGCGGCCAGGTTCGGCGTCTCCCCCATCGCCGTTCCGTCCTCAAACATTTTTTCACCGCGTAAGTCACCGACAACAACCAACCCAGTTGCGATCCCAATTCGGACATTCAGTTTCGCATGAGTGCGGATAGCTGGAATTTCCTCGATAATACGAAGACCTGCGCGAATGGCTCGCTCTGGGTCATCTTCGTGCGCATGAGGAAACCCGAAAAAGACCATTATCCCATCACCATAGTAACTTGCGATGTGGCCATCAAAAGCGGCCACCGACGCAGCGCAGGTTTCTTTGAACAGTCGGAGTACTTCCGCCAAATCTTCCGGATCGACGCGCTGGGATATTTCCGTTGATCCAACCAAATCTATAAACATGACGGTAAGCTGCCGGCGCTCAGCGACGATCGCGGGACCTAACGCAGTGTTGTGCGGGTAAGTCTCTCCCTTTGCTTCAGCTCGAACAGCTTTCATAAAACGGCGCCTGGGACCTAGGGGAAGTCCGATTGTAGTGAGATCTTTGTCCGTTAATTCGGTTAGATCACCTAGTTCGATTTCATGCTCTGCAAACGACCCAGCATACTTGGACAAGCCATGTTTCTCTAGCCAGCGCGAGATTTCAGACATTTGATCCTTTCGCGTGCGGCGGCTGCAGAACTATCGCCTGCGATGCACCAGCATGCATCCCTTTCTCCGGTTGGTCGTTGCGGTTTACTGAGTCGCAATTTCCGCGCACTTGAACTCTTTTTTTAGCATTGAAAATCACCGTATCGAATTTGGTCAAGGACTTCGTCGCTCTGGATGGGACGGGTCCTTCGGCATCGGGTCGGTACAACGTGATGGTATCGTAACATAAATATTTAGTGCGGTTCCGTATCCAGTGATAGCTGTATTTCTGCTCTGGGCTTGGAACGGTCATTCGCTGCACTCGGCGTGAATGACTGCTATACGGACGTAGCTGCCGTTCGGTGCATGGTGGCAGATGTCCGCTTCTACTAGTTTTCAGAGCGAAGTGCCCAAATTGGCGGCCTTTACACGGTCAAAGGCTTCTACGGCGATTGCAGTGTCCTGTGCGCCGGTTCCCGTCAAATCGCAGATCGTCACGGCACCGGTTGGTCGCGAAAATTTTTCCGTTCCTGAAATGATCTCACCAAGTTCTAATATCTTTCTGCTGGCGTCGCCCAAATTCTGGAGCTCACCGCCTATCACGCACTGATCAAACACATCACAAGCCAAAACCTCCGCACGCTCAAGTACTTTCGGGTGTAGTTCATGTTTGCCTGGCAGATCAGACCCCATAGCAGTGATGTGCAAATCGGAGTGGAGCCACTCAGCCATGATGATAGACTCTGTCGTAGGCGTCGTGGTGACGACAATCTGCGCAGCGGTCACCAACTCCAAGAGAGATTGGCAAGGTTCTACCGGAATTCCGAGCTTATCCGACATTTCGGAGCAGTAGTTCGAAACAGACGCTGCACTGCGCCCGAAAACCAACAGGCGGACAAACCCACGCACCAGGGCGAGGCTTTCGATCTGATATCGCGCCTGTACGCCGGTGCCGACCACACCGACGGTTGTGACTTTCTTGGGTGCCAGATGTTTGGCGGCCACCGCACCGGCAAGTCCGGTGCGCAGGTTCATCAAGTACCCGTTGTCTAGAAAAACACAATCAAAGGCACCAGTCTTTGCGTTAATCAAAGCAATAATACTGCTGCAACTAGGCAGTCCGATCTGCGGATTCCGAAAGAAGCCGGTGGCGACTTTAACCGCAAGATGCTCAAGACCATCAACACATGCACCTTTCGTATCGACGGCACTATCTTCATCAATGTCGATATGCATTACCGGAGGCATCGAAACGCGCCCTCCGGAAATCCATGAAAAGGACAGTTCGGTTGCTTCGAGTGCCCCTTGGTCTATCGGAAGGCAACTTCTTAACTCGGCTTCGGTAACGATCAAAGTGCCCATAGCATTTGCTCCTCACTACGTAAGCGAAGGATAATGGATGGGGGGCGTGAGTGTCATCCGCGAAGTCGGAAACCATGCATTCGCGGCGGAGCAGCAATCCGGCAAAAAGGGCTCCAATGCGGCCATTGGCTGCGCTCAGGACTAAGGTCCGCCGAGCAGGCTTAGCGGACGTTTTATCTCGTTCCTGCATTTACGGTTTGCTGATGGCCAACTTGATATTTCTGCATAACAGAAATGGTGCATCTACAATAGCTGCGAGGATCGGCGCGAGACCAATGGAAATCCAGCGGCGCGTGCTAAATCAGTCTATTTAACTTTCATCTGAGTGAAGCGAAGACGTTCGGCCGCTGTTCGACGTGGTGGCCCTCCCTTGTCTTCACCAGCGGCGGCCCAACGTTCAGAAAGGACAGCATCGTCTTCGGTTCGAATTCGCGGTAGATCGTCCTCAATGGATAGCCAAGGAATACGGTTCT
>NZ_JBQFPX010000012.1:0-79923 GCF_056536545.1 Ruegeria sp. CK1
TTTTAGGTGAGAGTATTATGCGTCGATTTGAAGTGCTACTTTGCCAAAATGACTGAAGTCTACGGTGGTCTGCCCGATTTGTACTGCAGTCGGTGCTGTATTTGTGCCTGTTGTCACAACAACGGACGTTCGACAGTATTGGGGTAACGACCGAGTTGCGGACAAAGCTGACATAGTCTTTTTCCTGTTGAATGGCCGCTACGGTAGCTGAAGAAGAGTTCCAAATCAGCCGTCAACTGTTGCGTTGTGCACGCGTTCATCCTATGTGCACATAACCTGAAATGGAGATTTCATGTCCCGGTAAGGAAGGGAGGCAGCGCGCCTCCCGGAGCACATTCAACATCTGAAGAAACACCGTCACATTATGGCCGACGGTGCGCGTTGATGTGCAAACTTTTTTCTCACCGACAGCGCCCAGATCAGACTTGGGCCAGAGACATGAAAGTGACTCCCTATGATAAAGGATTACTCAGACTTCCTTCCGCTTCGCGCACGCAACGCCGAAAGACACTCCGACCTCAACCCTCTTCAGGCATTGGGATGGCAACCGTTTTTCGCCCAGCAGATCAGCGTAGAAGATTTGTCGGTGACACCGCCCGTTCGAATTGTCGAAGTGCATCGCAATGGGCTGCACGCCCTCGGTGACGGCATCGATACGATACTTCCTCCCAGAGCCGATGTAACTGTCGGGGACTGGCTGATGCTGGATCCTTCGCGCCCGCGATCCAGTCGGGTTCTAGAGCGCACGAGCCTCATCAAACGGCGTGCGCCCGGAACCGACCGGCAGGAACAACTGATCGCGGCGAACATTGATACCGCCTTTATCGTCACGTCCTGCAATCAGGACTTCAAAGTGGCCCGGCTGGAACGCTATGCAGCTCTGACTTTTGAGGCAGGGATCACGCCTGTCATCGTCGTCACAAAGACCGACCTCCTGACGGACTCGCAAAGCTACATCGACACGGCCCGCACGGTGTCGGACATGATCGATGTAGTCGCACTTGACGCCCGCGGAGACGCACCCCGGACAAAACTGACTTCTTGGTGCAGGCCCGGCAAGACTGTGGCGTTTCTCGGCTCATCTGGCGTTGGGAAATCGACGTTAGCCAATGCATTGCTACAAAGCCAATCCATCGAGACCCAATCTATTCGCGAGGACGACGCCAAGGGGCGGCATACGACAACGCGGCGCGAGCTTCATGCGATGCCCAATGGATGTCTGATACTGGACACCCCGGGTATGCGGGAATTGCAGCTCACCGATGCAGCGGACGGCATTAATGATCTCTTTGCCGACATTCAGGAGTTGGCCGTGCGGTGTCGATTCAGGGACTGCCAGCACGAATCCGAGCCGGGATGCGCTGTTCTGAAGGCTATCGATGAGGGTGCTCTTGATGGCGGTCGTCTTAGCAGATGGCGCAAGCTCATGGCCGAAGACGCCTTCAATTCCGCGAGTCTTGCGGAACGCAGGTCGCGCGACAAGGCGTTCGGAAAGATGGTCCGCGGTGTCAAAAAGCTCAAAGACGTCAGGAAGTAAGACGATGACACAGTCGAAAGCAGGTCAATTCGTATGGCATGACCTTTTCACATCGGACAGGGCGTGTTCGATGGCATTCTACCAGCACGTCGCAAACTGGACATATTTAGTCGAGCGGGCATCGGATTTTGCATGGGGTGGCGGCGAGCAGGATTTCGTCCTTGCCCTTTCCGGTGACGAAGCGGGTGCGGGATTGATTGAGACGCCCGTGGAGCAGGAAAATGGCTGGATCTCTTACATCAAAGTCCCCGATGTGGACATAGCGATCGACCGCGTCGGTACACTCGGAGGTAAGATCGTTCGGGAGCCATTCGAGGTGCCGGGTGTCGGTCGCAATGCGCTCGTCCGCGATCCGCTCGGTGCTCTAGTGGGGATTTCTTTGTCTCGGCACAGTTTCCCCATGCCGCAAAGGCAGTTCGGCCCTGAAGTGTATGTCAGCAACGGGAATGACTTTCCGCAAGCGTTCTACGTCGAACTCTTCGGATGGCAGGTTTCTCCCGAGCGGGGCAAGGATTGCTTCACTCTCCTCGGGCCTCAGGGCCATCTTGTTGCAATCCAGCATGCCGCGACTTGGTCAACTGCCTCAAACGCATCTTGGGTTCCGTGCATCAAGGTTGCTTCAGTCTCCGATGCCTCCCGTGCTGCTGAAACCAAAGGGGCGCGTCTGGCTTCGGTGGATGATAATGAAACCGTTCAAGCCGATAGCCCCATCCTGTGTGATCCAGACGGTGCGCCGTTTGCTCTCGGCGTTAAGCAGACAACGAATTTCTATTAGCTTACCAAATTCTTCACAGGAATTGCAGAGCGGACATTCGCCTGCTCTGCAGCATCCGTGACTCAGGGCTCGAAGCGGCTATTCGCTGCTAGTTGCTCGTACGACCGCATTGCGGACACAGCGGATTCATTCCGGAAGACGTTTGTCGTGAGTTCACGAAGGACTATTCAGAGAACTATTCTGAAAGACGCTCGTAAGCTGACAATGCGATTTCGCATTGCTGCGAGTCTTCGATTAAATGGTTTGCTATCTTTGATCTGACCGATGACGGTATCCTCTTCCCGGCGCCGAGATACGCAAGAAACTCTGCATCGTAGAAGCGCAATGAGTTTGAAAGAACAAACAGTTCGTCCATCAGATCCAATGTGCCTGCCGGAGATGTAATGTCGCACACATTATCCGTGCCCAGCCTTACAAACACGCCCGCTTCGATCAACTCTAGAACGCGAGCAATGGAATTATGCGTATAGCTCTTCAAAGGGCGCAGCTGGCGCATGCTGATTGCGGCCGAGGGACAACAAATGACGCCAATGTTGAGCGATGCAAGATCGCGCGCCAAGCGGTCAAACCTGACATCGTCATAACTCGAAGGAGATATGACATGGATCAGCCAGATTAGAGGCTCTTTGCCATCAGTCAGAAAATTCCCCTCCCTGACCACTTTAATCAGGCGTTCTGTATGGTTTTCCCGGTCGTGGTTCTTCTGGTCAACATGCACATGAACCGGTTTGTTGTGAGCAAAGGCGAGTCCCAAAATGCGCCGACAGCATTCGTCAAACCCAATGTGGTCTGGATAGTCAATCTGGTCATCTCGCTCTGGCAGGGCACCAAGAAAATCCGCGCGCTCTGCTGCCTCCTCAATTAAGGTCCAGCGCTCCGGTTCGTCATCGCGGAACCCCAGAGGCGAATACGCGCCTACGCGAAAGTCAATTTGCGACTGCGAGAGGTCAGCAATGCGCAAGAAACGGTCTAAGGCAGACAGTCCGACACGATCCGTTGTAACGTCTACAACACTGTGAGCTTGCGTCGTACCAAGCCGTGCCATTTTTGTAACGCAGTCTTGTACGCGTGCTTCCAGTGCATCCGGGTCATAGCACGTGCTGGAATGTATGCGTGGAATCAGGGCATGCTTTTGTGCAATCGCCATAGAAAACTCGCTTGCGTTTTCGCTGTCTCGTAAAATATCGAGGGTGAGGTCCAGTGTTTCAGCCCGGTCCAAATGCAAGTGTGCATTGAACATGCCGCCCAACTGCAAAATGCCCTGGTAGACGGCGCTCAGAAAGGACGTACTAAACTCTCTGTCCAAAGTATTCTTCCTTTATCTCGATCGGCAAAAAACACGCACCTCTCTGGAAAATTGTGAACATCGAGTGGTCTGAGCCATGACGCAGTACGTGTTCAATACAGACGCTTGCGAAATTCATATGCTCATCCAGGCTTTCAACAGGTCGCTGAGTTCCCCTCGCTTTTTCGCGGAATGAAGAATTGCTTTTGACGCATGTTCATACTGAATAAACTCAGCGTGCGGCATATATTTTTTCATTTCGGCAGAGTTTTCCTTTTGTTGATCGCTGTTGCCGTAAACAACCTTGATGTTTATCGTCTCAGGGTCGTGCTGCTCACGAAACTTCTCAAAAACCGGCAACCAATTGATATGTTTTTTCAAACTTGTCGGGGCCGAAGAAACGACATCGTCAAAATTTCCAAGTAACCCAGCATTCAATACACCGAAGGAACCTCCGCTGTGACCAATTCCAACAACACGTCTGTAACCCCGTGTTTTGGCAAAATCACCGACGTAACTCGCAATTTCAGTTAAATCCCTTCCAACACCTTCGGCGCCACAAAAGAACAGACGGCGCGAACGGTCCATTAACAGCAGGAAGCTGTTTTTCCTCGGGTCAACATCAACAAGGAAATGAAATGTCGGCATGGACAACCGCATTCGGTTGCCTGCGAAACCCACAATCAAGTTCTTATCGGTAGTATCGGTTTCCGGATCCTGATATAGTATCGAACTACTAGAAAGCACTTCGCTTTTCCATGCGAACGCACCTTGGACATCGCTGATAACGGCCATATCCCGCTTAACTTTGCGTACCAGCCTCTTTTTCAGCCGAACCCGTTCCGTCCGACCGACCAAGCCGCTCGTTTTTCCCGGGCTTGCTTTACTGAAATGGACCAATTGAGCAGCGGCCTTTTCAGGCGGTAAATGCGCTAAAACATAATCGACTTTTAGTTCGACGTCGGAACGACCTGTTGCCTGGGAAATAAGACGCAAAGCTTCCTCGGGAGTTCCGGAAAACACGTCGGTTTCAGACAGAACACGCTCCGTGGTGTTTGCTTTGCTTTTCTGCAAGACTGCGTCATCTTTCTTGCGTAAAGCAAAGCCATGACGGTCAAGTGCCTTGGCAATGCGCCTGATGGTCGTGAAGTTGTCGATAATTTCATCTGGTACAGGTCTGTCGAAAATGGTCTCCAGCTCCACCAGTATACGGACTGCTGACAAGGAGTCGCCTTCGACGCTGACAAAGTCTTCATCAATGCCGACCTCCATGAGGCTGAGTTCGCGTTTCCAAATGTCGACCAACAGAATTTCCAGTTCCGTTTCTGGCCTCTCATCCGCGCCTTTTCCGTTTCTTTCTTCTGCAAACTCCGTAGCTAGGGCGATCCGGTCGACCTTGCCAACCGATGTCTTAGGAAGCTGCGATAAAATCCTGATTTGGCCCGGGATCTTATGACCTGCCAGATTGAGTGCCAAAAAAGACTTCAGATCAGAAACATCGGTTTCATCCGAAACTGTAATCGCGCAGGCGATATCTTCCCCAAGTCGTGTGTGCGGTACCGAAAAAGACGCTGCCTCTACGACGGTCGGGTACATTACAATGGCCTCGTCGACCTCGGTTGGATTGATCTTTTCGCCACCGCGGTTGATCACTTCCTTGGCGCGTCCTGTCAAAAAAAGATCGCCATCTTCGTCGAGTTGACCAAGATCGCCAGTCAGGAACCAACCGTCACGAAAGGCAGCATCGTTGGCCTCTGAATCGTTTTCGTAACCGGAAAATACATTCTCTCCTCTTATCGCCACCTGTCCCGTCTCGCCTGCACCGAGAAGAGTGCCGGCATCCGAGAGAATCGAGATTTCGGGTCCTACAGTCTTGCCGACAGACCCAGGCTTGTCATCTGCCATCGAAACGGGGGTTGTTGTGATGAGGGGGCTTGCTTCGGTCATTCCGAATGTTCGGACGACCGGGACGCCAAATGTTTTTTTGATATCTTCCAACTGCGAAGTAGGCAAAGCTGCAGCAACAGCACGTAAAAACTTCAGGTTTGGATTGATATCTCTATGATCCGAGCGCTTTGCTTGCAATGTCAATTCGGCAAACGCTGTCGGAACGCCTTGAAACCAGGTGGGTTTGTGACGGCGTTGCAATTCGAAGAACCGGCTTGCATCAAAACTGCCTGCAGCGATTAAACTGCTTCCCACGCAAAGCGGCGCAAGCAACAGATCAACCAGCCCACCAATGTGAAATTGTTCCCACATGACAAGGCATTTGTCGTTCTCCGTTAGGCTCAAAGATAAGGCCACATCACAAGCGGATCGGCACACGTTACTATGGGTCAACGGTACGATCTTTGGTTTGCCGGTGGAACCAGACGTCATTAGAATCAGGCTGACATCATGCTCTGCTGGTTCGGATGTCCGTTCAGGTACTGACCTATTGCTGGCGATCTGGCGTCTGTTTTCCAGCTTAACAACCTGTATGCCAAGTTCTCCGGCGGCCTCGCTAGCGACTGACGCCTGAACCGATGATACAATCAGGATGTCAACACCAGTTGCCGCGAATTGGCTTTTGTACTCTGTCTTTGTTAGTTTCGGACTGAAAGGTACGGAAGTGCCGTTGCATGCAGTCGCCAAAAGAAGCACCGACATGTCGACGCCGTTTGGAAAGACGAGACCATAGCGTGTTCTTCGAGCGTTTTTCTGTTGCGGAACCGATTGCTCCAGGTATCCGCCCAGCCTTTGCACTTCGTCAAAAATGTCCCCATAGGTCAGAATTGCGCCTTCCGGTGTGATGATCGCAGGAGACGCGGGTCGTTTTTCCGCCTGATAACGAAGAAGTGTCGATATCGTTTTTTGAGCAAACAAATCAGGTTCTGTCATTTGATGCGCTCGAAATTTACGTGCAGTCGTTTTAACCAGCGATGGCCGGGACGGGAGAGCCATTGCCGCTTGTGGCTGACAGCCGAGAGTCTTCGCTCGGGGGAAAACAATACCTGCAGCGCTTTTGTAACTTCCAGCCGAACCAGTGCGCTGCCGAGACACATGTGTGGCCCGTTTCCAAAAGCGAGATGTTGCTGGCGCTTTTCTTCTGGCAAAAACGCGTCAGCATTCTCAAATGCCAGCGGGTCGCGATTGGCAGAGGCAAGCCCCAACAGTACAATAGATCTGGCCCGTATTGTTTTTCCACCCAATTCGACCGGAACTTTTGTGATCCGCCCTTGATATTGTCCGGGGCTTTCCAACCGCAGACACTCGTCGATGACCTGGGTCTGAACCGATGAGGGTTTAGAAGCAAAATCACAGGCCGGATCGTAACTCATCAAAACATGTACACAATTGGAAAGACCCGATTGTACGTTGCCGACACCATCCGCTGCGAGCAGCATTACATTATCAGCAATTTCATGTCTGTCAGCAGACGGCCCGTTTGATGAAACCAGCATAGAGATCAGGTCGTCGCCGGGGCATTTCGACTTCGCTTCGATCAAATCCAATATGTATTGGCGAAACTCTGCAAGTTTTTCATTCAAGGCGGCAAACTCTTCAGCGTCCGGTATCGCGTGAAATAGCTTGAAGAAATCATCGCTCCAACTGGCAAGTCGTGCCGCATCCGTTTCGGGTATGCCAATCACAAAACAGATCACGCGGCTTGAGAATGGCACCGCGAACGACGTTATGAAATCGGCCTGCGACTGATTCTCAAGTTCTGTTGCTAGGCGCTCCGCCAACGTTGCTATTTTTGCAGCTTTTTCTTGCTGGCTCTGAACAAATGCTTTGGCAATCCAGTTTCGTCGTTCGGAGTGCTCCGGCGCATCTAAAAATGCTATTAGATTGTTTGCGATGTCAGCGGCCGCAAATCTGTTCCTGTTGCGGGCGTGAACTAGTGCGAATGGTGCCGGACGGTTGCTCAGGCGATTGTCATTTAAACAACTTCGAACATTCTCGTACCTGCTGAGAAACCAGAACCCTTTAGGGTTCCAGTGTACAGGATCCGTTTCCCTCAGCTCGGAATAGACCGGATAAGGGTTCTGAATAAATTCGGAGTCGGTTGTGTCTAATATCATTGCCTTAAACGTGTCCCGGGTCTGATTCCTGCCCGAATCGCCCTGGGCCGGACGTCGATCGTTTTTTGCGTGAGAGCCTGTTCCAATACCTCAGTCACATTTGGTACAAACCGGCTACGCACGACTCCAACCCTGACATAGAAACAGAAACCAGTCACTTAAAACAAAGTGCCGTTGGGAGGGCTGCCACCATTTTGTCGAAGTGTGTTTCCTTTTCCGAATGCCTAATTCTATAGGTGAAGCGACCGACCGTTTTGGGCTCGAGGCAGACGTTCGCTGCAGTCGGATGAACGGTTGCTGTGCGGACGAAGCTGCCCTTGGGTGCCGCTTAATCAATGTCCGCTTTTGTTGTCGGCGGTGTAATCGAATGCTGCCTCCAGCTCTACACTCAGACTTGCGGCCAAATCAAAAAACTGCCGTCGCACGGTCTCTGCGTAGGGATTGGCCTTCTCAATGGCTTCGAATACTTCTGGCGCATCGTGCTGAACCATGGAAATCGCCTCAGACAACAAGTCAAAACTCTTGGTGGTCATGCGCGTCGGCAGCGGTCCCATTCTCAGAAGCACTTTGGCGATGAGGTGCGTGAGCCCTTGGACTACTGCCGCTTCTTGGTCGTGATCTTCTGGCGTCGTCATGATGACAGTCAGACCCAGTGTCTTGCGCAAAAACGCAGCAAGTCTGGCATGTTGCCTTCCCTGAATGGGGCAGACGGCAATCTTCAAACCCTTAATACCAGTCGTGGCACTCTGAGGACCAAACAAGGGGTGGGTCGCGATTATGTCTACATGGTTCGGTAGTCGCCGCCGCATGATTTCCGAGGGACCTACCTTTACTGAGCCGACATCAACAATCAGCGCGCCAGGTTTACAAGCAGCTGCAATTTCGCTGACAACCCGCTCAAATGATGCCACTGGTGCCGAAATGAGGACTACATCAGACTGCGATACTGAGTGCATTGATGAAAGACGTACCCCGAGTTTCTTCGCGACCTTGGCAACGTCCGCGGACGGATCATAAGCCGATATCTCAAAGTGCTGACCGAGATGAAAGGCTGCAAGTTGTCCGAACGCACCAAACCCCACGATGCCGAACGACTTGTTTTGACTTCTGTTGTTGTTCATTTGTCGACCTTTGAACTTGCCGCCCGGCACAAGGTCGATTGTTTTTTGACCGCTGTTAGGGGCAGCGGAAAACTAATGATGAATTACCCGCAGCTATCTAAGCTGAGGATAATAGCTCTGCGATGCGAAGAACGATCCGATCATGACGCCAGCGATAAAGCACACAAGAGAGTAGAGTCAACGATGTTGATGCCTAGCGAGGCGGGAAAATCGTCTCTGATACTGACGGTTTTCGAAATCTAACAGGCCAACGTCTTGCATTATTTCCAGGGAAAACGCGGTGTGATTGGCTCGATACTAAACAACAAAACCACCATAATTCGCCTGCCTAATCATGAGAAAAAACAGAGACAGTCCCTACATCTAAATGGCCAGATCAAGGGGCTGGGTCAAATGAACCAATCTAAGGATTGTCGGAAAGGCGCCAAACGTCTTGCTCACCAAATCCCCGGATCAGTTGAGTTCCAATTTCTTCAAGAACGAACTGTTCTTTGAGAACATGAGCAACCTTGTCCTGCACAGTGATCTGCATCGGTTCCGAAAACTCCTGAAGCCGGGATGCTAGGTTCACGGCCGGCCCAAAGATGTCGTAGACGTATTTCTGAATACCGACGACCGAACCAACGACTGACCCAGACGCCAATCCAATGCGACAGCGCCACTGATGCGGATGGCTGAGGTTGCGGCGGTTCAGATAACGCACGAACCGTATGGCCGTATTCGCGATCGCCTTAGCGTGATCAGGGGTTGGATCGGGCAGACCGGCCACAGTGATATACGCGTCTCCGATCGTTTTGATGCGTTCGCAGCTGAATTGCTCACCGATGCGATCAAAGGCACTGTAAATATCGTTCAGTTCTGTGACGGTAACGCTTGGATCCTGCGAGGCGACCATTTCCGTGAACCCGACAAAGTCGAGCATCAGGACAGATACTGGGTCATAAAGCTGAGGTGTGACCACACCGAAAGTCTTGTACTCTTCATAGACCGAGCGCGGCATCAGGTTCAGGAGCAACTTTTCAACCTGCTCCTTTTCGCGTTTCAGCTCACGCGTGTTTCGTTCCACCATCATTGAATAAGAGTCGATCATCGACTCCAGCTCTTTGATGCGGGTGATATTCTGACAGACAAGCACCAGCACATCATCATGCGCGACGGTAAAGTCGAGCGCGATCACCAGCGTTCTGCGTTTTTTCTTGAAACTGATTTCGGACGTGTATCGCCGCGTCTCGAACAGGCTTTTCTGAACCGCATCTGTATCCAGGTCGGGAAAAAGCTGTTGCAAGTGATCCAAGGGGGTGTCGCCGCTGAACCATTCATCGAACGTGTCATTGCGGAAACCAAATTGCAGCGTTTCGCGGTTCAATAGTGCGACACCCACGCCGATCGCGCGCAGCAGCTGTTCATTGATGGCTTCAATAGTCATGGCTTACCTAACAATCAGGGGGCGGCGCTTTCCGAATTCCGCAACAACAACGGCTATGTCTTCTGCTGCCACGTTGTGTTTTTCCAAAGCATCTTGCAACACCGTTTCCAATTCATCGAAATGGGCATGCGTGATGCTCAGGTGGGAATGCAACTGGCGCAGCTGATTGTCCGTGTAGGACGCCGGGCCGCCAAGAAGCGAAGCAATGAACTTTGTCTGATGATCGACCATTCGGCTCATGTCGACATTGTCGAAAAAGGGTCCGACCTCATCATTGTCCAAAAGACTGTCGTAGAATGAGATCACGACTTTGCTGATCTTCGAAAACCCGCCGTATTTCTCATAGAGTGTGCGTTCAGCCATCTCAAAACCCTTTTCAAAAACTGGTCAAACAAAGACAATTCTCACCGCCCGTTGGTCCAAAGACCCAAGAGCGGTGAGCGCATCGTTCCCTTAGCGGCGCTGGACGATAACCTCGGCATATTCAGACGAAATGCACAGCGCGTCATTGGTCGAGATGTCGAATTTCTCGATCAGTGCCATGATATCGTGGCGCAGGGCCGCCTGCCCTTCCGTATCCAAGGCATCAAAGGCTTTCTGCATCGGCCCATAGAAAGTCCGGAAAAACTCCAGAAAGTGTTCCGCCGATCTGTAACGGAACATGAAGTTCTTGCGCCGGAACGAAACGATATCGCACTTGGTACCGAAAGCATCCTCGACCCAGTCCTGACTTCCCCACAAAGCCGGAGAGTGTACGCCAGCCGGCGGCGGAACATGTTTACCGATGGTCTTGAACATCTGGCCAATGAAGCTGTCGGGCGTCCAGTTTGCCATACCGATCTTGCCACCAGATTTCACGACGCGTTGAAGCTCTGCCGCTGATTGCTGTTGGTTCGGTGTGAACATCACCCCGAACGTGGAGACGACCGCGTCAAACGATTGATCCGTAAAGGGAAGCTTTTCCGCGTCTGCGACCTTGTATGAGACGAACAGACCTTCGGCCTTTGCACGCTGGCTGCTGGCCTCTAGCAGGGCTTCGACATAGTCGGTCGAGGTGACATCGCAAAAGCGCCGCGCAAAGGCGAGTGTGGCGTTGCCATTCCCCGCCGCGACATCAAGCACTTTGGCGCTTGGCATCATATCCATGGCCTCGGCAAGTTCTTCACCGGTGATCTGAAGTGTAACGCCGACCTTGCTGTAATCACCGGATCCCCATGCCACGTTTTGCTTGGCCTTGATTGCTGCAAAGTCCGTTGTTGTGTCGATTGTAGTTTGAATACCCATTTTTTTATTCCTCGTGGTTTTTCTGGTCTTTCCCCAGTAGTTGAATTGAAAGCCGCATCATCGAATGCGGACGGTTTATGCAGCTTGCCGTTTGGGCCAGCTGATATTGACGACGGGCCGCTCTGCGCTGGCCACGTGCTCAAGAATTCTCGAGTTGATCCACTCGGGCTGGAAAACCGGTGCCATGTGCCCAAGCTCTGGCAGCAGAGCGATTCGCGAATTTGGCAGCGCCTTGGCAATCGCCACCGATGCGCGTTGCGCGATCTCCGGAGATTCCAGGCCGGTCATCACCAGCGCGGGAACCTCAAGTCTGGACAGCTCGGCCAAGTCCCAGGTTTCCGCAAACCCGTTGGCGAAATCTGTCATGATCGACGTGATCTGCTGCGCAAAGCGGGTTTGAGCGGAAACGGGCAGCGCATCCCAGAACCCCTCTTCGTTCCAGAAATCCAGGAAATGGCGCATCCCTGCTGCGGCATCACCATCGGCAGCGGCAGCCGTCACCATGCCGGACAACATTTGGATTTGTCCGAACAGTTGTTGGCTGACCTCGTTGCCGTGCTTAAGAAAGTGAAACGCGGCGGGCTCATAGACCGTCAGGCTTTTCACAAGATCGGGACGCATCAGCGCGACCTTGATGGCAACACCACCGCCGTTCGAATGCCCGACAAGATGCACCGCGCGGCCCATGGCCTCTATTTCCCGGATCACGGGAACCGCAGAAACAGCCGCGCCTTTCTGAGAGCTATCGCCGACCAAAGGGGCCTGGCCGTAGCCGGGCAGATCGAAAGCATGAACCTTGAAGCGACCTTCCAGATCGGTGGCCAGTTGGCCCCATTGCGCACCGTTCGATGCAGAAGAATGTAACGCGACAATCGCTGCGTTGATCGTATCTGTTGGTCTGAATGAAATAGTCATCGTACTTACCCAATTGCATTTGCTATGGGCACAAACTGACCTTCCATTGTTTCAATGTGATTTCTGAAATCGGGGCTTATTGTTTCAGTTGTAGCTCTGTGAAGTGGGTCACACAGCGCGCTATCCGCCTCGAAAACAAACAGGTTTTCGACTGACACTGGAACGAAACCGCGCAGTCTGAAACAATTGAAACACAAGACGCTGATTTTGAAATGGCACTGAAACAATGATACCTTAGAAGATCAGGATGACGACGGACATGGCAAACGATCTTGAAGAAATCGAGAAGGCAAGAGACCTTCTGCGTGACGCCATTGAATCCCTCAAGGAAGGGTTCGCCCTTTACGATGATGACCGTCGCCTTGTCATGTTCAACCAGCGCTATGCCGAGATGAACAAGGGTGTCTCGGACCTGCTGAAACCCGGTCTGGATTGGGAAATCCTGATGCGCGAGACAGCGCGCAGGGGTATTTACGCCGACGCCATAGGCAACGAACAGCAGTGGGTTTCGGACCGGTTGGCCAATGGGATCGAGTTCATACAGGACTATGAACTGACTGAGACCGACGGACGGACCTATCTGGTTTCCGTACACCCAACCAAACTCGGCGGTTTTGTTGTTACGCGCGAGGATATCACCGCACGAAAACAGGCCGAGGTCGAAGAGCGGGACGGCGATCTTCTGATCCGAAAGGTTCTGGACGCCAGTTCAGCGATTGTGACCATGGCCCGGATTGGCGGCGGACAGATATTGTATCGCACACCCGCTGCCCGCCAGTTGTTCGGCCCCTCACGGTCAGCGAAAGAGCATTATCTGAACCCGGAAGAGCGCGCGGATTTTATCACGCTGCTTTTGGCCGACGGGCAGGTCAATAACTACAAGCTTGATCTGGTGAACGCGGACGGAAAGACCTTTCCCGCCTCAATCTCTTCGCAATTGATCGACTACAAGGGCGAAGAGGTCATCGTGACCAGCATCATCGACCTCACTGTCCAGAAAGAAGCTGACGCCCTGATCCGTCAAGTTATGGAGGCCTACCCGGCCGCCATTAACATGACGCATGCCGATACGGGCAAAGTGCTTTTCGCAACGCCAGAAATCAGGGCGTTGTTTGGGGATAGTGAAAGCTCCAAGTCCTTTTACGCCGATCCCAATGAACGCGAACGGTACCTGAAGGATCTGCGGCAGGCGGGGTCCCTCAAAGACCGGCGCATGGAGTTCGTCGACATCAATGGGCGAACCTTCTGGGGTGCGGATTCTTCGCGCCTTATCCAGTTCAATGGCGAAGAAGTCATCGTCTCCAACACGCGCGACCTGACAGACGAACTGGCAATTGAAGCTGAGCTGCAAAAGCAACGAGAGCTGGTGTTTCAAAACGAAAAGATGTCTGCACTCGGTGAGCTACTTGCCGGGGTTGCGCATGAGCTTAACAACCCGCTCTCGGTTGTTGTCGGCCACGCGCTCATGCTGAAAGAAGAAATCACCGACCCCGATCTGACCGTCAGGATAGAAAAGATCGGCAACGCCGCTGAACGGTGCGCAAAGATCGTGAAGACTTTCTTGGCAATGGCGCGTCAGCAACCCAGCAAGATCGAACAGGTCGATGTGCCCAGCCTGATCGAAACAGCAGCCGATGTTGCGGCCTATGGCAGCACATCCGGTGAAATCCAGATCACCCGCTCCCTGCCCGCCGATATCCCCCCAATTTCCGGGGACGCGGATCAGCTAACACAGGTCATCCTCAACCTGATTATCAATGCCGAGCAGGCCATGACCTCAGCTGACATCGGCGACCAGATCACGTTATCAGCCGAAAACAAGCCGAACGCAGGAATGGTGGAGATCACGGTCAAGGACAATGGCCCCGGAATCCCCAAAGCCATTCGCCCCCGCATTTTTGAACCGTTTTTCACCACGAAAGAAGTCGGCGACGGGACCGGGATCGGATTGGCGTTCTGTCATCGCATTGTCCTGTCACATGGCGGCCAAATCAGGCTGGATCAGACCGATGACACCGGTACTTGTTTTCGGATCGCCCTGCCCGTGGCAGTGCCGCAGATAGATGACGATGATGAGCCGATCGAGACCCCTTCGACCCCTGTTAAGCAACGTGTCTTGGTCGTCGATGATGAGATTGAAGTGGGTGAGTTGAATGCTGAAATCCTTAGAAGACAAGGGTTTCACGTCGACTTTGTCTCGTCTGGAGAAGAGGCGTTGATCCGTCTGCAGGCTGCCAAATACGATGTGTTTCTGAGTGACCTGAATATGCCGGGCGTTGATGGCCGCAAGATTTACAAAGCGTTGGTGACGCGTTTCCCCGAAATGCTGACACGCACGGCGTATATCACCGGGGACACGATGGGAGAAAACTCGCTGGGTTTGCTGAAAGAGTCCGATCTTCCTTTCCTGGAAAAACCGGTCTCACCCTCAGAGCTCCGAGCGCTTGTCGGAAGGCTTCTCACTGACCAGGAGGACGAAGCTGATGGATGATCAAAAAGCGCATATTCTGGTCTGTGATGATGAGATCGACGTGCGCGAAATGCTTCAGGAATACCTGAACAAACGCGGCTACAAGGTTTCGGCCGCGTCCGGCGGTGAGGAGCTTCGGGCCATCGTGTCGTCCCAGACTGTGGATGCCATAATTATGGACATCAGCATGCCCAAGGAAGATGGCCTTTCCATTCTTAGATCTCTTCGCCCCGAAAACGCAACGCCGGTGATCATGCTCACGGCGGCGGGAGATGTTGTGGATCGGATCATTGGTTTGGAAATGGGAGCCGACGACTATCTGGGCAAACCCGTCGACCTTCGAGAGCTTGAAGCCCGGATCAAGGCAGTCCTGCGTCGCGGGACTATCAATGAAACGGCATCGGTCGTGAGCGCTGACAATGATGGAGCACGTTTCGGGGACTATACGCTGGACAAAAAAGCCGCGAAGCTACTTGCCTTAGACGGGTCCGAACTCCAGCTGACCGCGATGGAATACCGCTTGCTCAAGGTGTTTGCGGATAACAAAGGGCGCGTGCTGAACAGGGACCAACTCTTGGATCAGGCGCATGACCGGTCGTGGGATCCCTTTGACCGCAGTATCGACATTCGAATTTCCAGATTGCGTCGAAAATTAGAAACTAATCCCGAAAAGCCGGAAATCATCAGAACCGTTCGCGGAATTGGATACTTGTACGATCCAAAGTAAACTTGATCGCTGTCAGCAAAACCAAGTTGGCCTGCACATTCAGTCAGTGATTGACCAACGATCCGATTGTTTACCAAGGACATAGTTCACAAACCGAAATCGACCTGGCGCTAGGCCCAGCAAAGTAGTTTCCCGCTTTTGCGACAGCTAGAGAGTACTGATTAGACATAGGAGGTCGACCCCCGCGAGAACGGCACCGAAGGCACTGCGCATCTGTTTTGTCCGCTTTTTGCTCATTACCTGGCAAAATTTCGCCGCGCCGGGCGCAAACGGCAGCTCTTTGTGCCGCATCGCCGCGATGAAGCTACCGCACATGCGGCAATATCTGTGATCCGCGCTTGCAGCGAGAAACTGCAGGGGCCGGGTTGGGCTATGCGGGGTCATTCGGGCAAATATAGTTAATGTCTGCCTTGCGGGACAAAACTGCCATTTGCGAAACAGACATAACTGCAGAAACTTTAAGCGATAGTTTCTAAGGTTTTCTGACTTTTTGAGACCTTAGCGAACGGTAATCTCGAAGCAAAAAATACGTCTACTGACAAGTTGCCGATTCTAACGTCTTATGAGCATGATAATATTTTCGGGCAAACTTGCGGGAAGTAACCATGAGCCAACGCCGCCTTGCTGCAATCCTGTCTTTAGACGTCGTCGGTTTCAGTCGGATGATGCAGGGTGGCTCAACAGCACTGCTCAAAACACTGAATTCGCTGTACCGCGACTTGGTAACACCAATCGTCGAACAAAACTCTGGCCGGGTGGTCAAACTTCTAGGCGACGGGGCACTAATTGAATTTCCTTCAGCGGGCCACGCTCTCCAAGCGGCAATTGCGATTCAATCCCAACTTAGAGATCCAGAGCATCCATATTTGGTTCCAGAACGCATTCAGCTTAGAGCGGGTTTGCACGTAGGCGATGTCACTGTGGACGGTGAAGATATCTTCGGAGACGGCGTAAATATTGCAGCACGTCTCCAAGCAGCAGCTGAACCCGGTGGGATTCTGGTCTCAAAAGTACTCTGTGAACTTGCTGGGTCGGATTATGCCAACCGATTGCACAGAGAGGGACTGCGGACATTCAAAGGTATTGCACAGCCGATTGAGGTATTGTCGATCAACTTCACTGATGAAGTTGTATCAAAGTCACGTGTTGACTTCGCCAAAACACAAGAAATCCGCTACTGTCAAACCAATGACGGCATTAGTCTGGCTTGGAGCGCAGTGGGTGACGGATCCCCGGTTGTGAAAGCACCAAGTTGGATTGGACATCTAGAACTGGACTGGCGCAATCCTGCGGTGGCTCCAATTTGCACTTCGGTGGCGCAACATCACCGACTAATCCGATTTGACGCGCGGCTCAACGGTCTCTCCGACTGGGATGCAGAAACTTGCACGTTCGATAAGTTCGTAGATGACTTGGAAACCATTTATAACGCGGCTGGTCTAAAGCGCGCGCCAATCCTTGCGATTTCACAAGGGTCTGCTGTAGCAGCCGCCTTTGCAGCCCGTCGACCAGACCGGGTCTCGGCAATTGTTATGATCGGTGGCTTCCCAGTAGGACGAGCAAAACGGAAATCTCCGAAGGATGTGGAGCGAGCTCTGGCTATGAAACAGATGATGACTGCAGGGTGGGACGATGAGTATCCGTCTCTACGCGATTTGATGGCGCAGATCATTGTGCCTAGCGCGAGCCAAGAAGCTCGGCGGCAATATGCAAAAGACATGAGCCAGATGATCTCGCCCGAAAACATGGGGCGGTATCGCGATGTTATCGACCAAATAGATATCAGGCAAATATTGTCAGAGGTTGAGGTGCCGTGCCTAGTTTGTCATGCGACGGGGGACAGGATGCAACCGGTCGATCAGGGACGACTGTTCGCTAAGGGATTACCCAACGCGAAGTTCATCGCCTACGAAAGCTCTAACCATGCCATGCCGGACAACGACCCAGAGTGGCCGCGTTTCGAGAGGGACGCTTTGGCTTTCTTAGCAGAACACAACTGAAAGGTTTTGTCAGATTAACAACGCTTGAGCGTGGGGTGGCGTTTGGGAATGACCAGACCAAACTCCGCCAAGTACTTCAAAAGCAGTCCCGACGTCATTCGTCCTAGCGTTATACTGATCGGTATCCTAGCCAAATGGCTTGCTGCAAAGGTTGAATTGCGGCGATGTGTGGGGCATGCGGCATCCGGTATTTTGGGCTCGAAGCAGTCATCCAAGCACTTCGATCGAACGACTGCTTTGCCTTGCGTGCGAGGCCGTGCCGGGTCAGTCGATCAATTTCTGCACTGCCCTGTCAGCGCGGATAAGTTCATTGATCGTCTTGCGCATTCCCTCGGTTTCTCTTGACCGTTCCCCATGCTTCCAAGACGGATGGCTTGACCCAGCAGCATGCCCACCTCTAGCCCCATGCATGCGACATACACACCAACCACGGACGGCAGGCGCTCGACATCGCTGACCTGTAGATTTTGCTTTCGCAGTGCATCTGGGCGCATCGTTGAGTCTCTTTGTAGGGTCCGTGAGGTTGTCGTCACTTTTTGTCATCTACCCGCCCCCCGTTTTGGACGTTGCCGACAATGGCCTGGCCACCCTCTTTGACCTCAACGCGTTCAACACGGACGGTTTGATCTGCCTTGGATCGATACCGTTTCAGGGTTTCAACCTGGCCGGTGAAGGTCCGCGCAAGTTTATTCAGTGCCCTTTCCGCAGAGTCCTGCTGAGGGAGGGTTTCGACGTGATTGAGCCTGCGCGCCATCATCATCGTCGCCTGGTGGATCGCGCCCATTTGAATAGCCAGCATCGCTTCGATCTCATCCTGTGGTCGAACACCTGCAACAACCGACATCACGAAGTTGGATGCGGTCTCGGAGACTGAGCTGCCTTGTTGTCCGAGCACAGCCACCTGGTCCATGACGCCTTCGAAGAACCGATAATCGACTGTGCCGAGCTCATGCATCGCTAAAGCACAAGCCGCCCTTGGATCTTTTCCATTGTGGCCAACTGTAAGTCTCCGCGTCTCTTCATCGAAGTCCAACTTGATGTCCGGGGCCCGAACGCTTGATTTCTTCCGTTCCTTCAAATCCGCAATCGCATTGGTCTCCGCTTCGGTCAGCTCGGAATTCTTTGTCTGCAGATCGTTGCCTTTGTCTTTCTGTGTCTTGCTCATGTTAGCCTCGCGTAACAGGGAGTGGTTAGTATTAGTGTTCCGTTTCAGAACCGAAGGACCGACGAGAAACCGGCCTGACGGGTTCTGATTTGGAACCATGGGAGGTCTTTGGGTTCTCAAACGGAACCACAGAGGATGCTGACGGGTCCGTCTCAGAACCGCGTTTTGTTTTTTCGGGCTGCCAGAGCCGCCAGTCATTGGTGGCTGCTTTCTTGCCGTACCGGGTCTGCTTCGTCTTGGTCGTCAACCGCCACTCGTGGGCGCGCCGGTGATACCAGTTGCCTTCCTGCTCCAGCACAAGGAAGCCTTTGTCCTGCAGGTCATCGAAAGCGCGCTGAACAGTGGCCTTACCCAATCCCAGTATCTCTGCCGCGTCATTCATCGACAGAAACACCTTGCCGTTGTTGCCGCCGTTGAAGCGGGTGTGAAGCTCCAACCAGAGCTTCACTGCGGGACCCGACAACGCTCGCCACGCCGGGGACTTGATCATCGCGTAGGGCAGAGGGACGTACTGGCCCTCATCTGACCGTTTGCCTTTGGGAGACCGGCGGCTACTCATCGCGACACCTCCGCTGGAAGTGCTCGGGTAATGCATCCAGTTCGGGTATGTCGCAGCCGATATGCGCCCGGACGAGCCGGGTCAGGCCGGATTTGGACACACAATACCCGAGCGTGTCCCAGGCCGCTCCCCCGGCCGGAAATTGGGGCCTCTGGCGCTGAAACAGCCATTGGATATCGTCCCGGCAGACAGAGACGCGGTAGATACCATAGCGAAAGAGCTCGCCGTTGTAGCTCTCGGCGGTTTCCCGATGATCGGTCTGGGAAAGGGGGCCGTCTTCCAGCCCGCTTTCATAGCTTTGATCACGCGATTTGGAAAAGGACATATCAGCCATGCTCGATCCGTCCTTTCCGCACGATCACCCGTTCAACCGAATGGCTCAGGGGCGACCAGTAGTACCGGCGCTCGTTTTGTCTTGTCGGCGCGGGACATCCTGTGGCATCAACTGGACTTGCTAGGGTGGCAGTTGATGTCACTGGAAAAGCCCCATCTCCGCGCTTGGAGTTGGGGTTTTTCATTACGCTGCCTCGTTGTTGGGATCGGTGCGCCGAACCGCAAGCCAGGCGTTCAGATCGGCGCCATGATAGGCGATCCGCCGACCGATGCGGATAAAGGCCGGACCACACATGCGGTGGCGCCATTGAGCCAGCTTTTCGCGGTTTCCCAGCAATTGCATTTCAGGGTCTTCTGGGAAATAGACCCGGTCGTCATTGAAGACGTTTGCCATCGTTGAAATCCTCTTGGATCAGTTGCGATGGCTATTGTTAACTTTCGACCAATGACTGTGACGATACCAGTTCAGGCCCGAAAAGCCCGCCCCAAAAGCCTATATTCAGGCGCCCAAAGGACTTAATTTCGGGCATAGTGCCTGTCTAGCGAATGCTTCAAACGTGTTTGCACGGTTGTTCTACCAACTCTCCTACCAAGTACCTTTTGTGCATGTTCTATCAGTTCTTGAATGCAAGCATCTTTCTTCGATGGTAGTGAGCCGAGTTGGTGCATTTCCTCCAATCTTGCTTCCATTTTTTTCCAGTCCAAGGCGAATGGTGCGCCTCTTGATCGTTTGCTAGGAGTACTCCCTACGCTGTCTAAGGTCCCATCTTCCAGAACCAATGCGTGTCCAAACGATCTAGCAGTCAGAGACTCGCCCATCTGGAAGCGACTGCCCCAAAACGTGATTAGCTGTTGCGTATTCACTCGTGTGGCTACGAAAGTTCTTTGTCCAAATGTCAATTCATCTTGCTTGAAATCGTGAGCAAGCCTAAATGCCTCCGCAGGCACTTTTTCGAACTCGCCTGCCTTCTCGTATTCATCGGCTGCGGACAGTGCATCCCACCGCTCAAGATGCACAGCTTCAATAACCAAATCACCAGAATGAATTCCCGAGAAAAGCTGACCCCAAACCTTCTCTAAGTGGATTTCAAATAGGGCGTTGGTCTCTTCAAAGAGAACTTCTTTTGGACCAGCTTCACTGACTACCTTCTTTGCCGCCTTATATTTATTTAGCTGAGTAGTTCTTTCTAAGGGTTCCCAGTCTATCCGATCGAAATACTCCTCATGGAATTTCAGAGTATGGTACGCATCCCAAATTTGTCCCCAAAGTATTGAACTAGCCGCTTCTCCGTAGTCCTTGGGCATATCCAGGCCCACAGCAGCGAAGTCTTCTGGTTCGTAGAAATCAAAACTAATCAAGTTATTCTCGAAATTGTCAGGCATCTCCTTCCAGTAAAATCTTGCGTCTATACCAACGGGCGAACCACTCTCGTCAGGTATCGGCGTGTCATACCAAATAGCCTCTGGAACGTTCCCGAAAGCTAGGAAGTGCACGGCTTCCGACAGATAACACCACTCCGGCAGTTCAACTGCACAAAAAAATCTCACAGAGACGCTCCTTGGCTTGATGTAAATCTACTCCATTTCCCGCCAAGCTCTCGTCGCCGTTCTAACAAATCCGACCGCGCATAGGCCCGCTCCACATCAGTGCCAACTTGGTGGGCCAAAGCCGCCTCCGCCAGTTCGCGTGGTGCGTTTGCAGCCTCCGCTGCCCAATCCCGAAACGAACTTCGGAATCCATGCACGGTAACGCCATCCTGCCGCATCCGGCGCAGCAGCATCAGCATGGACATGTTCGACAAGGGCTGATGCCGCCTTTGCCCCTCGAACAC
Organism: Ruegeria sp. CK1; assembly: GCF_056536545.1. Classification (NCBI taxonomy): domain Bacteria; kingdom Pseudomonadati; phylum Pseudomonadota; class Alphaproteobacteria; order Rhodobacterales; family Roseobacteraceae; genus Ruegeria; species Ruegeria sp. CK1. The sequence continues at coordinate 21,494 of NZ_JBQFPX010000012.1, forward strand.
ATAGTCAGAGGCCAGCGCACGCAGCGGATCCAGAATGGCCAGCATTTCGTCAGTGAGGGGCACGCGGTGGACCTGCCCGCCCTTCATGCGCTCCATTGGTATGGTCCACAGGCGCGCATCGACGTCGACCTCGGGCCATTTCATCTCCAGCACCTCTGAGGTTCGGCAGGCGGTCAGAATGGTGAACTGCAACGCCTTGGCAGCCATGGCTGAGCGGGTCTGCAAATCGGCATAGAACGCTGGCACCTCCTGCCACGGCATCGCGTCATGGTGCTGGACCTTGGCTTTGACGGCGGGCAGCACTTTACCTTCGCGGATAGCGGTCACCGGGTTCTCGCCCGAGCGGAAACCCTTGGATTTTGCCACGTCGAGAACCGTCTTGATCCGCTGAGACAGTCGCTTTGCGGTTTCGTGTTTCTCAGTCCAGATGGGTGACAGGCACATCAGCACTTCGGGCTGATCAATGCTGTCGACTGGCATGCGTCCGATCTTTGGGAACGCATAGTCGCGCAAAGTGTTGAGCCATTGCTGGCCATGCTTGGCATTTTTCCATGTCGGCAAGCGGTCGATATGAACCTGACGGCTGAGATCTTCGAAGGTCGGGATTTCGCGTTGCGCGTTGAAGCGCGGGTTCAAACCGGACTTTGCCATGCGTCGATATTCGAGGGCTCTTTCTCGGGCCTGGTTCAGTGTGACAACATCTGCGCCACCTAACCCGAAATCCGTGCGCAGCGGAGCGCCCTTGCGGTTCTTCTGTCCTTTGACCGTTACACGCACGATCCAGCGCCGTGCGCCCGATGGATCGACAACGAGATACAGGCCAGAACCGTCACCATGCCGACCCGGACCGAGATTCTCTACAAGCTTCTTTGTCAGCTTTCCGCTGAGTGCAGCCATGTAAATACCACAAAATATACCACTCAATGAAAATATACTTGTGTTATCGGTTAAAATCCAATGAAACCCACCAACGCTGCTTCAGCCATAAAACACAAAGGTTTAAGCGACCCAGTGTGTCTCTTTAAAATTTATGGAAATCACCAAGTGGCGGACCGAGGAGGATTCGAACCCCCGACCCCTTGATTCGTAGTCAAGTACTCTATCCAGCTGAGCTATCGGTCCGCGTTGGTGAGGCGCTATGTAGACCCACCTCAGGTGACGCGCAAGTCGATTCTTCAAAAAATTTTTAAAAAGTCACGTCGCCCCGCGGCAACCGAATTTCAAAGGTGGTTCCCTCTGGTCCAGTGTCCTTCAAAACTAGGTCCCCGCCATGCCCGCGCACCAATTCTTGCGAAATTGCAAGCCCAAGGCCCGAGCCGCCTTTGCGCACCCCCCCTTGAAACGGCGTGAACAGATTCTCGCGCGCCTTGAGCGGCAAACCTGGTCCATTGTCACTTATCTCGACACACCAATCGTTATCGTGAACACATCCAGTGATCGTGATCCTGCCCGGTTTGCCAGATGCCACCAAAGCCTGCCGTGCGTTTCGCACTAGGTTCATCATGACCCGGAATATCTGCTCTGGATCTGCGCGGGCGACGAGGTCTTTGGGTACCTCGTTGACGATCTCGACACAGGCGTCCGCCACTGCAAGTTGCTCGCTGGCTACCACGTCTTCAGCGACGTCGTGCAAGGGCACCATAGTCAAAGTTGGCGCGGGTTCTTCGGCGCGACCGAAGGCCAGCGTGCTTTCACACAAAGACACAGCGCGCGTGATCGAATTGACCAGTTTCGGCGCCATGCGCCGCACAAGCGGGTCATCACTGGATTCAATCCGGTCAGTGAACAGCTGCGCCGAAGTTAGAATATTGCGCAAGTCGTGACTGACCTTGGCCACAGCACCGCCTAGCTGCGCAAGACGTTCCCGTTGTTTCAATGCCTGGGTCAACTCGGTTTGCAACTGTTGCAAGGCCTCTTCTGCCTCACGCAGTTCGGTTACCTTGGAGTTGGGGGAAATGATGCCACGCGCGTCCTCAGGCGCACCAGCATAGCGCTGCATGTAACCCACAACGCTTTTGATCGGTTTTACCAGCACAACGCGCACAGCGAGGAACAGGAAAAAAGCAGTGATGATGGAAATGACAAAAGACAGCCCAAGGATACGCAAGCCATAATCTGTCATCGCCATTCGCAACGGCATGCTGTCGATAGTGACCTCGATCAGCAGCCCCGCGCCTTTAACCGGCTCACCGATCACGCGAATGACCTCGTTTTCCGGGGTAAACAGACGGCTCAGGGCATCACGGATCAGAATCCACGGCCCAGCATCACGCAAGTCGTAAGTATTGGTGATCGCCTCTGGGATAGGAGAGGACAGCATAAGCTGCCGCACTTCATCACGTCGCAACACCACGTTGTAGACACCTGCATTGGCCAGCAGTTCGGCCTCTAGGTCTTCGGCCAGCATGTCATCAGCAAGCAATGCCAAAGAGGCAATCTGCGCACGTTCAAGCCGGTTCAGCAGAAAGTCTTCGCGAAAGCGTGCAATCGAGGGGACAAAGATCAGAACCTCGGCCAACATCACGAAGACCGTCGTCAGGATCAGAAATCGGCCCGACAGCGAGTTCACTCTGCTCTCCCTTTCTGGTCACGGTATCCAGCGTTGGACGAACCTGACGACTCGTTTAACCGTTTGATTCTCAAACAGCCTTGGCGTGAAATAAGCACCCGCAACCCGTTTGTTAAGCTCTCCGATAGTAGGGTAAGGCGAAACCATGGAAGCGATCTGCCCCATCTTCAGGTTATTGGCCAACGCCAGCGACCACAAGTTGATCAGTTCACCGGCCTGATGACCCACGATTGTGGCCCCCACCGGACGGCCTTTTACGACCATGACCTTAATGAAGCCTTTCGTTTTGCGCTCGGTGATGGCGCGGTCGTTGTGGTTATAATCAAAGCGCGCAATTTCAAGTCTTTCACCATGTTGGTCGCGCGCCTGCGCCTCGGTCAGGCCCACCTGTGCCAGTTCAGGGTCGGTATAAGTGGCCCAAGGGATATGCGCCGTTTTCGCTTTGGATGGCAGACCAAACAGCGCTGAGCGGATAATGACCCCGGCGTGATATCCGGCGACATGGGTAAACTGCATTCCACCCGCCACATCGCCAATGGCATAAACCTTGCGGTTTGTCGTCCGCATGGAATCGTCAACTTTGATACCGTTACGAGTTGGTTCGATCCCCGCAGCCTCAAGATTCAAACGATCCGTGTTAGTCTTGCGTCCAACGGCCAACAGCAAGTGCGAGCCGGTATAGATGTCGCCATTCTGGGTTACGATCTCGATCAGACCCTTGTTGTTGCGGATTTGGGCAACCATGGCCTTCTCATGGATCGCCACACCTTCGGCACGCAGGGTTTCCAGCACGATCTCAACCGCCTCGGGGTCGTCTTTGCCCAGCGCCTGCATGCCTTCGATCACTGTCACCTCGGAACCCAAGCGGACATGAGCCTGCGCCATCTCCATGCCGATGGGTCCGCCACCGATGATCAGCAAGTGTTCTGGCTTGTCGCGCAGTTCAAAGATGGTTTCGTTGGTGTAGTACGGCACCTGATCCAGCCCAGGGATCGGCGGCACCATAGGCGACGAACCCGTCGCAATCACAATGCGTCGCGCGGTGATCAGGTGATCGCCAGCCTGCACCTGGGTCGGAGAGACAAAGCTGCCGAATTCTCGTATCACCTTAACGCCGAACCCTTCGAACCGCTCCTGACTGTCCATTGGTTCTATCTGGGAGATCACATCATAGACGTGATCCTTGGCGGCGGCGTAATCCACCTGCGGCACCACGTCTGACACACCAAATGCAGCGGAATGAGCCTGCTGATATGCAGCTTTACTGCTGGCAATCAGCGCCTTGGAAGGTACGCAACCAAAGTTGAGGCAATCACCGCCCATTTTGTGACCCTCCAGCAGGATCACATCCGCGCCCATCTGACTGGCCCCGGCTGCAACTGACAAGCCGCCCGACCCAGCCCCGATCACCAGGATATCGGTCTTTAGTTCTTGCATGGATTCAGGCGCCCTTTTTGCCGCGCACGGCTTTAATGAATATTGGCAAAGCCGCCAAAACGCACAACCCCAGGATGGGACCGATGACAAAGGGCTCCCACAACAGCGAAACATCCGGAGTTTCGCCTCTGTCGAACACACCGCCCAGCCCTACACCTATCCAAGTGTACACAATACCGCCCGGAATAATGCCAAGCGCTGTAGTGATCAGGAAGTTGCGGAATTTGACGCCCACCAAAGCAGGTACGAGGTTTGCCACGAAGAACGGAACAACAGGCACAAGGCGCAGCAAGAACAGGACCGAAACCTCGTTTTCTCGCAAACCGTCCTTCAGTTTTTTGATGGTTCCTTCCGAGGATTCCAACCGTGCTGTCAGAGTTTCCCCCAAGCCCCAGCGCGCAGCCAGAAAGATAGCCGAAGCCCCGACAGTGGCCGCAAAAACGTTCAAAACAGTTCCCGCAAACAATCCGAACAGAAATCCCCCGGTCATCGAGGCCAAGGCTGCGCCCGGCAGCGAAAACGCGACAATAATGATGTAAACAGCGATGAACACAGCGGCCATGGCCCAATAGTGAGAGTCGCGCCACGCCAAAAGCGCTTCTCGGTTGTCGCGCAGTGTCTCGAACGTCAGGTAATCACCAAGGGCAAAGAAACCCACCGCAGCAACGGTGAGAATCACCAACAATGGTATATGTCGCGCAAGCCCGCTGCGTGGGGCCTGAGTTGTATCGCTCATGACGCTGTCCGGTTTTGTGCGTTTCATTCTCCTCTCAACATGCGCCGTCAGGGCCCGCTGCAACAGGGACCTCACGCTGCCTTGATGTTTACAGCGGCGAATGTGAGGGATAGGGGCCATATGACCGCCATTTTGAAACCTTTTGTAGGCTGCGGTTACAGAATTGTTGCAAAAGGCGTCAAAACCCCCACCTAGGGGTTTGACTTACCCCCCGCTACCCAGTAGAGGACGGGCTTCGAACACTAGGGCCAGGCGAATCCGCGCCGCACCCGACCGCTATAGATTGGAGACGGAGCGATGAAACGCACCTATCAGCCTTCGAACCTGGTTCGCAAACGCCGCCACGGTTTCCGCGCGCGCATGGCCACCAAGGCCGGCCGCAAAATCCTGAACGCGCGCCGTGCACGCGGTCGCAAGTCGCTGAGCGCGTAAACCGCTCACCGATCAGGTTATGAAAATGACGCCGCCGGAGGCCCCTGAGGATGGTAAGAACCACCCCGGGGATACGCCCCCGGCGGCGTCCGTTTGCGCGCCTGAAACCTTGTCTGTCCTCAAAAAGCGGTCCGATTTCCTGAAAGCTGCGCGTGCGCGCAGACAGGGTACTTCATCAATGATGGTTCAGGCCCGCAAACGTGCCCCGGTTGAAGATACGGGAATTCGCGTTGGCTTCACTTGCTCTAAGAAAGTAGGAAACGCCGTCGCCCGCAACCGCGCCAAGCGGCGTTTGCGCGAAGCAGCCCGCATCGTTTTACCCGATCTGGGCCAAGGGGGTTGGGACTACGTGCTGATAGGCCGAGCCGAGGTCACTGCAGCGCGCCCATTCGAAGCTTTGTTGAGCGACCTGCGTTACGCCTTGCGCAAGGTGCATAGCGAGCGCAAATGACTCTGCTAACACATATAATCGCCCTACCCGTCCGGGCCTACCGGCTGCTTTTCAGCCCATGGGTCGGGTTCAATTGCCGGTATCAACCAACTTGTTCCGCATATGCACTGGAAGCGCTAGAAAAACATGGCGCAATCAAGGGCACATGGCTGGCGGCGCGGCGAATAGGGCGGTGTCACCCGTGGGGTGGTGATGGTTATGATCCCGTGCCCGATCCCAATAAGGACTAACGGACGACTCCGGCCACTTGCCCGGTTGCGCCAACTATTGTAGGGGCTGCGCATGTTTGACGAAGCTGACGATATTCACCCGCTCTTTGCTGGCGCGCCCTCGACCACTGAGTTTAAAAAGCTGCGCAAACGCATCGTGCGCCAGACCCGCGAAGCCATCGAGCAATACGGGATGGTTGATCCGTCAGCGCATGACAAGGATGGCAAACCACCCAAATGGCTGGTCTGCCTGTCCGGCGGTAAAGACAGCTATACCTTGCTTGCAGTGCTGTATGAACTGAAATGGCGCGGCTTGTTGCCGGTTGATTTGCTGGCCTGTAATCTGGATCAGGGTCAGCCTGGTTTTCCTGCCACCGTGCTGCCCGAGTTTTTGGAACGGATGGGTGTACCGCACCGCATTGAATATCAGGACACGTACTCGGTCGTTATGGACAAGGTTCCACAGGGCCGTACCTATTGTGCGCTGTGTTCGCGCCTGCGTCGCGGTAATCTGTACCGTATCGCCCGCGAAGAGGGTTGCTCGGCCGTGGTGCTGGGCCATCACCGCGACGATATCCTTGAAACGTTCTTCATGAACCTGTTCCACGGCGGACGATTGTCCACAATGCCACCAAAACTGGTGAACGAAGAAGGTGATCTTTTCGTTTTCCGCCCCCTAGCCCATGTCGCCGAAGCCGATTGCGAGAAATTCGCCAACGCGATGAACTACCCGATCATCCCCTGCGACCTGTGTGGCAGTCAGGACGGGCTGCAACGTCAGCAGGTAAAACAGATTCTGGACCAGTGGGAAAAGAACAGCCCGGGCCGTCGTCAGGTGATGTTCAGAGCGCTCACAAACGCGCGCCCCTCGCATCTACTGGATCCGAAACTGTTCGATTTCGCAAATCTGGCGCTAAACCCCAGCAAAAAAGACGAAAATTCGGACGAAATTCCGCAGCTCCGTTAACGTCTGACTCAGATTGGTTTTCTAAGGTTGCACAAACGTGCATGCCCAACCTAGAGGCCAAGAAAACCGATGTGGAAACATATCTCAGTCGATCGCGTTCTCGAAGCTGTGACATCCGTTCTGAACGGCCCGGCTGTGTTGGCTTTTATTCCAGCCGTTAGTCTTGCGGCCTTTTGGATGGGAGGAGAGCGGGCGCTGGTTGTCGTTGCTTTGACCTTACCGCTGGTTTTCTTGGGTGCCGCCACGATGGAAGCACGCGCATTCAAAAAACACCGGCTGCGCAACCCGCTTGGCGGCTTGATGGCACCCGACACTTTTGCCACCGAATTGCAGGGCATCTTCAATTCAGCGTCAAGCAACGGCACAGAGACGGCCTGCATCATTGTTGCCTTGGATGACTATTCTGAGTTTCAGGATCTACATGGCAACGCTGCTGCCAATCACTTGGCAGATCAGTTCTGTCGCCGCATCCATTCTGCTATTCGCACACAGGACATCGCATCACGACTGGACCAGGACAAAATCGCGATTGGCCTGAGCCCTTCCCATAAGTTGGATCTTGAGGCATGCATTCAGATGGCCGGACGCATCCAAGCCACCGTAGAAGAGCCGTTCACGTTGAATGGTGCGGGTGTATACGTGTCTTGCTCAATCGGTTTCTGTTTGTTGTCGACTGTAGCAGAAGACGAATGCGAAGGTTGGGTTGAGGCCGCAACAGCGGCGCTGAACGAAGCCCAGCGGAATGGACCATCGACCATCCGCGCCTATTCCAGTGAAACCCGCCGCCGTTTCCACATCCGAGCCAATTTGCGAAAAGAGTTTGAAACAGCGCTGGACAACGGTGACATTCGACCCTGGTTTCAACCTCAGATTTCAACCGACACCGGGTACGTTACGGGTTTCGAAGCCTTGGCGCGCTGGGAACATCCACAAAAGGGCGTGCTGGGACCACAGGTCTTTTTACCCTTCGCCGAACAGTCTGAATTGATGGATAAATTTGGTCAGGCGATCCGACATCATGCTTTCACTGCTATGCGTGATTGGGATCGCGCGGGTGTTGCAGTGCCTCGAATTGGCGTGAATTTCTCATCTGAGGAATTACGGGATCCGACCCTGGTCGACCGCCTAAAGTGGGAACTTGACCAAAACGACCTTACACCAGACAGGCTGGCGGTCGAAATTCTGGAAACCGTATTCTCACGCCGCCCCGATGATGTGATCACCCACAATGTGACCAGCATGTCTAAGTTGGGCTGTTGTATCGATCTTGACGATTTCGGTACCGGTCATGCCTCGATTGCATCAATTAAGCGCTTTGATGTCACCCGGATCAAGATCGACCGATCCTTTGTCGCCAAATCGGATCGGGACACCAGCCAGCAGCAACTTGTCAGTGCAATTCTGACAATGGCTGAACGCCTGAATGTCGAAACCCTTGCCGAAGGTGTAGAGACCAAAGGTGAGCACGCCTTGATGGCGCAATTAGGATGCGATCACGTTCAAGGCTTTGGGATCGGCAAGCCGATGCCCTATGAAGAGACGCTGGATTGGATTGCGTCCCACCAGAACAAGGTCAATGGCATGCCCAAGATCGGACGAAAAACCGGGCCGTAATCGCCGATTTACGCCACAGAAACGCGATCCGTGACGAAATGACAGGCGATTCCGCTTGACCTTTGGGCCAGCACTCTGTTGAACCCACCGGGTGTGTTTCACTGCTTAAGGTGGCTGTCCCAGATGGACGATCAGAACAAGAATCTCATCCTTGCAACCGCGCTCAGCTTTCTCGTGATCCTCGTTTGGTTCGTGCTGTTCCCTCCCCCGGAACAGACGCCAACACCAGAACAGACCGAGATTACTGCCGTCGAAGGCAATGAGGTTCAGACGCCCAGCGCTGCGGGGTCCGGAACGGCAGGTGGCACGACGACTGCCACCCAAGAGGCTCTGCCCGAGGACCAGGCACCACGCGTCGAAATCGACACGCCACGTCTGAAGGGCAGCATGTCGCTTTCGGGTGGTCGGATCGATGAATTATTCCTGAAGGACTACAAAGTTTCGATGGACGAAGGCGCTCCTATCGTTGACTTGCTTTCGCCGGTTGGATCTGAATCCGCCTATTACGCCCTGTATGGCTGGGCACCGGGCACGGGTGTCGCAGGCGAAGACGTTCCCGGTCCGAACACCCAGTGGACCGTTGAACAGGGCGAAACGCTGGGCGTTGATACACCGATCACCCTGAAATGGGATAACGGCAAGGGGCTGACCTTCCGCCGTATGGTCTCGGTCGATGAAAACTACATGTTCACCGTCACCCAGTCGGTTGAGAACGCGTCGGACGCCACCGTGGCCATGGCTCCCTATGGCATCCTTGCTCGCCATGGTATCGGCGAAGATGGCGATATTCCCGATCTGAAGAACTTTTTCATCCTGCATGAGGGCCTGATCAGCATGGCTGACGGCACCCTCACTGAAGTCGACTATGGCGATCTTCAGGATGAAACCGAGACATTCGAAAACATGAGCGATGGCTGGATCGGTTTCACAGATCACTATTGGATGACAACACTTATTCCTGAGCAGGGATCACAATTCACATCTTCAGCCGGGTTCAACGCACGAAACAAAGTCTACCAAGCCGATATCAAGACACCGACACTTACAGTAGGTGCCGGGGAAACGGCACAAGTGACAACGCGACTGTTTGCCGGTGCCAAGGAATGGGAAACCATCCGCGAATATCAGGCGGAAGGCGTACAAAAGTTTATCGACAGCATCGACTGGGGCTGGTTCTTCTTCCTGACCAAACCGATCTTCTGGCTGCTGCACAATATCAACGCGCTGATCGGCAACATGGGCTGGTCGATCATCGGTCTGACCCTGATCATAAAGGCGATCTTGTTCCCACTGGCGTTCAAATCCTACGTCTCGATGGCGAAGATGAAGGAGTTGCAGCCGCAGATGGAGGCCCTGAAAGAGGCCGCAGGCGACGACCGCCAGAAGATGCAGCAGGGCATGATGGAGCTGTACAAGAAGGAAAAGGTGAACCCCGCCGCAGGTTGTTTGCCGATCCTGATGCAGATCCCGATCTTCTTCTCTCTGTATAAGGTTATCTTTGTCACTATCGAACTGCGTCAAGCCCCGTGGTTTGGCCCGTTCCAAGACCTCAGCGCGCCGGATCCGACCTCGATCTTCAACTTCTTTGGCTTGCTGCCTTGGGCGGCCCCGGCACCCGAAAGCTTTATGGCGCTGATCTTCATCGGCATCCTGCCGTTGCTGCTGGGGATTTCGATGTGGCTGCAGCAAAAGCTGAACCCGGCACCAACCGACCCGACGCAGGCGATGATCTTTGCGTGGATGCCGTGGGTGTTCATGTTCATGCTGGGCGGGTTTGCCAGCGGGTTGGTGGTTTACTGGATCGCGAACAACACGATCACGTTTACTCAGCAATACCTGATCATGCGCAGCCAGGGCTACAAACCGGACGTGTTCGGCAACATCAAATCCGGCTTCAAGCGCACGCCCAAAACGGATGATAAATGACAGCTGAAGTGACCCAGCTTTGGCGGCATCCGATCAAAAGCCATGGTCGCGAAGCCGTCCAGACCATTACCGTGACCCCCGGGCAGACACTGCCCGGGGATCGCGTTTGGGCGGTCGCTCATGAGGCGTCCAAGGCTGACGGTTCTGAATGGGTTCCCTGCGCCAACTTTAGCCGTGGCGCCAAGGCGCCTCAGCTGATGGCGATTTCTGCGCGGTCGGATGAGGATTTGCTAACTCTGTCCCACCCAGACCGGCCTGATTTGACGTTTGCTCCGGATCGCGAACAACAAGCGTTTCTGGACTGGGTCAAACCCCTGATGCCCGCGGACAGAGCTGCTTCGGCGCGAATAATTCGGGTCCCGGGACGAGGGATGACAGACAGTGATTTCCCCTCGATCAGCCTGTGCAATCTGGCGTCTCATCGAGCTGTCGGACAAAAGTTAGGACAGGATCTGTCGATCCACCGATGGCGCGGCAATATTTGGCTCGACGGCCTGCCACTTTGGGACGAGTTCGACTGGCTAGACCGCCACGTAAAGATTGGCCAGGCTGTTTTCCGAGTACGAGAACGCATTTCCCGCTGTTTGGCGACAACAGCCAACCCGGAAACCGGGGCGCGTGACGCAGATACGCTCAGTGCGCTGGAAACTTGGGGTCACACGGACTTTGGCGTCAATGCAATAGTCGTCAAAGGCGGCGCCATTTCGGTTGGTGATAAGGTAGAATTGCTATGAGCACCCTCCCGTTCCCTTTGGTCGACGAACCAGATGAATTCGCGCTAGAGCGTGGCCGCAAACTGTTTGCCGGCGAGTCCGAGTTTGTGAAAGGCGTCGTGGCGATGAATGGTCTGCCTGCGCCTGATCGCCTTGAAGTCTGCTTTGCAGGTCGCTCGAACGTGGGCAAGTCCAGCCTGATCAACGCTCTGACCGGCACCAAAGGACTGGCAAGGGCCTCGAACACGCCGGGTCGTACGCAAGAAATCAACTTTTTCACCCAAGGTCCCGAGCTGTATCTGGTCGACCTTCCGGGCTATGGCTATGCCAATGCACCGGTGAAAGTAGTCGAAAAGTGGCAGCGGCTATTGAAACAGTACCTGAGTGGTCGACAAACCCTGCGCCGGGCCTTTGTTCTGATCGACTCGCGCCATGGCGTAAAACCGGTGGATGCCGAGATCATGAAGCTGCTGGACACCAGCGCCGTGACCTTTCAATGCGTTCTGACCAAAGCGGACAAAGTTAAGGCAAAGGACCGCGAAAAGGTTCTGGATCAGGTGCGTGGGGCCTTGTCAAAACATCCTGCGGCTTTTCCTGAAATCGTGCTGACCTCGTCCGAAAAAGGCGGCGGCATTCCAACTTTGCGGTCGATCATCGCACATCTGGAATGAACCTGCCGATCCGCCTGTTCACACTGCTGACAACACTGGCGTTGTTGCTGACGAGCGCGATTCCGCAGGGTTGGATGCCCGCAATGGGCAATGACGGCAAGGTGCTGCTGGTTCTGTGCACCGGCGAGGGCACGGTTGAACAATGGGTCGATCTGGACCCGAGCGATCCCGTGCATGAAGATGGCGATCAGCGCATTATGTGCCCCTTTGCGGGCCTGACTGCTGATATCAATCTGCCCGCAGTCGGGGCAACCTTGCCCTTTACCGCTCCGATCCAACCCCGTTGGGTTCATCGCGATTTTACCCATCGCAGCGCCGGGTTCTACACCCGTTATGACGCGCGGGCTCCGCCCATCTTCTCCTGATTCACTTCACCTCTTGTGAACCTGCGCAGGCGCTGCGCGGGGCAATTTTCGAATCCGGAGAAAAACAATGGCACTGGATAGCCAAACCCTGGGGGACACCCCGGCGCAAAACACTGCTGCGCAAAAATTCTATTTCGCCGCATGGCGGTGGCATTTCTACGCAGGGATATTCGTCATCCCCTTCCTGATCATTCTGGCTGTTACCGGCCTAATGATGATGTTCATCACCCAATTCGACGGTCGCGACGGCGAGAAAATCGCGGTCGCGGTTCAGGGCACCGCCTTGCCCGTTTCGCAACAAGCCAAGGTCGCGATGACCGAAGTCCCCGGCACCGTTGTCGAATGGATTGGCCCCAAAGCCACCGATCTGGCCACCGTCTTCCGCATCAAGACCGACATCGGTCAACGGCTTGTTGCCGTTGACCCCTATGCCGGAGAAGTCCTGCAGGTCTGGGACCGCCGTGCGGGCTGGTACGATCTGGCGGACAACATTCACTCGACCCTGCTAATCGGGACAACCGGCGACCGCATCCTTGAGATCGCCGCCGGGCTTGGCCTGCTGCTGGTGTCTACCGGTCTTTATATGTGGTGGCCGCGCGGCAACGCCATGTCGGCCTTCGTGCCCAACCTGAGGGCGCGGGGCCGCGCTTTGTGGAAGTCACTGCACACTGTGATCGGGTTCTGGATGTCCGGATTACTGGTTGTCTTCCTGATCTCAGGCATGTCCTGGACTGGCGTTTGGGGCGGCATGTTCGTGCAGGCCTGGAGCAGTTTCCCGGCTGAGAAATGGGACAACGTGCCCCTGTCGGACCAGACCCACGCCAGTATGAACCACGGCCACCAGAATGACGTGCCTTGGGCGTTGGAACAGACACCGATGCCCGCCTCCGGCTCGGAATCTGGGATTGAAGGTGTGCCGCAGGGCTCACCAGTAGACATAGACGCGCTTGTAGCGCTGGGAAATGCGTTGGAGATGGCTGGGCGCTTTCGGGTGGCGTACCCCAGTGGTGAAGATGGTGTCTGGACCTTGAACCGGGACAGTATGAGCAGCGACTCGATCGATCCGGTGAATGACCGCACCGTTCACGTGGACCAGTATACCGGCAATATTCTGGCAGATGTCCGGCATGAGGATTACTCGTTAATGGGCAAGTCCATGGCCGTTGGCATTCCATTGCACATGGGGCTGATGGGCACGTGGAACTTTGTCCTGAACGTCGTATTCTGCCTCTCGGTCATCTTCGTCTGCATCTCGGGCGTGGTGATGTGGGTCAAGCGTCGGCCCCAACGCGCAGGTCGTCTGGCCGCGCCGCCGATGCCCGCTGAACTGCCGTTGTGGAAAGGGGCTGTGCTGATCGGTTTGTTCACTGCGATGGCTTTCCCGCTGGTTGGTTTGACCTTGCTGGCAGTACTGGTGATCGACTTGCTGCTGGTCAGCAACATCCCGGCCATTAAGCGCGCCATGAACTAACAAAACCGGGTCGCATCCCAGTGGTGCGGCCCGTTCCAGTCGGATGTTTCCGCGATCCGGTCTTGGCACCACCCTCCAAACGCCCTAACACGGGTTCCCAGAGGGACAAGAAGCCATGAAGACAAGAGATATGAACCGGGATTGGATCGCCACCGCCGCCACTTTGAACAGCGCCTTGCCGTACCTGCAGCGCTATGACGGGGCGATTGTCGTCATCAAACTAGGCGGCCATGCCATGGGCAGCGACGAAGCAATGGAGAGCTTTGCCCGCGACGTGGTTCTGATGCGTCAGGTTGGTGTGAATCCGGTGATCGTGCATGGCGGCGGCCCGATGATCAACGCGATGCTGGATCAGTTGAACATCCAGTCCGAGTTCGTGAACGGCAAACGCGTAACCGACAAAGCCACCGTCGAAGTGGTTGAGATGGTTCTGGCTGGTCTTGTGAACAAGCGCATCGTGCAAGCAATCAACGGTCAAGGTGGCACTGCCGTGGGTCTTTCGGGTAAAGACGCCAACCTGATCGTCTGTGATCAGGCCGATCCCTCGTTGGGTTTTGTCGGCTCTCCGTCCGAGATGAACCCAGCCATCCTGCACAACCTGTTTTCGCATGATGTAATCCCCGTGATCGCGCCCCTAGGTGCAGGCAAGAACGGCGAAACCTTTAACATCAACGGTGACACCGCTGCCGGAGCAATTGCATCGGCGCTCAAGGCGGACCGGCTGCTGTTGCTTACGGATGTCTCGGGTGTGAAGAATGCTGGCGGCGAAGTTGTAACCGAGCTGAAAGCCGGTCAGATCCGCGAAATGACCATGGACGGTACCATTGCGGGTGGGATGATCCCCAAGACCGAAACGGCACTGGACGCCCTGCATAGCGGTGTACGCGCGGTGGTCATTCTGGACGGGCGCGCACCCAACGCCGTATTGTTAGAGCTGTTTACTGAACATGGCGCTGGTTCGCTGATCCGACCAGACTAATCACCGAACGGAGGAGACATGACCGGACAGCCCCTGACCTCCTCTACAGACCGTTTCAACCGCGTTGATCGCGCGGCGCTGGACGTCGGGCTGATTATAATGGGCGCGTTACATCCACGCATTGCTGAGGCAAAGCAATTGGATAAGGGCACCCTGATCCTTCTCGGCGCAGGTTCGGCGTTCTGGCCCACTCTAAAGGCAGCCCCTGAATGGGCCGGTGACCACCCGGTGGACCGGTGGTCATCCCGAGTGATTGGACAAATGGCACAGGATTTGGGAGCCGAGGCATTTTTTCCTTTTGGTGGCCCGCCCTATGCCCCTTTCATTGACTGGGCGTTAAAGTCTGGGCGCACCTTCAGCAGCCCGGTAGGTGCGCTGGTGCATGATACAGTCGGCATGATGATCTCGTACCGAGGTGCGCTGCATTTCCCCGAGGAATTCCCCATCCCTGAGGTTTCGGGCCTCTCTCCCTGCATCACATGCCCGGCCCCGTGTACCCAAACCTGCCCGGTTGGCGCGTTGAACAGTCAGAGTTTTTATGATGTCGATGCTTGCCACGGACACCTGTCCACCGATGCGGGGCAAACCTGTATGACCGGCGGTTGTTTGGCGCGGCTGTCCTGCCCTCTCAGTGCAGGTGCGGGGCGCGATCCGGAACAGTCCGCCCACCACATGAAATCCTTCCACCCGTCATGACACGCACCTTGATCCTGACCCGCCATGCGAAATCCAGTTGGGGAGATCCAAATCTTGCGGACCATGATCGCCCCCTGAACAAACGGGGGCGCAGATCGGCGCAGGCAATAGCAGCTTGGTTACGCGAAAACAGTTGGCTGCCGGATGAGGTGCTGAGTTCGACCTCAGCTCGCACTCGAGAGACTTGGGACCAAATGGGGTTGCAGGCCGATAAAGTTCGCTTCCATCGCAGACTCTACCATGCGGAATCGGAAGACATTTTGCGCGAACTATCGGCTGCGATCGAACCGACCGTGCTCATGCTGGGCCACAACCCCGGCATTGGCAGCTTTGCACGCCGCATCGTGCGGCAAGCACCTGATCACCCACGGTTTCACGACTACCCAACCTGTGCGACAACTGTGATCCGCTTTGATATCGAAAGTTGGGCTCAAATCCAGTGGCACAACGGCAAGGTGCAGGGGTTTGCCATTCCGCGTGAACTACTGGAATAAAAAAGGCGGGGATCTACCCCGCCTTTCCGTCGATTTCTCTGGGATCAGTGACCCAGAATCTGGCTGAGGAACAGCTTGGTCCGCTCGCTTTGCGGGTTGTTGAAGAACTCTTCGGGTTCGTTCTGTTCCACGATTTGACCGGCATCCATAAAGATCACGCGGTTCGCGACCTGACGGGCAAAGCCCATCTCGTGGGTCACGCAGAGCATGGTCATGCCTTCTTCGGCCAGCTCGATCATGGTGTCGAGCACCTCTTTGATCATCTCAGGGTCCAGCGCCGATGTCGGTTCATCGAACAGCATGATCCGAGGCATCATGCAGAGCGAGCGGGCAATCGCCACACGCTGCTGCTGACCGCCTGAAAGCTGGCCAGGATATTTCAGAGCCTGATCCGGGATCTTCACCTTTTCCAGGAAATGCATCGCACGCTCTTCGGCCTCTTTCTTGGGCGTCTTACGCACCCAGATCGGGGCCAGCGTGCAGTTTTCCAGAATGGTCAGGTGCGGGAAAAGGTTGAAGTGCTGGAACACCATACCAACCTCGGACCGGATCTTGTCGATGTTCTTCAGGTCATTCGACAACTCGGTCCCGTCCACGACGATCTTGCCCTGCTGGTGTTCTTCCAGCGCGTTCAGGCAGCGGATCAAAGTGGACTTGCCCGACCCCGACGGCCCCGCGATCACGATCCGCTCGCCCTGATTGACGGTCAGATTGATGTCGCGCAGTACGTGGAAGGACCCGTACCACTTGTTCATGTTGGTGATTTCGATGGCGACCTCGTCGCTCACCTGCATTTTGGAGCGGTCGATTTCGCGTTCAATTGCAAGTTCAGACATGTGTTGAACTCCTTAACGGTGGCCAGTCTGAAGCTTGCGCTCCAGGTACATGGAATAACGGGACATGGAGAAGCAGACGACGAAGAACAGAACGCCGATAAAGGCAAACAGTTCCCAGTAGACGCCGTTCCAGGCGGTATCGGCGCGGATGCCGTTGGTCAGGCCGATCACGTCGAACAGACCGATGATCGAGACTAGCGTTGTATCCTTGAAGATACCGATGAACGTGCTCACGATGCCCGGGATCGAGATTTTCAGCGCCTGCGGCATGATGATCAACCGTTGTGCCTGCCAATAGTTCAAGCCCAAACTGTCGGCGCCCTCATACTGACCCCTCGGAAGAGCTGCCAGACCACCCCGGATCACCTCAGCCATATAGGCGGCTGAGAACAGGGTCATCATGATCATCACCCTCAGGATGATGTCAAAATTGGTACCCGGCGGCAGGAACAGGTTCAGCAGCAGCGAGGCCACAAACAGCAAGGTGATCAGCGGTACGCCGCGGATGAACTCGATAAAGCCCACACACATATATTTGACGATCAGCAGATCGGACTGCCGGCCCAGCGCCAGAACGATGCCGATAGGCAGCGATACACCAATGGCCACAACGCCCAACAAGATCGCCAGCATAAAGCCGCCAAAGTCGCGGCTTTCTACCGTGGCGATTCCAATCGGAACGGCCGAATTGATCGCATCGGCAACCGATCCAGAGGCAAACAACCACCATACGATCGGCAGCACGACGCCAAGGATCAACGCTGTCAGCGAACCTAGAACCGGATGCGCAAACTTGTACGCGAAGTAGCCGATTGCAAACCCGGCTGCGACCATCAGCGGCGTCCAGATCGACCCACCCCACATCAGCCATGGCAGCAGAAATGGATACGCTGCGGTGACGTAAAGCAGCTTGCGCGGAACATTGGTGAACAACACCGGCGCTATCGCAACAAGCAACAGGATGAAGGTCAGGTTCGGCCGGAAATAGGCCGGCCAAGCGCCCGTTTCAGGCGGGTTAGACCACGTTGCGTCCGGATGCGCGGGATAAGGCGGATAAAAACCGTACAGCAATTGCAGCCAACGATCCTTGATAACACCCCAACAGGCATGACCATGAGTATCGCCCCATGTCGCCATCATGATCTCACGACATTCCGACAGGGAATTGGCGTTCCAAACAGATTCGAACGTCCATGACAGGATGTTGGACAGCACATAGTAGATGAAGTACAGCGAGACCAAGGTCAGGATCGAGTTGAGCCAGCTTGAGAACAGATTGTGCCTGATCCAACCCAGAATACCAACCTCAGACGCCGGCGGCGACTGTTCCGGCAACATTTCCGTGCGGACAAATGAAACATCACTCATATTACCGCTCCACCAGTTTGACACGGTTGTTGTACCAGTTCATCACCGCTGAAATGCTCAGCGAGATGGCCAGATAGACCAGCATCAGCAGAAGAACGCATTCCAGCTCGCGTCCGGTCTGGTTCATGGTGATGCCACCTAGCGTACCCGTGATGTCCATATATCCGACCGCAATCGCCAACGACGAGTTCTTGGTCAGGTTCAGATAGTTCGAGATCATCGGCGGGATGATCACACGCAGTGCCTGCGGCAAGATCACCAGACGCATGGTGCGACCCGGACGCAGACCCAATGCGGATGCAGCCTCGGTCTGGCCTTTCGAAATTGCCAGGATACCGGCACGCACGATCTCGGCGATGAACGCCGCTGTATATAGCGACAGAGCCAGCCACAGCGCGATCAGCGAGTTCCGCAGATGCGTTCCGCCGGTGAAGTTAAAGCCTTTCAGCTCAGGGTAACCCAGATGGAAGCCCAAAGCGCCCAGCAAGATAGCCGAAGGAACGAACAGCAGGCCAAGTTGAATGTACCAGATGGTCGGACGGTCACCCGTCTTTTCCTGCGTGGCGTTGGCCCAAGCCGACACTTTGCGCATCGCAAAGATACTGCCGCCAAGCACAATCAAAAACGCGACGAGGTCCAGCGAAACATCAAACCGCAGGCTCGACGTACCGAACAAATGAATGTCACCCAAACTGCGTGAGAACAGGAACTCGGGGATATAAACTCCGCGATTTGTCACAGCGACGGTGCCAAAAAGATCCATCGTCGCTTCTGGATTTTCACCCCGGAACGCGCGCGGAGCAGGCAGGCTTTCGATCAGGATCGCCATGGCGAACACGATCCAAAGCAGGACCGGAACGTTGCGGAACATTTCGACATAGACCGTCATGATCCGCGCGATCAGCCAATTGTTCGACAGGCGTAAAACACCAACCATAACGCCGATAATTGTTGCTGTGATACAGCCCAGAACCGCGACAACCAGCGTGTTCAACAAGCCGATAAAGGCCGCACGCAGATGGGTATCACGCGAGTCGTATTCCAGCAGGCGTTGGTTGATATCATAACTCGACGGCTCGGCGAAGAAATCAAACCCGACTGTTCTGCCAAGCGTTTCAAGGTTCTGAATAGTGTTATTAATTATCCAAGCTGCCAGAAGCATGAAACCAATCATTGCGATGACCTGAATGGTCGCAGATCGGTACCGCGTATCGTAAAGGAGCATGGACAGCCGGAAGTGCTCCTTCGGCGGGTCAGTGAGTGTCGTCATGACCTATGTTTTTCCCCGTTCATCCCGATTTTTGCCGACGAAGTTGGTCTTCGTTCAATCTATCCGGGAACGTTTCTTATTGAATGAAAAAGGGCGCAGGTTTCCCTGCGCCCTTTCCCGTGGATTTTAGCGGAACGGCGGTGAGTACAGCAGGCCACCATCGGTCCACTGCGCGTTCAGGCCGCGTGCCAGTCCGATCGGTGTTTCCTCACCGATGTTCTTGGCAAACACTTCGCCATAGTTACCACCCGCTTTGATCGCGCGCTGTGCCCAGGTCGCGTCCAGACCCAGCATCTCACCGAGCGTGCCTTCGGAACCCAACAGGCGGTTCACTTCGGGGTTGTCGGTGCCGGCCGCCATCTCATCGATATTAGCCGAAGTTACGCCCAGCTCTTCGGCTGCGATCAGCGCGTTCAGAGTCCAACGGACCACATCGCCCCACTCGTGATCGCCATGACGGACCAGTGGGCCCAGAGGCTCTTTCGAGATGATTTCGGGCAGGATCACGTGATCAGCTGCGTTTTCAAAGGTGGCACGAGTTGCCGCCAAACCGGACGCGTCGGTGGTGTAGACGTCACATGCACCAGCCAGATACTGCTGCTGTGCTTCGGCGTTGGTTTCGATCGGAACCGGCTCGTAGCTCATGTTGTTGATGCGGAAGAAATCCGCCAAGTTGAGCTCGGTAGTGGTACCGGTCTGGATGCAGACGGTTGCGCCATCCAGTTCCTTAGCTGAGCTCACGCCCAGAGCTTTGGGAACCATGAAGCCCTGACCATCATAGTAGTTGATGCCGATGAATTCGAACTTCAGGTCAACGTCGCGGCTGAAAGTCCAAGTTGTGTTACGGGCCAGCATATCGATCTCGCCAGACGCCAGCGCGGTGAAACGCGTCTTGCCGGTGGTCGGAATGAATTCGACAGCCATCGGATCGTCCAGAACGGCGGCTGCGACTGCGCGGCACACAGCCACGTCAAAGCCCTGCCACTCGCCGTTGGCGTCCGGGCTGGCAAAGCCGGGAACACCGGTCGCCACGCCACAGTTCAGTTTGCCGCGCGCCTTGACATCATCGGCAGTCCCCGCCGCAGCCGCGGCAGCGGCTAGTCCGGCGATGGTTGCCACGCCCAAGATTACGGATTTTTTCATTTTTACCTCTTCCTGATTTTCCGTCCCGGTCTTGGGACGGTTCTGTCCGGCACCTTTGGCACCAGAAAGGTTTCCCCAAAGGTGTCTCCCCTTTAGTGGGCATGAGTTTGGGCGCATTCATAAACAAACGTCAAGGCCCGGATCAGGGAAAACGATGAGTCAATTCAAGGATGACTCACCCAATGTTGGAAAATCAGGCTTCGAGGGCTCAAACCGAGATATCAAAGAACCGTTTGGCGTGCAAAAAGGCCACCTTTTTGGTTTCAGCAGCTGCGTGGGCCTCGTCATCGTGGCCCCATTGTTCGATCTGCCAAAGTTCGTCGAGCCTTGATATGCCCCAAATTTCTTCAGCGCTGCGCCAATTTTGGGCTGCCGCGAAACCTAGGATGAGCGATCCCGATAGGCTGACAAGATCGTGAAATGCGGCCATTTGAAAATCGCTAAGGTCATGAACACGTTGCCTAAGGGACGACAGCGCCTCAGACGGTTGGGGTTGATGCAATACTCCGGCAACCGGCAGCAGCCGCGCTGAAAGGGCCTCGGCTGCCCAGTTCAAAACCGGATCCCACTGCTCGGCCTGACGCTCTTGCAACTCTTGCGGGTGTTCTGCGCGGTAGCATAGCAAATCCGAATCGCCGTAATCAGCCAGCATGTCTGCAACCTCGGCGTGTTGATGACGCACTTTGTCGATCGCAGCATTTGCTGAACGGGTGAAAGGCATCGACGTTGGGTCTACTTCTTTTTCCTGTGCGTCCCATTCGGCGGCGACCTCTTCTGCAATGGCGCGGGTCGGCAGGATCAGGGTAGCCTTGGCCGGAGTTTTTACGCGGCGGCCGTCTAGTTCAACGGTGTATCCGCCCTCGACTTCGACTACAGCACTCTCGCTCCAAAATCGTTTTGGCTTCCAGTCGCTCATTTTTTAGGTCCAGATGTCATCCAGCGCCCGTGGCAGCTGGTCAAAGGTTTCAATAACGCGGGTTGCACCGTCCAGCGCAGAGCGGTCGTGATAGCCCCATGTCACACCAACACTTGCGACCCCGGCCGCGCGCGCCATGTCCATATCGAACCGAGTATCACCGATCATGACCGTATTTCCCTCATCCACCCCGGTTTCGCCGCGGGCTGTATCGATCATCGAAGGGTGGGGTTTGGACGGATGGTGATCCGCAACCTGTCGGGTGACAAAATAGCGCTCCAACCCATGCCCCTCGATCAACGCATCCAGACCGCGCTGAGACTTCCCAGTCGCCACGCCCAGCAGAATCTCGGGCACCGCATGCAGCGCTTCGATGATCTCTCGCGCCCCAGGATACAATGGAGAGCTTGCCGTCCCCTGTTCAAGCCGATGTGCGTGGTAAGCTTGTTTGTAGCCGTCGACCAGACTGCGCTGAACATTGATTGACTGATCCGACGCCAACCGTTCCATGGCGATGGGCAAGGACAGACCGACAATGGACAGAATCTCTGTACGGTCGGGTACGGGCAGAGACAGAGCATCGAAGCTGGCGGTCATTGCCGCTACGATACTGCCCTGACTGTCGACCAAAGTGCCATCCACATCGAACAGCACTAAACGCAGAGGTTTGCTCATTGCAATTCCTCAAAGGGGTCTTCTGCGGCCAGGTCTTCGGTCCAGCCGAAGGTGTCCCAGCTGTGTTTCATATGCTCTGGCAAAGGCGCGGTGATTGTGATGTCTTTACGCGTCACCGGATGCTGGAACGAGGCTTGCCGCGCATGCAAGTGTAGCTTCTTACTGATGATTCCACCCAACTGCGCGCCCCAACCATCGCCCAGATTTTCTTGCCCCGAACCGCCATATTTACCGTCGCCAATGATAGGATGCCCAATCGCAGCCATATGGGCCCTCAGTTGGTGCGTGCGGCCAGTGATCGGCTCCATAGCCACCCAGGCTGCGCGTCCCGCGACACGATACAGCGTTGCATAAAGCGTATGCGCCCGTTTCGCGCCTGGCGTGTCGTTGACCTCGTTCATATGCACGGCGAACATTTTTTCACCTTCGCCCTGCTTACCGTGGCCCGATGCCTTGACCAACCCCGTCTTGATTTCACCCAAATAAGGGGTCGGGACCCCGGCCACTAAGGCCCAGTAAATCTTGCGCGTATCACGGTGACGGAACGCAGCCGTCAACCCTTTGGCCGCCTCACGCGTACGGGCCAACAGCAAAACGCCGGATGTGTCCTTGTCCAACCTATGAACAAGGCGGGGGTTTTCGTCATAGCCAAACCGCAAGGCCTCGGACAGGCCGTCCACGTGGCGGGTTTGACCGCTGCCACCTTGCACTGGAAGGCCATGTGGCTTGTTCAGAGCCAGAACATGATCGTCACGGTAAATCACGCAAGACTGGATCATCTTGGCATCCGCATCCGAGATACGTCGCTTGACCTCGGCAGGCTTGTGATCTGCTTCAGGCAAAGGTGGCACGCGCACGACTTGCCCTGACTCAAGCCGGGTCGAAGCCTTAACCCTGCCACCTTCCACACGCAGTTCGCCCTTGCGGCACATCTTCTCGATACGGCCCTGGCTGACGTGCGGGAACAGGCGGCGCAGCCACCGATCTAGCCGCTGGTCGCCGTCACCTTCTGCCACGGTGATCATCTGTACGCCGCTCATGCCGATATCCCTTGCATCGCGCAGATCATCCGCGCGGTAAACCCGTCTGTAAGTGCCATAGAAATCATGCGCGTCTGTGGCGTGCCAAATGCAAAGAGTCAACCGTTCCGCTGTGACCGAAGCTTGGCGAAATAGTCCAGCCGCTTTTTCAACTCGCGCTCGAAGCCACGTTCGACAGGCTGATACAGCTCGGGCCTCTCCATACCTTCGGGAAAGTAGTTCTGGCCCGAAAACCCATCCTCGGCATCATGGTCGTAAGCATAGCCCGCGCCATAGCCCTGATCCTTCATCAACGAGGTCGGCGCGTTCAGGATGTGTTTGGGCGGTGGTTCGCTGCCTGATTGCTTGGCCAGCCGCATCGCCGCTTTGAAACCCACATAGGCTCCGTTCGATTTCGGCGCCAAGGCAAGATAAACCAGCGCTTGCGCCAAGGCCAATTCGCCCTCGGGGCTGCCCAACCGTTCATAGGTCTGCCACGATTGCAGACAAATCGCCTGTGCCTGTGGATCGGCCAGCCCAATATCTTCGACCGCCATCCGTGTAATCCGCCGAGCCAGATAGCGCGGGTCCTCGCCCCCGGTCAGCATCCGCGCGAACCAGTAGAGCGCCGCGTCCGGGTCGGACCCGCGCACCGATTTGTGCAGCGCCGAGATCAGGTTGTAGTGCTCGTCTCCGGACTTGTCGTATTTCGCCGCCCGTCGCATGAGCCGAGTGGACAGCGCGTCTGGGTCCAGTGGCGCATCAACCTTCCACGCAGCAATCTGTTCGATCAGGTTCAACAGCGCACGCCCGTCGCCGTCTGCCATTTCCTGCAGGGCTTCGCGGGTAGGACCAGTGAGCGGCAGCGCGCGATCCAGTTCTTTTTCCGCTCGTTGTGTCAGGCGCTCCAGATCTGCCAGGCTGAGACGCTCCAACACCAGCACCTGCGCCCTGCTGAGCACAGCGGCGTTCAGCTCAAAGGACGGGTTCTCGGTCGTGGCGCCGACCAAAAGGATCGTCCCGTCTTCCATATGCGGCAGAAAGCCATCCTGCTGGGCTTTGTTGAAACGGTGAATCTCGTCGACAAACAGCAACGTGCCCTGCCCGTTCTGGCGGCGTATCTTGGCGGCTTCGAAAACTTTTTTTAGATCTGGCACACCGGTGAAAATCGCACTTATCTGAACAAAGTGCAGATCGGTTTCCTGCGCCAGCAGCCGCGCGATGGTCGTTTTCCCAACACCCGGAGGTCCCCAGAACACCAGACTGGACAGGCTGCCCGAAGTCAACATAACCCCCAGCGGCGCATCCGGCCCCAAAACCTGCTCTTGCCCGATAACTTCCGCTAGCGTTTGCGGCCGTAATCGGTCCGCCAGCGGGCGATGCGCGGGCTCTGCGGCCCCGGTGTCGAAAAGGTCGCTCATCAGGTTACAGTCGAAACCGCAAGGAAACCGACCGCCCACCACGCAGAATGTCCAGGTTCAACCGACGCCCCGGATCGGTCAGCGCGTCGATCACATCCTGTGGGTGTGCAATCTGGGTGCCATTAATACTATTGACGACATCCCCCACGCGAAGGCCCGAACGACCTCCGTATCGTCCCGCGTCAACTACAACCACGCCGGTCTGCGACAGCACCAGCCCCATCTTAGTAATTACAGCCGGGTTGATACGAGAAATCGTAAGGCCCGGCATCACCGTGCGATCATCTAGTGTGGTTTCTTCCGCCGCCGGAGTTTCCGGTGCCCTGATCAGCGCCACCTCGACCTCGGCATTATCCTCACCTCGCAGCCGCGTAACAACTGAAGTACCGCCCACGCCCGCTACGGACATGCGGAACTTCATCTCGGCAGGAGAATTCACCTCATCCCCATCCACATGGGTTACCACATCGCCTACCCGCAAACCGGCTTCGGCCAGTGGGCTGAGTGGGTGCAGGTCGGAAATCACGACGCCCAGCGGAATCACCAACCCAAGCGACTCGGCGATATCTACGCTCATATGCTGACCTGCCATACCAGCCCACGGGCTTATAAAACTTTCATTGCCTTCTTGCGCCTGTCGCAGAAATTCCGCCACCAGATTAGCTGGAATGGCGAACCCGATACCGTTCGAACCACCCGAACGGGTCAGGATCGCGGTATTTATCCCAATCAGGTCACCATTCACGTCAATCAATGCCCCGCCGGAATTCCCAGGATTGATGGCCGCATCGGTCTGAACGAAATAGCCCCTCTCGTTGCCGGTCGCTGCGCCCGTTCGCGCAAGCCCTGATATGATCCCAGATGACACCGTCTGACCCACGCCGAACGGGTTGCCAATTGCCAGCGCCAATTCTCCGACCTCAACATGGTCCGAATTTCGTAGTTGCAGGAAGGGCAGATCTTCGGCCTGTTCAAGCCGCAGAATTGCGATATCGCTTTCCTTGTCGCCCAGAACAACCTGTGCTGAATACTCCCGGCGATCCGTCGTCACGACGCGAATTTCCGTGGCTGTGCCAACAACGTGATAATTCGAAACGACATAACCGTCGGCCGACAGGATCACCCCCGATCCAAGTGAGTTCTGCACCCGCGGCCGTGGTTCTTCAAATCCGCCACCAAAGAAATCCTTAAAGAACGGATCCGAAAAGAACGGGTTCGCCCGCCCCTGACGCACAATCTTGGCGTAAATATTGACCACTGCTGGAGATGCCTCTTTTACCACCGGTGCAAAGCCAAGGCTGATTTCAGCTTGTGATGTGGGCACGCGGGTTTCAGCGTTGGCCGCCCCCGTCAGCAACAAAAGGGAAAATAGGACTCGCAGCATAAATACCCCTCCGGCGATGTCGCCAAAAGGATATGCGGGGCTGCGGTTCGGATTGCAAGTGATCATGCGTCGCGCGTGGTACCGTATTTTGGATCAATCAAGTAGGATCAAGGGCATTGATCAAAACGCAATTGAACCTGAGGGAGATAACCCCATGCATCAGGACCGGGAACTGACCTTTGCAACCGCTGTCTCCAGCCACCAGCAGGCCGGGCAATCGGGCACGGAAAACAACGCACACGAATATTATCAGGCCTCGTTGCTCAGCGCCATAATGCAAGGGGTCTATGACGGGACCGTTTCAATTGGAGAGTTGCTTCGCCATGGTGATTTTGGTCTGGGTACCTTCAATGCGTTAGATGGGGAAATGATCGTGTTGGATGGTGTGGCTTATCGTCTGGATGGCGACGGCAAGGCCAATAGGGCAAGCGATACGGATTTGACCCCGTACGCGGCAGTCATCAATTTCCAACCGACCGTTTCATTTGAACTGAGCGCTGAAACCGACAAGTTGGGGTTTGAAGGCCAATTGGACGCACAGGCAGCAGAGAGGAACCTGTTCTACGCGGTTCGCTTTACCGGTCGGATCAAGCATATCAAATTTCGGAACGTATTACGGCAAGAACGCCCTTACAAACCCTTGCTAGAGGTCGTCAAAACGCAGGCCCAGTTCGAACTGAATGACGTAGATGGCACAATTCTTGGATTTCGTTGTCCCGATTACGCTGTGGGGATTGGGGTTCCCGGTTATCATCTGCATTTCATTTCAGATGACTACGGAACTGGAGGGCACGTGCTGGATTATACGTTGACCAGCGGGCAAATAGACATCGACCACACCTCGACATTGCATCTGGAGCTGCCGGAAACACCTGCTTTTTCAGACGCCAACCTGTCTGCGGGGACATCAGAGAGCGACATTCATAAGGCAGAAGGCAAGTAGAACCGATCCCGGCGGCCTTCGTTTCGCAACAAAAAAAGCCCCTACGTCCAAAACGCAGGGGCTTAACTATAGATAGCCGGGCTATCTTATTCTTCGTCTGCGGCCTCTTCGGCAGCAACGCGTGCTTTGTCAGCCGCGCCTTTGGCGTCGACGTCACGATCAACGAATTCGATGATCGCCATCGGAGCCATGTCGCCATAGCGGAAGCCAGCTTTCAGGATGCGGACATAACCGCCCTTACGCTCGGCGTAGCGGGGGCCCAGAACTTCGAACAGCTTTGCGACGTCTTTGTCTTCTTTCAGCTGCGATGCGGCCTGACGGCGAGCGTGCAGGTCGCCGCGCTTGCCCAGAGTGACCAGCTTTTCGATGATCGGGCGCAGTTCTTTTGCCTTAGGCAGAGTTGTTTTGATTTGCTCATGCTCAATGAGCGAGCCAGCCATGTTCGCAAACAGAGCCTTACGGTGCTCATGAGTACGGTTCAGGCGGCGGTAACCACGTGCGTGACGCATTTTCTAGTTCCTTCTTTCGCGTTTTGCTTTGTCTGGCCGGCGATGCGTGTCACCGGCTCTCCTTGGGGCGGAAGTGCCCATTTTGTCCCCGGACGCCCGGGCATTGGGGAAGACGCGCTTAGAACGCGTCTTCGAATTTCTTGGCCAGATCTTCGATGTTGTCGGGCGGCCAATCCTCGACATCCATGCCAAGGTGCAGACCCATACCGGACAGCACTTCTTTGATCTCGTTCAGCGACTTGCGGCCGAAGTTCGGGGTGCGCAGCATCTCGGCTTCGGTTTTCTGGATCAGGTCGCCAATGTAAACGATGTTGTCGTTCTTCAGGCAGTTTGCCGAACGGACCGACAGCTCGAGCTCGTCCACTTTCTTCAGCAGCAGCGGGTTGAACTCCAAACCATCGTCTTCGTCCTGACGGCCAGCCGATTCCGGCTCGTCGAAGTTGACGAAGATCGACAGTTGATCCTGCAGGATGCGTGCAGCAAAGGCCAACGCGTCTTCTGGCGTGATCGAACCATCGGTGTCGATTTTCAGGGTCAACTTGTCATAGTCCAGAACCTGACCTTCACGGGTCGGCTGAACGTCATAGGCAACCTTCTTGACCGGCGAATAGATCGCGTCGATCGGGATCAGGCCGATGGGCGCGTCTTCGGGCTTGTTCTTCTCAGCCGAGACGTAACCTTTGCCAGTGTTGACGGTCAGTTCCATGAACAGGTCAGCGCCATCGTCCAGGTGGCAGATGACGTGATCGCGGTTCAGAACCTCGATACCGGCGCTTTCGCTGATGTCGCCAGCGGTGACAACGGCGGGGCCTTTGGCATTGATCGACAGGCGCTTGGGACCTTCGACTTCCATGCGCAGGGAAACGCCTTTGAGGTTCAGGATGATGTCGGTGACGTCTTCACGCACACCGGCAACCGAGCTGAACTCGTGCAGGACGTTGTCGATCTGAACGCTGGTGATGGCCGCGCCTTGCAGCGAGCTCATCAGAACGCGGCGCAGCGCGTTGCCCAATGTCAGACCAAAGCCACGCTCCAGCGGTTCAGCAACCAGCGTCGCCTGGCGTGCGGGATCGTTGCCCGGCTTACCGTCCAGCTGCGTAGGCTTGATCAATTCTGCCCAATTCTTATGGATCATGTAATCCCTCCATTCCTGTCCGCGCCCCATGACCAACAAGGTGCAGACGCCCGAGGTTTAAAATGACGTGCTGGGGCCGTGCAAAAACACTGGCCCCAGCTCAATTCAAAGTCGCTTAGACGCGGCGGCGCTTCGGTGGGCGGCAGCCGTTGTGGGCGATCGGAGTCACGTCGCGGATCGACGTGATATTGAAGCCCACTGCAGCCAACGCACGCAGAGCCGATTCACGACCCGAACCGGGGCCCTGAACTTCGACTTCCAGCGTCTTGACGCCATGTTCCTGCGCCTTCTTGCCTGCGTCTTCTGCAGCCATCTGAGCGGCGTAGGGTGTCGATTTCCGCGATCCTTTGAAGCCCATGGTACCGGCAGACGACCACGAGATGGCGTTGCCCTGTACGTCCGAGATCAGGATCTTGGTGTTGTTGAAGGTCGAGTTCACATGGGCAACGCCCGATGCGATGTTCTTACGCTCTTTGCGCTTAACGCGAGTCTTATCACGTGCCATCAGTCAGACCCTCCCTTATTTCTTCTTACCAGCGATGGCCTTTGCGGGGCCTTTGCGGGTACGAGCATTGGTGTGGGTGCGCTGACCGCGAACCGGCAGGTTGCGGCGGTGACGCAGACCGCGATAGCAGCCCAGGTCCATCAGGCGCTTGACGTTCATCTGAACTTCACGACGCAGGTCACCTTCGACGGTGAAGTTTTCGTCGATAAATTCGCGGATTTTCAGAACTTCGGCGTCGGACAGCTCGTTGACGCGACGAGTCGCTTCAATGCCTACGGCTTCGCAGATCGCTTTAGCCGAAGTGTTGCCGATACCGGTGATATATGTGAGGGCGATAGGTACCCGCTTTGCAGTCGGGATGTTTACGCCGGCAATACGTGCCACGTGTAACTTTCCTTTTCGTTGCGGTTCCGTAACTCCAGAACCTTTTTTCACAACGCTTAACCATGGCAGTGTCGCCAGAGGGTTCAGCATTATTCGAGGTGGTCGGGGCAAACGGAACGAATCCCGCATGCGGTCTTGATTCCCTTTAGGGATGGGGGTCGATATGGGCTTTTGATGGGGCCGTCAAGCCCCAACCTAAAGTTAGCCAAGAATAGCCTTAATAGAGGCCGTGACCTCCTTGATCTCAGCTAGACCATTGACCGGGCGCAGATCGCCCTTGGCATAATAGTATCCGATCAGTGGCGAAGTCTTTTTGTAGTATTCCATCAGACGAGTGCGCAGACTGTCTTCGTTGTCATCCGCACGACGCTGGAAGTCGTTTTCCTTGCCACAATTGGTGCATTTTCCATCGGCAGGGATCGGCTTGGTGACGTCATTATAGACCTCACCGCAGCCACCGCAGGTCGAGCGTGCCGTGATCCGCTGCACCAAAGCTTCGTCATCCACGCGCATTTCGATGACGGTATGCAGCGACTGTCCCAACTTGGCCAGCAGAGCCGCCAAAGCATCTGCCTGCGCCAGAGTCCGCGGGAAACCGTCGAAGATAAAACCGGCACCTTTCTGAGTGGTCAGTTTCTCTTCGATAAGACCGATCACGATTTCATCAGTGACCAGCTTGCCAGCGTCCATGATCGCTGCAACTTTCTGGCCCATCTCGGTGCCCGAGGTTTTGGCCTCGCGCAGCATGTCGCCGGTGCTCAGCTGAACCATGCCGCGTGTTTCGACCAAGTGACGTGCTTGCGTCCCTTTACCAGCCCCCGGGGGGCCAAGAAGAATGATGTTCATCGACGAGCTGGTCCCTTCCTGCCGCGTTTCTTACCCTTGCCGCGCAGTTGGGACTTTTCGATCAGCCCTTCGTATTGATGCGCCAACAGGTGGCTCTGGACCTGTTGGATCGTGTCCATGGTCACAGAGACGATAATCAGAACCGAGGTGCCGCCGAAATAGAACGGGATGGCAAACTGGTTCCGCAGAATTTCCGGTAGCAAGCAGACCGCCGCCAGATAGGCCGAACCCAACACCAAGACACGGTTGACCACGTATTCCAGATACTCGGCAGTTTTCTTGCCTGGGCGGATACCCGGTACAAAGCCGTTTTGCTTTTTTAGGTTGTCCGCAACGTCATCGGGTTTGAACGACACGTTGAACGTATAGAAGTACGCAAAGAACACGATCATCGAGGCGAAGAACAGCAGGTACAGCGGCTGTCCGGGGCCAAAGTTGGCCAATAGCCACGACATCACCGGGCCGCTTGTCGCGCCGGACGAGAATGTCGAGATCGTTACCGGAAGCAGGAGCAGCGAGCTGGCAAAAATCGCCGGGATAACGCCCGCCGGGTTCACTTTGACCGGCAAGTGGCTTGATCCGCCCTCATAAACTTTCATACCGGCCTGACGACGCGGGTATTGGATGTGGATTTTGCGCAATGCGCGTTCCATGAACACCACAAAAGTAATCACGGCGATAACCATCACGATTACACCGACGATCACGGCAGGGCTGATTGCACCCGAGCGACCCGACGCAAAGAACTGCGCCAGTGCGGCTGGAACTTCGGCAATGATGCCGACGAAAATGATCAGTGAGATACCGTTGCCGATGCCGCGTGCGGTGATCTGCTCACCCAGCCACATCAGAAACATGGTGCCACCGACCAAGGTGATCATGGTCGACAGGCGGAAGAACATCCCCGGATCGGTCGCCAAATCGCCCGATTCAAGCGAAACCGCCAGACCATAGGCCTGGACGGTGGCCAGCGCCACGGTGCCGAAACGGGTGTATTGGTTGATCTTCTTGCGGCCCTGCTCGCCCTCTTTCTTGAGCTGCTCAAGCGCAGGAACCATGGAAGTCAGCAGCTGTACGATGATCGACGCCGAGATATAGGGCATAATACCTAGGGCAAATATGCCCATCCGCCCCAGCGCCCCGCCGGTAAACATCGAAACCATGCCGCCGATGCCTTGCCCCGCCTGCTCCATGAACTCGCGCAGCGCCTGCCCGTCGATCCCCGGCACCGGAATAAAGGTGCCCAGACGATAGACGATCAGCAAACCCAGCGTGAACAGGATGCGGTTGCGCAGATCGGTGGCTTTGCCAAGGGCAGCCCAGCTTGTATTGGCTGCCATTTGTTCTGCTGCTGATACCATTAATCGGTCTCTCTTATGAAAACACCGCCCGGAACCGTTTTCCGGCTCGGGCGGCGTCTAGGAAAACTCTGAGGTCTATGTAAGCGGGTCTTGGCCCGCTCACAAGCGCTTACTCTGCCGCAGCAGCTTTTGTGACCGTCAGTGAACCGCCCGCTTTTTCAACTGCCTCTACGGCAGCTTTCGAAGCACCAGTTACTTCCAGTTTCACTTTAGCGCTGATTTCGCCCTTGGCCAGCACACGGATACCGTCCAGCTTGCGGCGAACCAGACCGGATGCAACCAGTGCGTCCTCGGTGATTGCAGCTTTGGCGTCCAGCTTGCCGGCGTCGACGAATTTCTGGATCAGGCCCAGATTGATAACGGCGAATTCCTTGCGGTTCGGCTTGTTGAAGCCACGCTTAGGCAGGCGTTGGTACAGCGGCATCTGGCCGCCTTCATAGCCATTAATGGCTACACCCGAACGGGATTTCTGGCCTTTGATACCACGGCCACCCATTTTACCTTTGCCGGAACCGGGACCACGGCCAACGCGCGTGCGTTTCGGTGTGGCGCCAGGATTGTCGCGCAATTCGTGCAGTTTCATTTCGCTTCTCCTAAGCCGGATGTGACCCCCGAAGCGTGATGGGTCAACCACGGCATTTCTTGGTTTTGATTCTCATGGGCAAAAACCCACCGGAGGCGTATAGGCCTGTTGGCATCACTTGGCAAGTCCAAGGGCTTGCGACGTGTCACTCCTCTGCTGGAGTCGTGTTTTCCTTCACCCCATGACGTGATGGGATGGGTGCTGCAAGAGGGTCAATACCATGTTTTACAAGCAATCGGCCTATCAGGCTATCGGGGGCAGGATTGCCGCCATATTTGTTTTGCATGATTGCCCGCATGCGGCGGCCATATAAGTGAATCGAAACGGTATCTTTCCGAAAATGATTATCTAAATTCGCTCCCGGCCGAGCCAAAGCGCGCCGCTGCGAAAAGTTAACCGGGTAGAATACGTGTTCAGGCAATGCGTACTTTATTTCGCCCGTTTTCCTCAAAGCCCAGGTCATCGCCTGCGGTCCCCACACGCCCCAAAGGGCTTCTGCAACATTCGCAGGCGAACCACTCTGCCGCGCCTCCTCAAACGGCTTACGATGGCGCGGCCGGAGCCACGGCGGAATCTTGTAGGGATCATTGGTGAATTCGATCAGTTTACCAAGTGTGTCACTGTCCTGGGGTAAAGCCAGCACACCAATTGCCACCTCTCCTTGGAGATACCCATAGTAGTGACCGTTTTCAGTTGTGAACGGTTTGAGACAATACGCGTCTGTATCAGCCCATATCAGATCTGCCTCTTGCGCCAACATACGATACCGAAACTTATCAGAATGCGGCGCGGGGCTACCGGTTCTGCCATGCGTCACGAATTCGGAGTCAGGCAAGATTTCACGGGCATCTCGATGCTCTACACCTTCGGGAATATTGGTAACGTTGTCGTACGTATAAAGGCGCACGCTTTGCCCCGCATCCAAATAGGACTGGATACAGAGTTGCTCGAGAAAGCTTAGCGGCCCTTCGACCCACAGCATTCCGATCTGATACTCTCGCGCCATAAGAACTCTTCCCGACAAATTGTACCGACCACCGCGGCCATTCAGAACGCATTTGCACCAAATGTGGTATTGTCGCAATGCAGCCGGGTTACAATTTCAGGAGTTGTGTTGAGTTAGACGCTTGAATCAAAAGAGGCGCCGTTTGGCGCCTCAGGGTCAGAGAGAGTGTTCGCAGAATTACGAGCAATAAACGTGATCGTGCGCGATGTCTTTGATATCGCAGCGGCGTACGCCGATGTCGTCCAGTTCGCGGTTGGTCAAGCTCTGCAGTTCTGCATAGGTGCGATTGTAATCAACGCGCAGGGCGTATGCCTCTTTTACCTTTGCGACGAACTGTCCGAAGCGAGCGGTCAGGTTAAAGCCGCCGTGAGTGGTTGTTGCTGTGTAAGCCATATCTGAATTCCTTTTGTGATCAGGGCGAATTCCCCGATGTTGCTTTGTTTGTTCCTGTTTGGGACAGCGTTCAGATAGGCGCTTCTGTTACCGCCAACAACTGAAGTTTAGGTCTAGCCGATATGCGTTGAGGGAATGGCCCAGCGATCTGGACACTCGATACCATTTAAGATTTTGGTCCGCTTTGCGGGACGAACCGGCAATTCTTAGTCGAGCTGTTTAATAATTACTGAAGGGCCCGGAGCGTATACCCAAGGCCCAACCAAAACACGAAATCCTATTTGTTACGGAGTAAGATCCATAGCTGCCACGACCGTTTCGTAAGGCAACCCAGCGGTATCATTCAATCGACGAACTTGATCGGCACTTTCACCATCAAACAAGCACATGCAACGCCCGTCTTCGGGAGCAAATGTCGAGCGAACGTAGCTGATTTTGTCTCCATCTGCTGTCATTTTTTGTGCAGTTGCTATCGCAGCTTTTTGAGCAGCGCCCAAGTCATCTATGCTGATACCTTTGAGGTTTCGTTCGACCATAAAAACAGACATTTCGCTCCCTTTCCGAGTAGTAAAACCAGTGCATCTATTGCATCACGGAGCGGTGGCTCGGGGAACTATCAATACCTTATGACTTAATAACTCCAGGTTTGGATAAAACGGTGTATCCTGCGTCATGATTGTTATTAGCTACGAGTGACGAGGTGCCCCAACATGGAGATGTCTCAGATTAGATATGTCTTATCTGCCGCAAAGCATCTGAATTTCACCAAGGCTGCTGCAGAATGCAATGTGAGCCAACCAGCGCTTACCAAGGGCGTCAAGTCACTAGAAACCGAACTGGGTGCACAGGTTTTCCATCGGGAAGGTAGGAAAATACTGGTTAGCGACTTTGGGAAGTCTATGCTGCCGCATCTACAGCACATCGTCGACGAAGCAGCAGCGACACAAGCGCTGGCTCAGAATTTTCGTTTGCTCGAAAAGGTACCGCTGCGCTTGGGTGTCCTATCAACAATTGGGCACGTTCGCCTTGCCCGCTTTTTAGCTCAATTCGAGAAAAACCACAGCGGATTGGAGTTGTCTGTAAACGAAGCAAGCGCGTCAGACCTAAAGAAAAAACTTTCCGATGGCGATATTGATGTTGCTTTAATGACGCTGACTGAAGAGCTGGAAGAGGAGTTTAGGGCTAGACCACTCTACGTCGAAAGATATGTTGTTGTTTTCCCGCCGGAACACCGCCTTGGAACATTCAACTCAGTTTCACTCAAAGACTTATCACAAGAAAACTACGTTGATCGTTTGGCCTGTGAGTTGCGCGAGATGGTAATGTCGGTTTGTGAGTCAAAAGGCGTAGAACTGTACGCGCGCTTTCGGTCTGAGCGAGAAGATTGGGTGCAAGCAATGGTTGCTGCAGGCATTGGTTTTGCCTTCATGCCTGAGTACTCGGTTACTCTACCGGGCTTGTTGCAGCGCCCGCTTGTTGAGCCAGAAGTTTCAAGGACTATCGCGGCCTTTACAGTCCCAGGCCGAAAACATTCGCCTGCACTTGATGCACTGATAAGGTCTTCGCAAACTTTTGCATGGCCGGGATAAGCAACGTCAGCTTTGGGTTCACGGCAGACAAGTACTACAAATACGAAAACGCCCCCGAAAATTCGGAGGCGTTTCTCTGTTCGATGAAAGAGGCGCTTAGCCGCGCTCTTCGATGATCTCAACCAGATGCGGGATCTTGTTGACCATGCCGCGGACCGAAGGAGTATCCTCCAGCTCACGGGTTTTGTGCATCTTGTTCAGGCCCAGGCCGATCAGGGTTGCGCGCTGTTCGGCGGGGCGGCGGATCGGGGAGCCGATCTGCTTGACGACGATGGTTTTTGCCATGGGTCGCTCTCCTTATGCTTCTGCTTCAGCAGCAGGCGCTTCGGCCACAGGGGCTTCGTCCCGCTTGGGCAGGATGTCAGCAACCTTTTTGCCACGACGTGCGGCAACCGAACGCGGGCTCTGCTCTTTCTGCAGGCCGTTGATGGTGGCGCGGATCATGTTGTACGGGTTCTGCGAGCCCAGCGACTTGGACACAACGTCCTTGACGCCCAGCATTTCGAACACAGCACGCATCGGACCACCGGCAATGATACCAGTACCTTCAGGTGCGGTACGCATAACCACTTTACCAGCGCCGTGACGGCCCTCGATATCGTGGTGCAAGGTACGACCTTCGCGCAGTTGCACGCGGATCATCTGACGCTTGGCTTGCTCAGTCGCCTTACGGATGGCTTCAGGTACTTCTTTCGCTTTACCTTTGCCAAAGCCGACGCGGCCTTTCTGATCGCCGACAACCACCAGAGCGGCGAAGCCAAAGCGCTTACCACCTTTTACGGTTTTCGACACGCGGTTGATTGCGACCAGACGATCTGCAAATTCCGGTGCTTCTTCACGGTCGCGGCCACGGCCCCGACGGTTTTCACGTTCTGCCATTTGGCATCCCTTTTCTCTAGAGGCGCTCTCGGCGCCGTTTAGTTCAATCCAAGTGAGCCCCGACTAACGCCAGGGGCCCCCGGATCATCGGGGCGGATCGAAACCCGCCCGCAGGTCTTAGATCTTCAAACCACCTTCACGCGCAGCGTCGGCCAGAGCCTTCACTTTGCCGTGGAACAGGAAGCCACCACGATCGAAATAGGCCTCTTCGACGCCCGCCTTTTTGGCACGCTCGGCGATAGCCGCGCCCACTTTGGTGGCCGCTTCGACGTTGTTCTTGCCAACAACACCCAGATCTTTTTCCAGGGTCGAGGCAGAAGCCAGGGTCACGCCACGAACGTCGTCGATCAGCTGAACGCTGATGTTCTTGTTCGAACGGTGAACCGACAGGCGTACACGGCCAGCGTTGACTTTGCGAAGTTTGTTCCGAACGCGCAGGCGGCGCTTCAGAAACAGGGTTCTTTTGCTGTTTGCCATTGTTTGCGTCCTTACTTCTTCTTGCCTTCTTTGCGGAAGATGAATTCGCCCTTGTAGCGGATGCCCTTGCCTTTGTACGGCTCGGGACGGCGCCATTCGCGGATTTTGGCCGCGACTTCGCCCACCTGCTGCTGGTCGATACCTTCCACAACAATCTCGGTCTGCTTCGGCGCGGTGATGGTGACACCTTCCGGAGCAGTGAAATCAACATCGTGGCTGTAGCCCAGGTTCAGCTTCAGGGTGTTGCCCTGCATCTGAGCCCGGTAACCCACACCTTGGATCTCCAGTTCTTTTTTGAAGCCTTGGGTCACACCGGTCACCAGATTGGCAACCATGGTGCGGCTCATGCCCCACTGCTGACGCGCACGCTTGGACGAACCACGCGGATCAATTTTGACCACGTTGTCTTCGACCGACAGGGAAACATCGTCAGTTGCGGTGAAGCTGCGGGTGCCTTTCGGACCTTTGACTTCGATGGTCTGACCCGACACAGAGGCGGAAACGCCGCTGGGCAGCTCGACCGGTTTTTTACCAATACGAGACATTGCAGACCTCCTTAGAAGACGGTGCAGAGCACTTCGCCGCCAACATTGTTGGAGCGAGCGTTTGCGTCCGACATCACACCTTTCGGAGTGCTGACAATCGACACGCCCAGACCCTGACGGACCTGCGGGATGTCATTGACGCCCATGTATACGCGGCGACCGGGCTTCGAGACCCGCTTCAGTTCGCGAATAACAGGGGTGCCTTCGTAGTACTTCAGGCTGATTTCGATGGCCGGATGACCGTTTTCACCGGTCGTCTTTTCATAGCCACGGATGTAGCCTTCGTCCGCCAGCACGTCCAGAACCCAACCGCGCAGCTTGGACGCCGGGGTGGAAACGGTGGACTTGCCGCGCATTTGCGCGTTGCGGATACGGGTGAGCATATCGCCGATAGGATCATTCATATCTATGTCTCCCTTACCAGCTCGATTTCACCATGCCGGGGATCTGACCAGCAGAACCCAGCTCGCGCAGCGCGATACGGCTGACCTTCAGCTTACGGTAGTAAGCGTGGGGACGACCGGTCAGCTGACAACGGTTGTGCAGACGGGTAGCCGAGCTATTGCGCGGCAGTTTCGCCAGTTTCAGACGCGCCTTGAAGCGCTCTTCCATCGGCTTGCTCTCGTCATTCGCGATTTCTTTCAGCTCGGCACGCTTTGCGGCATATTTGGCCACCAGGCGTTCGCGCTTCTTTTCGCGTTCGATCATTGCTTTCTTAGCCATGTCTTAATCCTCCCGGCGCTTATGCGTTGAAGGGCATGTTGAATGCTTTCAACAGTGCCTTTGCTTCAGCGTCGGTTTTCGCTGTGGTGGCAATTACGATGTCCATGCCCCAGACTTCGTCGACCTTGTCGAAATCGATTTCCGGGAAAACGATGTGTTCTTTCATGCCCATGGCAAAGTTGCCCTGACCATCGAAAGAAGGTTTAACACCGCGGAAGTCACGAACGCGCGGCAGCGCGATGGTGATCAGACGATCCAGGAATTCGTACATCCGGTCGCCGCGCAGGGTTACTTTCGCACCCAGCGGCATATCTTCACGGACGCGGAAACCCGCGATCGACTTCTTCGCCTTGGTTGCAACGGCCTGTTGACCAGCAATCGCAGTTAGATCTTCGACAGCAGCTTTCGCTTTCTTCGAGTCTTTAACCGCTTCAGCACCACAACCGATGTTCAGAACGATTTTCTCCAGCTTGGGCAGCTGCATGTCGTTCTTGTAGCCAAACTCTTCTTTCAGAGCGGCACGGATTGTTTCGGCGTACTGAGCTTTCAGACGCGGGGTGTAGGTTGCGTTATCAAGCATCGATCACGTCCCCTGTGGTCTTGGCGAAGCGGACCTTCTTGTCGCCTTCCATGCGGAAGCCAACGCGGGTTGCTTTGCCGTTCTTGTCCAGCAGTGCCAGGTTCGACAGCTCGATTGGGTTTGCCTGAGGCAGGCGGCCACCTTGCGAGGTTTGCGACTGACGGGTGTGGCGGATGGCGATGTTGATGCCATCGACAACAGCTTTACCGGCTTTCGGGTCAACAGAGGTAATGGTGCCCTCTTTGCCCTTATCCTTGCCGGCCAGCACGACGACCTTGTCGCCTTTGCGGAGTTTAGCAGCCATGATTACAGCACCTCCGGAGCCAGCGAGATGATTTTCATGAAGTTCTTGCCGCGCAGTTCACGAACAACGGGGCCAAAGATACGGGTACCTACGGGCTCGTTGTTGTTGTTCAGGATGACGGCGGCGTTGCGATCAAAACGGATCGCGGTGCCGTCTTCGCGACGGACTTCCTTGGCGGTGCGTACGACGACGGCCTTACGGACGTCACCTTTCTTTACGCGGCCGCGCGGGATGGCTTCCTTCACCGAGACGACAATGATGTCGCCAACGGAGGCGTATTTACGCTTGGAACCACCCAGGACCTTGATGCACTGAACTCGGCGAGCGCCAGAGTTGTCAGCGACATCCAGATTGGTCTGCATCTGGATCATGTGGTTTCTCCCGACCTGTGGGGGCTGGTCTCGTTAGATCCCCCAGGGTTTCGACAAATGGAAAAATCCCGGAAGCTTACGCTTCCAGAACTTCCCAACGTTTCGTCTTCGATTTCGGTGCGCATTCGATGATGCGTACGGTGTCACCGACCTTGAAGGCGTTCTTTTCGTCGTGAGCCCGATACTTCTTGGACTTACGAACGGTTTTGTGCAGCAGCGGGTGCTTGAAACGACGCTCGACCAGAACGGTTACGGTCTGTTCGTTTGCGTCGCTTGTTACGGTGCCGGACAGGATACGCTTGGGCATCTGATTACTCCTCGGATGCCGCAGCAGCGGCCTTTTCGTTCAGAATGGTTTTGACGCGGGCAGCGTTGCGGCGGGCCGCTTTGATGCCGGCGGTGTTTTCCAGCTGACCGGTTGCCTGTTGAAAGCGCAGGTTAAAGCTTTCTTTCTTCAGGTTGGCCAGTTCCTCGCGGAGCTGGTCCGGGGTCTTGTCACGCAGTTCTTGGGCGTTCATCGCCTTTTTCCTTTGCTCAAAACACCAGAAGGCCCCTGACAGGGTCACCTTGGACCTGGTGGATGAATGATAGACATACGAATCCCCCGACTCAGCCGGGTGATCGCAGGATGCCGCCGTATAAGGGTTTAGGGGGTGGGTGGCAAGGGAAAGTTTCGAAGGCTGCATTGTATACGAGAAGTTAGAGAAACATAGGCGAGTCAACAGAGAAAATTTCACGCAAAACTTGCGCAACAATTTCAAAATTGGTAGCTGAAAGGGTAAATAATTGTTTTAAGAGAGTAAATTAATGAAAAATGTACTCTCAGCAATAGCGCTAACTCTAATTGCAGGTTCCGCGCAAGCCCAAACGATCTCTAGCAAAGACGTTTGCAGCAAAGCAAATGCAGACAACCGCTTGAACGGCATGTCTATTGAGCAATGCCTTTGCTTGGCGGATATCGCCCATAAGAACATGTCCCCGGAATTTTATGCTTTGTGGACGGAAGCGATGTATTATGGAGAATCTCGCGAAAAGGAAATGTTTGCACTTAAGCAATCTCAGAATAAAACGTTAAATCAAATGAAAAAGACAAAGCGCCAGTCGCAAAAGCAATGTGGCCTAAAGTGAGTTCTGGATAGAGCAAGTTCACCACCTTCAGACTAAAACGACTTTCAAATGTGAGAAATGTTGTCTGAGTGAGTTCAGATACAAGGTTGGGTCACTCAATAAGCCTAATCCCACTTATAATTAAAACTGACGGAAATCCGCTCTTCTTCGGCCATGTTCATCGGCACCTCGTGGCGCAGCCAACTTTCCCAGAGCAGGACGTCGCCTACCTGCGGTTTCATATAGATGAACGGCTGCAAATCTCTCCGCCCA
Organism: Ruegeria sp. CK1; assembly: GCF_056536545.1. Classification (NCBI taxonomy): domain Bacteria; kingdom Pseudomonadati; phylum Pseudomonadota; class Alphaproteobacteria; order Rhodobacterales; family Roseobacteraceae; genus Ruegeria; species Ruegeria sp. CK1. The sequence goes on from NZ_JBQFPX010000012.1 coordinate 61,769, forward strand.
CCCTTGAGACGCGTAGGTGCTGCCATCATACGTCCTGATCTGGGGTCTTCCAGCTTCAACGCGCTAGCCCCTTCAGGCATCGCGACATAGGTCGTCCCTGAAATGACGCTATGCGGGTGTAGATGGCTGGAATGCATCCCGCCCTCGGGCAGGATGTTGATCCACAGATCTTCCAGCTTCAACGCGCCCTCACCCAGATCAAACTCCAGATCCTTGGCAAAGGCCGCTACGTGCTGGTCCAAAGCCGAGATCAAATCGGCGAAGATCGGAAACCGCCACGGCAGATCGGTCAGAGAGGCATAGCTGGTGTAACCGGGATAGCCGTTCTCCTCACACCATTCCTGCCCAGCCTCATCATCCTCGGCGATGACAAGGCAAGAGCTTTCCAGTTCTTCCGGGTCGATCTTGGGATCGAACTCGGACAAAGCTGCGCGGTAGAGACGGGTAACGAAGAGTGATTCAATCTGAGCCATGGCCGTCCCTTACCCCAATTGAGAACAAGGTGCGATAGCCGAAAAGGCCGCGTCTTTGCCAAACCGGTCCCGATTATCACAAGTCGATATACGGCAGCGGATCCGAGTGATGTGCAATCAGTTTCCACGCACCGGATTCATTGCGATAGACGTTGGTGCCACGCATTCGAATGTTGGATCCATCGCCCTGCCCGGTCACCTCGGAATAATGATGCACAGTGGCAAGTGTCTCGCCCACAAAAACATGTCTCTTAAGCACTTTGATCGAGCCACCCAGATGGGCCTGACCCTGCACGGTCCAATCCTGATCGGTAACTTTCCATCCAACGTGAAAAAGGTTGGTGGACGGGCCCATATAGATAACATCCTCTGCGTGGGACCACAGTGCCTCCATCGGTCCTACGTCACCCTCAAACATGGCATTCAAGGCAGCGAAGAAGCCGTCGTCAATTGCCGCGATATCTGAGCTGGAAACCATTTGAAAACTCCCTGTTCTAAACTCACTTCAAAAAATACGCGTTGAAGCATGCGTTCTGACAGAGCGTAACTCATACTGCTAAAAAAACAAAAAACCCCGCCAAGTCGGCGGGGTTTTCTTATTTTCTGGAAGGACCGGTTTACCAGTCTTCGCGAACCACGACGCGGGTCTTGATCGGCAGCTTCATCGCGGCCAGGCGCAGGGCCTCGCGGGCGATGTCGTCATTGACGCCGTCGATTTCGAACATCACGCGGCCAGGCTTGACTTTGCATGCCCAGCGGTCGACCGAACCTTTACCTTTACCCATACGAACTTCGATCGGCTTTGCCGTGACCGGAGTGTCGGGGAAGATGCGGATCCAGACACGACCCTGACGCTTCATATGACGCGTCATGGCACGACGTGCAGCTTCGATCTGGCGTGCGGTTACACGCTCAGGCTCGAGAGCTTTCAGGCCGTAGGTGCCAAAGTTCAGATCAGAGCCGCCTTTGGCGAGACCCTTGATCCGGCCTTTGTGCATCTTGCGGAATTTAGTACGCTTTGGTTGAAGCATATCTTTCCCTCCTTAGCGACGACCGCCACCAGCACCACGAGGTGCAGGGCCGTCCTGGAGTTCCTGTGCTTTACGGTCACGTGCCTGCGGATCGTGTTCCATGATCTCACCTTTGAAGATCCAGACCTTGATCCCGATGATCCCGTAAGGAGTCATCGCTTCGGCATGTGCGTAATCGATGTCGGCACGCAGGGTGTGCAGAGGCACGCGGCCTTCGCGGTACCACTCGGTCCGTGCGATTTCGGCGCCGCCCAGACGACCAGCGACGTTCACCCGGATACCCAGGGCGCCCATGCGCATGGCGTTCTGAACCGACCGCTTCATCGCGCGGCGGAACGAGACGCGGCGCTCCAGCTGCTGAGCGATCGACTCGGCAACCAGCTGCGCGTCAAGCTCGGGCTTGCGCACTTCGACGATGTTCAGGTGCAGTTCGCTGTCGGTCATACGAGCAAGCTTTTTGCGCAGAACTTCGATGTCTGCACCTTTCTTGCCGATGATGACACCGGGACGTGCTGTGTGGATCGTAACGCGGCACTTCTTGTGCGGACGTTCGATGATCACACGTGCAACACCGGCCTGCTTGCACTCTTTGTTGATGAACTCACGGATCTTGAGGTCTTCCAGCAGAAGATCACCGTAGTCCTTGGTGTCGGCGTACCAGCGGCTGTCCCAGGTGCGGTTGACCTGCAGGCGCATGCCGATCGGATTTACTTTATGACCCATTAGGCTTGCTCCTCAACTTGACGCACCTTGATGGTGATCTCCGAGAACGGCTTCATGATCTTGCCGAAACGGCCACGGGCACGCGGACGACCGCGCTTCATGACCAGGTTCTTGCCAACCCATGCTTCGGCGACGATCAGTTCGTCAACGTCCAGATTGTGGTTGTTCTCGGCATTCGCGATCGCGGATTGCAGGCACTTCTTGACGTCCTGAGCGACACGCTTGTTCGAGAAAGTCAGGTCGGTCAGAGCCTTCTCAACTTTCTTGCCGCGGATCATTTGCGCAACCAGGTTCAGTTTCTGCGGGCTGGTGCGAAGCATGCGAGTTTTCGCCATTGCTTCGTTTTCAGCCACGCGGCGGGGGTTCTTTTCCTTGCCCATGACTTACTTCCGCTTCGCTTTTTTGTCTGCGGCGTGGCCATAATAGGTGCGGGTCGGCGAGTATTCACCGAACTTCTGACCGATCATGTCTTCCGAGACGTTGACGGGAATGTGCTTCTGGCCGTTGTACACACCAAAGGTCAGACCCACGAACTGGGGCAGAATGGTGGAACGACGCGACCAGATTTTGATGACTTCGTTGCGGCCCGACTCGCGCGCTGCTTCGGCTTTTTTCAGCACGTAAGCATCGACGAAAGGACCCTTCCAAACAGAGCGAGACATAGATTAACGTCCCTTCTTCTTGGCGTGCCGCGAGCGGATGATCAGCTTCTGGGACGCTTTGTTCTTGTTGCGGGTACGCTTACCCTTGGTGTCCTTACCCCACGGCGTAACCGGTGTACGGCCACCCGAGGTACGACCTTCACCACCACCGTGTGGGTGATCGATCGGGTTCATTGCAACACCACGAACCGACGGGCGAACGCCTTTGTGGCGCATACGACCGGCTTTACCGAGGTTCTGGTTCGAGTTGTCGGGGTTGGACACGGCACCAACGGTGGCCATGCATTCCTGACGGACCATGCGCAGCTCGCCCGAGCTCAGACGGATCTGAGCGTAACCGCCATCGCGACCAACGAACTGAGCGTAAGTACCGGCCGCACGTGCGATCTGACCGCCTTTGCCAGGCTTCATCTCGATGTTGTGGACGATGGTACCAATGGGCATGCCCGAGAACGGCATTGCGTTGCCCGGCTTGATGTCGGCCTTGGCGGATGCCACGACTTTATCACCAACAGCCAGACGCTGCGGAGCCAGGATATACGCCTGCTCGCCGTCTTCGTATTTTACCAGTGCGATGAATGCGGTCCGGTTCGGGTCATATTCGATCCGCTCGACGGTTGCCGCGACATCAAATTTATTCCGTTTGAAGTCAACGATCCGGTAGAGACGCTTTGCGCCACCGCCGCGGCGGCGTGAAGTGATCCGTCCGGTGTTGTTCCGGCCGCCCGATTTGGTCAAACCCTCTGTGAGAGACTTGACCGGACGTCCTTTCCAAAGCTCCGAACGGTCGATCAGCACCAGCCCGCGCTGGCCCGGCGTCGTCGGCTTGTACGACTTGAGTGCCATGCTTTCTGTCTTCCGTTTAGCAAGTGCAGGGAGTTTCCCCGCTATGTGATAGGCCCCCGTAGGTGCCAAGGGTATAGGGCCCCGAAGGTCCCCGGTTAAAAATATCAGAGGCCCCGGAACGAATCCGAGGCCGCAAGATTGGGAGCATGTAACAGGGTTGGGGGTAGGTGTCTATAGGGGGAGAAACATTTAAGACTCCATCTACAATATCTGCCTTCGCAGTCTAATTCCTAATTCGCCAGTATCCCGAACCGTCGACCACCATAGGCTCGAGGGAAAATCGATGTTCTGGTGGGGGGGTTGTCCTTCAAGAGCGAAAAGATATCCGTCAAAACAGTCCGACTTGTACTTACGTAGGCGTGAGAAAATCCGCCTAGGTCGAGATCATTTACCAGTACCGTATCCATTCCATTCATCACATAAGTCGGAGGCGTAACACCCACGCGTGGAAAACTGTGCAGCCAGCCTGACGCCCGCAGTGCTTGGTCTTTGTCAGACACATATGATGTGGTTCGCGTTGAATACTTAACAGCGTGCTTACCCTGATTTGGCATAATAGCCGTTTCAATATCTGCAGCAGCCAAGACCAATTGGTGCACCGATTTAAGAACGCGTGAGCGTCCGTTTGAGAGCACTTCAATAGTACCCAGTAGACATCTACAACCCATGCTATGCGCGATAATGTTCACACCGCCCTTGTCTGTTTGGGCTACAAATTGTTCAATAAAGTCAGCAAGCATATACTTGCTCGCTTCGCTGCTTGCCTCATCGGCGGAGTATTTTAGGAATTTACCTTTTGACGGCCAACTAAAAAGACCGATTCCTTGACCAATTTTGAGATCGAACCCAATTTGCGCCGCCCTTAAGACAGCATCCTCAAACGAGTTGTTGAAACCGTGAACAAAAATCGTTGGCCTAGCCCGTACCTTCATTTTCAAGGAAGACGCCCTCAAATGCTCGAAAAACAGGGCTTGATTCAGCGCAATTAAATTCTCGATTCTTAGGCGATCATCGCTTTTGTTTCGCAGTCTTTTCCACAATCGAGATCCAATCGAGCCCTTCGGTCCACCGACCTTATGGTCTTCCGGGACTATCACTTCACACAGGCCATAGCTCAATTCAGAATTGAGGTTTCCATCAAACCCAACCAACGCACCTCTTTCAAAAACCGGTGACCTGTTTGTCCCAAAGAATACGTCGTATTTGTTCTTCGAGGTTTTCTTGTCATCGGGTGCGCCAGAAGAAGCATCTGCTCTTTTCATCGATTGGCCTGTAGTCTCAGAAATCGATGCTTCATAGTTTGCTTTAGAAGAGAACACTTCGTATCGAGAGCTACTCAGTTCTTGTATTTGATTGCTTTGTAGTTCAACTGATATGAAAATAGCCTCGGATACACTGGCCTCACCAAACCTAGCTCCGTCCAAAGCAGAGTCTTCGAACACAGCTCGGTCGAGAATAGAGTTTTCGAAGTTAGCGCCCTCGAGAACAGCGCGAACAAATTTCGCACTAGTAAAATTCGAAAGTGACAAATTAGAGCCGGCCAAATCTGCGTCAGCGAACTTACCTTTGGCGAAATTCATCCCAGAGAGATCGGCCATCCGAAGATTGGCGCCGCTCAGATCGATCCCTTCGAAGTAACGTGACGTTTTAGGATCATCCCGAAAATCTGGAGGAAGCAAATCGAAGAAACGCACACCAGATAAATCGGGCTCAAAGTCTACTCTTTTGCGGCGCTTATTCCATCTCGAAACGCCTTCCTGCAACCATTTTACGTGCCATTCATCTGCCACGAAAATCTCCAAGCTTATCAAATCTCTACAATATCGCCGACAAGCTTGCCTCTCGCAATCAGTGTGTCAACATAAAACCCTGCTCTTTTTAGCTGAGCTCAGCGTCTGTTGAACTTCGCAAAAGCCACAACAAAAAAACCCCGCTTTCGCGGGGGCCTTTATCTCTCTCCAAAGATGGGTCCTATCCGAGACCGGTGGACACGTCGATGGTGTTACCCTCTTTCAGGGTCATATATGCTTTTTGACGTCTTTCTGCTTGTGAGCACTAAGCACGGGACAGGGACAAAGGCCGGCGCGCCAGCGACGGCCCGTCCCGGCGGGCTGGCACCTGCGGTTAGAAAGGTTGGGTGTGGCCGCCTTTAACCCCGATACAATTTTCCAGAACCAACTAAGGAGGGCCTTAAACCAAAGAGAACGCTGCAAACTACCGCGCGTATTTGGCATCTATGAACACGGCAGCAAAGAAAACGATAGCGCCAATTGCTGTAAAACTGGAGATGCCTTGGCTCAGGAACAGCCATGCCCAAAGTGATCCCCAGAACACTTCGGATAGTGAAATCATCGCAAATTCAGCGGCAGACACAAACTTTGCGCCAAGGGAGAATAGTAGAAATGTTGTGCCGGTTAGACAAAAGCCCACAAACATCATCGTTGAAGCTACTGAAAAGTCTCCTGAGAAACCTTGGCCCATCAGAGCCAGAAAACCGATCCCCCAGACGATACCAAGGCCTCCGCCCAAAAGCATTGCCGGGCGCATGTCGGTGGCTTTCCCCGCACGAAGCGATACCGAGAAAACGGCATAGGTGATTGATCCGCACAAAGCAGAAATGTCACCGTATAAGTGTCCTGGCCTCGAATCTTCCAAATCGGCCCTACCGCCGAAAGCAACAAAACAGATGCCTAGGATTGCCAACGCGATCGCCAAAAGCGTGGCCAACGTCAACCTTTCGCCCAGAATAAACCAACTTAGAAGCGCCGAAAACATTGGCGCGATAGAGAAGAACAACAATGTCCGGGCGACGGTCGTGTGATGGAAAGAGTACATTGAGAATACGAGCGCCAGTGAGATAGACAGCCCTGCGCAGAGGCCTGGCATACCAACGTTGTGTATCACGCGCGGCAATGGCTTAGCGCGATCAAAGGCCAAAAGACACAGAAAGAAAAAGAATACGCCGATACAGCGGTAGGCAAGCAATTCGGCGGGACTTGTGAAATCGAGCGAAGCAACAACTGACCCTGTGGGTGAAACCACCAGTGCCCCGATCAGAACAAGAGCTATACCCCCACGGTGACCTTCAAAAAAGCGCATCAAAGACCTTTAAAGAATTACCCTTTCAAAAAGCTACTTCAATAGTCGTAAATTTCTCAAGCCAGTGCGTTAGAATGAGCGCGTATAAGTTGTACGTAAAGATAAGGCGGTCAACTGTCGAGATGCACGGCGCTGGATTTTGACTCCCAAGCAATCCGAGAGATTGAGCAATTCATTCCGCTGGTCACTATTAAGCCTGCGACCATTCATTAACGAACATTAAGATTAGGGAAACATTAAGCCTATCAACGCTCCCCATCTGTTTTTCACAAAGTTTGGTTTTTGGAGGAGTAAGTAACGATGGCCTACATAGATCTAGAGTCAGGTAACAGTTTTTTCCCACGGTTTTTCGCCTCATCCGAGGAAAGAAAAGCTAAGCGTGAGAAAAAAGCGAAATACAAAAGACAGCTCAAAGAGCTGGGTTCTATGACGCACAAGGACCTGAGGGATCTGGGCTATTCCAGAGACGAACTCAGACACTCAATTCGGGACCATTACTTCAACGGCTGAGGGCCTAGAAGGCCAACTTTCAGACCCCGGTATGACTGACGGCATTCTGTGTAGTGCCTTCCGTAAAATTTGGCCAAATGCTTCACGGGAGGAATTCCGATGTATGATCAAGTTCAAACTGATGTACGAAACTCAACCGAACTTTCGCGCATTGAGTTGATAAAACAGGGCTTAAAAGCCGCTGACCGTAGTTTGCGGGATCAAGTTCAGACTTGGGAAGCTTATACCAACGAAAAAGCAGACGTTGCTCGCGATTTGGTTCGCAGCGTCAAGCCACTTTTGCGCGAACGCTCAAGTGATCAACCGTTTCGGACGCTGTCGATAGGGTCAAGTGAGGAACCGCAGTTTCAGCTGCTGCACGCCCTGTCTGACGGTGGGATGTGGTTGTACGACTGTGACCCTGGGGCATTGGATGAAGTGAGCGCACGCGTCGAAAGAACCCTTCTTGACGATGTCCATCTGGTAGAAGGTGATTTTCTTCATGACTTTCAAACTGAAGACGTCACAAAAACAACCGTGAAAGAGCGTCTGAATGGAGCAACTTTTGACCTGATTACGCTACACCACGCGCTGTACTACTGTCGAACCGAAGACTGGCCGAACTTGGTGCATCAGCTTTATACCCACCTCTTGAACGCACCGGGAAAAATGCACCTTGCGCTGATGTCACCTTCGACGGATCGACCTCATACAACAACCTGGCTGTACAATCGGTTTGCTCAAAAGTTTTGCGGAACACGCAATACTCAGAACCTGCTTGAGCTTCCAGAACAGTTGATCAGTTTGCCTGGTGGGCAGGAATTGCAGTTCTCGACACACAGCAGTGCCGTTAGATGCCGCCCTCAAACCTTTGAAGATCTGATGGCGGTCGTGTGGATGATTATGCTCTATCCGCATGTTCACGACTTTAATATCGGTCAGAGGGTTGAGATCACCGAATTCGTGTTGGATGAGTTCTGGCTGCCCGGGCGTGATCTCGTGCAAGAACAGGACTATTTGACCATCTCAAAACCACCGCAGGACTGGCAAACTTATTTGGGGTGATCCAAGCCCTTTTGGAAACTTGGCTGAGTTACAAATTGCCATTCATCCCAAAGACCGTCTGCGGCACAGCGGCTCGGATTCCACCGCGATCCGCTGCCGGCGTTTGATATGGCCCAGCACATCGCGAAAGGCGCGGTGTCTGGGCTTGCCTTCCAGATAATCCGCCAGTTTGAGCAGGTTGATCGGGTGCTTCGCAATCAACGCCTCAATCCGCTGCACCGCGTCATCCAACTCATAGTGGTCCACGTACTGACTGGCCACCTGCGTGGGCGTCAGCAAGCAGTAATCTTGCGGGCGTTTCTCGGTATAGCGCGCAATGTCGAAGGGCGACGCGCCGAGGGCGTGGAACTTGGGGATGAGCACGCGCATATCGGCCTCGGCTTGCTCCAATACCGTGCCGGAGACTTGTCGAAACCCCAGCGGGCCGAGCTTGCCGACCACGTGCTTACGCATCGCCGGAGAGATCATGTCCACATCCGCCCGGTCGTATTTCAGATCATCAAAAACTGACAGCAACCCCAGCTTCTCGTCGGCGATCTGAAAATAAGGCTCGGCACTGAAAGCGCGCATCTGTTGCAGCACCTTTGCACACACAGTTTCAGGGTCTGAAACAAAATCAGCCCCTGCGGGTTGAACCGCCGAGGCCGTGAATAGTTGCAGTAAGCGTCGGATCACGGTCCAGCCCTCACATCGATTGTGTTACCCTCTTACAAGGTCACATATACTTTCCTGTGTTTAATCAAGCCCGGGGTTCGAACCCCTTATTGATACTGCGCGCGGGCCTCGGCGAAGGACAAGAGGCGACGGTGTTTTTCGTCCCACAGGTGCAGCCTCGCATTGGCAAGGCTTTCACGGATGGTCATCTGGTTGCTATTTGCCAACTCGTCATGGTCGCGCAGTACCTCGGTCAGACGATAGAACGGAATACGGCTGTATAGGTGGTGCACGTGGTGAATTCCGATATTGGCGCTGAACCACTGAAACACGGACGGCAGGACATAGTGCGAGCTTCCGTGTAGGGCCGCCTCGTGCAGTTGCCAGTCTTCATCAGAGTCCCAATGAGTATCCTCGAACTGATGCTGCACATAGAACAACCATACTCCGGCAGTTGCGGCAATCAGGGTTGAGGGCAGAAAGATCAGCAGCACCGGCATCAGACCGCCAAAATAATAGATGGCCGCGAGGGCAATCAGAATAGCGATATTCGTACCCATCGCGCTGACCCAGAACTTGACGCTGCCGGTCAGGCCCAGCGGGACGCGATTCTGAAACAGAAACAGATAGCCGGGTCCAAGGACAAACAGGGTGATGGGGTTTCGGTAAACACGGTACCAAAATCGGTTCAAGGGCGTCTTGGACTGGTATTCGGCGACCGTCAGGGTATGGATATCGCCCATTCCCCGTTTGTCCAAATTGCCTGAACTGTTGTGATGCGTAGAATGCGTGCGGCGCCAGACATCGTAGGGCGTCAGCGTCAGCACGCCAATCACCCGCCCAACCCAGTCGCTGACCATCCGGTTCTTGAAGAAAGCCCCATGCCCGCAGTCATGCTGGATTGCAAAGAGCCGCAGCAGGAAAGCCGCATTGAGGACGGCAATTACAAAAGCCAGCCAATAGCTGACCGACAAGGACATCCAGGACAGCGCCCAAAGCACAAAGAAGGGGATAATGCTGACGCCCAGCTCGAAGGAACTGCGCCACTGGTTCGGTTCACGGTATTTGGCAAGCGTCGAAACCCAATCCCGCGCAGCGGTCACATCCGGATTTTTCCGGGTCGAGAGAGAGGGTTTTGTCATACGCCTGCCATGTCTTTTGTTTGTTGAAAACCGGATAGACTACCGCTCCGGCATAGCAAGCGATTAATGCAAAACACGATTGTTTCGCGCTTAATTTTTTGTGTCGCTGCTAAAGAAAAACCCCCGCTTTCGCGGGGGCCTTTATCTCATCCCAAAGACGGGTCCGATCAGAGACCGGTGCTTACGTCGATGGTGTTACCCTCTTCCAGGGTCACATATGCTTTTTTGACGTCTTTCCGACGACCCAGCTGGCCGCGGAACCGCTTGACCTTGCCTTTGGTCACGGTGGTGTTTACCGCTTTGACCTTCACACCAAACAGCGCCTCAACGGCCTCTTTGATCTGCGGCTTGTTGCTGTCGATCGCCACTTCAAAAACAACCGCGCCGTTTTCGGACGCCATGGTCGACTTTTCGGTGATGATCGGCTTGCGGATCACGTCGTAGTGTTCTGCCTTCGCGCTCATTTCAGTCGAGCCTCCAGTGCTTCGACAGCCGCTTTGGTGAGCACCAGAGTGTCACGCTTGAGGATGTCATAAACGTTTGCACCCATCGACGGCAGGATATCCAGACCTTCGATGTTGCGCGACGCCTTCAGGAACCCTTCGTTCACGGTCGCGCCGTCGATGACCAGAGCGCGTTTCCAGCCCAGGTTTGCAACCTGTTTGGCCAGAGCGGCGGTCTTGCCTTCGGCTTCGGCGTTCTCGATCACGACCAGTTCACCTGCCTTGGCTTTTGCCGACAGAGCGTGGCGCAGGCCAAGCTTGCGGAACTTCTTCGGCAGATCATGACCGTGCGAACGCACGACGGGACCTTTGTAGATACCACCACCACGGAAGATCGGCGCGTTGCGGTCACCATGGCGTGCGCCACCGGTGCCCTTCTGGCGATAGATCTTCTTGGTCGAGTAGCTGGTTTCCGAGCGGGTCTTGACCTTGTGGGTGCCGGCCTGCGCGTTGTTGCGCTGCCAACGGACCACACGGTGCAGGATGTCCGCGCGCGGCTCGAGACCGAACAGCTCTGCATCCAGCTCGATGTTGCCGGCTTTGCCGCCGTCCAGTTTGATTACATCAAGTTTCATGCTTCACCACCTTCCGCGGGTGCTTCTTCCGCAGGTGCTTCGGTTGCAGCCGATTTCACAGCAGCCGGGAAAGGCAGGCCTTCCGGTGCTTTCTTCTTGACGGCGTCCTTGACGGTGACCCAGCCCGATTTCGGTCCGGGAACGGCGCCTTTGATGAAGACCAGGTTCCGGTCGGCGTCGGTTTTGACGACTTCCAGGTTCTGGGTGGTTACACGGGCAGCACCCATGTGACCGGCCATCTTCTTGCCTTTGAAAACCTTGCCCGGGTCCTGACACTGACCGGTCGAACCGTGCGAACGGTGGCTGATCGAAACACCGTGCGAGGCGCGAAGACCACCGAAGTTGTGGCGCTTCATTGCACCGGCAAAGCCTTTACCGATCGAGGTACCCGAAACATCAACTTTCTGACCTTCCAGGAAGTGTTCTGCCGAAATCTCGGCGCCCACATCGATCAGGCCATCTTCGGAGACGCGGAACTCGGCCAGCTTACGCTTGGGCTCAACCTTTGCAGCGGCATAGTGACCGCGCATGGCCTTCGAGGTGCGTTTTGCCTTGGCAGCACCGGCGCCCAGCTGAACGGCGGTGTAGCCGTCTTTGTCAGCGGTACGCTGTGCAACGACCTGCAGGTTGTCCAGGTGAAGAACGGTTACAGGGATCTGCTTGCCGTCTTCCATGAACAGGCGGGTCATGCCGACTTTTTTAGCGATAATACCAGAGCGCATGAATAATACCCTCCGATCTTACGACTGCAGCTTGATCTCGACGTCCACACCAGCAGCGAGGTCGAGCTTCATCAGCGCGTCAACGGTCTGGGGGGTCGGATCAACGATGTCCAAGAGACGCTTGTGCGTACGGATCTCGAACTGGTCGCGGGATTTCTTGTCAACGTGAGGGCCACGGAGAACCGTGAACTTCTCAATCTTGTTCGGCAGCGGGATCGGGCCGCGCACGTTCGCGCCGGTCCGCTTGGCAGTGTTGACGATCTCTTGCGTGCTGGCATCCAGAACGCGATAGTCAAATGCCTTCAGCCGAATACGGATGTTTTGGCTTTGCATATTAACAGCCTTTTATCAGGCGTTGAGGTTGAGAGGAGGACAGACGCGCATCGCCAACCCTCATCGAACCCAAAAGGCGGGAATCACCCCGCCTTGACGTTCCTAGTGAGAACTCGCGCGTATTAGTGGGGTTGGCGGGGTTTGGCAAGGGGGAAACGCCAAGGGCCTTCTGCTTGGCCTTGATCAAATCGAATGTCCGGGGAAACGCAGCCCTGCGGTCCGAGAAGCTTTAGTGAACCCGTCGCTGCACCGGTCAATTCTGCCGAAACCCGGCTTCTTCGAGCGAGATTGGTCTCTTGCCCAGCCCCAACTGCGCCTTGTTGATCTTTTTGAGGTTCTCCACCGCAACTCTCCGTCTTTGCGTCGTCGCATTTTGATGCGGGAAATTCAGGTCCTCGACGGATCTATTTGTTGCAGCGGCAATGGCATTCAAAAGTTCCGGGCTGCCAATTTCGGCATCAATGAGCTGATCACTTGCGTCTTGTTCGTTGAAATAGGTCCGAACCTCTTCCAGATGAGAAGTGTACCGAAGCAAAAAATGCTGTTCAAAACCATGCGGAAACTCAGTTCCATATGTTTTTTGCCGGATCGCCTGCGTTCGCGTATTCAACGAATATCGCTTGACCGAGTCCAACCATGCCTCGGGTGATCTTCGGCGCGTCAAAATGAACGTGGCATTTCGACCGAGTGTCTCCAGCAACTGGCGATACAGAAAGGGCCATGGCCAGTCATCAAACGCATCATTATCGTTGATTGCCTTGATGATTCTTGGGCCGATACCTCCCTTATCAAAGTATTCGTTCAGGAGCTTACCAGAGTACCCATGCGTCTTATATCCAAGGCTAGCCATCAATCCGTTTATGGACGTTGTCCCTGTTTTTGTTAGCCCGATACAAAAGTACTTCATATTGCCCTCGTCGACATTGGCAGCCCTTCTTGTCTCCTCTGAATCCAATGCCGAGGCAAGCTGTAGCCAACGCACTCAGCGATAGCACTAAAGCAAATGGCTCGTTTACCGGTTGAGCGATCAGTTCAGCGTTGAAGCCGACGTTGTCGAATACGAAAAGAATTATACCTTATTTCTAAAAACTGAAATCCTATTTGCGCCATTTATTTACAAAAACTATCCAATAAATTGTCTTTCAGGTGCAGCGATCCCCAAACACTGCTTCACCATTTTAGTAACCGCAACGTTCATTGCTGTTCCTTTCTGAGCAGTGAAACGCGACAGACGAGGACTTCTTATGAAGTACGAAAACTTCACGACCTTCGACGTAAAGGTCGAAAACGCAATCGCTACAGTCACTTTTGATTTTGGTTCCGTCAATGTGCAGGGTCAGGAAATGCTGGCCGACCTGAACAGTCTGGCTATGCGTCTGGAACGCGACCGCAACGTCAAAGTCGTTGTGTTCGAGTCTGCAAACCCGGAAATCTGGGTCTGCCACTATGACACCGAACTGCTAAAAGATATGTCGACAGATGCCGTATCCCGAGATGAGGCTCAACTGCTGGATCTGCAAGCTGTCTGCGAACGCATTAGCCGGGTGCCGCAAGCGACAATCGCGAAGCTGGAAGGGTTCGCCCGAGGTGGCGGCCATGAACTTGCTTTGGCGCTGGACATGCGGTTTGCGGCCCGCGGTAAGTTCAAGTTCATGCAAATGGAAGTTGGAATGGGGATTTTACCCTGCGGTGGAGGCGCCTCACGGATGGCGCGTCAGACCGGATTGGGCCGAGCCCTGGAAATCATCCTCAGCGCGCAAGACTACGACGCAGACGATGCCGAACGCTTTGGAACCATCAACAAGGCTTTGGAACCTGAAGAAATCGGGCCTTTTGTCGACGCTCTTGCAAACCGCATTGCGCAGTTCCCTGCGGAATCCATCAATGCCTGCAAACAGATGGTTTATGAATCCATTGATAAACCTATAGATGAAGCCTTAAAGGCCGAAGCCTATTGGCTCTACCAAGCGACGAGCAAAACCCCAGCGGTCAAGCGCTTCACAATTGCCGATGAACAAGGGCTGGAACACGACATCGAAAACCAGCGCAACTGGAACGAACTGGTCATGAAGGTTCAGGACATAAACTAGCTGTTCCTTCGGAACCAGAGATTGGTCACCTAGGATTTTCAGGTGACCAATCACCGAACAAACCTGGTTGAATAAATAGAGATCCAGACATCGATCAGATTGCGTCGCGCGTTTTTCGAGCAACGAGGTTAACTCGATTTGGAGTCTCAAATCGTTGTTTGACGGCAGACGCTCTGGTCATTCCATCACAGTGCCGACCGCCTGATGCTTTCCCTAAAACACCAGCAACCCAGCAACCCGTCGTTAGCTTTCGGCTGGTTCCACCTTCGCATATCGCGGCGCGATGACCTTGTCGTAGAAAAGAAAGAACAACGGCGTCAGCACCATCGACAACGCGACGACAATGATCAATGTGTTCGCCATATCTGCGCTCAGCACATGGGTTGCAACCGAGAACGACAGCAACACGAAACCAAACTCTCCGGCTTGCGCCATTCCTAGCGCAAACAGCCAGTTATTTGCGCCGGATACGCCAAATAATCGACCAAGAGCGAATAGGACCACAGCCTTGATAGCCATCACGCCAATAGTCAGCGCGATAACCAAACCCATGTGGTCAACCATGTACCTAAAGTTCACCGAGGCACCGACGCTGACGAAAAACAATCCCAGGAACAGCCCCTTGAACGGTGTAATTTCCTTTTCAAGGGCAGGACGATACTCGCTGTTGGCCAGCACGACACCGGCGATGAACGCGCCAAGTGCTGGAGTTAACCCTACTACCATCATCAAGACGGCGACACCGACAACAATGGTTAGGGCCATGGCCGTTAAAAGTTCGGGCAGCTTGGCAGACTCAACGTATCGGAACACAGGGCCCGTCAAATAAGACCCTCCGACTATGACCAAAATGATCGAGCCGAGCGTCACAAACGCTCTGAGCCAGTCTGGCAGACCTTGAACAAGGTTTAACGAAAAACCGGAACTTATCGAGGGTCCATGACTGACGCTGCTGACACCAGACGCCGCAAACTCCGGCATCGCCAACAGAGGCAGCAAGGCGAGAATGGGAATCACCGCAATGTCTTGCATGAGCAAAACGGAAAAGCTGGATTGCCCTCCGCTTCCCATAAGCAATCCCTTTTCGTGCAGAGTTTGCAGCACGATCGCCGTGGACGACAACGAAAAGATCAAACCAATTGCCGCACCTACCTGCCATTTTTGACCCAAGGCAACAGCCAAACCCATGATCGCAAGTGTCGTGCAGATCAGTTGCAATCCACCCAGTCCCAGCAACCTGCGCCGCAAATCCCACAGCTTTTTTGGTGCCAGTTCCAAGCCAATCAGGAACAGCATCATGACAACACCAAATTCGGCGAATTGCTCCAGGTTTTCTACGTCGACGTTAAGTGCGACCAGTGTTGAGCTCAGCAACATACCCGCAATCAGGAACCCCAGAACCGAGCCCAGCCCAAGCCAAACTGCGATCGGAACAATGGCAATTCCGGACCCGAGGAGGATAAAAGATAAAAGAAGAAAGTTTTCCATTTAGTTTCAAATTTTTTTCTTGCAGTGCGTCGTACAAAAGCACCGCTTCAGCGTAAGAGTTTACTGACTTTGAACCATACCACCAACCCTGCAGAAACAAACCACAGCAACGGTGGTCACTCGATGCTTTTCATTCAGGCACTTACGATGACTGAATAGTAACCGTTGCTAATAGCAATCCGCAGCCGCCTGTAATCTCAGTAACATCAACCTTGTTTTCGGGCAGAACCGTCCAATTACAACCATAAATTGGGATCATAAGTCTCGGGTTAATTCTGGGACAGCCACGGCTTCTCGACCTTCATGCCTTGATACACTGCATGCAAAAATAGATGGGCAACCACGGGATCACTGGAAAACGGTGAGAACTGCAAATTGCCCTCTCTGACGCCCTCTTCGGCTTCGTATATCACCTCGTCGCCCTTTATAGTTACAAGCACTTTGAGTTCCGCCAAAGTCTCTGGGTCGACCGATATTGGGTCATCCGAAAGGATTACAAAATCCGCAACCTTGCCAACTTCAATCGAACCCTTTTCATCCTCTTCGAAATGCTGCCAAGCAGGCCATAGTGTCATGGCTTTCAAGGCCGTCATCACATCGACCCTCTGATGAGGGCCCAAAATGTCACCGGACCGAGTACGGCGGGTGACCGTCGCTGCAAGAACACGCATACTGTCCGGAAAAGCAACCGGGGCATCGTGGTGGGTTCCAAACATCATATCACGCTCACGCAGCCATCCTGTGGGCGAGATGTTGTCGGCGTTAACCGGACCGACAGTGTGATCCCGGTGCCAGTCGCCCCAGTAAAACGTATGCATCGGGAAAAGCGACGGAAAAACGCCCAGGCGTTTAAAACTGGCGACCTGATCCTCTCTTAGAAACTGTCCGTGAATTAGAACAGGACGGTTCCCTGGATCGCCATATTTTATTTGCGCTTCCTCAAGTGCTGCAATCAACATGTCAGACGCGCCTTCCCCATTCGAATGTACGAGGATTTGGAAGCCGTTTTCATAACACCAGTTCACCGCGTCTTGCAGTTGCTCCATCGTGATGGCTGCATATCCAGCATACCCGGCGGCATAGTTTCCTACCGGATCGTAGTAGGGACGATCCCTCAACGCCGTAAATCCCTGTGGCGATCCATCGATTGTAAGTTTACAGCCCCCTACCCGAACCCGATTGTCGTAATCCGCAGAGGTGTTTGCGCCAATGAAATCTCTCGCCTCCAGCACATCCGGGAAAGCTACTACATCGATGGGAAGCCCTTCTTCTGCAGCAACTTTCCTGAGAACTTCGACGATTTCACCGGACGAGCGGCCTTCTTGTCCGGTCGTATATCCAAACTTTGCCCAAAGATTGGTTCCAGCTCGGGCGAAAGCTGCCAAACCCTCTTCACCCAGATTTCCCAGTAAGGGCACAAGTACAGAAAAGAACGCGTACTCTTCCAGCACTCCGTTTGGCTCACCGGCGTCATCGCGTTGGATCACCCCACCCGGAGGGGCTTCTGAAGCGGCCGTGATACCGGCCAATTCCAGTGCCTTGGAATTTGCGACCCCCAGATGACCAGATTGATGAATGATAACAACAGGCAAATCCTCAGACACCATGTCCAACTCTTGCCGTGTAGGATGACGTAGTTCTTTTAGTTGAGCGTTGTCGTAGCCAAAACCAATTATCAGTTTTACCTGCTCAATTGCTTCCGAGTTTTCCGACGCCCAGTTGGACAAAGTTGATTGCAGGCTCGCGATATCGACGACTTCCCCATCTGGCGGCGCAAGAAGGTTGGCGGACAAAGCTTGTAATCCACCCATAACGACATGCCCGTGGCTGTCAACAAACCCCGGCAACATTGCGCGCCCGCTCAGATCAAAGGTTTCTGTTACATCACCCTGATGCGCAGACAGATCAGAAAGCGATCCGACCGCAAGAATACGCCCGTCTTTGACCGCGACTGCTTCTGCAGACGGCGCTTCGTCATTCATTGTGACTATCGGCCCACCTAGGTAAATCCGATCCGCAATTTCTTGCGATGACACCGAGGTAGATGAGAAAGCAATTGCTGCGACCAGACAAATTGAATGCTCTGAGAAGTTCATCTTATGACCTCGTTCCTATTGCAATATCTCAATACAAACGAGGTTAGCATCACCGTCAGCATATCCGAAAACGAAAAAAGGGCGTCCCGAGGGACGCCCTTTCCATAGATATTCGCTGGTGCGAATTACTCGATGATTTTCGAGACAACGCCGGCGCCGACGGT
>NZ_JBQFPX010000013.1:0-61496 GCF_056536545.1 Ruegeria sp. CK1
CTGCGGTCAGCGTCGTCTTGCCGTGGTCAACGTGGCCAATCGTGCCGATGTTGACGTGCGGTTTTGTACGCTCAAACTTTTCCTTTGCCATGATGGCCTCCTTTTTCGGTAATGAAGGGAGCCCCTGACCGGAGCTCCCTCAAATTTTCGCTTATGCGTATTTCGCCTGAATCTCGTCCGAGATGTTCTGCGGAACCGGATCGTAGTGGTCGAACTGCATGGTGAACTGGGCACGGCCCGACGACATCGAACGCAGAGTGTTAATGTAGCCGAACATGTTCGCCAGCGGAACAAACGCATCAATCGCGATTGCGTTGCCGCGCGGCTCTTGGCCCGACACCTGGCCCCGACGCGAGGTCAAGTCGCCGATGATACCGCCGGTGTATTCTTCCGGGGTGATCACTTCGACCTTCATGATCGGTTCCAGCAGTTTCGCGCCAGCTTTGCGCATGCCTTCACGCATACACATACGGGCTGCGATTTCGAACGCCAGAACGCTCGAGTCAACGTCGTGGAACTTACCGTCCAGCAGGGCAACCTTGAAGTCGATCACGGGGAAGCCAGCCAGAGGGCCGCTGTCCATAACCGACTGGATGCCTTTTTCGACACCCGGGATGTATTCCTTCGGAACGGCACCACCAACGATGCGGGACTCAAAGGAGTAACCTTCGCCCGGCTCGGTCGGAGTGATCTCCAGCTTAACCTCACCGAACTGACCCGAACCACCCGACTGTTTCTTGTGGGTGTAGGTGTGCTCGACCGGCATCGAGATGGTTTCACGATAGGCCACCTGCGGTGCACCAATGTTCGCTTCAACCTTGAACTCGCGCTTCAGACGGTCAACCAAGATGTCCAAGTGAAGTTCGCCCATGCCTTTCATGATGGTCTGACCGGATTCCAGGTCAGTTTCCACACGGAAGGACGGGTCTTCGGCAGCCAGACGGGCCAGACCCTGAGACATCTTCTCTTGGTCGCCCTTGGTTTTGGGCTCAACCGCGATCTCGATCACTGGATCGGGGAAGGTCATGGTTTCCAGAACCACCGGATCCTTCGCGTCACACAGGGTGTCACCGGTGGTGGTGTCTTTCAGACCCGCCAGCGCGATGATGTCGCCTGCAAACGCTTCTTCGATCTCTTCCCGGTTGTTCGAGTGCATCATCATCATACGACCGATGCGCTCTTTTTTACCTTTGGTCGAGTTCAGGATCGAGTCACCCTTGTTCATGGTGCCAGAGTAAATCCGGGTAAAGGTCAGCGATCCAACGAAGGGGTCGTTCATGATTTTGAACGCCAGGCCCGAGAACGGCATGTTGTCGTCTGCACGACGTGCGATGTCACGAACTTCGTCCTCGTCGCCGGGTTTGAAGCCCATGTAGTCGACAACGTCCAGCGGGCTGGGCAGATAGTCGATCACAGCGTTAAGCAGAGGCTGAACACCCTTGTTCTTGAACGCCGAGCCACCCAGAACCGGAACGAAGTCCAGCGCCAAAGTACCCTTGCGCAGCAGTTTGCGCAGTGTATCGGCGTCGGGCTCGTTGCCTTCCAGGTATTCCATCATGGCGTCGTCGTCTTGCTCGACGGCTGCTTCAACCATCTTGCCACGCCATTCTTCGGCCATGTCCTTCAGGCTGTCACGAACCGGTGCTTTAATCCAGCTTGCGCCCAGATCTTCGCCCTGCCACAGCCACTCTTCCATGGTGACCAGGTCGATCAGACCTTCCAACTCGGATTCGGCACCGATCGGAATACCAACCGGAACAGCGCGTGCACCGGTGCGGTCTTCGATCATGCGAACACAGTTGAAGAAGTCAGCGCCGATCTTGTCCATTTTGTTGACGAAAACCATACGCGGCACCTTGTAGCGGTCCGCCTGACGCCACACGGTTTCGGTCTGGGGCTCAACCCCAGCATTGGCGTCCAGAACAGCAACGGCACCGTCGAGAACCGCTAGCGAACGTTCGACTTCGATGGTGAAGTCAACGTGGCCGGGAGTGTCGATGATGTTCATCCGGTGCTTGGGAGTGTCAGCAGTGTGACCGTCCTCGGTGCGTTCCCAGAAGGTGGTGGTCGCAGCCGAAGTGATGGTGATGCCGCGCTCCTGCTCCTGCTCCATCCAGTCCATGGTGGCCGCACCATCGTGCACCTCACCAATGTTATGGGATTTACCAGTGTAATACAGGATACGCTCCGAGCAGGTGGTCTTACCCGCGTCGATGTGCGCCATGATACCGAAGTTACGGTATAGTTCGAGAGGATATTCGCGTGACATTTGTCTAAGCCTCTGGGATTACCAACGATAATGGCTGAAGGCTTTGTTCGCCTCGGCCATCTTGTGGGTGTCTTCGCGTTTCTTGACGGCAGTACCGCGGGACTGAACAGCGTCCAGCAGCTCGCCTGCAAGGCGTTCTTCCATGGTGTTTTCGTTGCGGCCGCGCGCAGCGGTGATCAGCCAGCGGATGGCCAGTGCTTCGCGGCGCTCAGGCCGGACTTCGACCGGAACCTGGTAGGTTGCACCACCAACGCGGCGCGAGCGAACCTCGACCGAAGGTTTGATGTTGTCGAGCGCTTCGTGGAACACTTCGACCGGTGCGCGCTTTACCTTGTTCTCAACGCGGTCAAAAGCGTTGTAAACGATGCGCTCTGCGACCGACTTCTTGCCGTCGATCATCAGGTTGTTCATGAATTTGGTCAGAACCTTGTCGCCAAATTTGGCGTCAGGCAGGACTTCGCGTTTTTCGGCGGCGTGACGACGTGACATATCAGCCTCTCCTTCTTACTTGGGACGCTTCGCGCCGTATTTCGAACGACGCTGCTTACGGTCTTTAACGCCCTGAGTATCCAGAACACCGCGCAGGATGTGGTAGCGCACACCGGGAAGGTCTTTTACACGGCCGCCACGGATCAGAACAACCGAGTGTTCCTGCAGGTTGTGGCTTTCACCGGGGATGTACGAGATGACCTCGAACCCGTTGGTCAGGCGCACTTTGGCGACCTTACGCATAGCCGAGTTCGGCTTCTTCGGTGTGGTAGTGTACACGCGGGTGCAGACGCCGCGTTTCTGCGGGCACTGCTCCAGGTGCATGGACTTCGAGCGTTTTACTTTAGGCTGCCGCGGTTTGCGGATCAGCTGTTGAATAGTTGGCATTCCGGTTTCTTCCCCGTTTTGCAACACACATGACATGCACGCGCATTGCGTGCGGTTAAACTTGCTGCACTCATGCGTCCACAAGCGCAAAATCCGCGAGCGTTCCCATTCCGAGGTGAACGTCGCGGTTGGTTATCAGAGGGCGCGAACTGCAAAATTGTCCGGGCCTTGACCAGTTCATTACTGAAATCGGTTATGGGGCGGCCCCCGGTACCGAGATGACGCGCGTATTAAGGGGAGTCGGCCCGAGTGTCAACAGTGCACCCCGTTGTGCGGCAGCCGGGCAGGTTTGTGCATTCTTATCTAGAGCGGGCGGTGATTTCCAGCGTGACAGTTGTTGCGGGTCTCAGCCTTCAAAGGCATAGTCTCGTTATCAGTCTGAGCCACGGATGAATCATGCAAGTTATCGGCCTGTGCCGCTTTTCCTATCCTGCCTATGGTGGCTTTCAGGTGGAACATGATACGCTAGAGGAACGCAGAAGGTACCTCTACAATCCCGCCCGATTGGAGGAACGCTTTCGCCTATTCGAAACCTCCACCCTGCCCTGTTTTAAAGAACAGACAGATGAGGACTTTCAATTCCTCATCGTGATCGGCGACTGCCTGCCTAAACCCGCCTTTGATCGGCTGCACGACCTGACCGCTGGCATAAAGCAAGTAAAGATCGTCGTCCGCGAACCTATGCGTCACCGCAAGGTCATGAAAGAGGTCATCAATACCGCTCGCGGTGATATCGACGCACCCTGTCTGCAATTCCGACACGATGATGACGACGCCGTCTCGGTGGATTTCGTGGAACGCCTACGCAGTGCTCTGGAAGATGGCAAAGGGCTCATAGAGAAAAGCAGAACCGTTGCCATCGACTACAACAGTGGATTTCTGGCGCGTTTTGGCCCTGATGGGATTCTTGCCACCCAAAAATTCCAGTCACTGCTAGGAGTGGCGCTGGGAATGTATGTGCGTGAGGGATGCGACCAGACGATAATGAATTTCGGGCACCATCGGATCGGGAACTTCATGCCGGTGATCAGCTACCCAGACGCGC
This sequence comes from Ruegeria sp. CK1, assembly GCF_056536545.1. Classification (NCBI taxonomy): domain Bacteria; kingdom Pseudomonadati; phylum Pseudomonadota; class Alphaproteobacteria; order Rhodobacterales; family Roseobacteraceae; genus Ruegeria; species Ruegeria sp. CK1. The sequence goes on from NZ_JBQFPX010000013.1 coordinate 4,191, forward strand.
CGATGTGGGTCCGCGCGCTGAACCAGTTCAACGATTCTTACCATGCCCGCAATAACAAGGCCGAGCTGTTACCTCTAACGCCAGAACAAGAAGGTGAATTCATCGCGCGTTTTGCCATCGATCAAGACGCAGTACGCCGGGCTCACGCGTCTGTGTGAGAGCGGCGTTCGCGGAAGAGGGTGAATAACCCTGCCCCAACGACCAGAGCAGCCCCAAGCATCGTAATCGTGTCTGGCCAATCTCCGAACACGAGCCATCCCAGCCCTAATGCCCAAATCAGGCTGGTGTAGCGAAACGGCGCAACAAACCCAACATCGCCGACACGCATGACCATCACGCTGAACAGATAACCCATCAGTACAAAAACCGCCGCAGATGCCACCAGCACGGCGTTGTCCACTGAGACCGCCGTCCACCCTTCGAAACCTGAAACAACGCCGGCGGTCAGCGTGATCGACAAAGATGTTGCAAGCGTGACGGCCATCGATGGGACCTGCGCAGACATACGCCGCGTGATCAGATCGCGGATCGTCACCGAAACCACCGCTAACAGCGCATAAACAGAATAAAGGCTGAACCCATCTGGACCCGGTCGCACAATCAGCAGCATCCCGGAAAAGCCGATGCCAATGGCAATTATCCGACGCCAGCCGATCTGCTCCGAGAAAAACAATGCGGCCCCTAACGTAACCGTCAACGGCAGAGCCTGTAAAACCGCCGTCACGTTTGCAAGAGGCATATTCTTCAATGCCGTCAGGAAAAAGAATGTGGCCGACAGTTCGGCGATGCAGCGGATTCCGACCAGCCACTTATCGTAGCGCGAAAAGTTCAAATGAAGCGCACCGAAATGCCGAGCAAGCAAATAGACCAAAGCAGTCGCCAGAACCCCACGCATCGCCACCAATTGGAACAGGGGCAGGTCTTGAAGCGCCACCTTCACGAAAGTGTCGTTCACAGTAAACGCGGCCATGCTGCCCATCATAAGCAGCGCGCCTTTCAAGTTTGGGGTCATTTCCGCTGGGTCCACTCACGTCTCAATCGTGGCATTGGCCCAATCGATGACAGCCGTGTCAACGCACTAGATTAGATTCTTGATAAGAACGCGTCTGTTGATACCCACCGCTATCCAAGTTTTCCGTTCAGCTTCACCAAAGACCACAACGAACACAAAGCGCTACTTTCCCTGCGTTTCAGAAGCCAAAGACCCGGCCGCCACCGATACCTTCCACCGTCACTCCTGCGCTCAGACTATAGGTCGCAATCAATCCTCCGGACATGTTCAACACTCCTAGGCGGTTGCCGTTCTGAAGTGCCACATAAAGCTCTCGCCGGTCGGAATTGATGCCCAATCCAAATCTCTCAATTTGCAGCGCTGCACCGACAGAGGGATTGGTTGGCCGGATAACCCGTTTCGTCTTTCCGTTCAGGTCTAGCTCGGCGATCAACCGGTTCCGAATGAACAGGACATACAAGGTTTTCGTGTTTTCATCGAATGCAACACCACCGATGGGCCCTTGGGGTTGTGCAAGTCTGATGTTGCGTACAAACTGGCCGTCACGCGTCAATTCCGAAATCATCAAACCATTCGGGTGATCTAGGAACAGGTGGCCGTCGGCCTCCCGCAGAGCCAATCCGCATTCCTTGATCGGGAAGTCGTTGGGGGTAACGCCACCGCATCCTGCAGGAACCTGCTGAGCTGAGAAAGTGCGCAAAACTCGACCATCTCTGTCGAGTTCCTGCAGCTGAGTGCCCGGAAGATTGCGCAAGAAAATCCGTTCTCGAGAGTCATCATAAGCCAGACCGACGATCGAGGATGAAGTTGGAATCAAGCGGGTTGAACCGTCTGGGATTTTCACTTCTCGTGAGGGCTGGCCCTGAGGCATTCCAACATATGCGTAATCAGAGCAGCCAATCAGAAAGCCAAGGCTTAAAACGGAAAACGCACGGCACAGTTTCAAAACGGGTACCATCATCCGATCTCCAGTCAAAGATTGGTAAACGGGAATTAAGCATAACATGAATAGTGTTTATTTTGAATAAAGCCGTTCATTTGATGCGAATAGGGGTCTTCAGGCCTCGTTTCACGCATCGCAACCGGGAACTGCTGTGACGCGCTCAGTCAGTGTTAAATGGGGCATCGGACCTTGTTAACCGACAAAAAAGGCCCCGCAAAAGTGCGGGGCCTAATTCTTAACCTATCGGGTCGTTTACTCGCGGCTTTCCGGTGTTTCCACCAGAACGTCCAGCTCGTCGCCAACCATGTCGTCGTCGACCATCGGCGCAGCCAGAGCAGCGGCCGCTTCGGCCTCTTCCCGGCGGGCTTCGATCACAACGTTGTCGCGCGACTGGGCAACCTGACGCACGGCCTGGGTCGCACCACCGGTACCGGCAGGGATCAGGCGCCCGACGATGACGTTCTCTTTCAGGCCAACCAGTTTGTCCTTCTTGCCCTGAACCGAGGCTTCGGTCAGCACGCGGGTGGTTTCCTGGAACGACGCCGCCGAGATGAACGAACGCGTCTGCAGCGAAGCTTTGGTGATCCCCAGAAGGATCGGCTCGCCCTGTGCCGGACGACCACCGCGGGCGATGGTCTTCTCGTTGGCCGCGTCGAACTCTTGCTTGTCGACATGCTCGCCTTTCAACAGGGTGGAGTCGCCTGAATCCAGGATCTCCCACTTCTGCAGCATCTGGCGCACGATGACCTCGATGTGCTTGTCGTTGATCTTCACGCCCTGCAGACGATAGACGTCCTGCACTTCGTCGATCATGTAATCCGCCAGCGCTTCGACACCCATGATGGACAGGATGTCATGCGGAGCCGGGTTACCATCCATCAGGTATTCACCCTTCTGGATGAAGTCACCTTCAGCAACCGGGATGTGCTTGCCCTTGGGTACCATGTACTCGATGGTCTCCATGGACTCGTCAGCCGGTTCGATGCTGATGCGGCGCTTGTTCTTATAGTCGCGGCCAAAGCGCACGTAACCATCGGCTTCGGCGATGATCGCGTGATCTTTCGGACGACGCGCTTCGAACAATTCGGCCACACGCGGCAGACCACCGGTGATGTCCTTGGTCTTGGCACCTTCGCGCGGGATACGCGCAACAACGTCACCGGCCTCGACCTTCTGACCGTCTTCAACCGACAGGATCGCATCCACAGACATCGGATAGTGAACCGGGTTGCCCGCATCGTTGCGGACCGGCTCGCCATCTTCACCGACCAGAATGATCTCGGGCTTGAGGTCGCTGCCTTTGGGGGCGGCGCGCCAGTCGATCACGATCTTCTGGGTCATGCCGGTTGCATCGTCAGTCTCGTCGCGGACGGCGAGGCCCGAAACCAGATCGACATATTTCGCGGTACCGGCTTTCTCAGCGATGATCGGCAAGGTGTAGGGGTCCCACTCGAACAGTTTGTCGCCTCGGGCCACTTTGGTGCCGTCTTTAACAAACAGTTTCGAGCCGTAGCCCAGCTTGTGGCTGGCACGCTCTTCGCCATGCTCGTCCTTGATCACCAACTTCATGTTCCGGCCCATGACCAGGCTTTCGCCTGCCGCATTGACCAGAATTTGCGGGTTCTCGAAGGAAACGACGCCTTCCTGGCTGGCTTCCTGGAACGACTGCTGACCACCTTGCGCAACACCACCGATGTGGAACGTACGCATGGTCAGCTGTGTACCCGGTTCACCGATCGACTGAGCGGCGATGATGCCGACAGCTTCGCCTGTGTTCACCATGGTACCGCGTGCAAGGTCACGACCGTAGCAAGTGGCACAAACGCCTTCCTCGGACTCACAGGTCAGCGGCGAGCGAATGCGCATCGATGCAACACCGGCTTCGTCGATTGTGTCGGCCATGCGTTCGTCGATCAACTGGCCTGCAGCCACGATCACCTCATCGGTGCCCGGACGCAGAACATCGTCAGCAGCCACACGACCCAGAACGCGTTCGGCCAGCGATGCAACAACCTCACCATCGTTAACGGCGGCTTCGGCAGTGATTGCACGCTCGGTGCCACAGTCGATCTCACGAACGATGCAGTCCTGTGCCACGTCTACCAGACGACGGGTCAGGTAACCCGAGTTCGCCGTCTTCAGAGCGGTATCCGACAGACCCTTACGCGCACCGTGGGTTGAGTTGAAGTACTCGAGAACGGTCAGACCTTCTTTGAAGTTCGAGATAATCGGCGTTTCGATGATGTCACCGTTCGGCTTGGCCATCAGGCCGCGCATACCGCCCAGCTGTTTCATCTGAGTGACCGAGCCACGCGCACCGGAGTGAGCCATCATGTAGACCGAGTTCGGCTCCTGATCCGACCCGTCTTCGGCCTTGGCGACGTCCGAGATTGTGCTCATCATCGCTTCGGTGACGCGGTCGTTACACTTCGACCAGGCATCGACAACTTTGTTGTACTTTTCGCCCTGAGTGATCAGGCCGTCCATGTACTGCTGTTCAAAGTCTTTCACCTGATTGCGGGTGTCATCAACGATGCCCCATTTGTCGCCAGGAATGACCATGTCGTCCTTACCGAACGAGATGCCAGCCTTGAACGCTTCTTTGAAGCCCATCGACATGATCTGGTCACAGAAGATAACCGACTCTTTCTGACCGCAATAACGGTAGACGGTGTCGATCACCTGCTGCACTTCTTTCTTCCGCAGCAAGCGGTTGACCAGCTCGAACGGCGCTTTGTTGTTCATCGGCAGCAACGCACCCAGACGCAGACGGCCCGGAGTGGTTTCATAACGCTTCTGAACTTCATTACCTTCGTCGTCGATCTGCGTGATCCGCGCGGTGATTTTGGTGTGCAGGTGCACTTCACCCGCGTCCAGCGCGTGCTGAACTTCTTCGATCGAACCAAAGACCTTGCCTTCGCCCGGCATGCCTTCGCGTTCCAGAGTAACGTAGTACAGACCCAGGATCATATCCTGCGACGGAACAATAATGGGCGCGCCGTTTGCAGGCGACAGAACGTTGTTCGTCGACATCATCAGAACACGCGCTTCCAGCTGCGCCTCAAGGCTCAGAGGGACGTGAACCGCCATCTGGTCCCCGTCGAAGTCGGCGTTAAAGGCCGAACAAACCAGCGGGTGCAGCTGGATGGCTTTACCTTCGATCAGAACCGGCTCGAACGCCTGAATGCCAAGACGGTGCAGCGTAGGCGCACGGTTCAGCATGACCGGGTGTTCGCGGATCACCTCGTCGAGGATATCCCAAACTTCGGGACGCTCTTTCTCGACCAGTTTCTTCGCCTGTTTGACAGTCGAAGAAAGACCCTTGGCTTCAAGGCGCGAGTAGATGAACGGCTTGAACAGTTCCAGCGCCATCTTTTTGGGCAGACCGCACTGGTGCAGCTTGAGTTCCGGACCGGTCACAATGACCGAACGGCCCGAGAAGTCGACGCGCTTACCCAGAAGGTTCTGACGGAAGCGGCCTTGCTTACCTTTCAGCATGTCCGACAGCGATTTCAGCGGACGCTTGTTGGCGCCGGTGATCACGCGGCCACGACGGCCGTTGTCGAACAGAGCGTCAACGGATTCCTGCAGCATCCGCTTTTCGTTGCGGACGATGATGTCAGGCGCGCGCAGCTCGATCAGACGCTTCAGACGGTTGTTCCGGTTGATGACGCGGCGATACAGATCGTTCAGATCCGAAGTCGCGAAACGGCCACCATCCAGCGGAACCAGCGGACGCAGTTCCGGCGGAATGACCGGGATCACGGTCATCACCATCCACTCGGGACGGTTGCCTGACTCGAGGAAGGATTCAACAACCTTCAGGCGCTTGATGATCTTCTTGGGCTTCAGCTCGCCGGTTGCTTCGGCAAGATCAGCGCGCAGCTGCTCGGCTTCGGCTTCCAGATCGATCTGGGCCAGCATCTCGCGGATGGCTTCGGCACCGATATTCGCGGTGAACGCGTCCATGCCATAGGCATCCTGCGCGTCCATGTACTCTTCTTCGGTCAGCATCTGGCCGTAGGTCAGGTCAGTCAGACCGGGCTCGATGACGACGTAGTTTTCAAAGTACAGAACACGTTCCAGATCACGCAGAGTCATGTCCAGCATCAGACCGATGCGGGACGGCAGCGATTTCAGGAACCAGATATGTGCGACGGGCGCGGCCAGTTCGATGTGGCCCATACGCTCACGGCGGACTTTCTGCAGGGTGACTTCCACACCGCATTTCTCGCAGACAACGCCGCGATACTTCATCCGCTTATATTTGCCGCACAGGCATTCGTAATCTTTGATCGGGCCAAAGATACGCGCACAGAACAGACCGTCACGCTCGGGCTTGAACGTCCGGTAGTTGATGGTTTCGGGTTTCTTGATCTCACCATAGGACCAAGACAGGATCCGTTCAGGCGACGCCAGCGAGACCTTGATCTCGTCAAAAACCTTCGGGGGCGTCAGCGGGTTGAACGGGTTGTTGGTGATTTCCTGGTTCATTTTGATACCTCAAATTTTGCGGAAGGGGGGACGGGAGAAAGGGCCGAGGCCCTTACTCCTCAACCTCCGCATCCAGGAGTTCCATATTCAGGCCGAGGCCACGGACTTCTTTCACCAGAACGTTGAACGATTCCGGTACGCCCGCTTCAAAGTTATCCTCGCCCTTGACGATCGACTCATAGACCTTGGTCCGGCCGGCGACGTCATCCGATTTCACGGTGAGCATCTCCTGCAGGGTGTAGGCGGCGCCGTAAGCTTCCAGAGCCCAGACCTCCATCTCACCAAAGCGCTGACCACCGAACTGCGCCTTACCACCCAGCGGCTGCTGGGTCACCAGGCTGTACGGCCCGGTCGAACGCGCGTGGATTTTGTCGTCCACAAGATGGTGCAGTTTCAGCAGGTACTTGATGCCCACGGTCACCGGGCGTGCAAATTGCTCACCCGTACGACCGTCGAACAGAACCGACTGACCGCTTTCCGAGAAGCCCGCACGCACCAGCGCGTCGTTGACGTCAGCCTCTTTGGCACCGTCGAAGACCGGGGTTGCGATCGGAACACCGCGGGTCACGTTGCCCGCAGCCTCGATCAAGTCACCCTCATCCAGACCGGTGATGCCTTCTTCGTAGACATCTTCGCCATAGGCCAGCTTCATCGCTTCGCGAACCGGGGTCAGATCGCCGGAACGGCGGTATTCACCCAGAGCGTCGTCGATGTTCAGACCCAGACCGCGCGCGGCCCAACCCATGTGGGTTTCAAGGATCTGACCAACGTTCATACGCGAAGGCACGCCCAGCGGGTTCAGACAGAAGTCAACCGGCGTACCATCGGCCAGGAACGGCATGTCTTCCATCGGAACTACCTTGGAAATCACACCTTTGTTCCCGTGACGACCGGCCATCTTGTCGCCCGGCTGAAGCTTACGCTTCACGGCGATGAAGACTTTGACCATCTTCATCACACCCGGCGGCAGGTCGTCGCCACGACGGACTTTCTCGACCTTGTCTTCAAAACGGGCGTCCAGAGCGCGTTTCAGCACTTCGTACTGCTCGTTCAGAGCCTCAACGATCTGTGCGTCCTGCTCGTCTTCCAGCGCCAGCTGCCACCACTGACCACGGGTCAGGGTTTCCAGCAGATCCTCGGTGATCACCGATCCTGCCCTGACGCCTTTCGGGCCTTTGACAGCGGTTTTACCCAGGATAAGGCCTTGCAGACGCGCATAGATGTTGCGGTCAAGGATCGCCAGCTCGTCGTCTCGGTCACGGGCCAGACGTTCGACTTCCTCACGCTCGATTTGAAGCGCACGTTCGTCTTTCTCGACGCCGTGACGGTTGAAGACGCGAACCTCGACGACTGTACCGTAATCGCCCGGCTTCACGCGCAGCGAGGTGTCGCGCACGTCAGATGCTTTCTCACCGAAGATGGCGCGCAGCAGCTTTTCTTCCGGGGTCATCGGGCTTTCGCCCTTCGGAGTGATCTTGCCGACCAGAATATCGCCCGGCTCAACATCCGCACCGATGTAAACGATGCCCGCCTCGTCGAGGTTGCGCAGCGCTTCTTCACCGACGTTCGGAATGTCACGGGTGATCTCTTCCGGTCCCAGCTTTGTATCACGGGCGGCGACTTCGAATTCCTCGATGTGGACCGAGGTAAATACGTCATCACGCGCGATACGTTCCGAGATCAGGATCGAGTCTTCGTAGTTGTAACCGTTCCACGGCATAAACGCGACGACCACGTTCTTGCCAAGGGCCAGTTCACCCATATCGGTCGACGGACCGTCGGCAATGACCTCGCCCTTCTGGACGGTGTCACCCACCTTGATCAGCGGACGCTGGTTGATGCAGGTGTTCTGGTTCGAACGCTGGAACTTGCGCAGACGATAGATGTCAACGCCTGCGTCGCCCAGTTCCAGATCTTCGGTGGCACGGATAACGATACGCTGGGCATCGACCTGGTCGATAATACCGGCGCGTTTCGCCTGAATCGCAGCACCCGAGTCGATCGCAACCTTTTCCTCGATCCCGGTACCGACCAGCGGCGCTTCGGCGCGCAGCAGCGGAACCGCCTGACGTTGCATGTTCGAGCCCATCAGAGCGCGGTTGGCGTCGTCATTTTCAAGGAACGGGATAAGCGATGCAGCGACCGAAACCAGCTGTTTCGGGCTCACGTCGATCAGATCAACGCTTTCGACTGGCGCAAGGGTGTAGTCCCCGGCCTGACGGGTGTTGACCATCTCGTTGATGAACTTGCCGTTCTCATCCAGTGTTGCGTTCGCCTGCGCCACGGTGTGACGCATTTCCTCGGTCGCGGACATGTAGTGAACCTCATCGGTCACCTCGGCGTCTTTAACAACGCGATAAGGAGTTTCGATGAAGCCGTACTTGTTCACGCGGGCGAATGTGGCCAGCGAGTTGATCAGACCGATGTTCGGACCTTCCGGCGTTTCAATCGGGCACATCCGGCCATAGTGGGTCGGGTGTACGTCGCGAACCTCAAAGCCAGCACGCTCACGCGTCAGACCACCGGGGCCAAGCGCCGAGAGACGGCGTTTATGGGTAACCTCCGACAGCGGGTTGGTCTGGTCCATGAACTGCGACAGCTGCGACGAGCCAAAGAATTCACGAACAGCAGCCGCAGCCGGTTTCGCGTTGATCAGGTCTTGTGGCATGACCGTGTCGATTTCGACCGACGACATACGCTCTTTGATGGCGCGCTCCATACGCAGCAGACCGACGCGGTACTGGTTTTCCATCAATTCACCGACCGAACGCACACGACGGTTGCCGAGGTGGTCGATATCGTCCACGTCGCCTTTGCCGTCACGCAGTTCAACCAGCGCCTTGATGCAGGCCACGATGTCTTCGCGACGCAGGGTGCGCAGGGTGTCCGGCGCGTCCAGTGCCAGGCGCATGTTCATTTTCACGCGGCCAACGGCAGACAGGTCATAACGCTCGCTGTCGAAGAACAACGTGTCGAACAGGGCCGACGCTGCCTCAACGGTGGGCGGCTCGCCCGGACGCATAACGCGGTAGATGTCCATCAGCGCGCTTTCGCGGTTCAGGTTTTTGTCCTGAGCCATGGTGTTGCGCATGTACGGGCCGACGTTGACGTTATCGATGTCCAGAACCGGGATGTCGGTGATGCCGGCGTCCATCAGGTCCTTGACGGTACCACCGATCAGGTCGCCATCCTTGTCGTATTCAAGGGTCAGTTCATCGCCGGCTTCAACATAGATCGCACCGGTTTCTTCGTTGATGATGTCCTTGGCGACAAATTTGCCAACGATGTGATCGAACGGAACCAGCAGGTCAGTTACCACACCCTCTTCGATCAGCTTCTTGACCGCGCGTGGGGTAACTTTCTTGCCTGCCTCGGCAATCACTTCACCAGATTTGGCGTCGATCAGATCATAAGTTGGACGGGTACCGCGGACACGATCAGGGAAGAACGGGGTGACCCAACCCTTCTTCTTGTCCAGCTTGTAGGACACGGTGTTGTAATACGCGTCCATGATCGCTTCCTGATCCAGACCCAGCGCATACAGCAGGGTTGTCACAGGCAGTTTGCGGCGGCGGTCGATACGGGCGAATACGATGTCTTTGGCGTCGAACTCAAAGTCCAGCCAGCTGCCGCGATACGGGATGATGCGGCAGGCGAACAACAGTTTACCCGAAGAATGGGTCTTGCCCTTGTCGTGGTCAAAGAACACACCGGGCGAGCGGTGCATCTGGGACACGATCACACGCTCGGTACCGTTCACGATGAACGTCCCATTCGGTGTCATCAGGGGCATGTCGCCCATGAACACGTCCTGTTCTTTGATGTCTTTGACCGATTTCGCGCCAGTGTCCTCATCGACATCAAACACGATTAGACGCAGAGTGACCTTTAGCGGCGCGCTGTAGGTCATGTCGCGCTGCATGCACTCTTCGACGTCATACTTAGGTTTTTCCAGATCGTATTTCACGAACTCCAGAACGGAGGTTTCGTTGAAATCCTTGATCGGGAAAACCGACTGGAACACACCTTTGATGCCTTCGCCGTCAGTGGGCTGCTCTGCATCGCCGGAGCGCAGGAAAAGATCATAAGAAGATTTCTGGACCTCAATGAGGTTCGGCATTTCCAAAACTTCACGGATTTTGCCGTAATATTTACGAAGACGTTTCTGGCCAAGGAACGTTTGAGCCATGTCAGATGTCACCTTTCGATGTTCTCAGCGGGCAAAGACACCGTCGGGCCCCGGCATCTTGCACATTCGAGACGACACGCCCGGATCAATTCGTGGCCACCGTCCCGAAGGCGGCCTCCCGATCCGAAAACCGTGTCTTAGAAAACGCCCCAATCCATGAGGCCCTTTCTAAGACAGGTTCGGCTGGACCCGGATTTCTCCGGACCCAGCCAAATTTTTCGGCACATCAGCGATGCACCAGAGACTAAGCTTAGGCCAGCTCGACTTCTGCGCCAGCTGCTTCCAGCTTGGCTTTGACGTCTTCTGCTTCTGCTTTGTCTACGCCTTCTTTGATCTTGCCGCCGGCTTCGACCAGTTCCTTGGCTTCTTTCAGGCCCAGGCCAGTGATGCCGCGAACTTCTTTGATGACGTTGATTTTCGATGCGCCGGCGTTCTTCAGAACGACGTCGAATTCGGTTTTTTCTTCCTCAGCTGCGCCACCGGCGTCGCCGCCTGCTGCAACCATTACGGCGCCGCCAGCTGCGGGCTCGATGCCGTACTCGTCTTTGAGGATGGTTTTCAGTTCTTGTGCTTCCAGCAGGGTCAGACCCACGATGCTTTCTGCGAGTGCTTTCAGATCAGCCATTTTATCAGCTCTTTCCGTTTACAGTGTGTGTTCCAACGTCAGGGTATTCACCCTACGCAGATCATTCAGTGCCAACCGCTTACGCAGCTTCCGCCTTCTCTTCGATGGTGGAAAGGATGCTTGCGATGTTGCTTGCAGGTGCGCCAATCGCGCCAGCGATGTTCGAAGCAGGTGCGCCAATGCAGCCCACGATCGAAGCAATAAGCTCCTCGCGAGACGGCATTTTCGAAACGGCTTCGACGCCTTTGCGGTCCAGAGCATTCTCACCCATTGCACCGCCAAGGATTTCGAACTTTTGGTTCTCCTTGGCAAAGTCCTCGGCCACTTTGGCTGCTGCCACGGGGTCCTCGGAATAGGTCAGAACGGTCATCCCTGTCAGCAGGTCGGCCATGCTTTCACACGGCTTACCCTCAAGGGCGATTTTGGCGAGCCTGTTCTTGGCAACACGCACGGAACCACCCGCGTCACGAGCACGTGCGCGAAGGTCCTGCATCTCGGCAACTGTCAGACCGGCGTAATGGGCAACCACTACGACGCCAGAGCTTTCGAAGATTTGGCCGAGTTCCTCGACCACTTTCTCTTTCTGGGCTCTATCCACAGTTCTCTCCAAGTTAGGGGCGATATTTCACCCCGGCTCATATTTGCCGAGGGTAAAACCCCGGCGTTCAGGTCCGTTGTTACGGGATTGGCCAAAATTCGCCCGAGGATCGTGACCCCCAGAATTCTTTGGTCTTACCCGTCTCAGGCAGGGAATTAAGGGGCCATATGGACCCACCCACCGTCTTGGACGAAACGAAATAAAGCGCACGACGAATCGCACGCTTTATTCCGCAGCTCTCTTTAGGGCAGATACGACGGGTTTCCAAGGGGTAAATTGCAGGAAACACACCTTTGGCAACAGGTCGCAATTGTCGGTGATTGACATGGCCTGTAGGCTGGGGTCCTGTCTAGCACAGACCACTTTTGCGACCCTTTTTCCCTTTCTTTCTCCAACATGCTGATCCTCAACAAAGTCGAACACAAACGCGCCGCTGGCTTTGTCAAGGAATTCGCGCGCCATTCCGCTGCAGATGGGGTCTTGCCATTCGACTGCATCTACCGGTCCCACGACTTTCCCGACACGCGCATGGTGCTGAAGATCAAGGGGCCGAGAAACCAATTTGCGCTGAAAATCGATACTGTTTCACCCATTTCAGGCCGGTTGCAGAAAGAGTTCAACCTGCTGACGCACCTGACGAAAGCACTTGAAAAACACAAGACGTCGCATGTCGTGCGCCCTTGCTACATGTCACCTCAAGGTACGTTTTTTGTGACAGAGCTCGTTGAACGCCCCACCTGCGTTGACGTGATCCATAACAGTCCGGACAACGATCAGGTCTCACAGATTTACCGTCGTGCGGGCGCGTGGTTGCATGATCTTCACAGCGTGCAGCCGCCTAAAGACTATGGATTCCGTCCGCGTTGGATGACCGACAGTATCTCTGCACTGCTGACCGAAGTGCCACCCCATATTCGGAACGAAGGTCAAGCGATGGCGGGTAGGTTGGAACGGGATGGGTTACTGTTAAAAGGCATTCCGGAAACACAAGTGTTTTCGCACGGGGACTTCCATGGCCAAAACCTGCTTGTCGGCCAAGGCGAAATGATCGGGCTGGACTTCACCGAAGCGCGCACCAAGCTGGCCGTCTATGACATCGTCGATTTCTTAAAATCGGACATCTTCAGGGATGCGGACCCTTCGGATATCGACCAAAGCGGTATCGTGAAACACAACAAGGACATGTTCTTTAAGCGCTACCGGCATCCGATTCACATGGAGATATTGGATTTCTGCATTCGAGGGCGCTTGCTGAAAGACTGGCTTTCATTGTGGCAGCCCACACACACTTGCAGCAACTACGAAGAAAGTAGACGACAGCGCCTTGGCGATCGCCTGCGGATCGCATTTCAAAGCGACTAAACTGTGTACCTAAATCCACTTAACGCAATTGTGTAAAGCTATCGGCGAATAACAACGTTGACTAAGCCCATTTGCCTCTTTTTCTTACTCGAAAGGTTCGCCCGAGTTTTCAGCGTATGGACCCACTATAACAAGTATCAGGAAAGTTAGTCGCACAGATGGTTCTCCGTAGTTTTTTTGCCCTGGGCAGTGATAGCCTCATCGCCACGTTCGTACCCGCCTCCGCCGACGCAAATGACATTGAAGTCGGTGACTCGATCATCAACAACTCTGACACGCCAAATGGTACGATTTTTGCTTACTCCGGCGGTTTTGGAACGACCGTTACGCTGGACGACACAAGTGGCAGCCCAAACGTTTTCAACGACGATCAGGAATCGGGCCATATCATTACCGATGGTGGTGGCATTGTTGACGACGGCACTCAGGTTGAATCCGAATCCGTAATTACGGTGCGCGCTCTGGATGAGGACGGAAACCAAACCGGTCCTGAAATCGATATCTACGTGTTTTCGCGTAACGGGGTTACTCAGGATGTTTGGGGGTACGGCACATCCGCCCCACTGGAGCCTGGAACATCCTACGTCAAAATCGGCGGTTCAAACTCAGGAAGCTCCAGCTACTCGGACTACATTACCTGCTTTGCAGCAGGCACGCTGATAGAAACCGCTGACGGAGCGGTTGAAGTTCAAAACCTTGAGCGTGGGCAACTCGTCTGGACCCGAGATGGTGGCATGCAACCGGTGCGATGGATCGGAACAACCGAGGTTCCTGGATTTGGCGCTTACGCTCCGGTGGTTATTAAGGCCGGAACGCTGGGTAATACCAGCGACCTCATCGTGTCGCAAGAACACCGGGTGCTGATAAAGTCGCCTGCAACTGACATGCTGTTCGGATCAGACGAGGTCTTCGTCGCTGCAAAACATCTCTGCGGCCATCCCGGGGTTTCGATCCGCGAGACGAACCGCATTACTTATGTGCATTTCATGTTTGACCAGCACCAGATTGTAAGGTCGAACGGCGCCCTGACGGAAAGCTTCTATTACGGAGACGGCGCCAAATACGCGCTGTCATCGCCTCAGAGGGCCGAAATCAGATCGCTATTCCCTTCGGTTGAGGAAGTGTCTGACGCCTTTCGGCACACTGCGGTCCCAACAATCGGCGCTCGTGAAGCCAGCGTGCTGCGCGCTTACCTCTAAGACAAGATAAGCTTCGAAAATGAAAAACCCGGGATGCTGTCGCAACCCGGGTTTTCATTAAAAACGTTTGGCTTGGGCTTATTCGCCTGAAGCAGCCGCTACATCCAGAGTCACGCCCGGGCCCATTGTCGAGCTCAACGCAATTTTCTTCATGTAGGTGCCTTTGGCGCCCGATGGCTTAGCCCTGGCTACGGCCGAGATAAAGGCACGGACGTTTTCGACCAGTTTGGCTTCGTCGAACGACGCTTTGCCAACACCGGCGTGTACGACACCGCCTTTTTCCGCCTTGAACTGAACTTCACCGCCTTTGGCTGCTTCCACGGCCGCTTTCACGTCCATGGTCACGGTGCCAACCTTGGGGTTCGGCATCAGGTTACGAGGGCCCAGGACCTTACCCAGACGGCCAACGATCGGCATCATGTCCGGGGTGGCAATGCAGCGGTCGAATTCGATGGTGCCGCCCTGAATGGTTTCCATCAGGTCTTCTGCGCCAACGATATCTGCACCTGCTTCTTTCGCTTCGTCAGCTTTGGGGCCGCGAGCAAAAACAGCAACGCGCATCGCTTTGCCGGTGCCATTCGGCAGACCGATCACGCCGCGAACCATTTGGTCAGCATGACGAGTGTCAACGCCCAGGTTCATTGCGATTTCGATGGTTTCGTCGAATTTCGAGGTCGCGTTGGATTTCACCAGAGCAACGGCTTCTTCTACCGACAGGTTTTCCTTGCCAGCGACAGCTTCGCGCGCAGCGCGGGTACGTTTACCTAGTTTTGCCATCTTACTTCACCTCGATGCCCATAGAGCGGGCCGAGCCCAGGATGATCTGCATTGCGCCTTCAACGTCGTTGGCGTTCAGATCTTTCATTTTGGCTTCGGCGATTTCGCGAACCTGCTTTGAGGTCACGGTTGCCACGGTCTCACGACCTGGGTTTTCCGCGCCACGGGGGCGGTTACGCTTGCCGACCGGCTTCAGACCAGCTGCTTTTTTCAGGTAGTAAGACGCAGGCGGCGTCTTGATGTCCATGGTGAAGGACTTGTCCTGATAATAGGTGATCACGGTCGGGCACGGAGCGCCGGGCTCCATGTCTGCGGTCTTGGCGTTAAACGCCTTGCAGAATTCCATGATGTTGATGCCGCGCTGACCCAGCGCCGGACCAACTGGCGGCGACGGGTTCGCCTGACCTGCAGGAACCTGCAGTTTCATTGTACCAGCAAGCTTCTTAGCCATTTGGTTTTCCTTTCAACTCGGTTGGGGCGCGCCCCGACCAGATTATGTTGCGTGGTCCGATCCGGGATCGCGATCCCAGCAACCTCCCACGAGAGACTCTCGCCCGAAGACGACAGGAGCTGCATTTAAAGGGGAACGAAGGGGTTGGCAAGTGGTTGAAGCCACAAAACAAGGGACCGTCGCTTGGCCTTTTGACCAGTATCGTCTCGATACGACAATTCATTGAAAAATTTAGCAAAAATTGCCGTGGCTGCGTGACTAAAGTTACAGAAAGCGCAATCGAAAGCTGCGATTGGAGGGATGTCGCCAGTCGGAGAATTCGCAAGTTTGCCAGTACTTTGGCCGAAACCGACGGCGCACGAACGAAAGAAGAAATCTGAACTGAGGGATTCCTGCATGGGAAAAGTAAATGTCAAAGTCGGCGGGATTGGACATAGTGACCAATACGACCCACTGGAAACATCGATGCTGGGGGACTGCATCTGCATTGTTGCATATGATAAAGACAAAAAAGTCGGCACTATGTTCCACTTCGAAACGTTGCGTTGCCGTACGGGCGCGGCCGATGACATAACAATTGTGGAACAGCCACTGAAAGCAGCGAAAGCCAAACTGGACAGCGCCTTTAAATCCGTCCACTCAAAAGGGGCGAAGATAACGAGCTATCATATCAAACTTGGCAATGAGTGGACCGCCAACAAGCTCTTAAAAGGCAACCCTAACAAGGCGTTCACGGCGTCGTGCAAAAAGATCTTCAAGGTCGCTCCAAAGCTCTCAGGTACCAAAGCCGCATTTGACTGCAGCACAGGCAAGCTGAAATGAACCAATAGACAACTCTGATGGTGCTTTTACGAGCACCATCAACGTACGGCTTGAAACGTTTTCGCTCGAAAACCCAAATTGTTCACCGCTTGTGGTAACATTCGTTTCCCTCGCAGTGTTTACGGAACACGTCTAACCCTACCTATCCTGCGCGATCCAATTCGGGTTCAAGTTCCCAACATCCCTAGCGGGAGAGGCTCTTTCCAAAATATTGTTGGCGGCCTTGTAGGGGAACAGAGGCGTTGGCATGTGCCGAGACCTCTCGCTTAAGGCCATCGAATCAAATCCTTTAGAAACTTGAGGAAGGTAGGCCGTAACAGAAGCGGCACCGCACTCGACCAGAAGCTTAATAGCGCAGTAAAATAACCGTATTAGCCTACTTTTCTGCACATAAGCGGCCCCTGTATCACGTTGATACTACCCGCCGTGCTATACTCGGCGGAAATAGATTTTTCAGTGGAGGCTAATTATGATTATTCGTTTAATAGTAACGGCTGGCATCGCGCTCTCTTTCGCGACGTCCTCTCCTCAGACCGCGCGGGCTGATGCAGGCGAAATCCTAGGGGGTGCAGTCGTTGGTGGCGTCATCGGCTACGCGATTGGCAAGGACCAGCAAAGAAAACAGCAGGCCCGTACAAGAACGACGACCACACGCACTTACCGACCAGGCATCCCATCGACCGCGCAAGGTGCACAGACGCAGACAGCGTTGAATTATTTCGGCTACAACGCAGGCCGGGTCGATGGTCAGGTCGGCCGTGGCACACGTTCAGCCATCGAGCGCTACCAAGCTTCAATGAACTATCCTGTGAATGGCTATGACTTCGCGCCCTATCAGCGCGACTTCCTGATGCAGGCTTACTACTGGGCGACAAGTGGTGGACAGGCCACGACCCAACTTGCTGGCCAGCCTTTGCTCATGGCATATCGTCAACATCTCCACAGCGGCTCCGCTTTGGCGGCCGCTCCTCAGGTTCAAGCACAGCCGGTTCCTCAGGCAACGGTGACGGCAATCCCTCAGGCCCCGGCACCTCAAGCTCTGGTAGCACCTACCCCGGCTGTAACGCCCGAGGCGACCGAACCTCAGCCTGACGCAGCCGAGAAAGCATCTGCCAGCTTGCCAAGCCTGTTTTCCGGCGGCACCGGAGGTCCTTCGCTCGCCAATCGTTGCAGCGCGGTTATGCTGCAGACGTCAACGAATGGAGGCTACACAACTCTGTCAAATATGTCCGATCCTGATTTTGCGCTTAGCGAACAGTTCTGTCTTGCCCGTAGCTATGCGATGGGGCGCGGTGAGGATTTGATGCAAGACATCCAAGGGCTGACACCGGATCAGGTAGCCGCACAATGCGACTCGTATGGTGACATGTTGGCACCCCAAGTTGTTGCGCTGTCTCTAAGCTCAAAAACCGACGCAGAAACCCAAATGCGCAAACTTGCATTGGACTCCGGACTGAGCCCCGAGGACCTTGCGGCAACCAGCAAGGTTTGTCTGGCCATTGGCTACCGTCAGGACAACATGGACACCGCAGTTGGTTCTGCTTTGATGCTGGTTGCAATGGGTGAGCCCGCCTACGGAGAGCTGATTGGGCACCACTTGCGCGAAGGCTTCGGCGTACAGGAACGCCGCGACCTTGCGATGCAGTGGTATGATGCGAGCCTTTCCGCGCTGGACGCCGGATCGCAGGCCGTCTTCTTGCCGTCTCAGTCGGATCGCCCGCAACTGTTGCGAGCAGCTATGGTTCAGGCGCAGTAAGCCGGGGTTCTGAACAAATTAATCGCTTTAAACAAAAAAAACGCCGCGGTGCTCAATGCAGCGCGGCGTTCCGATCTCGCTTTGAGCTGGTTCAGCTCTGCTTGGTAACCTGCGTGAAGTCCAACTCGACCGGGGTTTCCCGGCCGAAGATCGAGACCGATACTTTCAGCTTCTGCGCTTCGTCGTCCACGCCTTCGACCATACCGTCGAAATCCTCGAACGGGCCGTCGTTGACCTTGACCTTTTCGCCGACCTCGAAAGTGATCATCAGCTTGGGCGCTTCTTCACCTTCCTGAACGCGGTTGAGGATCTGGTTCACCTCGGCGTCACGCATCGGCATTGGGCGGCCTTGTGGGCCCAAGAAGCCGGTCACGCGGTTAATCGAGTTCACCAAATGATAGCCCTGATCGGACATTTCCATGTGAACCAGCACATAGCCGGGCATAAAGCGGCGTTCGGTTGTGACCTTCTTGCCCCGGCGCACTTCGATCACCTCTTCGGTGGGCACCAGAACTTCGTCGATATCGTCCTCAAGGCCCTGTTCAGCCACCGACGTGCGGATCTGCTCTGCGATCTTCTTTTCGAAATTCGAAAGAACGCTGACCGAGTACCACCGTTTCGCCATGAACCTGTCGTCCTTGTTTGCCTTCGGTTTCATCCGTATTGCCGGACGCACCGTCATTGAAAATCTATCACGTCACCCGGAATAAAAAGCGGCGCGCAGCCCGAATCGCCGCACGCCCATTCCGAATAGTACCGCGTCAACTACTCTGACATTGCGCGCTGTGCAAGGGGGCAGTGGCGTTTCTGCCCTGTCTGAATCACCTTAGCCGAATGCACCAAGGATCAGTTGCAGACCACCGCGAATGCCCAGATCCACCAGCGCAAAGAACACGGCAGTCAGTGCCGCCATGATGAATACCATGACCGTGGTCAGCAACACCTCGCGCCGGGTCGGCCAGACGACCTTTGCAACTTCGGCACGGACTTGCTGAATAAACTGGATCGGGTTCATAGTTGCCATTTGGCTTGGTTCTCTCTGCTAGCGGATAGGCCGGACATAACTGGGCATTGCGGCAATTTCAAGGGCGGTTAGCCTAGCTGTCAAGGCTTGGGCTTGTCGTCCCATTCATCGCTCAGGATGCGCCGTGCGTCACCTTCGGGGTCTTCATACTGGTTCGAGCGGACCGTGTAGATAAAGGCCACAAGGCCAACCCCGCCCAAAAACAGGGAAATCGGTATAAGATAGGCTAGAACTTCCATATCAACTACCTCAGGCGCAGGGCGTTCAGGGACACGGTGATCGACGAAGTCGACATCGCCAAAGCCGCGATCAGCGGTGTCGCCAAACCAGCGACGGCCAGCGGCACCGCAACGATATTATAAACCGTGGCAATACGGAAGTTCTCGCGAATCCGTTTTGTCGCTTTAACGGCCGTATCGCAGGCATCGGCAATCGGGGCCAGATCATTGCCCAGCAGCACAATATCCGAGGCGACCCTGGCCGCATCCAGCGCCGATGCTGGAGAGATCGACGCATGCGCCGCGGCCAGCGCCGCAGTGTCGTTCAAGCCATCCCCGACCATAAGAACATGACGGCCCTGTTCACCAAGTTTCTGAACGCGAGCAGCCTTGTCTTGTGGCAACGCCTGCGCGACCCAGTTTTCGATACCAATCTTCTCGGCCAAAGCTTGAACCGCACCCTTAGTGTCGCCAGAAATCAGGATGACGTCCTTACCTGAATCTCGAAACGCCTGCACAGCCTCAGCCGCACCGGGACGTAACGAGCCAGAGAACCGAAAGGCCACAGGCGCCTGCCCCGCTACGGACAACCATGCTGAGGTTTCGGCACCCTCTTCCGCCCCGGCCCACTCAGCCCGGCCAAAACGTACACGCTGGCCGCGATAGGTGCCTTCGGTGCCGTATCCGGGCACCTCAACAATATTGGTGAGGCCAGCCGGTTTGACGCCTGCCTCTCGCGCAGATTTGACCAGAGCAACCGACAAAGGGTGCGAAGACGCCTCAGCAAGTGCCAGAGCAATTTCCAAGTCGGTACGAGAATGATCACCCAGGTTGGTCAGTTCGGGCGTGCCAGAGGTCAACGTTCCGGTCTTGTCGAACACGACCGTATCGACCTCGGCCAGACGCTCCAACGCGGTGGCGTGTTTGATGAGCATTCCCTTGCGGAACAAACGACCCGACGCTGCCGTGGTCACCGCAGGCACCGCCAGACCCAACGCGCAGGGGCAGGTAATGATCAGCACCGCCGCCGCGATATTCAGCGCAGTACGGATATCGCCCGAGTAAATGTACCAGCCCAGAAAGCTGAGTCCCGCCAAGATATGCACGCCCGGTGCATAGAGCTTGGCAGCCTTGTCCGCCAGCGACGTGTACCGCGACCTACCGGATTCAGCGATAGCGACCAAATCCGCCATGCGGTGTAGCGAAGTATCCTCGCCCACTGCTGTGGCCCGAACAGTCAAAGGCCCTGTCAGGTTGACTTCACCGGCACTAACGGACAGCCCCTCTTTGGCGAAGACAGGCAGGGTTTCCCCGGTCAACAAAGAGCGATCCAATTCCGATTGACCGGTTACAATTTCCCCATCAACCGGCATCCGGCCACCGGGGCGAACAAGGATCATGTCCCCAACCGCCAATGATGCCACTGCCACCTCTTGTTCAACGCCATCAACCAGACGGATGGCGCGCGGAACCTCAAGCGCTGCCAATTCCTCGGCTGCGGATCGGGCGGCGGCGCGGGTGCGGTAATCCAGGTAACGACCAGCCAACAGGAAAAAAGTCAGCGTAAGTGCTGCGTCGAAATAGGCATGTTCACCACTCAGCGCGGTTTCCCACAGCGATGTGACCAGCGCCAGCAGGATAGCCAACACGATCGGCACGTCCATGTTCAGGCGTTTGACCCGTAGGGCGCTCCAGGCATTGACAAAAAAGGGCTGCGCGGAAAAGGCAATCGCGGGCAACGCAATCGCCGCAGAAATCCAGTGGAACATGTCGCGCGTCGCATCCGATGCCCCCGACCAGACCGATACCGACAACAGCATCACATTCATCGAGGCAAAACCTGCAACCGCCAGCCGCATGAGCAGATCACGCCCAGCCTTGTCCGACTGCGTGGCAGACAATGCGCCAGGGTCCAGCTCATGCGCCTCATACCCTGCCTTCTCAAGTACCGGGATTAGATCGGAGGCGCGCAGATCAGGTGCGGCTTTGACCATCGCGCGTTTGAGCGTCAGGTTGACCCGCGCGTCCTCGACCCCTGGATGGGCATTAAGCTCACGTTCGACCGTGGCGATACAGGCCGAGCAGTGGATACCCGGCAGGGACAAAGCAATCTGCACATCCTGCGGGATCGGTCGCGCCGGTTCGGCCGGGCCCGCGATGCACCCCGGACAAGCCGCGGTGCCAGTGGTCAACTGCGCCGTCATTCACTCATCCTTTCACATACAGCGGGACACGCTGCGCGAATTCTGACCCTTCCCGATCCTTGGCAACCAGACGGATATTCCAGTTACCCTTGCCCAGCGCTGCTGGGGTTGAATAGGTCTGACCGTCAAATATGAAATCGGGTGAAAAATCCTCTTTCACGTGAGTTGCTCGCCCGACAACAGCCTGCAGCTCGGCAACTTCCACTGGCGCTCCGGTCTTGTCGGTGATGTGCAGGATCAGCAATCCACCCGACACCTCAGCGCGAATTTCCCAACCCAGCGCCTGATGTTCCTGCAAGCGTTCATTGAACTCCTGACTGGCAACATAAGAGTTTTTGACCTCAAGCCCCGGAAAGGTTTTGACCGCGCTATAGGCCAGTAAGAGGTTCACGGCGATAATCACGCCAAATGCGGCCACGAACACAGCCAAAGCGTGTTTGCCGGTGAATTGACGTTCTGCCATGATCAGTTTCCCCGTCCGTTAAACGTGGTGTCCTTGTAGGCGCGCTCGCCGCTTTCCAGATCTTCGACCCAAATGCGCACCGGCGTCAAATCCGCTGCGGCTGGACCGGTATCTCCCGCTGTCACGATGTAGACACGCGTCAATTGTGCAGTATCTGCGGTGACATCGACAGTAGTACCTTCGATTCCCTCAACCTGGATTTGCAACGCTGGGTCTCCCGCCAATGACAGCTTGAAGGGACGATCCTCACCATGCTTGTTGCGCAAGCGAACATCATAAGTATTTCGAATGGTTCCGTCGGACAATGTGACGAAGGTCGGATTGCGCACAGGTGCCACGGTCAGGTCGATATCCGAGCGTATGAACAGTGCAAACAGCAGCGCAAAGCCCACGGCGGCCCACATCGCCGTATACATGATTGTCCGAGGCCGCAGGACATGTTTCCACACGCTTTTGGGAGGCTGACCTGCACGTTCGCGTGTCTCGTCGCTCAGCGCCATGTAATCGATCAGACCACGCGGCTTGCCGATCTTGGCCATCATGTCATCACAGGCATCGATGCACAGCGCGCAGGTGATGCACTCCAATTGCTGACCGTCGCGAATGTCGATGCCCACCGGGCAAACATTCACGCAAGCCATACAGTCGATACAGTCACCCAATTCGGAATCGGCGGTACGCTTGCCCTTTCCGCGCGGCTCACCTCGCCATTCGCGGTAGCCGACAACCAGAGTGTCTTCGTCCATCATCGCCGCCTGGATACGCGGCCAAGGGCACGCATAAATACAGATCTGTTCCCGGGCGAACCCACCAAACAAGAAGGTCGTACCGGTCAGGATCAAGATTGTCGTATAGGCAATTGGATGTGCATTTCCGGTGACCAGATCACGGGCAAGCGTCGGCGCGTCGGCGAAGTAAAACACCCAAGCCCCACCGGTTGCGAGACCAATCAGCAGCCAAGCCGCCCACTTCGTGACGCGCAGTTTAGCCTTACGGAAATCCAGCTTTTCCTGCCGATGTAGGCGCAAACGGGCGTTGCGATCACCCTCGATCCAGCGTTCAACCAGAATAAACAGATCTGTCCATACGGTCTGCGGGCAGGCGTATCCGCACCACACGCGCCCCAGCGCCGAGGTGAACAGGAACAACCCCAGACCCGCCATAATCAGCAGACCCGCTACGAAGTAAAATTCATGCGGCCAGATTTCGATCCAGAAAAAGTAGAATCGCCGGTTTGCAAGATCCAGCAACACCGCCTGATCCGGCAAGCTGGGCCCTCGGTCCCACCTGATCCACGGAGTTACATAGTAAATTCCCAGCGTGACAGCGAGAATGATCCATTTCAGGTTTCGAAACGGCCCAGAAACACGTCGGGGGAAAATGGGCTCCCTAGCAGCATATAGGCTGGGGGCGGGGTCGGAATCGCTCACGAGCTGGCTCCAGATGTGTCTATTTTTTTGGCGTCTTGTTCCAGATCATAAAGGTAGTCTCTTTGACATGGGTCAAAAGCGCATCATACAGACTCCTTTTGTCACACCTTACCAGCTTGCCGCCTGAGCCAGCTAACAAAAGTTTTGACCGCAGGACGTAACGGCGCATCACCGGTGACAATATGATACCCAAGCGCTCCTGGTTCGCGAAACAGCTCGGTTATAAGTCCGGCTTCGATATCGGCTTGGACAAAGTGTCGCGCTGTTACAGTGACGCCCTGACCAGCGCGCAACCCCTCAAGCACCAGATTGCCCGGAAGCTTGATACGACCGGCGCGCGGACCATGCTTGACACCCTGTCGAGCGAGCCAGGTGGTGGCTTCAGTCGTCCCCAACTCTTCCAGCCACGGCAATTGGCTTAACTCATCCGGTGTCATCGACACCCGACCGCCCAACAAAGAAGGTGCAGCGACGATCACAATCGGGCTTTGCAGCAATAACTCGGTGTCCAAACCGGGCCAATTCCCATCACCATAGCGGATTGCCACGTCCACCCCGCCGGGTCGCAGGTTGACCTGATGGGGTGAAGGATCCAGCGCCAAGGGAATATCTGGGTGTTCAGCCTGAAACGCAGGCAGGCGCGGCATCAGCCATGAAGCGGCAAACGAAGCTGTCAGCGAGACGTGAACCGGGCGATCTTCGGCAATGTGCATCAGATCGGCGACCGCATCTCCAATGGCACCAAACCCAAGGTGCAAAGCTCGGGCCAACTTCTTCCCTTCAAGCGTCAGGGTCATGGATTTCCCGCTACGATCCAACAAAGCGGTCCCCAGATGTTTCTCTAACGCGCGCAATTGCTGGCTGATGGCAGCGTGGCTGACATTCAAAGCAGTTCCGGCATCGACGACACTTCCCTTTTCAGCGAAAGCTGAAAAGGCTCTGAGCGCCGCAAGAGGTGGCATCTTTAGCCAATCCATATGTAATCCAGGGTTACATTAAGAAATTCTAATTGAGTCGCATTTTAAATCTCAAAAATCAATCCTGACCTTAGGCCCATGCAACCTGAGGAGGGATCAAATGCTTTCGATTTTTGCCCAATCTTTCATGATCGCCACCCAAACGGGGGGGCGCAACACACCGCAGAGCCATGAACGGCACCCAGAAGATCATTGGTGGAAGAAAAGCGAGCGCGTTAAAGAAACCACGTCAAAATAATTGGCTGTCTGGACCAACTCGAAACGGGTTACTAATCTGAACTAATAGCACCGGCTGTTCAGGAAACGCGCGAACAGATGGAACAGCCGGTGCCTTAACCTTCGGACGGCGAACCGTCCGAAGGTATTCTTTTGCCTTTACTCACCGCCGCCCAATTGGTGGACGTAGGCCGTAACAGCGCGAATTTGCGCATCGCTAAGACGGTTTTCCCAAGCGGGCATCACACCGAATCGACTGTAAGTAACCGTCTCGGTCAGATCCTCTTCGCTGCCGCCATAAAGCCAGATCGCGTCGGTCAGGTTCGGAGCGCCCTGTGCGACATCTCCTGCGCCGGTATCACCGTGGCAAACTGCGCAGTTGTCTTCAAAGACCACTTTGCCCGCCTGCGCCGCCGCGTCGTCGGTCTGAGCGTTCGTCAACGACATGACATACTGAACTACCTGAGTGATTTCTTCCTTTTCCAGGATCTCACCAAAGGCTGGCATCTCGGAATAACGCGCATCGTCGCTTTCTTCGTTCCGGATACCATAAGCAATGGAGTACTCGATATCCTCAAGCGAGCCACCCCACAACCAGGCGTCATCCAGAAGGTTCGGGAAGCCAGATGCACCTTGCGCACCCGAGCCGTGACACTGCGCGCACCACGTGCGGAACACAGCAGCGCCTGAGTTCACGGCATATTGCTGCAATTCAGCATCTTTCGAGATATCTTCCAGCGGTGTTTCAACCAGCTTGGCGTTCCAAGGCGCGTTGGCCTCTTCAAACGCGACCATCTCTTGCTGCACCTCTGCACGCGAGGACCAACCCATAACCCCAGCTGTCGCTGACTGAACCAAAGGCCATGCGGGATACATAATCGTGTAAACCACGCCCCAGAAGATAGTTGCGTAAAAGGTCCATAGCCACCAACGGGGCATCGGATTGTCGAATTCTTCGATACCGTCCCAGCTGTGCCCGGTTGTATTGGGATCACCCGGCAGTTTTTCAGGAGTCTTGCTCATTTCCTCGCCTCCTCGGATTCGGCGGGTTTATCTTCATGCCGGAATGGGATGTTTGCGGTGTCTTTGTATTGCTTGCTGGCGCCAGGGCGGAAAACCCAGATGACGATCCCAACGAAGAAGACGAACAACACCAGCAGCATCCAACTATCCGCGAACTGTCGTAAGAGAGTATATTCTTCCATCAAACTCTCCTTCAGCGGTTCGCGACCGGGGTGAAGGTCGAAAAGTCAACCAAAGTTCCCAGCATCTGCAGATATGCGACCAGAGCGTCAGCTTCGGTCAGGTCAGGCTGACCGTCGAAGTTTCGCACGCTGACCTTGTCACCGTACCGTTCCAGCAGCCCGTCAAAATCGCTGTCCGGATCGGCCTGTGCACGGAAATCCGCCTGAGCGTTTTCCAGCATCTCTTCAGTGTAGGGAGTACCCAGAACCGCGTTGGCCTTCATGATGTCAGCAATGTACCTACCGTCTAGCTTACGATTTTCGAGGAAACCGTATTTCGGCATCACCGACTCTGGAACAACCGACTGTGGGTCACGCAAGTGGTCCACATGCCACTGATCCGAGTAACGTCCACCGACACGGGCCAGATCTGGCCCGGTGCGTTTGGAGCCCCACTGAAATGGGTGGTCATACATCGATTCGGCCGCCAGCGAGTAGTGGCCATAGCGTTCAACCTCGTCCCGCATGGGACGGATCATCTGGCTGTGGCAGACATAGCAACCTTCGCGGATATAGATCTCGCGCCCTGCCATTTCGAGAGGGGTGTAAGGGCGCATGCCCTCCACCTTTTCGATTGTGTTCTCAAGATAGAACAGCGGAGTGATCTGAACGATGCCACCGATGGTCACGACCAAAAAGCTGAAGATCAGCAGGAGGGTCGCGTTGGTCTCGAGGATCTTGTGTTTGTCGAGAATTGCCATTGCTCCGGCCCTCCTTATTCAGCCGGGACTGTGACGGTCAGGCTGGCCTCTTTGGCCGGTGCCTTTCGCACAGTCATCCACAGGTTGTAGCACATGATCAACGAGCCAGCGACGAACATCACGCCACCCAAAGCACGCACAACGTACATCGGGAACTTGGCCGCCACAGTGTCGGCGAACGAGTTCACCAGGAAGCCATTGGCATCCACTTCGCGCCACATCAGGCCTTCCATGATACCGGTCACCCACATCGACGCGGCGTAGAGCACGATACCGATCGTGGCGAGCCAGAAGTGCCAGCTGACCATTTGCAGAGAATAAAGACGCTCACGCTTCCACAGAACAGGCACCAGGAAGTACAGCGCACCAAAGGTGATCATACCGTTCCAGCCCAGCGCGCCTGAATGCACGTGACCAATAGTCCAGTCGGTGTAGTGAGACAGGCTGTTCACGGCGCGGATCGACATCATCGGACCTTCGAAAGTCGACATGCCGTAGAAACCGACCGAGATCACCATCATGCGGATAACCGGGTCGGTACGCAGCTTGTCCCATGCACCCGACAGGGTCATCAGTCCGTTGATCATACCACCCCACGAAGGCATCCACAGGATGATCGAGAATACCATGCCCAGCGTCGAGGCCCAGTCGGGCAGCGCGGTATAGTGCAGGTGGTGCGGACCGGCCCAGATATACAGGAAGATCAGCGCCCAAAAGTGGATGATCGAAAGCTTATATGAAAAGACCGGACGCTCAGCCTGTTTCGGAATGAAGTAGTACATCATCCCCAGGAAACCGGCAGTCAGGAAGAAGCCCACAGCGTTGTGGCCATACCACCACTGGATCATGGCATCTTGTACACCGGACCAAACGATGACTGATTTCGAACCCCAGATACTGACCGGGATGGTCATGTTATTGACCAAATGCAACATCGCGACGGTGACGATAAAGGCCAGATAGAACCAGTTGGCCACATAGATATGAGGCTCTTTCCGTTTGACCAAGGTTCCAAGGAAAACGGCAAGATATGCAACCCACACAACGGTCAGCCACAGGTCAACATACCATTCAGGCTCGGCATATTCCTTGGACTGGGTGCCGCCCAGAACATAGCCGGTCGCGGCCAAAACGATAAAAAGCTGATAGCCCCAGAACACGAACCACGCCAGATTTCCGCCCCACAAGCGCGCGGCGCTCGTACGCTGCACCACATAGAAAGAGGTCGCAATCAGCGCATTGCCACCAAAGGCGAAAATCACCGCCGAGGTGTGCAACGGACGCAATCGGCCAAAATTCAGATAACCCTGCGCCCATTCGAAGTTCAGCACCGGAAAGGCCAGCTGAAACGCGATGAAAGTCCCTGCAAGGAACCCAACCACGCCCCAAAAGGCAGTTGCGATCACGCCGTAACGGATCACGCCATCCATATATTCACCCGAACGGTCTACGAGAATATCTGGCTCTTCTGTGTTTCTAAGCGTCCAGATGAATAGACCACCGGCGATCAGCATCACCAGAATTGCATGCACCTGATACGCCAAATCGCGTGCGTAATTTGACCCGATCGCGGCGAACACCACGACCAGCCCAAGCACGATCAGCTTGATGTAATTTGACATATTGCGTCCCTTTGCCATGCCCCGCGCGATTCTTATTTGTCGCAGGACCCTTTTGACTGGCTGCTGTTTTGTCGGACAGAGGCCAGAATTGCTTTGATCTGTGTCAAGACAATAGCCTGAAATCTGTGACAGTCGTAAATTGTATTTGAAACATCAATCTGCGGCACGGCGCGCGTTTAAGGCACGAGGTCAAAATGGCGTACAAATCTCTTCTTACCATCATGACGGATACGCACCAGAGTGACACAGCGCTGGCTCAGATCGACGCCTTGGCGTCAACACAGGACGCGCATATCGAGGCCCTCTGCCTAGGCGTCGACCGAAGCCAGACCGGGTACTACTATGCCGGGGCGAATGCATTGATCCTGCAAGAAACACTCAGCCGAGCAAATGCCGAAGCAGAAGAGATTCTTGATTATGCCAAGACTTACCTCGGCAAGACTGGAAACCGTTGGTCCGCGGAAAGTGGTGTAGCGCAAATCGCGGATATCGGACGCCACGTAGCGCACAGGGCACGGTTTTCTGACCTTGTTGTCCTACCTCAACCGTATGGAAAAGATCGCGGCGCCGAAGCCGAGCCGATCATTGAAGCCGCCATGTTCGAGGGTCATGCACCCGTTCTGGTTACGCCGGATGACGTGACCCCCTTCGAAAGCCCCGGCACAATCTTGATCGGGTGGAACGAAAGCGTTGAGGCCATGCGAGCCATTCGCCGCGCCTTGCCCTTCCTGATTGAGGCCGATCTGGTGCGCATCGTTGTCATCGACCCTCCGCGACACGGCCCTGACCGGTCAGACCCTGGTGGCATGCTGTCTCAGATGCTGGCCCGCCACGGCGTTAAATGCGAAATTGACGTGCTAAGCAAAACTATGACCCGCGTGTCGGATATCCTGAATCGCCATGCCGCGGACAGTTCGGCTGACATGATCGTAATGGGCGCTTACGGCCATTCCCGGTTCCGCGAAGCCATTCTAGGTGGTGCGACGCGAAACATGTTGGAACAGGCATCGGTTCCGGTGTTTCTCGCCCACTAACGGAAACAACCAAAGTAACCGCTCCTTGGGGCGGTTTCTTACTTTTTAATCAGTCCAATCAGGAACAACAAAATAACGGCACCGATGGTGGCAAAAAGAATAGACGAAAATAGGCCACCGCCGACGGAAAAACCCAGCGCGGGGAAAATCAAACCGGCGAGAAACGCGCCAACGATGCCGACAATGATGTTTCCGATCAGACCAAAACCACGGCCTTCCATAATCTTGCCCGACAGCCAACCGGCGATGGCGCCAATGAACAACATCGCCAAAATACTACCGAATACCATGACTTACTCCTGAGGTTGTCTCTGCTCAGCCCCAGTTAAGCACGAGAGCATGGCTCAGTCACGCAGCAGATGCGTCAGACAAGAAACCCGCCATCCGAATCGTCGCCTGCTTCTTCCATCAGGCGGCCCATATCCGGGATCGTGACGTGGCGCTTACCTTCAAGCAGAATGACCTGATCCTTTTTCAAGGCCGAGATCTGCCGGCTGACTGTTTCCAGTGTCAAACCCAGATAATCCGCCATCGCTTCGCGGGTCAGAGGCAGATCAAACACGATCGGGCCGGTATTGCCCTTTTGATTGATCGACGCATCGCGGCGCGCGATGATCGACAACAGGCTGGCAATCTTTTCGCGCGCGGTCTTGCGCCCCAGTACAAGCATCCATTCTCGGGCCGCATCCAACTCATCCAGTGTCATCTGCAATAGGCGGTGCGCGATGTGGGGCGTCGTGCCCATCAATTCTTCAAACGGCTTCTTGCGAAAGCAACACATGACCAAATCCGTGGTCGCCACAACGTCATATGGCGCCGAGTCGCGCCCCGGCCTGCCGACGAAATCACTGGGCAACAACAAGCCCACCATTTGCGTGCGCCCGTCTTCCATCGTCTGAGTCAATGACGCAATGCCAGACACGACGGAGCCTACGAAATTCATCTGATCCCCAGACCAAATAACCGTCTGACCCGCTTCAAAACTACGGTAATATTTAATGCTCTCCAGCTCTTCCAACTCGGCCGCATCACAGTGCGCGCACACGGCACGATGCCGAATGGGGCAATCTTCACAGTTCGTGTGGTCGATCTTAAATATCGGTGTCATGCACGTTTCCACTTGATCTCTGTCAAAGCACACAGGCGGGGCGTCACTTAAAGCTATCGCCATGATAGTGAAACCACAATTGGCAAAGCTTGGACTATTTGACGCGAAGGTACCGCGTTACACAAGCTATCCCACCGCCCCCCATTTCAGCAATGATGTGGGGTCAAACCTTTATGATGAATGGATTTCTGGGATTTCACCGGGCAGTGAAGTGTCGCTGTACATCCATGTTCCGTTCTGTCGCAGATTGTGCTGGTTCTGCGCTTGCCGCACGCAAGGGACTCAGACTGACAACCCTGTCATTGCTTATGTGGACGTCCTGAAAGCCGAGCTGGACCTGCTGGCCGCGCGGCTGCCAGAAGGCGTCACCCTGTCGCGGTTGCATTGGGGTGGTGGCACACCGACCCTGCTGAACCCGGATTTGATTCGCGATCTGGCAGCTCGAATCTTGGATGTGGTGCCGCTGGGTCCGAACGCCGAGTTCTCGGTTGAGATTGACCCGAACGAGATTGACGAAGCGCGCCTGGACGCGTTGGCCGAAGCAGGCATGAACCGCGCCTCGATTGGGGTGCAGGACTTCGACGATGAAATACAAAAAACCATCGGACGTGTCCAAAGCTATGACACCACGCGCGACGCCGTGGATATGATCCGCGCCCGCGGTATCGCCAGCCTGAATGCGGATATCCTCTACGGCTTGCCGCATCAGACCAAGTCGCGCATGACAGAGAGTGTGCAGAAACTGCTTTCGCTCAGCCCGGACCGGGTGGCGTTGTATGGATACGCGCATGTACCGTGGATGGCCAAGCGACAACAGATGATCCCCTCTGACGCGCTGCCTACACCAGAAAAGCGGCTTGACCTGTTCGACACTGCCCGACGCTTGTTCATGTGGGACAACTACGCTGAGATCGGTATCGACCATTTTGCCACTCAGGACGACGGATTAACCCACGCGTTGAAAGCAGGACGGTTAAAGCGGAATTTCCAAGGTTACACCGATGATCAGGCCGAGGTGCTCATTGGCGTCGGTGCCAGTTCGATCTCGCGGTTTCCACAAGGATACGCTCAAAACGCGCCTGCAACCTCTGCCCACACCAAGGCCATTCGTGAGGGAAAATTCTCAACCTCCCGGGGGCATCTGTTCAAGGGGCAGGACGTTTTGCGCGCTCGGTTAATCGAAGCGCTGATGTGCGATTTCCAGATAGACAGCGACGAAATTCTGCGCGACCACGAAGTAACCAAAGCCGAACTACAGGGCATGTACCAACAAGCTAATGCAGCCTTTGACGGTCTGTTACGGATTACCGAGGATGGATTGTTCATCCCGCCAGAGGCCCGTCCGCTGACCCGGATGATCGCCCGCAGTTTTGACGCCTATGACCTGAGCAAAGCCGGTCACAGCTCGGCCATTTGACTCATTTTCAGGACAGGGCTTGACGCGACGGGTGTGTTTTTCCCACACTTGCAGGGCGGGCGGCACCCGCCCGCGCCTGAGGCAGGCCCAGTACCAGACAGTCGCGCCAACGCATTCGCGTAAGGCTTTCCCTTTCGTGCAGTCGATCTGCAATTTGAAAGAGGGACAGCACTCATGCGCGTTTTCACCGTCCTCGGCCCCAGCCAATCGGGCAAAACCACTCTGGTCGAGGCCATCAGCCGCCTCGACGGGCGGCCTACCACATTCGACGTATCCGGAACCGTGCACTTGCACGGTTTTTCTTATTTAGACGAACCCTGGTGCGCCATCGACGTAGATGGCGGCGGAGACAACCTTGCCTATGTCGGCCCTGCTATGGCGATCTCGGACGCCGCTGTCGTGGTTGTGCCACCTGACCCGAACGCCGCAGTGCTTTGCGCACCTTATCTGCGGTTGGTCGAAGAGGCGGGCATCCCTTGCTTCCTTTTCATCAATCGAATGGACAACCCAAATGGCCGCATTCGGGACATCATCGCGGCGCTCCAGACGTTTTGCACTCATCACATTGCCTTACGGCAAGTACCGATCCGCGAGGGGGATACAATTGTCGGCGCCGTTGATCTAATCTCGGAACGGGCATGGAAGTACCAAGAGGGCCAACCCTCGGCCCTGATCGAATTGCCACAATCTGTCGAGGACCGAGAACAGGAAGCCCGCACCGAGTTGCTGGAAACTTTGTCAGACTTCGACGATCACCTGCTAGAACAGCTAATCGAGGACAAACAGCCGCCCAGCGCCGAAGTTTTCGATTTGGCCGCACAGGTACTGCAGAACCATCAACTGATCCCGGCATATTTGGGCGCAGCCTGCCACGGCAATGGGTTGACCCGCTTAATGAAAGCCCTGCGGCACGAGGCACCAGGGTTCAACATCGCCGCTGATCGAGATGAGGCAGAAGAAAATGCGCGCGCCATCGCAGGCTTTGCCGACGTGAAAAAGCATATCGGTAAGATCGTCGTCCTGCGTGGGTTGGGTGCTGGAGTTAAAGCGCACGAAAATCTGGGCGGCGAAACAGTTGGTAATCTAACCATGCTGGACGCCAAGACTCAGATTTCCGACCTGCCCGCCGGACAGATCGGGCTTGCCGTCAAGTCTGATCACCTGAATCCCGGCTACCTCTACGACAGCTCCTCGACCACGCCACTGCCAGAGTGGGCCTCATCCCATCCCGCAGCGCATAGGCAAATTGTATCGCCATCTCATGAACGGGACGACGTACGCCTTTCAAACGCACTTAGCCGCCTGGTCGAGATCGATCCCGGCCTGCACTTGGAGCAGGACGAGCTCAGCGGCCACGCTGTTCTTGGTTCGCAAGGCCCGCAGCATATGCGGCGTGTGACCGCTAAGTTGGACGAAGATTTCGGAATTGAGATCTCCACTGACGCGGTCGAGACCGCCTATCGAGAAACGATCCGCGCGCCCGTTGAACACCGCCACCGCCACCGCAAGCAATCCGGTGGTGCTGGTCAGTTTGCTGACGTGGTCATCTCGGTCACGCCTATGCCACGCGGGTCGGGGTTTCAATTTGAAGAAATCGTCAAGGGTGGAGCGGTTCCCAAAAACTACATCCCTGCTGTCGAACATGGTGCCAAAGATGCGTTGACCCAAGGACCTGAAGGTTTTCCAGTGGTGGATGTGAAGGTGACGCTGAGCGACGGCAAGCACCACAATGTGGACAGCTCGGACTACGCCTTTCGAACTGCTGGA
This sequence comes from Ruegeria sp. CK1, assembly GCF_056536545.1. NCBI lineage: Bacteria > Pseudomonadati > Pseudomonadota > Alphaproteobacteria > Rhodobacterales > Roseobacteraceae > Ruegeria > Ruegeria sp. CK1. The sequence goes on from NZ_JBQFPX010000013.1 coordinate 37,844, forward strand.
AAGAACGCTGTTCGCGAAGCGCTTCCGCAGGCCAAACCCGTAGTCCTGCAACCCATTCTAACCGCCGAAATCCATTTACCCTCAGATTTTGTGGGCGATTTGGTCCCGACCATCAGTTCGCTGCAGGGTCAGGTTCTGGGTTTCGAAGGCAACCCCAATGCCTCAGGCTGGGAGATATTCAATGCCCAACTGCCCGCGGTGGCCGAGGACGAGTTACACCGCACCCTCGCCAGTGCCACACGTGGTACCGGCTGGGTAAAGTTGAGCTTTGATCACTACGAAGAACTTCGCGGGCCTGTGCCTAAAGCCTCTGCGCGTGAGACGGCCAACGCCTGATTTTGTTTTGAAGAATTCCTCTGACCCTAAATCCGGTCAGAGGAAATATCGGGGCATGCCCCAATGTTATTTCAATTTGGAAAGGATCATTGTCTATGACGTATTCGAAAAGCATTCTGAGCACGGTTGCAGTGGTCGGCGTCTTGATGTCGAGCGCGACAGGTGCCCTTGCGGACAAAAAGCCCAAAGGTGCAAAAAAGACCGATCCCCAAACAATCGCACAGTTGTACTCGGGCAAAACCTCGAATTGGAACAGCGGTGGTCATGCATACTGGGGACCAGGCGGGGAATATAAGGGGATCAATAAAAAGGGTACCGCAGTCGGTGTTGGAAAATGGTTTGTCACAACCAAAGGCCGCCTTTGCAACGAAACAAACTGGTACTGGGAGGAAGGCGGCCAGACGAAATCGGAACCTTACGAGGAATGCTGGGAATTCGTGACAGCACCGGACGGAATGATCTGGGAAAGATATATGCCCGACAAGACCGAGTGGTATCGACATAAGCCTGAAAAACAGGTCAGCGGAGATGCTGCAAAGGGCAAGTTCAACAAAATTGCTAAAAGCCTTGGGCTGTAAAATTGTTTTGGGCGGGTTATAGCCCGCCCTATCCCGCAGCCGCGATCAGCTCGCGGGTGTAATCGGTCTGAGCGTTTTCGAACAAGTCCTCGGCCGAGCCCATTTCAATAACGTCGCCATTTCGCATGACGATCACCTTGTGCGACATCGCACGCACAACTTTCAGGTCGTGGCTGATGAATAGATAGGCCAGCCCGTACTTCCGTTGCAGGTCGCGCAATAGATCAACGATTTGCACCTGCACCGTCATATCCAGTGCACTGGTTGGCTCGTCCAGCACCAGAAGTTTGGGCCGCAGCACCATGGCGCGGGCAATCGCAATGCGTTGACGCTGCCCGCCCGAGAATTCGTGTGGATAGCGATCCATTGCGGCCGGGTCCAGGCCAACTTCGGTCATCACCTCGGCCACCAGCTCCCGTGGGGCTCGGTGGGGGTCAACCTTATGGATCGCCAACCCCTCAGCAATGATCTGTTGGCATGTCATGCGCGGGCTGAGGCTACCGAACGGGTCCTGAAACACGATCTGCATATCCTTGCGCAGTCGCCGCAATTCACGCGTTGACCAGCGACGAACGTCTTTGTCTCGGAAGGTGATGCCGCCTTCGGATGCGATCAAACGCATGATCGCCAAGGCAAGCGTCGTCTTTCCCGATCCGCTTTCACCAACAATGCCTAACGTTTCACCCGCACGCACACTAAGGGTCGCGTCATTCACTGCTTTGACATAGCCAACGGTCCGCTTGAGAAAACCGCGCTGAATCGGGAACCAAACCTTCAGATGATCGGTTCGCGCGACTTCCTCGGCGTCGGATGCAACGGGGTCTGGCTGACCCGAAGGTTCTGCCCCCAATAGTTTCTGCGTATAAGGGTGTTGTGGATTGTCAAAAATCTCAACCGTTGAACCAGTCTCGACAATTTCGCCATCCTTCATAACGCAAACACGGTCCGCAATCCGACGCACGATACCCAGATCGTGAGTGATGAACAGCATTCCCATGTTCTCGGATTTTTGCAACTCGGCCAGCAGTTCCAGAATCTGCGCCTGGATCGTCACGTCCAAGGCGGTAGTCGGCTCATCCGCAATCAGGATGTCCGGCTTGTTGGCCAGCGCCATGGCGATCATGACCCGCTGCCGCTGGCCACCTGACAGTTGGTGCGGATAGCTGTCCAGCCGTTCACGCGGGTCACGAATACCCACCTTGGTCAGCAATTCCACGATGCGTTCGCGTGCTGCGTCCCCTGTCAAACCTTGGTGCAGGGCCAGCGATTCCGCCATCTGCTTCTGGATCGTATGCAGCGGGTTAAGGGAGGTCATCGGCTCTTGAAAGATAAAGCTGATGTCATTGCCGCGCACATCCATCAGCCTGTCTTCCGAGGCCCCGATCATCTCATGCCCGTCATATCGCACGGACCCTTCGACAATCGCGCTATCGCCCAACAGCGACACTGTAGACAAAGCAGTGACCGACTTACCCGACCCGGATTCGCCTACCAAAGCAACCGTCTCGCCCCGGTCGACGGTAAAGGAAACCCCTTTGACCGCCGCGCTGATCTGCCCATCCTGCTTGAACGATACCTTGAGGTTTTTCACATCCAAAAGGCTCATGAGAAGGTCTTTCTGGGATCAAACGCATCGCGGACGCCTTCGAAGATGAAGACCAGCAGCGATAACATAATGGCAAAAGTGAAGAAGGCGGTGAAGGCCAGCCACGGGGCCTGTAGGTTCTGTTTTGCCTGCAAGGTCAGCTCGCCCAGCGACGGGGCCGAGGATGGCAGACCGAAGCCAAGGAAATCCAGTGAGGCCAGACCGCCAATCGTGCCGGTTACGATGAAAGGCATGAAGGTTAGCGTCGCCACCATCGCGTTTGGCAACATGTGTCGGAACATGATCGTCATGTTGCCTACACCCAACGCCCGGGCGGCGCGGACGTATTCCAGATTGCGCGCACGCAAGAACTCAGCCCGCACGACGCTTACCAATCCGGTCCAACTGAACAGGATCATAAGCGCCACCAGTAGCCAGAAACTTCGCCCCAAAATGGCAAACATGATGATGATGACGTAGAGCGAAGGAGTGGCCGACCAGATCTCGATGATCCGCTGGAATACAAGATCGAGCCAACCGCCAAAAAAACCTTGAATGGCACCCGCGAAGATGCCGATTAAGCTGGCCACGCCGGTCACCATCAAAGTGAACAGTATCGACAATCGGAAACCGTAGATCACCCGCGCAAGCACGTCGCGCTTGGTGTCATCAGTGCCAAGCAGGTTCTGCCCGTTGGGTGGCAGCGGAGCAGCACCAGGTCGATCCACGCTGGTATTGAAGGAATACGGGATCAACGGCCAGATCGCCCAGCCTTTTTCGTATCCTTCGGCCTCGAAGGTACCTGCCTTGATTTCGTCAATTATGCCTTCGGGGTCGTCGAAACACTCTTCGAGGCCACCGCTGTCGATCAGGCACTGCACCTCAGGGTCGCGATAGATTGCTTCAGTCTGAAAGTCGCCGCCGAACTGAGTCTCGGCATAGAAATTGAAGATCGGCGTATAGAGCTCACCCCGGTATTTCACGAGGATCGGTTTGTCATTGGCTATAAACTCGGCAAACAGTGACAGACCGAAGAGCACCGAAAAGATAATAAGCGACCAGAATGCCCGGCTATTGCGGCGAAAGTTGCGCCAGCGGCGCTGGTTGAGTGGGGACAGTGCCATTTACCCCTCCCGCTTCTCGAAATCGATGCGCGGGTCAACAAGCACATACATCAGGTCACTGATAATACCGACGACCAGCCCCATCAGACCAAAGATGAACAAGGTTCCAAAGATCACCGGATAGTCACGGGCCACGGCGGCCTCGAACCCCAGACGGCCCAAACCGTCCAGCGAGAAGATCGTCTCGATAATGATTGACCCCCCGAAGAAAACGCCGATGAACACCGCAGGAAAACCAGCAATCACGATCAGCATCGCATTTCGGAAAACATGACCATAAAGCACTTTGCGTTCGCTCAGGCCCTTGGCGCGGGCGGTCATGACATATTGCTTTTTGATCTCATCCAAAAACGAGTTCTTGGTCAGCAGGGTCAGTGTTGCAAAGGCTGAAATCGTCAGGGCAATGATCGGCAAGGTGATATGCCAGAAATAATCCGCAATCTTGCCGAACAAACTGAGGCTATCCCAATTATCCGAGGTCAACCCTCGCAACGGGAAAATCTGCCAGTAGGAGCCACCTGCAAACAAAACCAACAACAGGATCGCAAACAGGAAACCGGGAATGGCATAGGCGACGATGATCGCGCCACTTGTCCATGTATCGAACCTGGACCCATCCTTTACGGCCTTGCGAATCCCCAACGGGATGGACACCAGATAGGCAATCAATGTCGACCAAAGACCCAGTGAGATCGAAACCGGCATCTTTTCAAGTACCAGATCAATCACACTGATTGACCGAAAATAACTCTCGCCAAAGTCCAGTGTTAGGTAGTTACCCATCATGTCCAGGAACCGTTCGACCGGGGGTTTGTCGAAGCCAAATTCCTTTTCCAATTCCGCGATGAACTCAGGCGGCAGACCGCGCGCACCGATGTAACGATCATTTACGCCGCCAGTTTGCTGTTCGATATCGCTGCCACCGCCGGCGATGCCTTCGAAAACATCTCCACCGCCTTCCATCTGCGCGATGATCTGTTCAATAGGGCCACCCGGAACGAACTGAACCAGCGTGAAGTTGATGATCATGATCCCAAGCAAAGTCGGGATGATCAACAAAAGACGTCTTAGAATATATGCTCCCATGAGGGCGGCTTACCTCAACGCACCGGACGATTTCAACTCGGCTTCTTTCTCGGCGTTGATCCACCACAGGTCCTCCACGCCCAAGGCGTACGGGGGCAGGTTTTCCGGGTATTCATACATATCCCAATAGGCGACCCAGTATTTGCCCAGATACCACGTGGGCACCATGATCCGCTTGGCTCGTAAGACGCGATCCAGTGCGCGAACATTGGCGTATAGCTCATCGCTTTCTGTTGCCGCCACGATGTTATCGATCAGTGGTTCGATGTCTGGGCCATGTGCTCCTGATGGATTGAACACGGAATAAGAGGCCGCCTCGGTCCCGAACTGTTGGTAAAGGCCGGTCGAAGGTTGCAACGAGGTCGGGTAGCCACCAACGATCATGTCAAAATCCCGATCCCGACGGCGCAGTGTGAACTGTGCATTGTCGACACGGTTGTACTTTGCATCAATCCCCATAGCACGCAGGTTGTCGACGAAAGGTTGAATAATACGGTCTAAAGTCGGTTGATCCGACAGGAACTCGATAGAAAGGACCTCTCCGTTTGCGTTGCGGCGGATACCATCATCACCTACCAGCCAACCGGCGTCATCCAAAAGCTTCATGGCCGCGCGTAGATTGCGGCGGTCATTCTGACGAGCCGGGCGGGATTCGTGCGCGCTTACCGGTTCTTCGGTAAGTACAGCCGGGTCCACTGCGTCGCCAAGCGCCTCCAAAACCTCCAACTCACGCCCTTCGGGCAGGCCAGTGGCCTCAAGATGCGTGCCTTCCCAGAACGAACTGCGTTGCTGAAACAGCCCATATTGCAGGCTCTCGTTGGTCCATTCGAAGTTGTACCCAAGTTGCACAGCTTCCCGAACGCGAGGGTCTTGAAACTGTGGTCGGTCAAGATTCATGATGAATCCCGAAGCTGTCGGCACGTCGCCATCCGCAAGCTCGGCTCGAATGACACTACCGTTATCGATCGCTGGAAAGTCATACGCCGTGGCCCAGCTTTTCGAATTGTTTTCCTGCCGTAGTGTAAAAGTTCCCGCTTTGAAGCCCTCCATCGCCGCGATGGAATCGCTGAAATATTCAATACGGATGGTGTCGTAGTTATTGCGACCGATGTTTACGTTTATGTCGTCCCCCCAATAGTCGGGGTTACGCTTGTAAACGATGCGCCGGTTGATGTCGTAGCTGTCCAACAAATACGGAGCTGACCCGATACCTGGAACCAACCGGGATTTGTCCAAGCGACGATTTTCCGGATCGGCTTCAAACCACGCTTTGGAAAACACAGGTGTACCACCGACTTGCGAAATCAGTGCCCGTCGCGGGATATCAGGTGCGAAATAGAATTTAACCCGGTGCTCATCCAGCGCTTCGGCACGAGGGATACGCTTGCGCACGGCGTCTGCATAAGACTTAAGCCCCTGATCCAAAAGCAGGTTATGAGAAAAAACAACATCCTCGGCGGTGACGGGTGTCCCATCGGAAAACCGCGCCTCAGGACGCATGTTGAAGATCACCCAATCCTGACTCTCCGGGTACTCCAGACTTTCTGCAAGAAGACCGTAGTATGATGCAGGCTCGTCATAGGACGGAACCAACAGAGATTCGTACTGATCTGCGGAACGAGCGCCGGCACGACCCTGTCGCGTAAAGGGATTGAAGCTGTCAAACGTACCCTGAGCTGCATAGGACAGCTCTCCGCCCCGCGGCGCATCCGGATTCACATAGTCAAAATGAGCAAATCCTTCGGGGTACTTTAGATCACCAAATTCCGAGAAACCGTGACTTTTGATGATCTTTTCTTCTGCAAACAGCTGGGTCGACGCCAAAAGCAGAATAAACACCCCTATCGTCAAAGCATTCATACAGCTTTTTAGATCCAATACGCGCGCCTTAACGGAAACTCTGTTGGATCTCATATTGCTCATCCCCTGCTTCGCCTGTGCTTTTGATATTATACGCGCCAGCTAAATGACCAGCACTGTCAGGTTCAAGTTTAGAATGCGTGAACGCTTTGTGAAGATGTTGTTAGGCAAAAAAATAAAGCCGCTGCATTGGGCAGCGGCTTTGAATTTGTCCAATTGATCACAGGATCAGTTGCCGATGGTCTGCAGATAAGCAATCAGATCGGCGCGCTCTTCAGGCTTTCTCAGGCCAGCAAAGCTCATGGAGGTGCCCGAGATATAGGCGCTTGGGCGCTCGAGGAACGCGTCCAGTGCTTCGGGGGTCCAGTTGCCGCCGTGTGCCTGCATTGCAGCCGAATAGCCGGTGAAACCCTTGGCGCTCGCCACAGGGCGGTCCACAATCGCATAGAGGTAAGGACCGGTGCCATTTGCGCCGTCTTCCAGCTTGTGGCAAGCGGTACACTTACGGAACACTCTGGCGCCTTTTTCAGGATCAGCAGCGGCCAGCATGTCCTCGAAGACCACCTCTTCGCCGTCAGCGCTTTCACCCGCGCTTTCGGTTTCGATAATATATGAGGCCGTCTCGCCATGGCCATCCGCATGGTAAAGCACTTCAGCGCCCCATTTGGCCAGAAGCAGCACCAGGAAGGTGCCAAACAGGCCTGCTGCGGCCTTGGTAACTGTCATCGTGTCGAACATTGATCGCGTGTCCATTTCAGCTGTCTGCGGGGTGTCTAAGGCTTCCCCTTGCAAGAGGCAAGGTATAGACACCGCGACTAAACGCCCAATTCACGAACTTGTTGCACGGAATCGACCAAATGACCAATCGCATCGCATTTCAGGGAGAACCCGGCGCCTATAGTCATGAGGCTTGCCGCAATGCCCGACCCGATATGGAGGCCCTGCCCTGCCGTACATTTGAGGACGTGATCGAATCGGTTCGTTCAGGCGAGGCTGATTTGGCGATGCTGCCTGTCGAGAACACCACCTACGGCCGGGTCGCCGACATCCACCGCCTATTGCCCCATAGTGGACTGCACATCATCGATGAAGCCTTTGTGCGCGTGCACATAAATCTACTCGCGGTTCCGGGCGCGGCATTGACGGACATAACCGAGGCGCATTCCCACCTCGTTCTGTTGCCGCAATGCGCCGGTTTTCTTAAAGAGCACAACATCCGAGGTCGCGTCAGCCCCGACAATGCCCGCGCTGCGCGCGAAGTCTCGGAACAGGGCGACCTGCATTCGGCGGCGCTGGCGAGCGAACTGGCTGGGGAGATCTATGGCCTGAACGTGCTGGCACGTCATATCGAAGATCAGGACAACAACACGACCCGTTTTCTGGTCATGTCGCGGCAGGCAGACCTGTCCCGGCGCGGACCGCATGGCATGATTACAAGCTTTGTATTTCAGGTTCGCAACATTCCTGCCGCTCTATACAAAGCGCTCGGGGGCTTTGCGACCAATGGCATAAACATGACCAAGCTTGAAAGCTACATGGTCGACGGCTCTTTTACCGCAACCCAGTTTTACGCTGATATCGTCGGTCACCCCAACGACCGCAACGTGCAACTTGCGATGGAAGAGCTGGAGCACTTTACCACAAACGTCGAAGTACTGGGCGTCTACCCCGCCGCCGAGCCGCGCGGTTGACGGCTTTCAATGATCGGCCTGAATGAAGCCACATATCTTAGGGTGTTGCGCTTCTATCGCCCGCCATGAAGATGACGCGCTTCTATCTCGCGGGCAAACTCGCTGAGGCGTACCTGAAACTGACGTCGGAATCTGGCCTGACCCAGCCGAAGCGATTGCAGCAAAAGGCGGGCAGGTAGGGATTTGGCGGCCAGCGACATCTCGATGCTCAGACGGGTGCGGCGCTGCGACAACGCCAGAAACTCTACCGTCGTCATTCCGTTCATGCCTTTGCTAGACGCTTCAAATCGCATATGCGACGGCGGCGTACACTCGGCCATCTGTATTGCGACATGGCGGGGTTTACCACGCAATTTGAACTCGGTTTCCCATTGCGTTCCCGGTACGACCCCCATGTGTCCCGACAGCCGCCGCACCTCAACCCCGCGCCGCATCGCCATTCGCTCGAAACGCTCAAAGTCGGCAACCATTTCGAACACCGCATTGATAGGGGCTTCGATATCTTCGCGCGCTGTAAACTGCATGGCGGCTCGTGTTTTTCTTCCCTAATAACGTCAGTAGATTGTCAGTCCAAAGTATCCGCAAGCCAGTTTTTCAGCAGAAAATGTGCAATGGCGCCTTTTCGAGCAGGCAACAATTTGGGGTGTTCGCCGGAAAAGGCTTGCATCATCTCGGGTTTGCTGACCCACATCGCATCCTCGATTTCAACCGGATCGATGGTAATTTCGCGAGAAAGCGCCTCACCCGCGCAGCCAAACATAAGCGACGCCGGAAAGGGCCAAGGCTGGCTTGACAAATAACTAACCGCGCCAACCGGTACCCCAGCCTCTTCCAGCACCTCACGTCTGACGGCAGCCTCCAGCGTTTCGCCGGGTTCAACGAAGCCCGCCAGCAGCGAATACATCCCCTCTGGCCAGCCCGGAGACCGCCCCATCAGCACTGAATCCCCGTGTGTGATCAACATGATAACCACTGGGTCTGTGCGCGGAAAATGCCGGCTTCCGCATTCGGGACAACGGCGTTGCCACCCTGCCTGCGAGACCTCGCTGGCCGCGCCACAGCGCGCGCAGAACCGATGGGTTTCGTGCCAACCGATGACGGCCTTAGCCGCCGCAGCCAGTTCCGCGTCCCGTGCGGACAAGTGGGTCATGATCCGGCGCAGCTCGGCAAAGACATGGCCCAGAGGCAGGTCAGGATGCTGTTGTTCCGATGCGTCGACGAAACCCCCGACCTGCGACATATCCATCTCGTCGGGTGACCAATCCGAGATATCCAGAGCAAAGACCGGCACCTCATCTGAGATACCCAAAAAGACGGGTTCTTCGATGCTTCCGCCCGGTCCATTCTCAACCAGATCGTGAGACATAGGAATAAGCCCCAACCGGTCCAGCCCTTCGCCCTGAACCAGGGGTTTTCCGCGCCATAACAGAAGGCAGGATGCCTTCGGATGAGCACGCACTTGTGTTAACTTCTCGGCATCGATCCGAATATGCGCTGCGCGATCTAGGCCGGAGCTGCCAAACGTCACAAGTTCTGCGTGTTTCATCGAAAATCCTCTGGAACGTCGGCACAGGGCTGCCACGGCTACCGTGACAGTGCAATGGCAATTCACAACGCGTAGAAACCTTAGCCCGTCAAATGCGCGCAGGTTCGCGTTACAAGTTGCAATGACTATGCTTTTTGGAGAAAGTGCTTAACACATAACTGCCAAAAGTAGAAATTTGCCTCATCTTCCCCCCGCATCGCGCTTATCATTGAAAATCCGGATTCTAGCGACGTCCGATCTCCATATGAATTTGCAGGGCTTCGACTACTATTCTGATAAGCCCGATCCCGCAGTTGGCCTTAGTCGCACGGCCACCCTAATCCGCACAGCTCGACACGAAGCTGAAACAGATGGCGCTATCGTTTTGTTGTTTGACAACGGAGATTCACTGCAAGGGACGCCGGTTGGAGAATGGGCGGTTGAATTGGCAAATGCACCGCACATCCTCATGCGCGCGTTCAACGATCTCGGCTACGACGCAATCGGATTGGGGAATCATGATTTCAGTTTTGGCCTGAATGTTCTGGATCGCGTGATCGCGGACGCAAACTGCCCGGTGATTTGCAGCAATGCACATCGTCGGGATGTGAGGTCTACGTGGCGTGACCAAGCTGTTCTGACCCGGACAATAATCGTCGAAGACGAAGAAGTTTCGCTGAAGATTGGAGTATTCTCTGTACTGCCGCCTCAAACCGCAAAATGGGAAGCGCATCGGTTTCAGGACATGGTCGTCGTGGACGATATCCTGGCATGCGCCCAGCAAAAGGTGCGGGAATTGTCGGCAAAGAAATGCGACTTGATCTTGGCTTTAGCCCACACCGGCCTTGGACCCGTTGACCCAGCACCTGATCTGGAAAACGCGATCATCCCTCTTGCGGCCATCGACGGCATCGACGCTTTGATCGCGGGCCATTCGCACCTTACACTGCCAGGTTCGTCGCACAGTGGATTGGAACACGTCGACGCAGCTTTGGGCCGAGTGCACGGGAAACCCGTCGTGATGCCAGGCGCGGCCGGATCGCATCTAGGGGTAATTGACCTAGTTTTGCACCGCGGGAACAACGGGGGATCGAGCGTTCAGGACCACAAAAGCGAATTGCGATCGGTCTGCCCTGCAATGCCGAACAAAACGCCGTCACCAATCGCCGAAGATCGTGGTCTAAAGCGACTTTTTTCTACGGCGCACACGGAAACGCGCCAACGCACCGCGCAACCGGTTGGCTACAGTGATCACTCTTTCCACAGCTATTTCAGCTTTTGCGTCACTGACCCGGGTCTTGTTTTGATTGCAGCCGCCCAAGTGGCGGCCCTACGTCCCTATTTACAGGAAGCAAGCCTCGCGGAACTGCCTTTGCTGTCAGCAGTCGCACCGTCAAAGTTCGGAGGCCGCGCTGGTCCGAAACATTACACTGATGTTCCTTCTGGTCAGTTGTGCCTGCGTCACGTCAACGACCTTTATGTATTCCCTAACGAATTACGGGCGGTCGCAGTAACTACTGAACAGATCATCGATTGGCTGGAAATGTCCGCCGGGGTTTACAATCAGATTTTGCCCGGACAACAGTCGGAACTGGTCGCGTCTGACCGAGCGGGGCATAACTTTGACGTCTTGATAGGACTTACTTATCAGATCGACCTGTCGCAACCTCACCGTTTTGATGCCAATGGACGTCTGACCGACCCGGCACACCGACGCGTTCAGAATATCAGATTCGACGGCCGTCCCCTGACCCTCGATCAGCGCTTTGTGGTTTCCACCAACAATTACCGCGCTAATGGCGGCGGTCACTTTCCGTTTGTCGAACAGGCGGAACCCATCGCTCTGCCCGTGTTACCGATTCAACATATTTTGCAGGATTACTTGTCCCGAGACCTTCGACCAGACCCATTGGAGCAAGTACCTCGCTCTTTTCATCTGACATCGCAACCCGGCGCTAAGGCGTTGCTGCGTACTGGACCCAAAGCCCAGTCAAAACTGGAAGAATTGGCAGAACACAACCCGCATGTAATCGGCAACGATGAAGACGGCTTTCTGATGATCCGCTTGTCGTTCTGACGGGTTGTCTTTCCGTCGGTCATTGCCTATATCGGCCATTGAGAGGTTGGCGCGGGCGAGCGCCTCGCCAACCTGGTCAGGTCCGGAAGGAAGCAGCCACAACGAGCCCCGCTTGGGTCGATGTCCAACCTCTCACTTATTTCCCGAAATGATATGCGCCAACGTGCGACCTTATTCAGTCGATCAACCGTTGCCAGACGGCTGCGCTGCGGCGGGCAAACGCACCGATGTGCCCAATCTCGGACAGACCAAACTCAGAAGGTGATAGAAGGTGGCGTCGCGCTTTAGGCCCATACAGGTCAGCCAGCCTCCAAACCACTTTCGGCGGCACAACGCTGTCGTCCGCGAAAGCGAAAAGATCGACCGGTGTCCCCGACTGCGCCCACCGTGCTTCGGGCAGCGTAACGCCGATTTCGGGAAAATAGTTGCGCGGCGTAATGCACCAGCTGCGCCATTGCCAATAGACGCTGGCGGGTAAATCCGCCCCAAACCCCAAAGCCTTACCCGGCAAATAGCCCAATGCCTTTGCGGCCAGAGGCGCGTGACCGTACCAAAAAAACAAAGCCGCTGCTCGGTATGGCCAAGGGTGCTCTAACACCGTCGCTGGGCCCGAACAAACACAAATCATCCGGTCAATCTGCTCAATATCAGGCTGGATCGGCCCGAGCATACCTCCGACTGAATGGCCTATGCTCCACTGCTGGGCGTTGGGAAAGCGTCGCCTCATTTCCGTTCGGGCCGCGGGCATGTCGATCAGGGCCCAATCCGCCATTGTGGCCCGCGACGCCCTCAAAGATCCGCTCAGAGAATGGCCCACATCTCGATAATCGTAGGTCAGGCAGGCCATGCGATGCTCGGCAGCCAGCCAGCGGGCGAAATGCTGATAGTATTCTCGCGGCACACCAGTCGCGCCGTGGATCACCACGGCGGTCCCAACATCGACCACCGGCATATACAATCGGGCCGACAACTGCGTCGTACCGGAAGGAAAGAGAAAATCCTCGGTTAATACGGCCTGCGCAGAATCCAGCATCTTGCCCTCGATCTGAACTGTTTAGTTCACCTATCAATCCGCATGGTTTGCCGCCGCAAGTCAATCCTGTTTCAAGTTGACCGCACGTCCACTTCCCGCTCGAATTGGCTGCTTGACTCAGACCTGTTGAACCCGCTAGCGATTACGTGATGGTTCTCGACCCCGATCCTAGGGGCGGGATGAAAAGGGAACACGGTGCGGTTCTGCCCGGAAAACCGGAACGGACCAAGGCCGCGACTGCCCCCGCAACTGTAAGCGGTGAGCAATGCCGAAACACCACTGGCCGCAAGGCTGGGAAGGTCGGCAAAGCGACGACCCGCAAGTCAGGAGACCTGCCATCGAACTAAAACCGAAACTCGGGCGGGGTGTCCGGGCAGGTTGTCAGCACGCTGTGACGCCTGTTCCACGTCCCCCGACCAATGCGCGGAGGGCGCAATATGATCTGGAAGACAAAGACACACCAATTCACAGCAACTGTGTGTCAGAAGACCGGCAAGACTTGCCCGGCTCTGGCCCAAATGGCCCGTGCAGTCGTACAGGCCGTAGAGACCGCTGTTCCTGCAACCACTCCAGAATTCGAATTCGACGGCAGCAGTGAGTTGGGCTATTGCGCGCAGGGTTGCACCGCACGGTTCCGGGCGCAAAAGGATCAAATTCGGGTCTTTTGCGGCACCAACGACGATACTTCGATAGAAACGCTCGACGATTATGCGGACATGCTTTTCGGCCTCGACTTAGTTATGCGCCCCGCTGGTACTTTGGCCAACCCACCCTGCGCCATGCTTGAGGTTTCAACACTCGCACCACGGCAAGCAAAGGACGTCGATCGGCGGGTGGCTCTCTAGCTGGGTTGCTGAGGGCGCGCGGCCCAGTCTAACTGACCGGTGGTTTCTACAGCACAGGGCCGCACCGCACGAAGGCGTTGTAGCGCTGCGGTGGGATGTTCGCCGTGTTCGACCATGAGGCGAAGGACGATCATCCCCGACCGGCCGCAGCCACCACGACAATGCGCCAGCACCCGGCCACCGCGAGCCAGAATGTCCGCTGCTGTTGCGCTGACCTCGGTCCAAGCCGCGTTAATCGCAGGGGACGGAGCGCTGAAATCTTCAATCGGCAAATGCACCCACTCGATCCCTTCAGTACGAAGGTCGCTCCCAAGATTACTTGCACCAACTTGCAACATCTCAAGATCGGTGGTCAGCGAAATTACCAAATCCGGCTGCCATTTGCGAAGTGCATCCATATCGCCATCATATTTTCCACTGCCGCCTGGCAATGGCGACAACGCGACAATGCCATTCCCGACCTGTACAGAATTTATTGCGAACTGACTCAAAATTGGGCCTCCTCCGCAGGTATTAAAACCGGCATTTTGACTTGCAAACCAAAATTCGCCCTCGGCGGCTGTGGACGTGGGGCGCAGGGGTCTCTACGCTGCATTCTTGAACCGAATCCGACAGAGCAGACATGAACGACACGCCCAGCCCCGCCTATCAGGTTCTTGCCCGCAAATACCGCCCTGAAACCTTTGCCGACCTCGTCGGTCAGGATGCTATGGTGCGCACGCTGAAAAACGCGTTCGAGGCGGACCGTATCGCGCAGGCTTTTATAATGACGGGCATCCGCGGCACGGGCAAAACAACCACTGCTAGGATCATTGCCAAGGGGATGAACTGCATTGGCCTTGACGGCAAGGGCGGTCCAACCACTGAACCTTGTGGTCAGTGCGAGCATTGCGTCGCGATCATGGAAGGCCGCCATGTCGACGTGATGGAAATGGACGCCGCCAGTCGGACCGGCGTCAATGATATCCGCGAGATCATCGACAGCGTTCGCTATCGCGCTGCAAGCGCGCGCTACAAGATCTATATCATCGATGAAGTTCACATGCTCTCGACCAGCGCCTTCAACGCGCTGCTCAAAACGCTCGAGGAACCGCCAGAGCATGTGAAGTTCATCTTTGCGACGACAGAAATCCGCAAAGTGCCTGTGACTGTGCTTTCCCGCTGCCAGCGGTTCGATCTGAGGCGGATCGAGCCCGAAGACATGATCGGCCTGCTTAATAAGATCGCTGCGGCCGAAAATGCTCAGATCGCGGATGACGCGCTAGCATTGATCACCCGTGCAGCGGAAGGATCGGCTCGGGATGCGACCTCGCTGTTGGACCAAGCAATCTCACACGGGGCTGGGGAAACCAGCGCGGATCAGGTGCGCGCGATGCTGGGCCTTGCGGATCGCGGTCGAGTTCTGGACCTGATGGACATGATCCTGCGCGGAGACGCAGCGGGTGCGTTGACCGAGTTGGGTGGGCAATATGCCGAAGGTGCCGACCCATTGGCTGTCTTGCGCGATCTCGCTGAGATCACCCACTGGGTTTCAGTTGTCAAAATCACGCCCGACGCGGCAGAAGACCCAACTGTTTCACCGGACGAACGCGCACGTGGCCAGCAGATGGCCGAGGCGCTACCGATGCGCGTTCTGACACGGATGTGGCAGATGCTGTTGAAAGCGCTTGAAGAAGTGTCCGCTGCGCCAAACGCCATGATGGCCGCCGAGATGGCAGTGATACGCCTGACCCATGTGGCCGACCTGCCCACCCCGGAAGAGCTTATCAAGCGTCTGCAGGACACGCCGCCTCCGCCCCCGAATGGCGGACCAGGTGGCGGAGTACCCGCACCCTCACAGACCACGGTGCAAGCACAGGCACCAATGGCATCATCCTACGCGGCGCCCGCAGGTGGTGCTGCGGGTGCACCCAGTGCCGCTTTGGCGCAGGACCCGCAAACCGCGTTGGCGCGCTATCCAACTTTCGATCACGTGGTCGAACTGATCCGGGTTAACCGCGATGGTGTCCTGCTTGACGAAGTCAAACGCTCATTCCGGTTGGTGGCCTACCAACCCGGACGTATCGAATTTCAACCAACCGAGCGCGCTTCGCCGCAGCTTGCCCAACGTCTGGGTTCGGTCTTGCAGCGCTGGACGGGCAATCGTTGGGCGGTGACAGTTGTCAACGCTGGCGGCGGTGAGACGATTTATGAAAAGGAAAACGCGGTTGAGGAGGCATTGAAGGCCGAAGCCCGCACTCATCCGCTGGTGCAGGCCGTTTTGGCTCAATTCCCAAAGGCGCGGATCAAACACATAGAAACACCGGAACAACGCGCCGCAAAAGTTGAAACCGAAGCCTTGCCCGAGGTTGAGGATGAAT
Organism: Ruegeria sp. CK1; assembly: GCF_056536545.1. Taxonomy (NCBI): domain Bacteria; kingdom Pseudomonadati; phylum Pseudomonadota; class Alphaproteobacteria; order Rhodobacterales; family Roseobacteraceae; genus Ruegeria; species Ruegeria sp. CK1. The sequence goes on from NZ_JBQFPX010000013.1 coordinate 53,944, forward strand.
GGGACCCGTTCGAAGAAGAGTAACGTTGGTCCATGCGCAAAAAAGAACACTTCCACGCTTGTCACGAACCATCCACGAATACCGAAACGCCCTAGTGCCTTTGGCGACAGGCTGGAACATCTCTGCCCCTTGTACCGCAGAGATAGCCCCCGTATTTAAAAAACAAACCGCATGACAGGAGAAGAGCAATGCTCAAAGGACTAGGTGGCCTGGGCGACATGGCCAAGATGATGAAATCCGCGCAGGATTTGCAGACCAAGATGACCGACATGCAGGAAGAGTTGAACACCATCATGGTGGTCGGCGAATCCGGTGCGGGTTTGGTTAAGGCCACGGCCACTGCAAAGGGTGAGCTTAAGGGGCTGGACATTGATCCGTCGATCTTCAATGGCGATGACAAAGAAGTGGTCGAGGATCTGATCCTGGCCGCTATCAAAGATGCCCAGACCAAAGCCGCTGAACGCTCTCAGGCCGAGATGGCAAAACTCACTGAAAGCATGGGCCTACCCGCAGACATCAAGCTGCCGTTCTGATAGACACTCCTGACGATCCCAAGGCCGGGCCCAATTGCCCGGCCCTTTTGCAGGAGCATATGCGGTGAGTTCGAACAGCGACATCGACAATCTGATCGACTTGATGGCCAAGCTACCGGGCCTTGGTCCGCGCTCGGCCCGCCGCGCGGTGCTGCACCTGATCCGTAAACGCGCCCTGCTGCTTACGCCCTTGTCCGATGCAATGCAGCAAGTGGCCGTAACAGCCCGCGAATGCCTGAATTGCGGCAATGTCGGCACCACCGATATCTGTGACATCTGCAACAGCGAGGACCGCGCGACCGGAGAGCTGTGCGTGGTCGAGGATGTCGCCGACCTTTGGGCAATGGAGCGCGCGGGCGTGTTCAAAGGCCGTTATCACGTTCTGGGCGGCACCTTATCCGCGCTGGACGGCGTCGGCCCGGACGAGTTGCGCATTCCCCGCCTGAAGGATCGTGTCGTGGCCGAAGGGGTCACCGAGATCATCCTCGCCCTGAACGCCACGGTCGATGGCCAAACCACTGCTCATTATATCGCGGACCAGTTAGAGGGTCAGGTGCGCCTGACATCACTGGCGCAGGGCGTTCCGATTGGCGGAGAGCTGGATTACCTGGATGACGGGACGATTACGGCTGCGCTCAGGGCGCGGAAAGAGCTCTGAACCCCATAATCGGAAGACGCGCAGACAGTTTTACTTTTTCCGAATGCTCAAAAGGACCTAACCCGTTTGTCAGGTGTAGGCACCCGACGAATAGGTCAATTCATAAGAATGGCTATAAATCTCGAAGACAATGCCAAAGGGGTCTTCGACGTAGACCATACGGTAGGGTTTTTCTCCGGGATAGTAGTATCGGATTGGCATCCGTTGTTTGCCACCCGCTGCCACGATTTTTTCTACCAGGCCTTCGACATCTGGGTCCTGGACGCAAAAATGGAACGTACCATTCTGGCGAAAGTCGATATTGTTTTCCGGTACATAATTTCCGTGAAACTCAAATAGTTCGAACCCAATGCGATCAGCGGTCGCGAGATGCGCAATACGCAGTTTTTTCCATTCCGCGCCAAACACATCAGTGCACATGACACCGATATCCGTATCATCCTCTACTACGTCCGTTGGCGACATAATCACGTAAAACCCAAGGACTTCGGAATAGAACTTTACAGCCTCGTCAACGTTTGGGACGGACAATCCGATGTGAGAGAATGTTCTTGGATGTTGCGGCATGGCTCGCTCTTTGTTCTATGAGGCGAAATACTATTGTGCCACAGACGAGTTTCAAGCAACTGCCCGGCGAAGCATAGCCGCGTTCTGCCATACACAAAGGTCGTGAATCGCGGCGGCGTCAGCCGAGAATAGCCTTTGCCTCCTCTACGCGACGTGTACTATGACTGTGGCCTTATCCATTTGATGTTGGAAACAGTTATGAAACGCCTTTTTGCCCTTACGCTTGCTGCCTTTACAGCCACTGCCGCATTTTCGCAGGAACTCATCGACAAGGGCTTTGTCGACGGCTGGAACATCATGATGGACCCTGCGCTTGGCAACGGGTGCCTGATCCAGACGGTGTACCAGGACCTCTCGGTGGTGCGCATTGGCTATGACGCGCTGGACGACCGCGGGTATTTCGCTGTCTACAACAAGGCGTGGGGCGACATTAAACAGGGCGAAAGCTATCCGATCCGGTTCGAGTTGGACGGCAAAAGTTTTAATGCCACGGCCATTGGGTTCAATCAGCGCGACGTACCGGGGGCTACAGTGTTCTTCACCGACCGGAGTTTCGTTAACGCCATTGCGCAGAACAAGACTTTGACCGTTTACAACCCGGCGGGGGACGTGGTGATGGCAATCGACCTCAATGGCACAGCGAAAGCGTTGGAATACGCCCGTGAATGCCAGAACCGGAAACTCTAACGAATCGGATCGAAAAGCGCGTCCTTGGCCGTGCAATCCCGGATCACATCACGTCCACATGGAACCGGCTTAAGATCGCGAGACAGGCATAGACGAACCTCTTCGATGTAACCCTGCTTACAAGTGACGGTGATCATGTCCCGTTCCAGCGCGGGATTGGCTTTCAGAAACGCCTCTTCAACGACCGAGGCGGGCAGTTTGACCGTCGCATCCAGCTTGCGGAACACTTGCGGGTGCTCAACCTGCGCGTAGGCCTGCCGAGACAACGCGAAGTAGTCCGACGGGGACAGGCCCGTGCAAGTTCCGTGCTTTTTCCATTGGTGCCACGCCAATCCGGGTGAACCTTGAATATCCGCCATATCACGTGTCATCGCGCGCGACGGCGGCGCCTCGGGTGTGCGGCAGAACGCAGGCCAGCCTTGATCGTATTGCGGCCAGAGCCCGTGCAGAATCCAGCCGTGATCATGCCGCGCGTCGCATTGGTCAGATCCACGAGCATCACCTTCGCGCGCGCACCAGTTCGGGGACCAGCTGAGTGACAGGACATAGTAGTCGAACTCGCCCGCCTTTTCTCCTTCGGCCAGCGCCGTTACAGCACTAAACACCCACAAAACAACCCAGCGCATTCGCCTCTTCCCTTCTTGCCTTAGCGCGACTATATAGGCCCCAAGTTCCCCGACAACGGAAACCTGCCCCAAGACCACGGGGCCGCCGAATTCCGGCGACGGGACAGATGTATTTATAGGAGACGGGCTGATGGCAAAACCGCTTATGGCCAAGGCAACAGCCGTATGGCTGGTGGACAACACCACGATCAGCTTCAAGCAGATCGCGGATTTCGTGGGCATGCACGAGCTTGAGGTGCAGGGTATCGCCGATGGTGATGTGGCCGCTGGTGTCAAAGGGTTTGACCCAATCGCCAACAATCAGCTGACCCAGGACGAGATCGACACAGCGCAGAACAACCCGCTGCACAAGCTGAAGCTAAAATTCAACCCCGCCGCCTCGGGCGAGGAAAAACGCCGTGGTCCACGCTACACTCCGCTGTCAAAACGACAGGACCGTCCGAATTCGATCCTGTGGCTGGTCAAGTTCCACCCGGAACTCAGCGACGGCCAGATCGCCAAGCTGGTGGGCACCACCAAGCCAACCATCCAGTCAATCCGCGAGCGTACGCACTGGAACATAACCAACATGCAGCCGATCGACCCGGTCGCTCTGGGCTTGTGCAAGCAGTCTGAATTAGATGCCATCGTTCAGAAGGCCGCTGCCAAGAAGGCTGCTGAAGGCGGCGTCATGAGCGATGACGAACGTCGCAAGCTGGTCTCGACAGAGCAGTCGCTGGAGATGGATGCCGCGCCGAAAATCCCGACCGCCATTGAAGGGCTGGAAACTTTCTCGCTGTCTGATGAACCGGAAGCAGAGAAGGAAGAAGAACCGATCATCGACGCTGATAGCTTCTTCAACTTGCCCAAAGGCGGGGCCGAAGATGAAGAAGAAGACGATCTGCGCCCTTAAAGCTCAGTTAGCCCCGGCCTGAACGGACCGGGGCTTTTTTCACAGGGACTCCATGCTGAACATTCTGTCCAAGATCTTTGGTCCGCATCGTGCCGTATCGATCTATGCGTTTCTGAAAACCTGGGGATTGCTCGCTGTGGCCGTCGTCGGCACTATCACGATTGCAACAGGACTGCTGCTGCTCAACGATGATGGTAAACATGAACATGACTCGTACCTGACCGTATCGGTTCTATCGGCAACTCCGGTGAACGGTGATCTGAAGTACGGCGTTATTGCCTCAGTTCAGTTGCCCGATGGCTCAGCCACCTCCATCAACGAACCCAAAGAGCATATCGCCCGAACGGTCGGCACCACGGCTTGCGTTGAAAAACGGGTCTACGTCGAAAGTGGAGAAGAACGATACCGCTTTAAAATGCCGGACCTGTGTGAGGCTAACCAATAAACAAAAGCGCCCAGTGGAAACGCTGGGCGCTTTTTCATTTAGATCACCTGAAAGATGACTCCGGCGATAATGGCACCGGTGATCCCCAACCCCAGATAGATCGCAAAAACCCGTGGTTTGACCAACGACCAGACTGCCGCCATTGCCGGGATCGAGCTAACGGCTCCTGCGATCATGAACGACATCGCCGCGCCCGCGCTCATCCCTTGTTCAGTCAGCCCCGCCAGCAACGGCGGCGCGACATACGAGTTCAGATAGGCAGGCATTCCAACCAGCGCTGCGATCACAATGGGCACAATGCCTTCACCACCGACCACACGCGCAATCAGATCGGCCGGGACGTAGCTGACCAGCAATGCCTCAAGCACATAGGCCAGCGCCAGCCATTTCAACAGGAATAGCCCGTTCTGGACAAACTCGGACTTAAACCGCTGACGGCGCTCCGGCTCTTGCCAAAACCGCCAGACCGGTTTGTCGTCCTGTTTCGGACCACAGCCACAGCACCCGGCTGGTTTGTACTCACGCAGAGGGTCAGCAAAAGCACCCGAGCGCATCAGACCGCGCACGACAAACCCTCCGAACAGTCCCAGCGCTACCGCCGCGACGGCTTTACCAATTGCAAAGGGCCAACCCAAAGCGCCAGCGGTGATCAGCAAAGTCGGAGGATCGATCAATGGAGAGCTTAACCAAAACGCCATTACGGCGGACAAAGGCGCACCCAAGGCCAGCAGTCCTGCAATGAAAGGAATGACCTCGCAGGAACAGAACGGAGCCAATCCACCAAACAATGCGGCCAAAAAAATCATCCGCGTCTCGCGCCCTTCAAATGCGCGCGCGACCATTACTTCCGCCCCGGTTGCCTTTAAATAAGACAAAAGCAGCACAGCAAACAGGATGTACTGACCTGTATGAACCAAGGCTTTGCTGGCGAAAGTCACAACCTCACCCCAATTGCCGGGGTCCAGAATGGCAACCGCGACAAGAATCGCGATTATCAGCGCCCATGGTGTCTTGAGCAATTCAAACGCCCTGACAGACGCCTTGGGGTTTTGTGTCAACTCAGCCATCGTTCGCAGCCTTCCCAATTTCGTCCGCGCAACATTCGGCCAGGATGAACTGCGCAAGATTCCTCAATTCGTCGTAACACGCCCTGTTGATCGTGCTGCGCCCGACTTTCTCTTGTTCAACCACCCCACCAGCAGCCAGGAACCGCAGATGATGCGCCAAAGTCGACGGGGCGATCCCGGTGCGTTCTTGAATCTCACCAACGGTCAACCCGGCCTGTCCGGCCCGGACCAAAGTCTTCAAGACTTTCAGCCGAGCCTCAGACCCCATCGCCGAAAATCCTGCAGCAGCGGTTTCCCACATTTCGTTCACTCCACTAAACTATATTTCTAGTTATTTAGGTAAATGGAATTTATCGGTCAACCCTTTTGTCACGAAATCTTGAGAAAGCCGTAAGTCCAGATTGCCCCCGCCATAAGTCCAACCTATAAAGCCCTATGGCGATATCGGTTGAAACATTCTTTCTTGAACTCAATGGACAAGGCACGCTGCAGGCACAGATCCAGCAGATGATAGCCGAGGGCATTTTGTCCGGCCGTTTTCATGTTGGTGAAAAGCTGCCTTCATCCCGCAAACTGGCCGCGCATCTGGGTGTCAGCCGGATCACCGTGACATTGGCGTATACTGAATTGCTTGCCAATGACTATCTGACCGCAAAAGGGCGCTCTGGGTACTACGTTTCACAAAACGCGCCGGTTCCGCCCAAGTATACCCCCCTTCAACGCGGCACCGAGACGGTTGATTGGGACACAGCACTGGCGCGCCGATTTTCCGACGGGGATATGCTTTCGAAACCTGCCGATTGGCGCGACTATCGCTATCCATTCATCTATGGGCAAGCAGACCGCAGTTTGTTCGACCACGCCAACTGGCGCCTTTGTGCAGTGCGTGCGCTGGGGCACAAGGACTTTGACTCGCTGACCGCCGATTATGTCGATCGGGATGACCCTTTACTGGTCGAATTTATCGCCCGCCACACCTTGCCGCGCCGAGGTATCGCCGCTCGCCCCGAAGAGATTCTGATTACGATGGGCGCACAAAACGCGCTATGGATCGCTTCACGCATTCTGCTTACCCACAATCGCAGCGCAGTAATCGAAGACCCATGCTACTACTCCCTGCGAAGCCTGTTAGAGCATTGGGATTGCAATGTTGTCCCAATGCCCGTTGACCAGGACGGCTTGCCGCCCGAGGTATTGCCCGAGGCAACAGACGTCATTTTCACGACACCCAGCCATCAAAGCCCGACCACGGGAACAATGCCTATTGAACGCCGGCACAAATTGCTGGAACGCGCACGTGACCTAGACGCGATGATCGTCGAGGATGACTATGAATTCGAAATGGCCTTTCTGGGCGCTCCGTCACCGGCTTTGAAGTCGATGGATCGCGACGGTCGCGTGGTCTACGTGGGCAGCTTTTCAAAGTCGCTTTTTCCAGGGCTGCGCCTGGGATACATGGTCGGCTCTGAACCTTTTATCCGTGAGGCACGGGCGCTACGTTCACTGGTGTTGCGCCACCCGCCTGGTCATATCCAGCGCACGGCGGCCTATTTCCTGTCTCTTGGTCACTACGACGCGCAGATTAGACGCATGTCCAAGACCTTGGCGCAACGGCGCAAAGCACTGGACGAAGCCGTAGAACAACATGGCCTGACGGTAGCTGGTCGAGGCATCATGGGCGGCTCATCGCTATGGATGTCCGCTCCGGCCCATGTCGACACGGCCCAGTTGGCGCGCAATCTGCAAGAACAAAGCGTCCATATCGAACCCGGCGCGCCGTTCTTCTCGGGTCCGGATCAACCGCAGAACTTTTATCGCCTGGGATATTCTTCGATCCGGCAGGACAGAATCGAACCAGGAATTAGACTGATTGCCGAAGCAATCCGCGCCTATTAGCCCCGTACTGGACCTAACCCGTGATTTGTTCTGGCCCTAACGCGTGCGATCTGCATGGGTCAAAACCGTATTCAAAGGCGGGGCGGTGTGCCCGGCCGTTTCTCATATGCGCGGAGATCATTCACATGAAGATGACGACGGAAGAAGCCTTCGTAAAAGTTCTGCAGATGCACGGGATCGAA
>NZ_JBQFPX010000014.1:0-61326 GCF_056536545.1 Ruegeria sp. CK1
CCTCGTCTGCACATGCCCCCCAATGGACGCATACAAAGAAGCCGCAGAATAAACAGCAACAACAAAACAACCCCCCCGCCTTGGCGGGGGGCAAACGATTTTGGTCATGCTGCGACGGGACCTAATCGCTCTAGGCAAGTGGAGGAACAATGAAACACTATGTTCTCGGAAACGACCGCGCCCAACTGGCCAAATCGACGATTGACAGACAACACAGCATCGACGTTTTTTTGAACGAACCAGACGCCGAAGCTTCGGCAGAGATGGTTGTCGAATTCTTTCACGCTCTCAATGACCTAGTGGAAGATCACACTTACGTCGTGAACATTCGCTGTACCGCAACGGCATCGGCAGGTGATCCGCTGTATTGGTCAAGTCGCACAGCGATCTTCTGGGGCAATATTCGTGAGACTTGGCTAGACGAGAACCACGATGTAACGCGGCTTTCGCAGGTGCTTAATCTTGCAACCCGTTCGATACTGGTTGGCGGGGCCGTAATGCTGCTGGAGAAAGCCGGACGGGGCGACCAGCCCATTGCCGCCATCCATCCCAATTTCTCGGCCGCGGCGCGGGAAATTGGCCTTGCCGACTGTCATCGAAGCACCCGCCGATCCCCTGATGGGCGGGTCCATACCGCAGCGACCAAACTGAGCGCCCTGCGCCTGTTGGCGGAATTTGTTGCACTGGATCACGGAGAACACCTGGCCGAAACGCTTCGCAGCTATATTGGTATGACCGAGCCGAAACGTAGCTGTACAAGCCAACTTGGAACGCGACTTATTCACAGGTCGGGCGAAGACCCGTTGGTGCGCCAAGTGATCGAAAAGATGCTGAGCAACGTGGAAGATCCGCTGAAAATCTCCGATTTGTCGGAGGCACTTGGGGCATCTACGCGGCAACTGCAGCGGCGCTTTCTCAGCAAGACGGGTGTCAAACTGCTAACCACCTATCGCGAGTTGCGGTTGGAACGCGCCTACAGCCTTTTGCGTCACACTGACATGCCGCAGCTTGAGATTTCTGCAGCTACAGGCTTCTCATCCTCAGCCGCATTGGCGCGCGCGTTTAGAGATCAGTACAAGACGACGCCCGACGCCGTACGCAGCCGTCGCTTTGCCGGAGCGTTGTCGGTATAACCAACACCGCGTTGAATCGTTTTATCAAACCCGATCATGAGGGCTTGCCTGTCTTCAGTTCTTGGGATTTTCTGGCTTCATTCACAAACCACATGTCCGGGCTGGAATGAAACTTGAATTTCATCACATTAATTTTGTCTCTGATGATGTCGATCGGTTGCACCGCTTCTACACTCAAGTCCTTGGATTGGACGATATCCCGATCGAGAACTTCCCACGGCCAGATGAGACCGACGACAAAGGTTATAGCGGGAAGATCCGCTTTGCGACGGACGGTAGCATGCAAATGCACCTGGCGGAAAAGAACCTCGACGTTGCCTTCAAGCACGGGGAAACGATCAACCCGGTCGAGCGTGGCCACATTGCGTTTCGAACAGATGACATCGAAGCCTTCAAAAAGCTGCTGGACGACAATGGGGTTCCTTATTCGGACTACGGTACCGCCTTCGCGAAAGAGTGGCACCAGTTGTTCTTCCACGATCCCGAAGGCAATATAATCGAGGTACATCAAGCGCTTTGATCCAATTGGGAGGCAAAGATTGACACAGGCCGTACTCGTTGTCGACGTCCAACCCTGCTTTGACCCACCCCAGTGGCTGGTCGATCGCAGCCGGTTATTGGCGGCCAAATTTCCTACGGTCGCTACAGTCGAACACCATGATGAAGCCAAGGTTCCGTTTTTTCGACAGCTTGGGTGGAAGCCCCGATCCGTCGACGACAGCCTTGTTCAGGCGAACCGAGTTATTGTGAAATACGGCTATGGTCCGCCCCCGGAAGTAATCGACCAGTTTCACAGTTGGAAGGTCGACCGCGTTTTAGTCTGCGGCATTCAGGCCGATACGTGCGTGCTGGCTGCTGGTTTCGCACTATTTGACGCAGGCCTTCAACCGACCATAATTGCAGACACGGTTGTCGGGTCTTCGCTGGATCGTAGTGGCAAGCTGGGCGTAGACCTCTGGCGACATCATTTTGGTCAGGTGATTGAGAAGCATTCGGATATTTTTTGACGTCGCAATCCCTGTCCGTATTGGAGAGGAGAGACATAATGACCTCGAAACATAGTCTTAAACAAACCGCCCTCGCCATTATCGCGGTCGGACATTGCACAGCAACCTATGCGGAAAGCTTTTCACTAACTGGCCAGTATGAAGGGATTTATGCCTGCGACAGCACGACGGGCGGTGTGCCCTCAAGTTGGTCAGACCCGATGACCGCAGGAATTGTTCAGGACGGAGATCGCATCTCCATCGACCTGCTTTACACCGACAAACAAGAGCTTGGGGCGGAATACTCGCTTTACACGGGCTCAATTGCGCTGGACCCAACGGGCACGCTGGTAAGCGGGTATTTCGAAGCCTGCGGGGGGACTTTTCCATCGAAGGAATTAGCCCGGATATTCCCGGCCGCCACGGACTCATCATTCAGTTTTGCGGTGACCAGTGTTTGGTCCTCGGATCAGGTGCCAAATCTGCCGGGGCTGACGGTTCAATCCTGCACGTGGAGCCTGAAACGCGTGTCCTCGGAAACGCCCAAAGTCAGGCCGTGTGAAACAGCAGATCGCTAAGCGCGCAACCCATCTGGACTCATTTATTAAGGCCAGATGTTTAAATTGGATCCAAAATGCCCATATAGCCCCAATCTTATAACTTAACCGTGCCCGAGCGGGTGTTATCCACCCGGCAAGCCCCCAGAAAAACAGGATGGTCCCGATGAATTTTATTCTACGCGGTAGCCTGGTTACTCAAATCATCATCGGTCTTGTGGCCGGTGCTCTTCTCGCCACCCTTTGGCCATCGGCTGGCATGGCCGTCGGCTTGCTGGGCGATTTCTTTGTCGACGCGCTGAAAGCCGTCGCGCCCGTGTTGGTGCTGATCCTGGTCTGCGCCGCAATCACCAACCACAAAAAAGACAGTGAAGCCCGAATGGGACCGGTGGTGCTGTTGTATATCCTTGGCACTTTTGCGGCTGCACTTGTCGCTGTTGGGGCAAGCTTCATGTTTCCGGTCTCGCTGCATCTGACTGGCACGCCAGAGCTTATGAGTGCCCCGGAGGGACTGGCCGAGGTGGTGAAGAACATCCTTCTCAAGATTGTGGACAATCCGGTAAACGCGCTGGCACAAGCCAACTATATCGGCATCCTTGCCTGGGCCGTTGGTCTGGGGCTGGTTTTCCGCCATGCCAGTGACTCGACCAAGACACTGATGTCCGATCTGGACGGTGCTATCACCAAGATCGTATCCGTCATCATCCGTGTTGCCCCAATTGGTATCTTCGGCATCGTGTCCTCGACCATTGCCGAGACAGGCTTTGAAACGCTCGCCAGCTATGGCCAGCTTCTGGCTTTGCTGATCGGCTGCATGGCGTTCATGGCGCTGGTTGTGAACCCTTTGATCGTGTTCCTGCGTATTCGCAAAAACCCCTACCCGCTGGTCTTTACCTGCCTGAGGGAATCCGGGATCACAGCATTCTTCATGCGCAGCTCGGCCGCGAACATTCCGGTCAACATGGAATTGTGCCGCCGTATGAACCTTGATGAAGAGACTTATTCCGTCACCATCCCAATTGGTGCCACTATCAATATGGCGGGCGCCGCGATCACCATCACGGTGATGACGCTGGCAACCGTGCATACGATGGGTATTCAGGTCGACTTCTTCTCGGCCCTGTTCCTGAGCATCATCGCATCCATTGCCGCAACCGGAGCATCCGGCGTGGCAGGTGGGTCGTTGCTGTTGATCCCGATGGCCGCCAGCCTGTTTGGCATCGACAATGCGACGGCAATGCAGGTAGTCAGCATCGGCTTTATCATCGGTGTCCTGCAGGACTCGGCGGAAACCGGTTTGAACTCGTCAACCGACGTGCTGTTCACAGCGGCCGGATCGTATAAGCAAGGCGATCCTTATCCGCGTAAATTGCCGATGGAAGAAGTTCCTGCTTAAGCCGGACCTTATCTCTCTCCCACAACCGCAGTCTTAATCTGCGGTTGTGGATTCGGCTTTGACCCACCCGGCGGCGCGCATGGCCGATGTAAGCTCTTGAACCGGCGACGGATCAGCAAACACCCGGGTTTTCAAAGCTTCCAAAGGAAAATTCGGCCAAGTCTTAGCATAGACATCAGCCAACCTGCGTGCTTCGGCCCGGTCGCCTTTGTTCCAATGTGCCGCCATCAAATAAGCTGTGGAAATCGGTCCAAAGGGGCCTCCACGCGCGATTGTATCTTCGTAAGTTTGAATGGACCCCGCATAGTCACCCGTATGAAACTGAGCCGCACCCAGCGCGTTTCCCGCCACCGATCCGCCCCCTTGCTCGGCCATTGCTTGGTATCGAGCGGCATTCGAAAGTACTCGGTCGAAATTCAACGTGTATAGCGAAATCAGGGCGTCGAACTCGGCAATATGTGGATCATTGGGGGCCCTTTCAGTTGCCCGCTGCGTAAGATCGGTAGATTTGTCATAGTTACCGGCGGCAAATTCGAACCACGCACGCGCGGACAAAGCCCAAGGCGCGTCAGGGGCAAGTTCCAGCGCGTGGGCGCTGTTGTCGTTGGCGGCACCAAGCAATTCTTCCGCTCCGGGGTCCCAGAATTGTAGAATAGCCAACATCGTTTCGACTTGTGCCGCGCCCGCATACCCGCAGTAGTATAAAGGGTCTCGTTGTTTCGCGGTTTCAAAAACCAGCAAGGCAGGCCGCAGGCGCGACAAATCTACGACCGGAAAGATCAGGTCTCGCCCCGCCTTGCATAGGTTCGTTGCCTCGACGCGCGTAGGAGAGACATCGTAGATCGTAGACTGATCAGCAACGGGCCAGTTGGGTTCGCTGTCCCTCGAAAGGGAAAGGGTTAGATAAATACCAAAGCTCAAAGCAGCCGCGGCCAAAATTGCACACGCCAGAAATATATGCCGTTTGCTCCGACTTGGGCTTGAGCCGGCAAGGAACTCAGGCGCATAACTGCCAACGGGCAGTGAAATAACCACCTGGTCCGATGCGCCCTCGCCCCCATAATAGGCCTTAAGCTTGCGTCGCACCCGCCCTGCATCGACCCGTACCACCCCTTCACGTCTGGACAGGTCATCGGCGCCATAACCGTACACATCCATCGCAATCGTCTTGGCGCGAATTTCTTCAGTGCGCCCGGCCAGCGCCTCGGCCACCACATAAGACAGGAACGACTGCATTCGCGCCGACCCCTTGAAATCTTTCGACGCAAGCACCCGTTCAAGCGCAGCCTTGATCTGTTCCGTCGGGAACGATCCGGTGTCCTTGTGCGCGTTGTCTTCAGTTGAGGCAGTCAAGAACTATTCTTTCAAGGTAAGGACTTGGCGGCATGCTGCTACGGTAGCATGCGGCCTTTTACGTTCAAGAGATATTCTTGGTTCGGCATGGTTGAGGGGTGAAACAATCAACGGCCGCATTGTATGACCAGTGACGAATTTTTTGACGCACAGTTTCCGGGCACAGCGGATAAGCTGCGAGTTCTGCGCGCCCAAGACACGGAATTCGATCAGATTTGCGCAGATTATCACGAGGTCTTTTTGGAATTGGCCCTCGTACCGCAGGCATCAGGTCAAACGCAAACCCGTTACATCGTGGATCTGGCTGAAAGCGTCTCGGACTTGCGGAACTCGATTGAACGGCGATTGCAAGCTTCCAACGACATGAATGAGTGAAAGGTTGAACATGAAACTCCAAACCCTTCTTCCCCTTTTGATCCTCACCGCCAGCCCAGCGGTGGCTCAGGACACGCCAATCATCCATGACGGCGAATTCGAATACCTGCGCGCGCAGTTCGGTGAAACGTGGGAAGCGCAGGATGTTGAAATCGACGCCAAACTGGCCGAAATCCGCGCCGCCAATGGCGGCAAGCCGCCCAATCTTCTCTACATTCTGATTGATGACGTCAGTTTTGGTCAGATGGGCGACCGTAAGATGAACTACGTCATGGGGATTGAGACGCCGAACATCAACCAATTGGCCACTGAGGGCCTGTCTCTGATGCGGATGTATACTGAACCGTCCTGCACACCCACGCGAACCGCACTCCTGACGGGTCGTCATCCGGTGCGCGCCGGGGTGGAAGAGGTAAAGGTGGCTTTGGTCGGCGAAGGCCTTCCCGCGTCAGAGGTCACGTTGCCCGAAATCCTGAAACAAGCGGGCTACTCGACCACTCATGTCGGCAAGTGGCACCAGGGTGATATCGAACAATCTTATCCGCACAATCAAGGCTTTGACTGGGCCGCCTTCCCTCTGCACCAACAAGTTCAGCTGAGTCTCATGACCCCCGAGGCGATGCGGTCCAATGCCATGCTTGGTTATGTTCCTGAAGGCCAAAACAATCAGTTCCTTCTGGACGAGCGTTTCAAACCCTACGGCCTGGTCACCGGAGTTGAGGCCGAGAACGGCGGTTTGGCACGCGAAGTTGACATGTCGGCGGGCGAGGTTTGGACACAGGCAAAATACGAAGAGATGAACTTGCGCTATCAGAAACAAGCCATTGAGCAGCTGCAGCGTGTCGCCGCCGAGGATGAACCGTTTTTCCTACAATACTGGCCGCTTTACCCGCTGAACTTTGTCTATCCTGATCAGGCTATCTCACGGAATGGTGGGTTCCATGCGGACAAACTGCAACTGTTGGACGGCTGGATTGGTGACCTGCTGCAAGCGTTGGACGAAACCGGCAAAGCGGACAACACCATTGTGATCCTGATGGCGGACAACGGCCTGATGTATCACTATGAAGGCTCTTCTGGTCTGAACCAGCTGATCTATCGCGGCGGTAAGACACAGCACTTGGAGGGCGGCGTGCGTACAGATGCTTTCATTCGCTGGCCCAATGTAATCGAACCCAACAGCGCTGCCGGCGACATCTTTCACGTCTCGGACATTTACACAACGATGGCCCGGATTGCCGGAGCAACGGATCATATCCCACGCGATCGAGTGATCGATGGCATCGATCAAACTGCGCTGCTGCTGAATGGAGAAGGGCATGGGCGGCGCGATTATGTGTATGTCTACGAAGGCCCGGTACTACGGTCGGTGGTCAAGCAAGAGTTCAAAATGCATCTGCCTGCCCCCGGTCAACCCGGCGCCGCGGCCCCCACGTACAATATCTATCGTGACCCACGTGAAAAGCATCCGCTGGTTGGGTATTCGCTGTGGGCTGGGGCATCGTTTCAGGACATGATCAAACGCCACCAGAAAATGATTGCGAAATACCCCCACTCAGAGATTGGCAAAGGTCGGCCCTATGACGGGATCGAAAACTTACGACCCGAGTCGGAACTTACGCGCGATGTGTTCATGAGCTGGCAGTAACGCAGCTTCGTAGAAATTTCGGAACAAGTATCGTAATGTTTTAATGTGAGGTTAATCTGCGAAGGAAACCGAAGGGTGACCTGACAGCGGTAGGGGAGTACGGAATGGACTTGAGATGGTGGATTGCGGTGGCAGCAGGCTTTGTAACCGCGCCGGCGATGGCACAAGAAAACCCAATTCAACACGACGCGGAATTCTACATTCTTCAGGCACAACATGCCGAGCAATGGGCTCAGGATGATGCAGCCGTCAATGAAGCCTTGGCAGCGTTTCGAGAGGAAAACGGAGGTAAGCCCCCCAACATCGTCAGCGTATTGATTGACGACATGGGCTTTGGCGACATGGGCATTCCCGAACTGAACGCTGTGCGGGGATATGAGACACCGAACATCAACGATTTTTCGGATCAGGCGATGCGGATGGTACGGATGTATACGGAGCCTTCTTGCACGCCGACCCGAGTGGCGCAGATGACAGGACGGTTGCCAGTGCGGATGGGCATGGGAGACACCACAGTAGACATAGCTGGGTTTGGCTTACCGGGCGGCGAGGTCACTCTGGCCGAGGTTCTTAAACAGGCTGGCTATGCGACCAGCCACGTCGGCAAATGGCATATGGGCGACATTGCTGAAAGCTGGGCGATGAATCAGGGTTTTGACTATGCCCAGCACGCCATCCATCAGCAGGGCCAGCTTACTATCTTCAACGACGATGCGATCAAGGAACAAGTCTCGGTCGCGATCCGGGACTATGACGACAAATACACGCTGGACGATTGGTTCCGGCCAGATTCTGCGGCGATGATGACGGTGATTGAAGGCGAGACCGGCGGGCCCATCCGGGAAATCCGCATGGAGACTGGCGAACGCTGGAACGCCGCCAAATATGACGAAATGAACCAAGCGTTTCAGGACAAAACGCTAGAAGAACTGGAGCGCCTTGCGGACGGGGACGAGCCATTCTTCCTGCAATACTGGCCGATGATCCCGCTTGATAACACGCGCGCCGGACGATCAGGACCAGAAAGCGTGAATGGTGGTCTATATGTGGACAAGATGCAGTTGCTGGACCAGTGGCTGGGCGATCTTTTCGCACGTTTGGATGACCTAGGGCTTTCCGAAAACACTATTGTCGTGGTGATGGGAGACAATGGCCATTTCACCAAATACGCACCACAATCCGGGTTCACTCCGCTGATCTATGCCGGCGGTAAAGGGGACACCACCGAAGGCGGCGTTCGTGTCGATGCCTTCATCCGTTGGCCTGGCATGATCGAGGCCGACGGGCTGCTGAACAGCATCATCCATGTCTCGGATTTGTATACGACGCTGTCGCGCTTTGCCGGGGCTGATCAGTACATTCCCCGGGATCGTCTGGTGGACGGCGTGGACCAATCCGCCGCCCTGCTGTTTGCCGATGAATCCAAAGCGCGTCGCGATCACGTCATCGTCTATTCGGTAAACAAACCCGAGGCGATCGTGAAAGACCAGCTTAAGCTGAAGCTGCCGGGACCCGGGGAAAGCGCGATTTTGGCAAAGTTCTTTGATCTCTACCGGGACACGCGTGAGGAGTATTCGGTTTCGACCGAGGTCGGTGCTTGGGGCGGGCAAGAATTCGCCCGGATACTGGGTCGCCACATGGCCCGTAAAGAGAAATTCCCCGACACTACGCCCGCCTACGGCGTGCCTTACGAGGGGATCGAAAATATCCGCCCGGAAACTCAGCAAGCCGTCGACGCGTTCATGATCAAACGCGCCTCGCCACAACAATAACACCAAGCAGGAGGTGCAAATGGTCGGAACTTTACTCTTCGCCTTGGGCTTGATCGTCTCGCTCGGGATCGGCTTTGTTTATTTCCGCGATCTGGGCGACATCTCGCAAATGCTACTGAAGGTGAAGCGCGAGAATATGGTGCGTTTTATCCGGCACGAATATCGTTTGATCGGAGTGGGTTTAGGCGGCTTTGCTGTTGCGACGCTGGCACATTTCATACTTGGGGGTGGACCGTTCTGGTTGTGGGTCGTAACGACCCTTCTCGTGCTGTTTCTTTACGGGTTTCCCTATGTCTGGGTGCATCTGGGCCTGCGCAACCAGATGAATGAGGCTGCCTTCTTTCCAATCAGCGAGGCACAGAAATATGTCGGGCCCACAGCGCCTGTTCTGGTGATCGACAATAACGGCCATGCCCGCGCTCACCCGGATGCACAGATCATGCGCCCGCATCTGGCCGGAAGTGCTGATGGGCTGGGCGGAGAAGACGTGATCATGACCTATTGCGCGATGGCCAATCTCGGTCAGGGCTACGTTCCCCGGGTCGAGGGCAAACGGCTGGACCTTGAAGTTCTGGCCCAACACGGCAACAACCTGATCCTGCGCGACAACGAATCCGGCGAGCCGATCCAACATATCTATGGCTTCCGTGAAGCCGACCGTGACCCGAACCCAGACGGGTTGGCCTGCCCCCTACGCCCTGAGGCGCAGATGAAACCATGGCCGACCTATCGGATGACCTTCCGCGGGTTCCAAAAAGCCTTTCCTGATGGAGAAGTTTTTCTGAACAAGCCATCGCCCAACCCTCTGTTAAGGCTGCTGGACATGGTAACCGAGATCACTTTTGGCTGGGGTATCGGTCGCCAACATCAGGAAGATGCCCCGGTGATGGATAACATGGACCGGTCGGACGACCGGCTGCCCAACAAAACATATGTCTGGGGCATCACCATCGGTAAAGACGCGGCCTGCTGGACCGACGATTTTATCATCGACAACGACTGGCTCGTGAACGCCACTGTCGGCGGTCGTGATGTCGTCGTCAGTCTAGATCCGAAATACGAAAGCCTTGGGGTATGGTACAATGATAGTGGTCAACCCGCTTCCCGCTGCGATTTCTGGGGTGTATCGGATCAGGGTCAACTGCAGAGAGTTGAGACCCTGCGAGCGGGGGTCTTCTGGCACGTCTGGTCCGAGTTTTTTCCAGACACAGATATCAATCGCATAGGCCTTGGCGCTGGCAAATCAGACGACATGGCCGCTTAAGTTCCATTTGAACGATAAAAGAACATAAAAAGGGAGGGATAGAATGAAACCACTACGAGGAATAAAACTCGGCGCAGTCGCTACGGCCATGCTTGCATTTGCGACGACGGCAACCGCGCAGCAATCCGCGTGGTCCTACGAGGCGACGATCTATCTGTTCATGCCCGAAACCGAAACCAAACTGGACACCCCTGCCGGTACGCTGGATGGCACGTTGAGCTTTTCCGACGCGCTTGAAAATCTGGACTTTGCCTTCATGGGCACGTTGGCTGCAAGCAATGGGCAATGGAGTGTGCTGGCCGATTACAACTATACCAACCTCTCTTTCAGCAACACAGCGCCAGGACCGTTTGCAGGAGATTTGGACACCTCGGTTAAAACACAGTTCCTGACAGCACTATTGGGATACCGGGTGCGCAGCGATCAATCTTTGAACGTTGATTTGGCGGGCGGTTTCCGGTGGTACAGTACGGACACGGAATTCACCTTAACGTCCGAGGCGGGCCCCTCACGCAATAATGATGCCGATGCAAGCTGGGTCGACCCGGTCGTTGGCGTTCGCGCGCGATATGCCTTTTCCGACACTTGGAACGGAACGGCCTACGTCGACTATGGGGGATTTCGCAGTGGCAGCCAGACTTGGTCAGTTCTGCTGACCGCCGATTACGTCATTAACGACAGATGGGTGCTGAGAGGCGGATACCGGTATATTTCGTTCGAACACGATATAGACGGCAGTAATTACGAATTCGATCAATCCGGCCCGCTGATTGGCGCAACCTACCGGTTCTGACGGTCGAACCCAGTTTCAGGTTCTAACCGTGAGCACGTGCAGGCATGGCTGAAACTGTCTGCGCGCGATACCCAGTTGCATTGTCAAGCCAGCTCAGAAAATCCCGTGCGTTTTGCGTGATGCCAAGGCGCCCTTCTGGGACAGAAAGTACCCGTGCAAAGGCCACAAGTCTGGGGGCGACCTCTATCAGCAGTATTGCGCTTCCAACAACAATCGTCGCACTGACAAGTGGTGATGACGCCAGTTCATAGCTGTGTGTCGACGCGACCCAAAATGCAAACCCAAGACGCGTAACAGCGACCGCGTCAGTGATCCTCCGCAGACGCGGCAAAAAGTAGGTTGTAATCGCGGCTGCCACGACAACAGCCACCATGTAAATTAGGCCGATTATGATCGGAACAGGCATACCCCCGCTGGTGACACCCATGTGCGAGTACAAGACCGTGCCCGCCAAGAACGACAATATACCAATCAGCGCCAATCTGCGCCGCTCTAGATAGATATGTCGGAAAATGGTCTGCATCGATCAATTCCTCTCAAGAAGGTTTAGAACGAACTTGAAAGGTTAATTTGCGCCTGATCTGACAAAATGTGGGCAGAAGTAAGACTTTGCTCGAGGTGTGCGATCAGAGTTGAACGACTTTTCTAAACATCGCTTTCCACACGCAAAAACCAGTTCTTATGGCCTTTGCAGCGCATCTCAGAACGTCAAGGCAATCGTGATCGCTATACTGCTGGCCGACGTTTTAGCTTCTGTACGATTGAACTTAAGCGACGTGAGCGCCTGCGTACCAAACCGCGCGCCTATCGAGAATTCTTCAAATCAGCTGTCAGACGTTTCTAACCTTTTACTGCCTATTCGAGCCAGAGACTCTGAAAAACAATTCCCCAACGGACTGCCGACGCTGCCACCGCCCATGGTCATTCCAATCCTAAGCATCTGAACCCTTTATCCGAATCTTGAATATGTGGCATGCTCAGTTTCAGGTGATACCAGACAAAACTAAGTTTTGATTTGGCGCCTATGGCCTGGGAGGAGCCAATTATGAACCTTAGACCTGATCCTACTTTTCACGCGACTCCGAAACTTGCTATGGAGGCGCCCGCGGAAACGCTTGCCTTCACATTGATGCTCAGCCCGGACGGTTCAGAACCCGACGGTCTGGCTGTCATAGATGTTGATCCGAAATCCAAGACTTACGGCCAGATCGTCCATCAACTGATGATGCCAAATAAGGGCGATGAATTTCATCATTTTGGCTGGAACGCTTGTTCTTCTGCACTCTCGCCTTTGACCGGCCACGCGTTCTTGGAACGGAGGTACTTAATCATACCGGGCATCCGATCCTCGCGAATTTACGTGATCGACGTAAAAGAACCTCTTAAGGCGAAAATCCACAAGATTATCGAGCCGGAAGAAGTTTTCGCCAAAACAGGGTACTCGCGCCCACATACAATCCATTGTGGCCCTGAAGGTATTTACGTCTCAACGCTCGGCGGTGGCGGCGCGGATGGTACCGACGGACCTCCGGGTATTTTTATCATGGATTGCGAAACCTTTGATATTCTCGGTCGCTACGAGATGGATCGGGGCGAGCAAGACAAGCACTACGATTTTTGGTGGAACCTTCCGCGCGATTACATGGTGAGTTCGGAATGGGGGCTGCCACCGCAGTTCGAAAACGGGATAGTGGCCGAAGACTTGCTGTCGAACAAATACGGTCACAAGATTCATTTCTGGAACTTGCGCGAACGCCGCAACGTCCAAACCATTGATCTTGGCGAAAATCATCAAATGGCATTGGAAATTCGGCCAGCGCATGATCCGGCGAAGGATTACGGTTTTTGCGGTGTGGTTGTCGACACAACCAATTTGCAGGGTGCAATATTCACTTGGTGGCAAAAGGATGACGGGACTTTTGAGGCTAAGAAGACGATCACAATTGATCCAAGGCCGGAAAAGCCCGAGAACCTGCCACCGCTGTTGCAAGGCTTTGAAGCCGTACCGCCTTTGGTCACTGACATCGACCTAAGCCTAGACGACAAGTACCTGTACGTTGCGTGCTGGGGTCAAGGTGAAATGCATCAATATGACGTTTCCGACCCGATGAATCCAAAGCTGACCGGAAAGGTCGAGCTTGGTGGAATTGCACGGAATGCGAAACATCCGAATGGCAAAGGTTTTGCCTATGGCCCTCAGATGGTCGAGATCAGTCGGGACGGCAAGCGGGTTTATTGGACCAACTCGCTCTATTCGACATGGGACGATCAATTCTATCCCGATGATGAGGGCGGTCAGATGGTCATGGCCAACGTCGGAGAAAACGGCGGCTTGGAATTGGACAAAGACTTTTATGTCGAGTTCCCGAAGGGCTATCGCAGCCACCAGATCCGACTGGAAGGCGGAGATTGTTCAACCGACAGTTTCTGCTACCCGTCTGTCTGACGCGTGGATGGATTAAATACGGCAACAGCCCTTTGGTGGGCTGTTGTCGCCTCTGGAATATATCATGGGGTCAATCCGGGCATGGGTTGGCCCTTGGCCGTGTCTGCAGCGCTGATGGACCAGAGCCGCCATAGTCTTTTCAAGGCGTTGATCGCTCTGGCGACAGGACATCTTGTTGCGATGGCCGCCATATTGTTTCCCTTTACCGCCCTGCTTTTTCTCGCGGAGTGGCAGCGTGAAATTCAGATCGGCGCGGCGTGTCTTGTCATCGGGCTGGGCGTCTATCTGGTATTCAATCGCCGCCATCCTCGGTTTCTTGCGCGGGTGCCTCCATCTCGGCTTGCGCTGTGGTCGTTTTTGGCAGCAATGGCACACGGGGCGGGTTTGATGTTGGTGCCTATCTATCTTGGCATCTGCCGCACCATAGAAACCAATTCCGGTCATGCTGCCGCTTCTGATTTGATGACTGGAAACGCTCAAATCGCCATCGCAGTTGCCTTGGCCCACACGCTTGCAATGACTTTGTCAGGCGGTTTATTTGCCTTCGGAGTCTATCATTGGCTAGGCCTACGGTTCCTTTCCAAGAGTTGGTTCAATCTGGATTTGATCTGGGCATTGAGCCTGATTTTGGTGGGATCACTATCGCTACTGTTCGTTCACTGACACTGAATGAAATGGAAGTGGCCGTCAGTCTCTCAGCCCATCTATTGCGGTCACACCAATCTGGGCCATTGTGATGCTGAACTCATCGCTCAGAACGTCCCACATTTGATGCAGGCCCGCTTCGCCTTCCGCCGCCAAGGCGAATTGCATGACCCTACCAAAAAACGCGAAATCCGCCCCTGCAATTAACGCTTTGACGGCGTCCTCTCCGGACCTCAAACCGCTGTCGAAGAACACAGGGTAGTCATCGCCCACCGCAGCCCGAATTTGCTGTAATGCTTCAAATGCGGCAGGTGCGCTGTCCAATTGCCGGGCACCATGGCTGGAGACCTGAACAGCATCCGCACCAGCAGCTTTCACGGCCAGCGCGTCCTCGGGATCAAGAACGCCTTTGACCACCAAATTTCCATCCCACTGATCACGTACGCGGGCAAGTGTTTCCCACGTCGCCTTTGCCCGACTTTCAGTGCGGTCGAATTCGTAGCCCTCCATCAGGAAATTGGCCATCTGCGGTTTGCCGGCGAACAAGGTTGTCAGCGACCACCTGGGATGCAGGGCAAAATCGATGAACTGACGCGGACCGATGCGAAATGGCATCTTGAAGCCATGTCGCAGCTCGCGCGGGCGGCGTCCGACCTCGGGGACATCCACGGTCAAAACAAGGGTTTTGTATCCCGCAGCGCGCGCCCTATCGACCAATTTGAAGGTGCCCTGCCCGTCGCCGCTGAAGTAAAGCTGAAACCACGCGTTTCCTTCTGCGGTTTCAATCACCTCTTCCATCGGGGTCGAGGCCACGGTTGAAACGCCCAATGGCACCTTGTAACGCGCAGCCAGACGCGCCAGCATCAGATCCGCCCCAGGCGCGGACAAGTTGCACATACCCATCGGCGCGATGCCAAAGGGACGTTCTGCTGGTTTGCTAAACAACGTGGTTGCCAAAGACCGTTTGCTTACATCCCGCAGCACGCGCGGGCGTAGGGTCATGGCATCCAAAGCAGCGCGGTTTCGGGCGGCTCCAACCTCGGCCCCCGCTGCACCGTCTATGTAATCGAAAACCATCCACGGCAGACGCCGCCGCGCGATACGGCGGGCGTCTTCGGCGCTGTGGATGGCGCTGGCTGGCATCAGGCTTGGACGGCCTTCATAAAGCGGTCGCGGATAACAACCGGGTCCATCGTGATCGGCGGCATCTTGACATTACCGCTTTCGCACTTGCTGACGATGATGGTCATCTGCTTGGAGTCCAATGCCTCTTGCAACACGCGGCCAGTGTCCTCGGCCGCGCATTCGATAACGCGTTCACACCCAGCTGCCTCGGCCATTTTAGAAAGCGATGTCTTCTGACCAGCATAGGTAGGCTGATCACCAGTTGAACCGTAGGAGCCATTGTCTACGATCAGCAGAATGTAATTGTCCGCCACGTTATTCGCGATGGTCGGCAGCGTACCAAGGTTGGTCAGGACCGAACCGTCCCCGTCGATCACGATCACCGGCTTCGGCTGCGACAACGCCAGCCCCAAACCAATGGATGAGGCCAACCCCATCGTACCCAGCATGTAGAAATTGGTGGGTTGATCGTCGATGGCGTGCAGTTCCTGGCTGGGTATGCCGATATTACAGACAACCAGTTGATCACGCAGGATCGGGGCGATTTCTTTCAGGATTTCAGAGCGGATCATTGGTCGCCATAGCCTCCCCAAAAATTGGCGTCGGTCAGGATGGCGACCGGCTTATTGCACATGAACGTATATTTCAGGATCGCATCCAATTCTTCCACGTCCGCCTGATGGTGGAAGTGATAGGTCGGGATATTCAGCTGGGCCAGCAGAGCCTTGGTATGCACCGCCATTTCAACCTGACAGGCAATAGGCTCGCGCAGTTCTCCGCGGTACGAGATCAGCATAGGCAGCGGCATGCGGTAGTATTGGATCAGCGTTGCCAGCGTATTGATGGTCACACCAATAGCAGTGTTCTGCATGATGATAGCTGGGCGTTTTCCACCCATCCATGCACCCGCGCACAGGCCCATGCCTTCGTCTTCTTTGTTCGATGGGATGTGATAGATGCCGTCGTGCTTGTCAATTTCATCTATAACCCCGGCCAGCTGCTTACACGGCACGGTGGTTACGAACGAAACATCGTTTGCAACCAGATCGTCAGTGATCTTTTTGTCTATGTTCATTTCCGGTCTGTCAGTCCTGTTTTGGGCGCCATTGGCGCGGTTGACGGTTTAAATCCTGCGATGGACGTGCACCGCACATCCGGCATGGCGGACAACGCGAGATGCGGTCGAGCCAAGGAAATAGTCGCTGAGGCCCGGCTTGTGCGAGCCGATAACAATGCAGTCAAAGTCGTTGTCGTTTGCGTAGTCGATTATAGTCCGCGCTGTATGCCCTTTAACGATCTCGGGCCGTACACCTTCAAGCGCTTCGGTCTTTTCCCGTAGAAGGCTGTTGGCCGCCCGAAAGCCCTCGGCAACCATATCCTTATCGAGATACGCGCTGACTGATCCCTGAGGCATCTCGTAGACGTGCAGCGCCACGATCTCGGCATCTGCTTCTGACAAAGCGCGCGCGACCTCGAGCGTGTGTTGTGAGATGCCGTGATCCAGCGCCATTGGAACAAGAACTTTCTTATACATGAATCCCTCCGTTTCTGCCGGGCCTATGCCCACGGCGCGAGGATAATTTTCGGGGCCGAAACAACCCCTTTTCGCAATTCCCGAAACGCACCTGCACCTTCGGACAGAGGCCTTTCTTCGATCCAATCCAGCGCGCCTAAACGGCCGTCGAAAATAGCCTGTGCAGTTTGCCGGAAATCCTCGGCCGTATATGTATAGGTGCCGATAAAAGTGATTTCCTGCAAGGTCATGCGGCGAATATCCAGCCCTCCGGTATCTTCACCCAGCCCGACATGCGCGATCACCCCCCCTGGCTGAACCAGCGTCGAAGCCACAGTCCGGGTGACGGCATAGCCCACGGCATCGATCACCAAAGGGAAAGCTTCCGCTGTCTCTTTGATGGCGTTGAAAGAGCCTGTGCGCTGCAAGTATTCTCGCCGCAGATCACTGGGTTCAACGATAACCACGTCCTCAATACCCATCGCGGTAAGCGCCAGCGCAGCCGCTACTCCGATAGCACCTCCGCCGATCACCAACGCCCTGCGATCCATTGCAGGATGCAGAGCCTCGAGGCCCAGCCGGACCGCGTGCCAGCTTACCGCCAGTGGCTCGGCCAGTGCGGCCTTGGCGAAACTCACATCCTCCGGCACCGCCACCAGATTAGAGTCGGGCATCGAAACATATTGGGCAAAAGCCCCTTCACGCGGTGGCATCGAGATGATTTGCCGGTTCGGGCACAAGTTCTCGCGCTGGGACTTGCAGGCCGCACATGTGCCACATGTCACCAGCGGGTTTATCGTTACTCGGTCCCCATCACGCGAGCCACCCACGATTGTTCCTGCGGCCTCATGCCCAAGGATCAGAGGGGCCGGGCGGCGCGCGTCATGACCCAGATATGCGTGCATGTCAGAGCCGCAAATACCTGCGGCTTCGATCCGAATAAGGTGTTCACCCTCTAGAGGCGCTGCGTCCGGCACATCCCTGAACGCCACCTGTTCGACATCTTCGTAGACCAAAGCTTTCATTTCGCCGTGAACCCTCCGTCGACCATAAGAACTTGTCCGGTGACGTAATCCGAGGCTTTTGAGCACAGGAACAGGATTGGACCGTCGATATCATCCATCCGTCCGTTACGTTGAATGCAGGTTTGGGTCGCGTTTCGTGCAGCACGTTCGGGGTCATCAAACACCGCCTGTGTCAGTTCGGTAGGAAAGAAACCTGGTCCAACGGCGTTTGCAGTGATACCAAAGGACGACCACGCTTCGGCCATCGCGCGGGTCAACTGCCCCACTCCGGCCTTGGTCGCGCCGTAGGCTATCCCACCCGGGAAAGCCCGCGTGGTTTGCAACGAGGCAAAATTGACGATACGACCCCAGCCGCGTTCTTTCATGGCAGGAACCATCGCCTGACTCAGAAAAAACGGCGCGCTCAAGTTCAAGGACAAAGTTGCGTCCCACCCTTCGGGTGTGACGTCATCCGCAGCTTCCCGTTTATTCACCCCAGCAGCATGAACGACGATGTCCGGGGGGCCGAATTTCGCCCCAACCCGATCCACTAACTCGCCAATTTGCGCGCGGTCGGCCACGTCAGCGACCACGGTGTCAGAGCGCTCACCGATTTCGGCCTTAAGATCAGCCAAGGCCTCGGCGCGGCGCGCCACCCCGACGACGCGTGCACCGGCAGCAGCCAGCACAACAGCTGCGCGACGGCCAAGACCTGAACTAGCCCCAGTGACACAGGCCACGCGTCCCGTCAGATCAAAAAGCGTGCGTGGGTCAACCATCTGCGGTCAGGTCAAACTGTTCGTCAGGGAAATACTTGGCCAGACGCACATCTGCCGCTCGGGCATGCCCCTCCATCCCTTCCAGACGCGAGATACGTGCGGTTGCCACAGCGACGGATTTCGATCCCTCCCGTGTTGCTCGCTGCCAGGTGACGATCTTCATGTATTTGTGGACACTCAGGCCACCAGTGTAACTGGCCGCTCCAGAGGTTGGCAGAACGTGATTGGTGCCGGTTGCCTTGTCTCCGTAGGAAACGGTCGTCTCCTCCCCAAGAAACAATGACCCATAACAAGTCAACCGGCTAAGCCACCAGTCCAGATCCTCTGCCTGAACAGTCAGGTGTTCAGGCGCGTATTCGTCAGAACAGGCGGCCATTTCTTCGCGATCCGAACAGACAATGACTTCGGCATAGTCGCGCCACGCGGCGGCGGCATTTTCGCGGTTTAGTTCCGGCAGGTCTTCGATCAGAACAGGCACAAGTTCCATCACTTTCTGCGCCAACTCCCGATCATCCGTCACCAGCCAAACGGGCGAGTTGTAACCATGCTCAGCCTGACTCACCAAATCGGTTGCAACCACGTGTGCATCGGCGCTGCCATCGGCAAGGATCAGACTGTCCGTTGGCCCAGCGATCATGTCGATGCCGACCTTGCCATAGAGAATTCGTTTCGCCTCGGCCACGAACTGATTGCCCGGCCCCACAAGGATATTAGCGCGCGGAAGGCCGAATAGCCCGTAAGTCATCGCGGCAACGCCCTGTACACCACCCATAGCAAGAATACTGTCGGCTCCGCAGATATGCGCAGCGTACACGATAGCAGGGGCAACGCCCTCACCGGGACGCGGTGGAGAGCAAGCAGTGATGTGGCGACACCCAGCGACCTTGGCCGTTGTTACAGTCATGATCGCGCTGGCAACGTGGCTATAGCGCCCACCGGGTACATAACAACCCGCCGCATCCACAGGGATCGCCTTTTGACCGGCAACAAACCCCGGCACGATCTCCATCTGCACATCCGACACTGTGGCTTTCTGCGTCTCGGCAAAGCGGCGAACGTTGTCATGGGCGAACCGGATATCTTCCTTCAGCTTTTCCGGCACCAAGGCAATGGCAGCGTCAATCTCGTCCTGAGTCATCAGGACATTGCCGTCGAACTTGTCGAACTTGGCGGCGTATTCCAGCGCTTTGGCATCTCCGCCTGCCTCAATATCGGCAAGAATGGTTTTGACCGTATCATGCACCTCAGTGGCATGAGATTGCGCTGTCAAAGTCGCCTTTTTCAAATAGTCACGAGGCATAGTCAGGGGGTCCTATTGATAGATTTCAGGTAGCAAGGTGGTCGACACTGCCGGAACATAGGCGATCAAGATCACCACAATCAGCATGGTCAGAACAAACGGCACGGCGCGGGCGGCGATTTTCAGAATCGACTCGCCAGTTATCCCCGAGACCACGAACAGGTTCAGGCCCAGCGGCGGCGTAATGAAACCAACGCCCAGCGCGGTAATCATCATGATACAGAACTGAATCTCGTTCATGCCGATATTGTCCGCCAGCGGTTTCAGGATCGGTGCCAGGATCACGATATTCGGTGTTGTCTCCATGACGCAACCGGCAGCGATCAGGATACCGATCATCAGCAAGATCAATAGATACGGATCGTCTGTCATGTTCGTCACCGAAGTTACGAAACCCTGTGGAACGCCCATGATTGCAAGCGCCTCGGCCAAGGGGGCAGAAAAGGCAATGATTGGAAGGATCACGCCGTTCACCTTGGCCGAGCTGACCAGCATCGAAGGGAAGTCAGCCAGCGTCAACGTCCGCAGGATAAAGCCCATGATGATGGTAACAACAACGGCGGTGGCACCAGCCTCGGTCGGGGTCAGACGGCCTGAGAAGATGCCGTAGAAGATGATCCCCGGTACGATAAACGCGTACCAGCCGGATTTTAGCGCTTTGCCCAGGTTTGCTAGCCATTCACCCATGGTCATCATTCCGCCGCCCTCATAGGCGTAGATGCGGTTCATGATAATATTGGTGATCAGGATCGACACCAGAATGGCCAGACCAGGGATCAGCGCGGCCAGAAACAGGGTTGAAGCGGAAATGCCCAGCACAAGGCCGATAATGATATAGGCAATTGAGGGTGGGATCAGGATACCGGTACAGGCCCCTGCTGCCACCAATGCACAGGCATAGGGACGCGGATAGCCGCTTTCGACAAGCCGGTTGATCGTCATCCGGCCCACGGCAGCAGCTCCTGCTGCATCCGAGCCCGAAATAGCAGCGAACATACCGCAAACCAGCACAGTGGCCGAACCAAAGCCGCCTTTGGCAAAACAGGTTAACGCTTCGGCTACATCGAGGAATTTTCGGGACAGCCCAGTGCGGACCAAAACGTCACCAGTCAGGATGAACAGTGGAACGGCGGTTAGAGCAAAGGCGTCGATGCCGGTGAAAAGGCTCTCGCCCACAAGGCTGAGAGGAAGGTCGCCGGACATGATCAGCATAACAATCGCCGCTGTGCCGATCGCTGCCCAAACAGGTACGGCGAGCGCGATCAGGCCGACGAACAAGATTACAGGCAGGTAAAAGTCCCAGCCCAGTTCAACAGTTTGATTGAGGGAATTCCAAAGCATCTCAGGTCACCTCAATCAAACAATTTGTCGCCTTCGAAGACGGGTGTGCCGTCTCGGAGGGATTTCACATCACGCAGAAAGGACTGGATCAAACGCCAGATCATCAAAGCGAATCCAGTGGGAACGGCCATTAAGAACCAAACCTTCGATACCCGCAGACCATCCGTCACTGATCCGAATTTGGCCGAGACGTGCACAGCTTCATACGACCAATACAACGCGATGATTGCGACAACGAACATCACCAGATCACCGAAGATGTATAGGACTGCCTTAGGCCGCGGCCCGAGATAGTGCATGATCACGTCGATGCGGATATGCGCGCGCTCCTTGACCGCCGCCGCAGCACCGATCCACGCGAGATATATGAAGGAATACCGGACGATTTCTTCGCCCCAAATCGAGGAAAAAGCGAAGATCTCACGCCGCAAAACCTCGATGGCCATTGTAATGACCAGCATCACGTAGAACACCAGCAGCAGCCAGCGCTCGGCATTTTTGTCTATGTTTTGAAGAGCGGTCATCCGTATCCCTCGGCGAAAGAACAGCCAGGCCACAGCCTTCTGTTTCGGGCCCGTTTAGGCCTGACTGTCATTGGTAAAACCGGGCGCCTTCTGCAGGCGCCCAAGATGGCGTCACGCGTCGTGAACGTAGTATTTGCCCTGCGTTCCCGCCGCCTCGACCAGTTTTTCAAAGTTCTCCATCGACCCGGCCAATTCGGTTTTGAACGGATCCCATTCCGACCGCTGATAGCCGCCAACGTCCTTCCATTCCGCCAACTGATCATCGGTCAACGACTGGAATTGCACCCCAGCCTTGTTCAGCTCCGCCATGGCATAAGCACGGGCCGAAGGTACCTTGGACAGGTTCTGATGGCTGGTCATTTCTGACCCCCACATGATGCCTTCCTGCACATCCGCCGGCATCGAGTTGAACCACTCAAGGTTACAGGAATAGACCTGACTGTCTGGCACCGCTTGGGTGAACGTCACATTGCTGAGGATATCTTTGAACCCAAAGACATACAGCGCCCCAACCGACGGGTCGAGCGCATCTGCAACGCCTTGCTTGATGGCCGAGGGGGTTTCACCCCAAGCAACCGGCGTCGGGTTGGCACCGACCATACGGTAATATTGCTGCAGCATTTTCGAACCCGGTACGCGGAACTTCACCCCGCTCATGTCGGCAGGTGTGACGATCGGGTTGCCGCCCTGACGCACCGCGACAACACGCGGGTCAATCACCACATAGAACAACGCCTTGAACCCAGCAGCCTCAACTTTTGGATGAACCTCGTTCTTCCAGGTATCGGAGTGTACCAAGTTGGTGAAACGCTGGTTCGAGCCACACAGATACGGCATGTTGATCAGGTCAACAGTCGAAGCAAATGGGGCGAAGTTTGACAGTGAGTGCTGCGCGGCCTGAATTGTTCCGCCCTGCACCTTTTGCACCAGTGAGCCGCCTGCGCCCAATTGACCGCCCGGAGCTAACTTCACGTAGACCTTACCGTTCGTGGCGTTCTGAATGTTCTCTTTCAGGTCCAGTTGCATGATCGGGTAGCTGCGCGATGCACCCAGCACATAAGCCGTCGCGATTGTCATCACGTGCTCAGCCGCTTTCTCGCGTTCACTCTCTTCCTTAGCGGTTTGAGCCGCAGCCTCGGACGACCAAAGCACGCCAGCGGCGCCTGCGATCATTGCGGCGGTAAAGGCGCCAGTCGCGCTGAGTTTCAGGAAATTACGGCGCTCTTCCGACACCAAATCGTTCTTGTCGTTGTTCATCAATTGCCCTCCCAAGCAAAAAAGTCAGCTGTCACTTTCAGCGTCGCGTTCAGCTTCCTTTTTTAGAATTGCGACAACGAAAAGGATCGACGCCGCGAACAGGACCAACATCTCTCCTACGTCCCCCAGAAACGCGCTGCCCGCGAAAGCACCCATTGCGACGTTCGCAAAATAGACAACGAACACGAAGATTGATGCGGTCAGAAACATTCACCGGACTCCTTTTTGGATTCGGTCCGACGCCATTTGTAAGCGCTTACATGAAAAATGCAAGCGCTTACATAACCGCTTTCATTGCGGTGCGCTTAAGTTTAAGCTTATTGGCAAAAGCGAATTGCAGGTTTGGAAATGTCAAAACTTGGATCAGCGCCAACGTTGGATGATGTGGCCAAACTAGCAGGAGTTTCGACTGCGACCGTATCGCGTTGCCTGAACAACCCGGATCGGGTGGTGGAGGCAACGCGCCAGCGCGTTCAGTCAGCAGTGGACGCACTAGGATACATGCCCAACTTTGCCGCGCGCGTTATGGCGGCCAAACGGTCATCGACCATCGGCGCAATCATTCCGACCATGGAAAACGCAATCTTTGCCCGCGGCCTGCAGGCGTTTCAGGAAGAATTGCACCAACATGGTTATACCCTGCTGGTCTCAAGCTCTGCCTACAAACCCGAGATCGAGGAAGAGCAGATTCGAACGCTGGTTGCACGTGGTGCAGACGGATTGCTGCTGATCGGACATGATCGCGACCCGCGGATTTACGAAGACCTGGCGCGCAGGAACATTCCTGCTCTGGTCGCTTGGTCGTTTCAGCCCGACGCACAAGTTGCCTCCATCGGGTTCGACAATCGCATAGCGATGGTCGAGCTTGCGCACCGTGTGATCGAGTTGGGGCACCGAAAGATCGGGTTAATTTCGGGCATCAGCACCGGCAACGATCGCGCTCGCATGAGGATCGAAGGCGTAAAAGATGCTGTAACGCAGAACAACCTGTCGCTGTCAGATCTGACCATCTTGGAAACGCCTTACGAAATTGAAAATGGTGCCGAAGCATTTTCCCAGTTGATGTCGCAAAGCGAACCGCCCACCGCGGTCTTGTGCGGCAACGACGTTCTGGCCGTGGGCGCACTGCACCGTGCACATGAAATGAAACTACAAGTTCCAAACGACGTTTCCATCACTGGATTTGACGATATCGAACTCGCACGGATCGCAACCCCAGCCCTGACGACCGTGCACGTACCACACAGAGAAATGGGTCGAAGAGCTGCGCTGGAACTCGTCAGAATTCTCGACAACCAAGGAACCGGTAAAAGTGCAAGGCTGGCGACACACATCGTCGAGCGTCAATCGCTTGGGCCGCCAGCTGGCACCTAAACGGTTTCGGCCTCCATCGTGCGGAAATCGTCCTTCAACCAGGCATGACTTTCGCACATCGGATCGGTGAAATGCTGCCGGATCAGTTCAACCATTGCCTTTTGGATCAGTCTTGAAGTTGTCTCGGGGTACACCTCAGTCGTAAACAAAGACACCGTTCGCACAAAGTTCCGACCCGGAAACGGAATGACCCGAACACTGTCATGAAACCTTTGGGCGCGGTGGAAACAGGCGGCTGACGTAATCGCCCAGCCACTGCCCTCTGCGACGAGGCCAATGATCGAATGGTTGCACTCCAACTCAAATCGATTGGGCAGATTGTACTTGCTGCGGGTCAGCTGAATTTCGATCTGTTTTCCTATCATGTAGTCGCGCGAATACCGCAGCAGCGGCAGTTCCGCGTCTGGCTTCAGCAGATCTTCGGGCTCACCCGGATAAGTGTTGGGCAGGATGACAATAAACGGGTCCCGCATCAGCGGGTATTCAATTAGCCCTTCGGTTCGCTCCGAGGGTCGGGTGGCAACACCTGCATCCAGCTTATGTTCTTGCAAATTGGCAATGATTTCATGGCTTGGACGGGTGTAGTGGCGAAAACTGCAGCGCGGCAGAGCCTGCGCCAGAAATCGAAACAAGTCTGGCGCGATCTGATTGTCGAAATCGTTGACCAAAGCCAGTCGCAAATCCGTTGCGTGTTGCCAGTTACCTGACCGGATTTCCGCCTCACCCCGTTTCAGCACTGTAAGCCCATCACGGACATACCGTGCAAAGACTTCGCCCGCCGGTGTCAGGCCCATCGGTCGCCGACCGTGATCAACCAAATTGACCCCCAACGCACCTTCCAGACTGCGCAGGTGGTTCGAGACGGTGCTGATCGACAGCCCCGTCTCAGACGCGACTTGTTGGATCGATCCCGACTTTGCGACCAAACGGAAAACTTCCAGCCAACGAAGGCTCAAGGGTTTCGACACAGTGCCCATCCATTGTTTC
The DNA here is from genome assembly GCF_056536545.1 of Ruegeria sp. CK1. Taxonomy (NCBI): domain Bacteria; kingdom Pseudomonadati; phylum Pseudomonadota; class Alphaproteobacteria; order Rhodobacterales; family Roseobacteraceae; genus Ruegeria; species Ruegeria sp. CK1. Next base: position 25,573 of record NZ_JBQFPX010000014.1, read on the forward strand.
GATTTATTCGAAATGAAAACAAGCAAAGTTTGGCGCTGGCGGCAACGATGAAGTTAGCCAAGCAGATCAAAATTTTATCACAACCAAAACCGCAGGTACGAAAAACAATTTATTATCAGTATTTTATACTTCATGCAGGAAACGTTCAAAGCGGATTCAATCCGCGCGCCCGTCGATATCTGACCGCCTTGCAAAACGCAGATATTCGCAAGTACCCCTTGCGTCTTGCTCTGCGTGAGCCCGCCCATTCCCAAGCCGTAAAACTACCGCTAGGCTCGCGCCAGAATCAGGGAGAGGGGCCATATGACCAATTCGTTTTTTCAGCCGGTTTCAGCGATGGAACTAGCCCGTTTCGCAGGCATCCCCACCTTCATGCGTTTGCCCAGTGTCCCACTTGACCATGAACGCATTGAAGACGTCGAAGTGGGTTTGGTCGGCATCCCATGGGACGGCGGAACGACGAACCGCCCAGGCGCCCGCCATGGGCCACGACAATTGCGGGATTTCTCGACAATGATCCGTGCGATGAATCCGGTTACCGGGATCGCGCCTTTCTCGTTGGTCAATTGCGCCGATCTGGGTGACGTCGCGCCGAATCCGGTTGATATTGAGGATACGCTGAAACGGGTCACTGATTTCTATTCAGACCTATGTGGCCGAGGCATTACCCCTTTGACTGCTGGAGGCGACCACCTGACCACGCTGCCCGTCCTGCGTGCCCTTGCTGCATCCGGCCCGCTGGGCTTGATCCAGTTCGACAGCCACACCGACCTGTTTGACACCTACTTTGGCGGTCACAAGTTCACCCATGGCACCCCGTTTCGACGCGCGGTCGAAGAGGGGCTGGTCGATCCCAAACGCTTTGTTCAAATCGGCATCCGCGGAACCGCTTACAACACAGAAGATATCGAATGGGGCGAGGCTCAAGGCATTCGCATAATCCGTATTGAGGAGCTGTTTGATCGGGGCATCGACGACGTCATGGCCGAAGTGCGTGGTATCGTCGGTACTGCCCCCACTTATTGCACCTATGACATCGACTTTGTGGACCCGACCTATGCCCCCGGCACTGGCACGCCAGAAATTGGCGGGCCGAACAGTTTTCAGGCGCAACAGGTTATCCGCAAAATGGCAGGCATCAATCTGGTCGGAGCCGATCTGGTCGAGGTCGCGCCGCCCTTTGACCCCGAGGGCGGCACGGCCTGGCTCGGTATCTCGCTGATGTTTGAGTTGTTATGCGTTCTTGCTCAGGCGGTGGACGCTAGGCGCCTTTAAGCAGCGCTAACGTTTTCAGCAATCATCGAGATCATTTCGAACATCACCGCTGCTGCTGTCAGGGCGGTGATGTTGTTCGGGCTGTCCTTGGTGGGCATCATGCAAACCACGTCTCCGCCCACGATGTTCAACCCGCGCGCGGCGCGCAGAATGCCAACGGCCTCGTCAATGTCGAACCCCTTTTCGCCGGGCTCCAGATTGGACACCGCAGGCGCAACCGTCGGGTCAAGGCAATCGAGATCGAAGGTGATGTAAACCGGACGGTCGCCCAACACCTCTTTGGTTTGCGCCACCACATCCTCAAGCCCACGCTGTCGGAATTCGCGCATGGTGACGATATTGTATCCATAATCGTAAGAGGGTTGCAGCCAGTCCAGACTGCGCGGATGGCCCCTGAGGCCGATCTGCATAGACCGCGTCGGGTCGACCTGCCCTTGGTCGGCCAGATAAGCCCCCCAATGAGCGGCGGATTTCTTGGCGCCCAGAAAATGATCGACCTTGGTGAACACGTCCGTGTGGGCGTCCAAATGGAGGAAGCTGATCGGCTCACCGCCCGCCAGCTTGCCCCGACCCAGCGCCTGCACAATTCCACCCGTTATGGAATGATCACCTCCGATCGAAACAGGCCGCGCCCCAGCTGTATCGATATCCTTATAAAATTGGGTAATACGTTCAATACAGTCTTCATTGTCATTGGCTTTCGGAAACGGCACGTCCCCCACATCGGCAATGCGCGCGCTGGTCCATGGGTCGATCTCAAACAATGAATGTACCCGGCGCTGCACGGCTGACACATGGCGCAGCGCGCGCGGGCCAAGATGCTGGTCTCGTTCCGTCGTACCATTGCCTGCGGAATGCGGGACGCCTACCAGCGCTATATCCTGTCCCTCTGGGCCTTCGTTTGGGCACCGAAACAAGGTTGGCACACCCCACCAATACAGATTGTCCATCATGGACTGTTCATAGCGATCGGTCATAGTTTTCTCCGGTCAAAGAAAAACGCCCCCGGCGGGAACCGGGGGCGTGTGCATTTAGATTTTCTCGTCTTCTCGCCTGAAGGCCCCTTGCACGATCCGATCCATGACCATGGCCAGGAACAGGATAGCAAAGCCGCCCAGCAGGCCCGGACCTTTGGCCGCGTACTGCAGCGCCTCTAGGATTTCCTTGCCCAGACCGCCACCACCGATCAGCGAGATGATGACCACCATTGACAGACACATCAGGATGGTTTGGTTCACGCCGGTCATGATCGAAGGCAAAGCCAGCGGAATCTCAACATCTTTCAGCAGTTGCCATTTCGATGCGCCGAAAGCCACGGCGGCCTCTTTGATACTGTCCGGCACTCCCCGCATGCCCAGGGCAGTCAAGCGTATGACCGGTGGCATGCCAAAGATGATTGTGGCCAGAATCCCCGGCGGGTTGCCGGTGCCGAAGAAGGCAATGATCGGGATCAGATAGACGAAGGCCGGAAGCGTCTGCATCAGGTCAAGCACGGGTTCCGCCGCACGATAGGCCCTTGCAGATTTGCCAAACCAGATACCCAGCGGAATGCCGAAAACAACACATAGCAGCACAGCGGCCCCCACCAGAGCCACCGTCTCCATCGCCACATCCCAGTACCCAAGCAGGGCGATATAGGCCAACGACGACGCGGTGAAAATCGCCACGCGCGGACCTGCCGCACGCCATGCAGTTACGCAGATCACAAGCATAACAACCGGCCATGGCGAACCGATCAACGCAATCGTCAGACCATCCAGAACTGTTCTAACCCCACTGACAATCCCGTCAAAGACATCACCCCCAGCGGCTGCGGCAGCGTCGATCTGCGCCTCCATCCAACTGGCCAGATTCGAGAACAGCGTCCCCTCGCCCGGACCCAAAATGATCTCAGACACCTGCTCCTCGGGAAAGGCATCCAGCAAGGGAAGCGACGCATTCACGGTGAACTTGTAGATGATCAGCGGCGCAATCGCGGCCACCAGAACAGCGCCCAACACCGTGTTGCGCGTTGACCGACCACTTTCGGTGCTGGCAGGATCAATCCGCCAATTCGAGTATTGCTTTTCATACACCCGATCCGCGTAGAACCCTTGGACCAGCTTAAAGACCAGCAGCATCAGAAGGCCGGTGATCATAATCCCAGTCGCTTCGGACTGTGCCGCCTGCGCTTGCGCAAAGCTGCTATCCGCCGCTTTCTGGATGTTCTCGGCCAGACGATTGAACCGGTCGATATCAGCTTGTTCTGTTGCAGCAGTCGCCCGTTCCAACAGTTCATTCGCGCGTGCCTGCTGACGTTCAGCCCGTTCAGCCAGATCAGCACCCGGGTTACCCCAGGCACCACGCCCGATCTGAACCCAAGCGATGATCTCGAGTATCAGGAAGGTCCAGAACATGCCCCAAACGGCCCTTGACGCAGACCAGAAAGGACCCAGAACCGCCGCCCAAAGGTTGAACGTATTGGGCACGGCGCTGGTGGCATCGTGGATTTTGTGGAACGCATTGACGTAGTAATCGCCGCTCGGACCAGCAAATTCGTGAATGGATTTGTCCAGAGCCTCGCGGTCGACCTCAATATCAGAGGCGGCCGTGACTTTCATTTCCATTGCAGCATCAGTCATTTTTGCCCCCCTGAATTCCGCGCAATAGGCGCGGCTTGGTCACGACGCCAACGTCAGCGCCCGCATCGGTGATGACCACCGGCATATCGGTATTCACCGCAAGATCGATCAGCTGATCCAGATCCGATCCCTCATCCGCGCGCGGCGCGCCGTCGATAGAACCCGAATAACTGGCGATCGGTTCCATGATCGAGTGCGCCTTGACCAGTTTCAGTTTCGAGATGCCCTGCACAAACTCGCGCACATAGTCGTCCGCAGGGTTCATAACGATGTCTTCGGGCGTGCCAATCTGAACGATTACACCATCTTTCATGATGGCAATCCGGTGACCGATGCGAATGGCTTCATCCAGATCGTGAGTAATGAACAGAGTGGTTTTTTTAAGCTGCGCCACCAGCGCCTTGAACTGATCCTGCAATTGCAGGCGGATCAGTGGGTCAAGGGCCGAGAATGGTTCATCCATCAACAAGATTTCCGGGTCAGAAGCCAAAGCGCGAGCAATACCTACCCGCTGCTGCATGCCGCCGGACAGTTCCTTGGGCAGCCGGTCCTCATAACCGGTCAGGTCCACCAGACCCAGTGCGTGGTCGGACACTGCCCAGCGCTTGGATTTCGACACTTTTCGTATTTCCAGCGGATAGGCCACATTGTCGCGCACCGACCGGTGCGGCATCAGCGCCATATGCTGGAACACCATGCCTATCTGCTGCGCCCGGATGCGGCGCAACTCGGCTTCGGAAATTTTGGAAACGTCATGGCCCAAAATCTCGATCTTGCCCGACGTCGGCTCGATCAACCTGTTCACATGCCGAACCAGTGTAGACTTACCCGAGCCTGACAGGCCCATTATGCAGAAAATCTCACCCCGAGGCACTTCAAAGGTGGCACCCTGCACACCCACGACACAATTGAATCTCTCAAGAACTTCAGGCTTTCCAATGCCCTCGTTCCGCACGGCAGTCATGGCTTCTTCGGCGCGTGCGCCAAAAATCTTCCAGACATCCGTCAGTTTTACGACAGTTTCCGTCATTTTTGTCCCTTTGATGCAGAACAGGCCGCCGGGTTTGTGCGGCGGCCTGTCTGAGTTTCAGCACTGTTCAGTGTCAATCACTGAGACATCCAGCCCAGAACGGCATCTTCGTTCGCAGTCACCCACTCTTCCGCATAGGCCGCAGGCTCTTTGCCTTCGATCACAAGTGCGTAGGTCATTGCGGAAACCGTATCAGTGTCCAGCTTCATGTTAGACAAGAGCGTGGCAACCTCGGGGTATTCATCCTCAAGTTCCTTGGCATAGTGCAGGTGAAGGTAAGCCAGATCCCATGCGACACCAGCTTCGGACTTTTCAAGCCAGTCAGGGTCATCGGTAGGCTGCAACACGTTCCACTTGGACGCGTCATAGGCAGGCTCTTCCAGAATCTGCATGTCATGCAGGGCAAATACGTAGTGCGGCGTGTAGCAGAACCCGACCCACGGATCGCCCGCTTTGATCGCATTGTCGAGGTTGGCATAGGCCACGGTCTCGTCGATTTCGGTCAACTCCATGACCTGATCATAGCCATATGACTTGGCCCGAATCTTTTCCACGTTGGTAGAAGCCCAGCCCGGGGCACCGATCCAAACTTCACCCTGACCGTCGCCATTGCTGTCAAACAGTGCCGCGATATCGGGGTTGGTCAGATCATCAATCGAGCGGATATCGTTGGCATCAGCAGTTGCCTTATCAACGCACATTCCCTGGAATGCTTCTACGCCATTGGGATTGAACGCAACTGTTCCTTTATCGGTGACGTAGGTGTCGTGCAGGTTCTGCTGGTTCGGCATCCAGACTTCAGGGTGCACATGCATGGCACCCGAATCCATCGCTTCGAAAACGATCGGGTTGGTGCCGTTCTGAAGTTCGACCTCAAGCCCAAGGTTTTGCTCAATCGCCACCTTCAGAATATGCGCCGTAGCGTTTACCGAAGGCCAGTTTGGCACACCGATCACGATGTCCGCAGCCATCGCCGGACCGGCGATCGCCATTGATGCGCCTCCCAAAAGCGTTGCAATTTTCTTCATTTGATATCTCCATGTTGGTCGTCTGTGGTGCTTATTTTTGTCCCGGTCTGACCGTGGCGCACCTTACAGGCAATTGTCGGAAAGCGAGCCTTCCAAATAGTTTGGCCAACGGCACGATACACCGGGCTGGCCAGAAAGTTGAAACATGTCACCACCCTACGCATCAAGAGGCAGGAGCGACAAACGCCTGTATGCGAAATTAACGTAGATTAGTTTTCCCTTTTTGCAAACTATGACTGTTCAATGCCGGAAATCGAAGCAGGCAAAGAATCTGTCCACTTGCGAAGCTCATCCAGAAACCCCAATGCTGATCGCCCCAATTCAGTGATCGAGTACTCGACCGAAACCGGTGAGGTCTTCAAAACATTACGCGAAACCAGACCTTGTGCTTCCAGCTGGCGCAACCGTTCTGTTATCATTTTCTTGCTGGCCCCTCCGATCAGTCGGGACAGATCATTGAAACGCGTCGGCCCGTCTTTTAGGTGCCACAGGATCGACCCGGTCCACTTGCCACCCAAAATCCGCATCCCCAGCTCGATTGGACAAGGTTCGCGGCACGCATTCAACACACGTTTACGCCCGTTTTCATCGGCTTTTATTTGCGCACGCATTGCCTAGTCCTCCAAAACTTTAAGGTTACTAAAAGTATACTGGTTGCTTTTTTCAACTGGCACTCACAACTTTTCCGCAGACCCACCACAAGTCAAGTGGTGCGTTTCAGAACAAGGACGTCGACATGAGCAATTTCCTGATTTTAAACGGCACGCAACCTTATGGTTCGGCCCCAGGAACCCTGAACGCCAGCCTGACAGAACTTGCGCGCGACAGTCTGATCCGAATGGGTCACACTGTGCGCGTCACCAAGGTTGCTGAAGGCTATGACATAAACGCAGAGATCGATGCGCATTTGTGGGCAGACGTGGTTATCTGGCAGTTTCCGGTAAACTGGATGGGTGTTCCCTGGGTATTTAAGAAATACATGGACGAAGTTTATACTTCAGGCATGGACGGACGATTTGCCAACGGTGATGGCCGGACCTCGGACGCACCCAAGGCAAACTATGGAATGGGTGGTAAACTGGCCGACAAAAAATACATGTTATCCGTTACGTTCAATGCACCCATTGAGGCCTTTGACAACCCAGCCGAGCCGTTCTTTGCTGGCGGCAGCGTCGATGATCTGCTCCGCCCGCTGCATTTGACCGCCAAATTCATGGCGATGCAGGCACTGCCCACCTTCGCCGCTTTTGACGTTATGAAAAACCCTAGCATCGATGCCGACTTCACCCGATTTGAAACCCATTTGAAGAACACATTTGCGGAGGTTGAACATGTCCCAGCCTGATATCCATCTCTATACCGCTGGCACGATGAACGGTTACAAACCGGTCATCTTTTTGGAAGAAGCTGGCATTCCCTACGATCTGACGCACATCAACTTCTCGAAGCAGGAGCAAAAAACGCCAGAGTTCCTAGCCCTGAACCCCAACGGGAAAATTCCGACGATTGTGGACCGGTCTGAAGATCGCGCAATCTTCGAAAGCGGAGCAATCTTGTGGCACCTGGCTGAGAAATACGGAAAATTCTTGCCCTCTGACCCAATCAAAAGGTCGGAAGTCATGCAGTGGATGATGTTTCAGGTCGGTCATATTGGCCCAATGATGGGTCAGGCCATGTATTTCCAACACATCGCCGCCCCCAATGGACATGTCGAGCCGTTTTCGATCCAACGCTATGTCAACGAAAGCCGCCGTTTACTTGAAGTTATGAATGCGCGTTTGAACGGACGGGATTGGATAGCGGCAGATGAATATACCATTGCAGACATGATGCTTTATCCATGGGCACGGGCCTATGTGTGGGCAAGAGTTGACGTGGATGAACTGCCCCATCTAGAAGCGTGGTTTAATCGCATCGACGCGCGACCGGCTGTGCAAAAGGCACTGACCATCCCGAAGTCCAATCCACATTTCTGGGATTCGCAGGCCGATGCCAGCGCGTTTGCAAAAGAGAACGCGGCCCGGTTTTCAGGTGATGTGAACAAGGATTGAACACGTAGATTCGCCTGGCCAGCAACGACCTCTGAAAGACCAGAGAGATCGCAAAACAAAAAAGGCTCAGACGCAAATTTTTGCCGTCTGAACTGCGGGCCTCTGTCACGTTCAGATGGCCCGCCTTCGCTGCATGGGAACAATCCCCGGCAAATTACAATCGCTCAGTTGATCCGAGACGATGCAGCCAAAGCACCCGCCAGAGCGTTCTTTATGTCCTGCGGGAAATCGCGGCCTTCTTCATACAACCCGGCTGCAACCCAACCTACCGTATGCCCACGACTGCCGATGTCGTTCGCTCTCGCCAGCGCCGGAGACGTGTTTTCAACACTAACCAGAGCCATCGACTGTTCAATTTCGCTTTCGGTCAGAACCATTTTCACGGCGCTGAAGATGTCGACTGACACCTGCAAAGTCTGATGCTCCAACCGATGTGCCGCATCAGTCAGAAGGCGCGTGCAAAATGCTGACAGAAAATACCAACGGAAAATGGAAAACACGCGATCTTGCAATTCGCCGTGAATCGCGACGCTGTCAGTAGCCAAATGCGTGATGCGCGCAAAAGCTGCCTCAGCAGCCTGGGAAGCTTGGCAAATCTGTCGTTCGCGTTTCGCTATCGAGATGACACGCGGTGCGAATTCCACTGCGACTTCGTGGGATTCCAAATTCATATTAGTCCTCCAAGTCTAACTCCTGACGAGGACATAGAAACTCTCAAATAAATTCGGTTGCGAATTGACGCCATTTTTCGCAGAAAAAGTCCCTTCGTTGGCGTAACAAAAATGTCATAAACAGTTTTATTACGCAAACAAAAGTGGCTTGAAGGGCGCAAACTTTAATCAAAACGCGCATCAGGAATTAAGGCACCTTTTGCGAATTAGGCCAAAAGATACATACCTCTGACACGATATTGTAATAGTTATGCCCCTTTCGTCGCGTACTGATACTTAATCCTGCTGATCAGTTTACGAGTTTGAATTTAACGAGGGGGTACGAGCGGGGACAGGGGGTGAGCGCCTGACCACCCGGGCTCGCCAATGGACAGAGCAGCTCCCCCCGCCGTTTACAATCAATCAATCTTACTTTTTTGCGCATGCGGTGTGACGCCAAAGCTGGAGCGGTAAACGCGGGAAAAGTGGCCCGGGCTTTCAAAGCCACAGGCCATGGCAACTTCGGTCACCGATGCTTCGGTCTGAAGCAACAATTTCTGGGCGCGCTCCAAACGAAGTTCCATGAAATACTTCTTGGGGGAGGTGTTGAGATATTTACCGAACAACCGCTCCAACTGTCGTGTCGATATCCCCAGATCTTCGGCAATTTGCGACGGTGAGACAGGCGCCTCAATGCAATCCCGCATGATGTGGATTGCGTTGGCCAAATGCGCATTTCGCATGCCATTTCTCGATTGCAACGACACACGCTGCTTGGCCGTGGCATTGCGCACGGCGTTGTAAACCATCTGGTCGGCGACGGCGATAGCCAGCTCTTCACCATGATCCTGTTCGATGAGATGCAGCATCAAATCAGCCGTGGCAGTGCCACCTGACGCTGTAATGTGTTTTTCATCAGCTACAAAGACACTGCGAACAAGATTTACCTCGGGAAAAGCTTCCATGAACGCGTCATGGTATTCCCAATGGATTGCGGCCTGCATCCCGTCCAGAAACCCCGCCTCAGCCAAAAGCCACGCACCCGAGCACAACGCACCTATGGCCGTGCCCCTTGCCCGCTCGCGGCGCAGCATAGCCAGCAGCGACCGCGTGACATGGTTTCGCATGTGAATGCCCGACAACACGAACAACTGATCGGTTTTTGGCAAGGCATCCAAATCGCCATGAGCCAAAGTCACCGACCCGTTCGAACACACCGCCTGTTCCCCATGCTCTGATAGAAACGTCCACTCATAAAGGTCTTCCCCGCTGACCAGATTCGCGATTCGAAGCGGCTCTACCGCGCAAGAGAATGCGAGGTGTGAAAATTCTTCGATCAGGATGAACGTTATATGGCGCGTTTGGCGCATGAGTGCCCCATTCGATTTGGCGTGGTCGGTGATCTATGCTGCACGATTTTTTTCTGTATACAAGTTGTATTTTTTTAGAATACAGAAAGGATACGAAACGCTAAGACGATTCGTATTGGATAAGAGGGGAGTCAGGATGAAGGACGACGCAAAATCCCGCAAAGAGATGCTCAGGGATCACCTGCGAGTGTCGATCCTGACCCTGCGGCTGCAACCAGGTACCGATCTGGACGAGGCCCATCTGTCCGATGAGTTCGGCCTGTCGCGAACACCCTTGCGCGAGGTTTTCCGCCAACTGGCAGGGGAAGGTTATCTGGACCTTCGCACCAACCGCAGCGCGCGGGTATCGGAAATGTCCTACACCACCTTGCGCGATTTCTTTCTGGCCGCTCCAATGATCTACGGCGCAATACTTGGCTTGGCGGCACGGAACGCCTCAAGGCCTCAAATCGAAGCCCTGAAGGATGCTCAAAAGGGCTTTAAAGCTGCAGTTCGCTCTGGATCTGTTGAAGATCGAGCGCTTGCGAATAACCGTTTTCACGATTTGACCGGTGAAATGTCCGGCAACGTCTACCTGTTGCCGTCGTTCAACCGCCTTCTGATCGATCACGCTCGGATCGCAATGAATTTTTACCGGCCACAATTGGCCGGCGCATCCGACAATCTTTCAAAATCCAGTGACCAGCATGACGCAATCATCGCAGCTATCGAGGCGCGCGATGAGGCGGCTGCAACGCAATTGGCCGAGGACCACTGGAACCTGTCACGCGATCAGATCGAACTGTTCGTGATGCCGGATGCGCTGGATGTCCCAATGGGCACCCCACCCCTTTCAAAACCTGCATGAGGACGGAATGAACCCGATTTTCAAGTTTGAGGGGATTTATACCCCTGTAGTGACGCCTTATCACGCTGATGGCAGCGTGAATTGGGACGCTCTGGCGCAGGTGATTGAGTACTTGATCGAGAACGGCGTGCACGGCCTCATCTCGGGCGGTTCAACCGGCGAAAACTATGCCCAGACTGTCGCAGAACGGCTGGAGCTGGCGAAGTTTACCCATGACCAGTTGAAGGGCCGGCTGCCGCTGGTTGTCGGTACCGGTGCAATGTTGACGCCGGACTCGATCGCTCTGGCGTCCGGCGCACGCGAGATCGGCGCGGACGCAATCCTGCTGGCCAGCCCACCCTATTCGGTGCCGACCGACCGTGAAAACGCGTTGAACGCGCTGGCCATCGATAAGGCAGCTGATCTGCCGGTGATGCTGTACAACTATCCGCACCGTACTGGCACCATGATGAATGAAGAGTTCCTTGATCGCGTTGGTCGCAGCCGGAACTTTTGCGGCATCAAGGAAAGCTCGGGCGATATCAACCGGGTGCATTTGCTGGCCCGCGACTACCCGCACATCCAACTGGGTTGCGGCATGGACGATCAGGCGCTTGAGTTCTTCGCTTGGGGCGCGCCGTTCTGGGTGTGCGGCGGGTCAAACTTCCTGCCTGCCGAGCACGTTGCGCTATACAACGCCTGCGCCGTCGAAGGTGATTTCGCCAAGGGTCGCCGGATCATGAGCGCGATGATGCCGCTGATGCGCGTTCTGGAACAGGGCGGCAAATTCATCCAGACCATTAAACATGGCGTGACCATGAACGGGATCGACGCGGGTGTAATGCGACCTCCGCTGAAAGGTTTGAACAAGGACGACAAGCGCGCGCTGGAACAGGTGACGCGCGTGTTGAAAAAGACAATCGCTGACATCGTGGCGGAAGGGTGAGAGACATGGATCTGCTGACACAGGAAGAATACAAATCCATCGCTACGGGCCTGACCATGCCCACTGGCGCTTTCATTGACGGTGCCTACCGACCGGCGATTTCGGGCGAAACGTTTGAGACGGCAAACCCCGCGACCGGCGAGAAACTGGCGAACATCGCGGCTTGCGGCGCAGCGGATGTCGACTTCGCTGTCGAAAAAGCGCGCGAGGCGTTTGACGATGGCCGCTGGTCGAAACTGCACCCTTCGGACCGCAAAGACGTGCTGATCCGACTGTGCAAGCTGATGACCCGCAACGCCCGCGAACTGGCAGTGATGGAGAGTATCGACAGCGGCAAGACCATCTATGACTGCGAAACCGTAGACGTGCCCGAGACCATCCACTGTCTGAAATGGCATGCCGAAGCAATCGACAAGATCTATGATCAGGTCTCGCCCGCCAGCGACGATCACATTGCCATGGTGGTTCGCGAACCGATCGGCGTTGTGGGGCTGGTGCTGCCCTGGAACTTCCCGCTGCTGATGCTGGCGTGGAAGATTGGACCTGCTCTGGCGGCGGGCTGTTCGGTGGTGGTGAAACCGGCGGCTGAAACCACCCTGACCGCGCTGCGTCTGGCCGAGCTGGCGATGGAGGCCGGTCTGCCACGTGGCGTTCTGAACATCGTCCCCGGTGGCGGGGCCGAGGTTGGCGAACCTATCGGGCGTCATATGGACATCGACATGGTGTCCTTCACCGGCTCGACCGTGACTGGCAAACGTTTCTTGACCTATTCGGCAGAAAGCAACGCCAAAGAGGTCGTGCTGGAAATGGGCGGCAAGAACCCCGCCATCGTGATGGACGACGCCGAGAACCTCGACCGCGTGGCCGCGCATGTGGTGAATGGCGCGTTCTGGAACATGGGCGAGAACTGCTCGGCCTCGTCGCGATTGATCGTACACAAGGACGTTAAGGCGGAGCTGCTGGAACGCATCACGCATCACGCCAAACAATGGAATATCGGCGACCCGCTTAACCCGGAAACCCGCATGGGAGCGTTGGTCAGTGAAGGTCACTACAACAAGGTCTGCGGCTATCTCGATCAGGCCGAAAATGTCGTGATTGGTGGTAAGGCTGAAAAAGGCTTTGTCGAGGCTACCGTTGTCGAAGTTCCCGGCAACGACGCCACTCTGGCGCGGGAAGAGATTTTCGGCCCTGTTCTGTCTGTGATCGAGGTATCGGGTTTCGACGAGGCGATCACAATCGCCAATGACACCGACTACGGCCTCTGCGCCTCGATCTTCACCGCCAACGCCAAACGCGCCATCCGCGGAGCGCGGGCAATCCAGGCGGGCACTGTGACGGTGAACAGCTTTGGCGAAGGTGATATCACCACGCCCTTTGGTGGCTATAAGCAGTCCGGCTTTGGTGGGCGGGATAACTCGGTGCACGCGCACGACCAGTATACCCAGTTGAAAACCATCTGGATTGATCTAGCGGATGACGAAGACGAGGCCGTCGATTGACGACACATACTGCAAAACGCCTGCCACGGCAGACAGGCGCGGCAGGATGGAATGCCATCTTGCCGGCCCAACAGGCTTTACCTGAACTGACTGAGGACCAAACCGCTGATGTCACCATTATCGGCGGTGGGTTTGCCGGTCTGGCAGCTGCGCGGCGCCTCTGGCAATTGGATCCGGGCTTGAAGATCATTTTGCTGGAAGCCAACAAATTTGCTGAAGGATCGGCTGGGCGCAATTCGGGCTTCATGATCGACCTGCCACACGATCTGTCCTCGGACAACTATGCGGGTTCTGGGTTGGACGCGGATCGGGCTGCGATCGCGTTGAATCGTCAAGCCATCGCGTTTGCTTCTGAGGTGGCAACCGAATGCAAATTACCGCAGGAAATGTTCGACCCTTGCGGTAAGTTCAATGCGGCCGCAAGCCGGTCGGGCGATCAGCACAATCGCGACTTCGCCGCTCATCTTGAACGACTGGGAGAGCCGCATACGCTGTATGATCGACAGCAAATGCAGGAGATAACCGGCAGCCCGCATTACACGTCAGGCCTCTATGCACCGGGTACGGTCATGATCCAGCCTGCCGCTTATGTCCGGGCGTTGTCATCGCGGCTTACGAAGACTATCAGCGTTTACGAAAATTCCCCTGTGATGAGTTTCGAGAAGCAAGAGAACACCTGGGTCGTTAACTCTGACAAGGCCAGGGTGAAGACAGGGCGCATCATTCTGGCCAATAACGGTCATCTTGAAAGCTTTGGCTTCTACCAGCGTCGGCTGATGCATGTCTGCCTCTATGCCTCGATGACTGAACAGCTAACACCTGAGCAGATCAAAACTCTGGGCGGTCAGTCGCGCTGGTCCGTGACACCCGCAGACCCCATGGGCACATCGGTTCGGCGTATCTCGGGCAGTTATGGTGACCGTATCCTGATCCGTACTTGCTCCAGTTTTCACCCCAATATTGAAACCAGCCAAATGCGGCTTCGAAATGCAGGTCGGGTGCATGATCGCAAGTTTCGCGAACGATTTCCGCATCTGCCCGATGTTCGCATGCAGCATCGCTGGGCTGGGATGCTTTGCCTTAGCCGCAATGGCTCGGCTGCGTTCGGAGAACTTGAAAACGGGGTCTATTCCGCCTGCTGCCAGAATGGCCTGGGTATCGCCCGTGGCACGTTGCAAGGCATGGGCGTTGCCGAACTCCTGGCGCAAGGCGGGTCGGATATTGCCGACCATTTCCTGGCGCAACCATTACCGCCGCGCCTTCCACCAGAACCTTTCGCGTCGTTAGGGGCAAACGCCTATTTAAGCTGGAAAGAATGGCGATCGGGCAAGGAATGAGCTCGACTCAAGGCAGGCTCAGTTTGGCCATCCGTCCACCATCAACGGTGTACACCTGACCGGTGATAAAGCTTGCGTCATCCGAGGCAAGGAAGGCCACCAATGCCGCAACCTCTTCTGGGGTGCCGGTTCGGGCGATTGGGTGGATACGTTTTATGTCCTCCCCAAACGCCTCAGGGTTCGGCATCGAGGCAATGAAATCCAGGTTCAAATCCGTATCAATCCAACCCGGCGCAACCGCATTGCACCGGATGCCCTCGGCACCGTGGTCCACAGCCACCGCACGGGTCAAACCGTGCAACCCGGCTTTGGACGCGCAATAGGCTGCGTGACCGGGATTACTACCCAGCCCTTCGATGGAACCGATATTAACAATCGCTCCGCGCGTTTGCCGAAGATGGGGCAGCGCAGCCTGGATCAGTAAGAAAGGCGCTGTCAGGTTCACAGTGAGATTGCGCTGCCAATCGTCAAGGCTCATCTCCTCGACTGTAGCTTCCTGCATCATGCCTGCATTGTTGATGAGGATATCCAACTGCCCTGCCCTGTCGATGACTTGATCGACCACGGTTTCAAGGCCATTGGGCGCACCGAAATCCACCTCGACACTTTCAAAATCTGGATCAGCTCCACGCTGGGCCGTAAACACCCGCGCGCCATCATCAGACAGCCGATGGGCAATGGCGCGCCCGATGCCGCTGCGCCCACCGGTGACAAGTGCAGTTTTGCCATCAAATTTGGTCATGATACGGGCTTGCCTCCGTTCACTTCCAATAATGCCCCGCAGATATAGCGCGAAGCGTCTGAGACCAGAAACATCACAACGTCGGCAATATCTTCAGGTTCGGCGATGCGTCCTAACGGAACGGTTTGGCCCAACTCGGCAACTGCCGTATCAGGATCGAACCCCCGCTTTTCGAAACCAGATCGCAGCATCGGCGTGTTGACCTCATTTGGACAGACTGCATTGATGCGGATACCCTGATGGGCATGGTCCATGCCCATGCACTGGGTCAGGGATGCAATCGCCGCCTTGGTCATGCAATAAACCGCATGGTTCGGACCGGGCCGCAACCCCCAGCACGAGGCGGTATTCACGATCGCCCCGTCACCCGCAGCCGCCATAATCGGGATCGCGGCCCGGCAGATGCGGAATGGGGCCTCGACATTCACGCCCAGCGAAAGGGACAAGTCCTGATCCGATGTTTCAGTGACCGCACCACGCGTTATAACGCCAGCGTTGTTGATGACGATATCTAAACCACCTAATGCGTCTGCTGCGGCCTGTGGCAGCGCGTCTGCGTACGCACCGTCCAGTAGATCACCGGGGATATGGGCGTCCGCCTCGACACCGTCGACGGTCCGATCAGCAACCGCAACCTTCGCACCTGCTTGTCGAAGGCGCTGCACGATTGAAGCTCCGATCCCGCCCGCTGCCCCGGTCACAAGCGCTTTCTTTCCGTCTAATTCCATCGATCCTCCGAATAAGGTTAAAAAAACCCGCCCGATGATCCGGGCGGGTAAGGTGCGGGGAAACTGCTTAGTAACTCTGGTTCAGTTCATCTGCGGCAGGTATTTCGCGTTCGCGCCGCGCGATGTAATCCAACAAGGCTTCGTTCCTTGCCTCATCAAGTTTGGGTTCTTTGTATTCCGCTAACAAAGACCGAGCGCGGTTCAGGGCACGTTCAGTGATTTCGACACTGCCCTCAGCCTGCCATTGTTCGATAGAGTTGTTGTCGAACAGTTCCGGCATAAAGAACGCGTTCTGGAAGTTGTCCTGCGTATGCGGATGGCCCAGATAGTGGCCGCCTGGCCCGACATCCGGCACCGCCGCGATGGCCTGATCGAAGTCGTGCCATTTCGGCCCTTCAGCCATGCGATAGGCCATGGCGCATTGTTCGGCATCGACGATGAACTTGGCGACAGAACAGTGCATTCCAGCCTCGTTCCAACCCGCGCTGTGCCAGATATAGTTGGCCCCGGCGTGGATCACCGCCTGCAAGGTCGTTGCAGATTCATATCCTGCCTGCGCGTCAAAGGTCTTCGCCCCGCCCAGTGTGTTCGAAGTGCGCCAGGGTACATCATAGTGGCGCGCCATCTGTCCGATCATAAAGTTCATAAGGCTAATCTCAGGCGTACCTGCCATTGGCGCCCCGGACTTCATCGAAACGGTCGACAGGTAGTGGCCGTATATCGCGGGCGCGCCTTTGCGGATGACCTGCGTGTAGGCCAGCGCGCTCAGAGCCTCGGCATTCAGTTGCGCCACAGTCGCGGGCACACTGGCGGGTGTATTGGCTCCGCCCAGAACGAAGGGTGAGCACAAAACCGGTTGATTGCGCCGGCAGAAGGCGCGCATCGCGCCCAGCATGGTTTCGTCCCAGACCAACGGCGAGTTGCCATTGCAATTGCCCGTGGTGACAGGGTGATCCTCAAGAAAATCCTCTCCGAACAGGATCGCGCACATCTCCATTACATCCTCGGCGTTCTTGGGACTGGTGGTCATGCCCATGAATGTCTTGTCCGAGTGTTTCATCGACGAGTAAGTGATGCGCAGATGTCGTTGGCTGATCGGATGATCATAGGGTTCGACAATGTGATGCGCGGAGGAATGCAACGCGGGCATCATGTGGCTGAGCTTGTGGAACATCGCAAGATCGTCAAGCGTCGGGTTCCGGCGCACATCGTCCAGATCACGCAGGAAGGGCGCGCCCGTCATCGGGACAAAGATCGAGTACTTCCCGCCCAACCGCACATTCTTTTTCGGATCGCGCGCGTGATAAGTGAAATCGCTGGGGATGGTGGCGATCAACTCGCGTACCAGCCCTCGGTCCAGATAGACCAGCTCGCCTTCGACCTTTGCTCCGGCTTTCTTCCAGTCTTCCAGCGCGATGGGGTCGCGAAACTGGACACCGACATTTTCAAGGATGTCCATTGATGCGTTGTCGATGCGTTCAACCTGTGCGCCGTCCATCACCTCGCACAATGGGATGCCCCGGGTAAGGCCGGGCAGCATTTCAAAGTTCGGTGCGGTTCGAAGGGCGCGACGGGCCGAGCGTCCGCCTGCTCGGGTCGTGGTTCGGATGTTCATTGGGCAATCCTCCAATCTTGTATTCCAAACTGGGGGATTCGCGGCTTTTGCACCTGACTGAATGCGATATCTGTTTGCAGGAAGCGACACCTGCTCAAGACGAAAAACGCCGCCCCGGTTGGGGCGGCGCTGATGTCTCGATTGAAGCGTGCTTATTCCGCAGCCTGCGTAGCGACGCCATGCTTGTCGCGCTGGCTATCGCGGAAC
Source organism: Ruegeria sp. CK1 (assembly GCF_056536545.1). Lineage (NCBI taxonomy): Bacteria > Pseudomonadati > Pseudomonadota > Alphaproteobacteria > Rhodobacterales > Roseobacteraceae > Ruegeria > Ruegeria sp. CK1. Next base: position 43,501 of record NZ_JBQFPX010000014.1, read on the forward strand.
AGGGCTTTGCCCAGAGCAATACACATCAGGCCCATCACCATTGTGAACGGCAGCGCGCCGATGATCATCGCATTACGTAGCGCGTCCATCGGGTTGTTCTCACCAGCGGCAAGGATCAGTGCGCCGATCACAGCGGTCAGGATCACACCCCAGATGATGCGGTGTTTGACGCCAGTTTCCTGACTGCCGCCGGACATAATGGTGTTCATCACCAGAATGCCCGAGTCTGCAGACGTCACCAGGAAGGTCATGATCAGGATCACACACATGACGTTCAGCATGGACAGCAGACCACCATCGATCATGTAGGACAGCGTTACGAACAGCTTACTGGTGTTCGATGCACCGATGATCGCACCTTCAGCAGCACCGGCCAATTCCAGATCGATCGCGGTGCCACCCAGAACGGTCATCCATGCAAAGCAAACCAGCGCTGGTGCGAAGACGCAGCCCAGGATGAACTCGCGCACCGAGCGCCCTTTGGAGATGCGCGCCAGGAACAAGCCGACGAAGGGAGAGAACGCGATCCACCAAGCCCAGTAGAACGTGGTCCAGCCCGCCTGCCAGCCGAACTGGCGGCCTTGCTCACCCGCAGCGTAAGCAGCTGCCAGCAGTTCTTCGTCCAGCTCTGCAGCAGCACCGGACAGTCCTTCGCGGAAGCCTTCAAAGCTGCCCCATGCATTGGTTGCACCGCCCATCAGGTCATTGGCATGGGCCTGTGCTTCGGCAGGCAGAGCCGCCGCGAAGGCATCCGCCGACAGTGGGCCGTAGGCGTTAAAGCTAAGCGACAGGAAGTGCAGGATGTAGTCTATCATCGCCGTGCCATAAGTGGTCATGGCAAAGACGAACGAGCCGAAGACGACGAAGGTGCCCAGCAATATGATCGACAGCACGAGGTTCAGGTTCGACAGGTACTTCACGCCCCGGCCAACGCCGGACACAGCCGAGATGATCGACAGGCTCATGATGACGACCAAACCTGAGATCAGGCCGACCTTACTGGGTGTAGGCACCTCACCGCCCAGATCCATTACCCACTGCATTCCAGTGATCGCATAGACCCCGTCAATGAACTGGCTGACGCCGTAACCGATGGTCACCGACACACCGAGGATCGTTGCAACAACGCCCAGAACGTCGACTACATGGCCGAAAAAGCCGTTGACGAAACGACCGAACAGAGGTGTCAGCGCCGAACGAATGGTCAGAGGCATGTTCCGCGTATAGGCGTAGTATGCCAGCGACAGACCAGTAACGACATAAATCGCCCAGGCATGGAAGCCGTAGTGCAGATAAGTGAAGCGATATGCCGATTGCAGCGCCTCGGGCGAATTGCCCTCGACTGCGCCGGACACGACCACGGGGTTCGATCCCCACAGTCCCAGCGGCTCAGCCGTAGCAAACACCATCAGGCCTACGCCCAGGCCTGCACCGAACATCATGGAGAACCATGAGAAATTCGAAAACTCGGGCTTTTGACCCGGCGTTCCCATGATCCGACGACCGGTGGATGGGATGATGGCCACAATGGCGAGAAAGAAGAAAAACGCTCCTACGATCAGAACGTAAAAACTATTGAAAATCTCAAGCAGCTTGCCATTCAGACTGCCCAAAGTACTGTTCGCATTTGCAGGGAACACGAGTGCCCACAGAACCAGCCCAACCATAATGGCCTTACTGATCAACGCGATGGGAACGCTGTAGTTTTCATAGAAACCGGCATCGGCCGTTTCTATCTCAACATCCGTAAAAGGTTCGGGTACCGACATTTTTTCCTCCGTGTTGACGGTATGCGTTGGGTTGATTCTGCCTAATGACAGGACCCCAATTCTGATCTTTCCTTCGACCCGTTCCTGTGATGCAGCGCATCATTCCTCCGTCGGAACAGGTCCCTGAAAGCCATACCGGGCGCTGTGCCCGGGTTGCCGTCAGAACACGGCAGCTGTTGGTGTGCTTGCCTAGCCCGACGATTTTTTGTTGATCCGGTCAGAACCGACGCATTCTGTAAAATTGCGACACGGCCCGAAAAACGTGATCGACAAATACACCTTCTGCGCAACCAGTTCTGGCCTTCAACTGGAAAAATCCTAATACTCGGATGAAACAGACTCACCCGAACTCTGACAGCGATTCCTGTACCAAAATGTCTCGACGCCACTACAACCTACCGCCGCTTACCACGTTATCCGCGTTCGAAGCTGCTGCACGTCATCTAAGTTTCAAGAATGCTGCCGAAGAACTTTCCGTCACGCCTGGCGCGGTCAGCCACCAGATCAAGGCGCTTGAGGGCGATCTGGACACCACGTTGTTCCAGCGAAAGCATCGTGGCGTTGAATTGACGGATGATGGCAAAGCCCTGCATGAGGTTTTATCGTCGTCATTCGGGCGCATCTCGAAAGCGTTATCCTCGATCCGAGACCGCAAGTCAGATGGCAAGGTCACGGTCGGATCGACAACTGCGGTGGCGGCGTTGTGGCTGTCTCCCGCAGTGATCCGGTTCTGGCGCGACATGCCGGATGTTAACGTAGATCAGCTGTCGCAGGATCGGCCATTTCGCGACCGACCAGATGTAGATTTCTTCATACGATATGGGCGTGATAGCGACCCGGTATTGACGCACACACCGTTGTTTCGTGACCACCTTGTCCCTGTAGCAAGCCCAGAGATCGCAGAAAGACTGGCGGGCGTCAGCCTAGAAGCGCTTGCGGCGGAACGATTGATTCATTTGGCCTCGGAAGACCGAAGTTGGACGACGTGGCCAGAGTGGTTCCAGCAATTGGGGCATAAAGGCACGATCCCGATTGAATCGCGCGTCAACAGTTATTCGGTCGCGCTTCAGCTGGCGCGCAAAGGGGCGGGTCTGGCACTGGGCTGGCAACGGCTGATCCAGCCGATGCTGCAATCCGGTAAGCTGGTGGCCATCGGCCCGCATCACCTGACCGCACCCAATCAATTCTACCTTGTTGGACGCCCGGATGAGGAATTGTCAGACAGCGCCCACGCGCTGAAAGAATGGATCATTCAAGAGGTTCAGGAAGGTTCGGTTTAGATCAGATCACCTTCTGATGAGGATTTCTGGTATTGAGAGGTGACTGCCCTATCCGCCAATAGGAAAAGAAACGCATCCAGCAAACTTTAGGAGAGCCCGATGAACAAGCATAGCACGCTGTCATCCGTACTGGCCGATGTGACCGTCGCCAACGGCCTGCCGAACGAACACTATGTCGACCCGGCCATGTTTGCCGAGGAAAAACGGTCGGTGCTTTATGCCAATTGGTCCGGTATCGGGTTTGGCAAGGATGTGCCCGAAGAAGGCGACGCGAAACCCGTCGATTTTCTGGGCATGCCCCTACTGATTGTGCGCGACCGAGACGGAGAAATCGGCGTCTTCCAGAATACCTGCCGTCATCGCGGGATGATCCTTGTGGACACTCCGCGCAAGATTGGTGGTGCAATTCGCTGTCCGTATCATAGCTGGTGCTACAGCCTTAAGGGCGAACTGCGTGCAACCCCGCATGTGGGCGGCCCCGGTCAGAACAAGCACGAAGACGTCAATCGCGACGACCTTGGTCTGATACGCGTCCGCTCGCATGTCTGGCGTGATGTGATCTTTGTAAACGTAGACGGCAATGCGCCAGAATTCGAAGAAGCTCATGCAGCGCTGCTGGAGCGTTGGAAAGAATTCGAACAGCCTCTGCATCACGGTGGTGAAACATCTTCGTTCAAGTTGGAGGTCAAAACCAACTGGAAACTAGCGGTCGAGAACTACTGTGAAAGTTACCACTTGCCTTGGGTGCACCCCGGTCTGAACAGCTATTCCCGACTGGAGGATCATTACAACATCGAGGCGCGCGGGCATTACTCTGGTCAAGGTACGTTGGTCTATCGCCAGCTGACCGACCAAGACGGTGCGACCTTCCCGGACTTCGAAGGCCTCAGCGATAAATGGGATGAAGGTGCAGAATACGTGGCACTGTATCCCAACGTGCTGCTGGGCGCGCAGCGTGACCACGCATTTGCGATCGTGCTGGAACCCGTGGACCACGAAAACACCGTTGAGCATATTGAGCTTTACTACGCCAAAAGTGTCGAAGATACGCCTCAGCATGATGGTTTGCGTGCCTCCAACGCACAGCTTTGGAAAACCGTTTTCGAAGAGGATGTCTTTGTCGTTGAAGGCATGCAAAAGGGGCGACACGGGGTATTGTTCGACGGCGGACGGTTCTCTCCTGCGATGGACGGACCGACACACAACTTCCATCACTGGGTTGCAACCCAGATCGAGAACGGCCGCAAGGAGTAAATTTTCCAATCGACTGCGCCAGGCGGAAAGCCAATGGATAAGAATGAACTGGATCGTCTGCTGCTCGAGGCCCATGATCGCAACGATCATGCGGCCTTGATCCGTTACTACACGATTGCAGCAAACGAACGCGAAGCAGCAAATGATATTGACGCGGCTTGCTTCTACCTGACCCATGCTTTTGTTTTTGCGTTGGAATTCGGCGCACCCGAAGCAGACGACTTAAATGCACGCCTCGTTACCCACGGGCGGGCGCATAGGCTGGAGTTTTGACACGCGCGCTTTCGCGCGATTCAATCTAGTTAAACTAAGAAGCCTTGTTTTCACACCCAACTCCAGCCTACTGCACCGCCCGGTCTTTCATTCTGTGTTTTAGGGATTGAGAGCCATACCCCTCACGCAATTTCGCAATAACCAACCGCAGATTAGCGCCTGACCGCCGCACTAGTGTTTCTATTTTTCGGGGGGGGTGATGGTAGCGGAGTAGGACTTTGTACCGCCAACGCGCTGATAATGATTTAGGCCAGAGATCACCATAAAGCTCTACGACCTCCCAATTCTAAGAAGCGGTTGATCAACAGTGACCCAGGCAAGCTTAAAGGGTATGATACGCCAGAAATGAACCTTTTATTAATTCAACGTGTTACTCTGATTGCGACGCCCCGAAAGTTGCAATATAAAATCGTTCTTCACTGCTTGATAGACCAAGCCTAAAATCCGCCTTACCTAAACGGTCCTATTGGTACTAACGTCAAATTTTCGAGCCTGCCTCAAGCCCAGTTATTCTCGCAGTTCGACATCTCTCACAAACAGCAAACCGCCTACACGTTGCCTTTGATATTGTTCGCAAATCGTGGCCGGGTGAAAATGAAATTGTCCAATTCGATGTTGCCCAATCCCACACTAAATAGGGGGACAAATGTGTTGGATGTCTCGACTAGGATCAGCGTATTCTGATCTGACATCGGCGGCAGAGCATCTTGATATTGAACAATATTCGCGTCCGTAAGCTTTTCGGTATAGCCGCCGCGTATTGCAGACCAATTCACTGTGTGACTGTTGGAGGCCTCATCGTAAAGTACTAACGAAACTCGAAATTTCAGATCGGCCTTGTTGACCACCATCAAACTGAACATTTCTTCCATCGAGTCGATGTAGGCGTCGTTAATTTCCCGGGTTTCGCGCGAAATTAGGTCGCCGATCGTGTGCGCCGCTTTGATGTTCGAGGCGCTCTGCCTATAGGCTTCGAAAAAAGTATAACCCGCCATGATCGCCCAAAAAAGCATTGGCGCGATGAGGACCGCCTCGACGGAGATTGAGCCGTTTTCCCGTCCTTGGAAACGTTTCAGGCGGCGCATTTGAAATCGCTTGATCATGATACTAACTAGGCTCCTGCACGAACACAGTTGTAGCAGTCAGGGCGTACTGACCCTCATCGTTAACCAGTGTCTTGCCCATTGCGGATGTCGGGAAGACAGGGTTGATCTTCGCGCAGGCCCGAAGAACCATCAACTCGTTCTCAAGACCATTTTGGAAAGATCGCACGGGCCGGGCTTCTTCGGAGAGGTCAGTGCAATCAGGATCAGTGGGCACCGTGATAGTACCGAAGGGATCCTGCCTGATCATCTCCAGACGCATGTTTTCCGTGCAATTTTTGATGAAGCCGGCACGATTGCAGATAAGTGTTTTGATTTCGTCGTGTTGTGGATCGATGCCGGTATTCAGCCGAATGTCGCGCACGGTTAGATCAACAGCACGCTCTAACTGTGCGTGTTTCAATGTGACCATCCCAAGCTCTAACCCCGAAAGAACCATGAACATGATGGCTGGGAAGACAAGTACAAACTCGACGGTCACATTTCCGTTTTCATGCCGGCGGAGCTTGGCCAGAGCGGAAATCAAGGTACGCATCATTGTGTCAACCTCAGCATGCGGACGGAGGAGGCAATCGAAGTGAAGGCATCGGTGAGTTCAACGGCCGGTGCCTCGTAATAATGACTGTCAGAGCTTGCGCAGTTTTTCAGTACGTCTTGTCCACTCGCCGGCGCTTCGACGCTGACACTAAAGACAATCACTCCCTCATCTTTGGCGGCTTTGCACACGTGTTTAGTGCGCTGATCCTTGGCAACCGCATATTTCTTGCTGAATGCCTTGCCTTCCCACTGACCATAGGCGCTATTCGACTGGGTGAAAATGTTGTTTTCGATGTGTTCCAAAGACACGAGGTTCAGCAGTTCAACGTAGGACAACTGCACAGCGTTGCCGGGTTCGGCTTCTTCCACGCATGTCGTTTTATTGCCTTTTCTCGTACAACGCGAGTTTCCATTGCCGTAGGGGTGATCCTGCCAGCTATTGTCGTGCGGCCACCAATAGTTGGGGTTGCCATTTGACTGGTAGACCGAGAAACTATCGGCGTCCTCGTTGTACCAGATATCCGACATGGTGGTGCGCATTGACGGGTTCAGCATGTGCTGATCAGTATTGTCCCCATCGGAAACCAAGATCAGAACCTTTAGAACGTTGCCATTGTAATCCACAGGACGTCCAACAAACGTGTCAGGAACGATATTATCCATGGTGGCAAGGTTAGTTATGACCGGACGTGTGCCGGGATCCAACAGGATAAGACCCCAATTCGCGCCATTGTCCAGGCCTGAGTCTTCGTCCGCCACTGGATTGCTCAATTGGGTGAGACCGTCGACGTAGTTATGAAGCACTGTTTCACTGTTTTGGAACGGCAGGATTGCTGATCCTGCGCGGATTGGGCAGACAGGATGTTCAATCGGCTCTTTTGTCTCGGTATAAGGGTCGAAATGAGCCGTTTGCTCCAGCACTCTGGTCAGAGAAAGATCGGGTTTACTGAATTCGTTGTCGATAAAGTTGACACAGTGCGAGTAGCCGTGGAAGCGGTCGAGATTATAGTATTTCAACAAATCCGCGCCAGCGTTAACCTGACTGGAATATGGGATCAGCGAGAATGAAATCTCGTTGCTCCAGGTCCCGTTTTTCATTCCGATCTGAGTGATGATGCTTTTCGTAGCGCTTTTCAGTGCTGGAAGGTTAATAGAGGTCGACACGTCCATGACAATAGAGATTTCGGCCAAGCCGACGCTTTCCTCGGCAGTACTTGCCGCAGGTGCGGTCAGTGTATCGATGCCGGAAAGGTGCATGAATTGGGTCGGGAACTCGGACATGGCTGTCGCCGACACCTCTCGATAACCAGTGCTGTTGACCACATCGATGCTGGTCACATGTTCCAGCAGGTCCGCTTTTTCCAGGTATGAACGAACGACGGATTTTGGATCTGCCTTTTGATCCAAGTCTGCTGCTGCCAGAACAGATCGGTCAAGCGTGTACTGCAAATCTGCACGCTCGTTCTCATAGCGCATGTAATCTATGCCGATGCCCACAGTGGCAACCAGGACCAAAAACATAAAAAGGGCAAAAATGGTAAGTGAACCGCTCTCGTCACGGCCAAGTTGCCGTGCACCTACCGGACGCAGAATATCGAGCATGGCGTTCTCCGCTAGCATAAATGAATCTGAGGATAAATTAGCGAAGAATTTCGTCTTTATTATGGATCTAAAAGGGCGACAAACTTACCGAAGATAAACTGAATGTTAACTGAAAATAAACAATACTGTGTTCTCAAAATTGATTTTAGGAAAGGAATGAGCTGAATAAGCTGGAAGTAGATCCAACTTAAATGCGGATGCCGCACATTGAATGGAAGGGACTGATTGAATTATACGGCTCCAAGAAACATGCTACTCAAGCTAGAAACCGTAAAGCAACGCTGCTTGTTCTTCCTGCATCAGTCCCATTATGGCTGATACCTCGGCACTAAAAGAGAGTTGAATCAGCGGCTAACGCCTGGATCAAGGCCAACGCAAATCTAAGCTCTATTCAGTGGAAAAATACGATTGGTGTAACCCAAAATGTCACCCAATGCGCATTCGGGCGTAAGAGACCTACGAGAAGATCGCGAACCCGTCTGATGCTTTTAGAATTTCTTGGTATCGGAGGCAGGACTTGAACCCCCGACACGCGTATCATGATTTGCTCTGTGAATTGCATCAGCGCGCCATTAACCTCCAAGTTAATCCAAAACAACTTTTTGGCTTGCCTAGGAATTCACCTCAAAGGTCGCCGTATCGGGCCATTAAAGGCCACACTCAACCACAGGCCTCTTTTTTACCCATAAACAATCCAAACTGAAATCGGATTGTGAGAAAGATTGAGGCAAACTTATCCTTTGAGCCCACCTTCACCGATGCTGCGTGACGCACAATCGGGCGCGAAGCATGTATTGCGATCATTGGATTTGCTTATTTCGACCCAATCCGCCGTCCCTACGATATTTGCAGCGCCGCAGCGGCATAGCCAGCCCCCCGCCACTCCATTTGGCAAATTACACGGGTTTAATTCTTAGTTTGCCATCGCACCTTTGAATTTCCGAAGCATCAATATGTGTCTTGTGACGTCATGGGAACCGGCTGAATAACTGCCCCGTCAACGTCAATCCAAGGGCACACAGAAGCGGTCAGAAACAGCCTTGTTTTGATCACAATGTCGCCCGTTTAAACGGCTCCAAGTCAATGCCAACGTTAGTATCGACGTCAGAATTCGTCAGGTGTCACCCAAAATGTCACCCAGAACAAAGGATCATCGCCACGATTGACGCCAGAACCCGTCCAGTATTTTGATATTGTTAAGAAAATTTGGTAGCGGAGGAGGGACTTGAACCCCCGACACGCGGATTATGATTCAGTCCGGCTTGCCCCGCACCGCGCCACAAGCTGCCCCAGCCAACCACATTAACTATTTGGCTTTGTTAGGATTAAGGTGTGCAGGCGGACACATGCTGCCACAACGCGACACACCCAACCACAGGGTTGTTTGTTACCCATACGCTACCCAGTCCCGAAAGCGGACATTGATTTGCCGTGCAGCGATTTCAAACTTCGAGCCCAATGCAGACATGCTTTGCGGGTGAAGTTCCTGACTAGGCGGTGGCGGTTCTCTAGCCTCGGACATGGGTTTGGATAGACAACGCGGCGGACGCTGCGTTAGAAATCAGAAAGCTCATTGAATGGCTAGTGCGAACGGGCAAAGTCGATATCCGACGTTCGCTGAACCAATAGCTCGGATGCTTCGACAGATAGGTCTAGGCAATATTGAAGAACAGACGGGAAATTCTGTCAGGTATAGGTGTTTTTTGGAGTGCAGGTCTTGCAGCTCCTTCTTTATTGTCTTCAAAGGCGAATGCATCGCAGAAAGTGCTGCGTATTATGCGCTGGAAGAACTTCGTTCCGGCTTATGAATCCTGGTTCAACGACGAGTTCGTAAAAAAATGGTCTCGTGAGAACGATACGGAAGTCGTCGTATCAAACGTGGGCCTTGGCGAAATCGGGCGGCTTGCGCAGCAGGAAGCGAAAGCTGGAGAGGGGCACGATCTGGTGCTCTTTCTGTCTCCACGGCCATCGCTGGAAGATTATACGATTGATCACAAAGACATTCACCTCGAATGCGAAAGGCGATTTGGCAAAGCATACGATTTTGTACGGCAAAGCGTTTTCAATCCGCGCACAGGCCGACACCATGGCTTTGCCGAAAGCTATGCACCGACAGTTGTCACATATCGCAGCGACATCTGGAACGCAGTAGGAACCGTTCCTGACGACTGGGATAAGATCAGAAATGCGGGCCGTGCTGCAAAACTTCTTCACGAAGCGCCGATAGGGCTTAGCCTCGCACCTGAACATAATGCAGACCACAGCCTTCGGGCACTGATGGCGGCTTTCGGATCGTTTGTTCAAAGTGAGGGCGGGCGTCCCGCACTGGTCTCCCCAAATACCCTAGAGGCTCTGAAGTTCGGGAAATCTCTTTACGAAGAAACGATGTCTCCGGAAGTCCTCAACTGGACATCCGCATCCAATAATCAGGCGATGTTGTCCGGCGCCGCGAGCCTGACCATCGACACCATGTCCATCCTGCGCGCGGCAGAAGCAAAACGCCTGCCTGCAGAGCCTTTTCTAACGTTAGCAAAACTCCCCGACGGACCCGCAGGACGCGGTGGCCCGGCCTTTGCCACGAATACGTTCGTCATCTGGCGCTTCGCTCGCAACATCGAAGGCGCGAAAAAGTTCCTGCTGGACTACATCGGGTCATTTCGAGATGGTTTGCTCAGAAGCGGGTTCCAGAACATGCCGGCTTTTCCGGGCGCAGTGTCCGACCTCGACGAGCTGATAAGCCCCCTTTCCGCAGCGAGCGGACGCTACGATGTTCTTTCTCACGTGCCGGACACCCTTACGAACCTTGGGTTCCCCGGCCATTCCAATGCTGCGACTGATGAAGTGGTGAGCCGCCGTATCATCCCTGAAATGTTTGCCCGAGTCGCGAAAGGAACCGCCACCCCACAGGAGGCAATGGATCTGGCCGGAGCCGCGATTGGTTCCGTTTTCGACAGATGGCGAGAATTGGGTAAAATATAGCCAGATCACAGAAGGTTGGGTTCATGCGCATTCGGAACAAGCTGCTTTTTGCTATGACCGTTCCGATCGGCCTTCTGGTTTTACAGATCCTGCTTGTGAACGTGTTCATTCGCGAACTGCAGACCGCGGTGAAGTTCATCTCGTCTGCACATGAGACCATCGAAAACAGTTTTGCAGCGGGAGATTTAGTGACTGATCTGCGCGCAGAAGCAAAACAACTGCCTGTTTCGTTTATGACAGAAAGCGCAGTTCAGGATGACGATGTCCAACCATTCAGGGCCGGCTTCGAACTGTTGGAAGCACGCATTGCAGCTATTATCAGGATCACCGAAAGCCAGCGCACTATGGGGGCCGAGGCAGCCGTTCAAGAGGCTTTTGATCGTGTCCGGGTCGAACTTGAGGCGACAGAAGACTCGCTCTCAGTGGATGCGGCGGATATGGATACTCTGTTGGAACGTGCGATATTTCTGGATGCTGCACTTGTTTCACTATCTGACGCGTTAGAGGCGCTTACCCGCGATTTGCGTGCGGAGTTGCAAAGTGCCGTAAATCGCGAACGGGAAATCCATAATCGCCCGATCTTTGCAGGTATCGCCATCGGTGCTCTTACTGTGATTATGCTGCTGTTTTTCACTTGGCTCGTTGTTGATCGGCATTTTGTTAAACGTTTGAGCAGTCTGAGCCAGTCGATGCTGGCCATCGCCGGCGGTGATCTTCGTGCCTATGTGCCTGAGCCTGCGTCGAGAGACGAAATCGCTGAGATGGCGAAAGCACTGGTTGTGTTCAGAGACACCGCGGTGGAGGTTGAGGAAAACAACCTGCGCCAGGTGGCCGAGGCGCGGCAACGGCTGATCGATGCCATCGAAAGCATTGAAGAAGGGTTTTCGCTCTACGACAGCGAGGATTGCCTCGTCCTTTCCAACCGGCGCTATCAGGATCTCGTACGACCAGACACGAATGAGGCACTCAAATCAGGAGCCAAGTTCATAGATGTCGTCAAAGCAACCGCGCGGTCTGGTCAGATTATTGACGCGACAGATCGCGAGGAAGAATGGATCAATGACAGGCTCCGCCGTCACGGCAACCCGGCGGGTCCTTTTATTCAACATCACAAGCCGGATCGATGGATAGAAGTGACTGAACACAAAACCAGCGATGGCGGAACAGTTGCGATTTACGCTGACATTACGATGCAAAAACGATCCGAACTGGCCCTACTTGAAGCCAAACAGCGTGCAGAGGAAGCAACCGAAATGGTGTCCCAAAAAAACGCGATGCTGGAAGGATTGTCCGCGCAGCTGTCCAAGTATCTTTCGCCACAGATTTATTCTTCGATTTTCAGTGGTCAGCAGACAGTGGAAATCGCTAGTAAACGTAAAAAATTGTCCGTGTTGTTTGCCGACATCGTCGGTTTTACTGAAACTGCTGACACTCTGGAATCCGAAGAACTCACCAATCTGCTCAACAATTACCTTACGGAAATGTCGCAGATCGCGCTCCGAAACGGAGCCACAATCGACAAATACATCGGTGACGAGATCATGATGTTTTTTGGTGACCCGGAAACGCGTGGCGTTCGTGACGACGCGGTTGCCTGTGTGCGCACGGCCGTAGAGATGCAGGTGCGGGGAAAAGAGCTGGAACAAAAGTGGAGAGATCTCGGGATCGAGAAGCCTTTTCGGATGCGGATTGGTATCAACACCGGGTATTGCACGGTAGGGAATTTCGGCAGCGAAGACCGGATGGACTACACGATCATAGGAAACGAAGTGAACCTTGCCGCACGCCTTCAGACGCTGGCCGAACCTGGTAGAATTGCGATTGCGCACGAGACATTTTCCCTCGTTCGCGACCAGTTCCATGCGGCAGAAGCGGAACCGAGGAGTGTCAAAGGCTTTGACAAACCAGTGCGAAACTACCTGGTCGATCTGCCTGAGGATGATGATGCTATCGCGGCGTCAACGCACACGATTTCCCGTCATGGTCTGAGTGTCACCCTGGAAGCGACGAAGATGTCGCCCGACGACCGCGCTCAGGCTGCAAAAGAAATAGAGCATCTTCTTACACTATTGGGCAGCAAGGAATGACAAGCCCCGGCACGCCTGCGGCGAGCTGCAATTCAAATGAAGAAAAGAACGAAAACGCGCGCAAGTGAATGTCGGTTTTGTCCGCACAGTCCGCACGCAGGAGATTACAGACATGAAGAACCGAAAGCTCTACCGTGGTCCCCTATCTTCTCAAATTAGATGTTTTCGCCTCACCGGTGAGAATTTCGCCCACATGTCAACTGGCAATCGGGTTAGAGTAGAGCGACGAAATAGCGTCGCATCAGGAGAGCAAAGCCGCGCGTCATGGCGAAGATACCGTCGTTGAAAAGCATTCAGGCCTTCGAAGCGGCCTGCCGGCATCTAAGTTTCAAGGATGCCGCCGATGAATTATGCGTCACTCCGACTGCCATTTCCCATCAGATCAAATCGTTGGAGGATCAACTTGGGGTGCCCCTGTTTCACCGGCTGACCCGCGCCTTAAAACTGACAGAGGATGGGGCCAACTACGCGCCCCACATTATTGAGGCCTTCAAGAACATCGAAGCCGCCTCCCTCGCGCTGGAGGAAGACGACATTGCGGGCACATTAACAATCTCAACAACCGGGTCCTTTGCCGCCAACTGGCTTAGTCCGCGGCTGCGAGGCTTCTACGAGAAATACCCGGAGATTTCGGTAAGGGTTCTGTCAAGCGATCAACTGGTGGAATTCAAATCCACCGATGTGGATGTGGCCATTCGGTACGGCTTTGGCGATTATCCTGACATCAATGTGGCTTGGGTCTTGAATGACTGGGTAGCCCCTGTCTGCAGCGTGGAAAAGGCTCAGTCACTGAGCTCTCCCGAAGATCTTCTGAAGTCTCGTCTGATCGAATACCAATGGAGCGGGTTTTCCGATGCGGATCCTAGTTGGGAACGCTGGATGGACGCGGCCGGCTTGCAGACCGGTGATGTCGAGCCGTATGTCACCTATTCCGAGGAACACATCTGCTTGCTAACGGCAAGCGATGGTCATGGTGTGGCCCTGGTCAGCCTTTTGGCCGCTGCGCGTTTTCTGGAACGAAATATGCTGGTCGCTCCCTTTGACACTGCATTGAAGAACAAGAGCTATTTTCTTGTCTGCCCGGAAACTTACGCCAATCGTGCACGCGTTCGTGTGTTCCGAGAATGGCTATTGGACCAAGCAGATGAGTTTCGCGACAGCGCTGTCGGTCAAAGATTTTTTGAAGATTAGCGCGTTCGCAACGATCTAATCCGGCGCTTGAATTTTTGTCATTTCTAAATTGCCGAGAAGCATGCGTTTCTAAAACTCTAATCAGGAGTTTTTGCGCATGCAAAGTTTTAGCCTTTCCCAACAGGGACGCGGATGTACTTACGACGGCGTCTCATCTGGAGAAGAAATTTTTAGCGATTAGAGATGGCTGAGGTCAGTTCACTCTATTCAGAATTCTCTTCATTTGTACCTGCGCGCCCCTGGCGTCACCTTTGAATGGTTCATTGCTAACTGACTAGGTGACAAGATGACCACAATCCTGAGAATTGACGCCAGCGTACGCCGCACCGACAACCCTGTTGCGGCCTATAACTCCATTTCCCGCGCTTTGGCGGATAGTTTCGTAGAAGAATGGAAAACGATTGATCCGGACGTCGAAATCATTCTGCGTGACGTCGGAGTGACCCCGCCGGATTTTATTTCCAACGATTGGATTGCGTCCGTTTTCACTGCGGAAGAGGAACGCACTCCTGAACAGAACGCTTTGGTTCGCTTGTCTGATACGCTGATTGACGAGCTCGACCGCTGCGACATCCTGCTGATTTCGACGCCCATGTACAACTACGGCATGCCCGCAGCTCTGAAGGCTTGGTTTGATCAGATCATCCGGATCAATAAGACATTTACGTTTGATTTGGCGCGTGGCGACTTCCCTCTGGAACCGATCATGTCAGGTAAAACCCTGGTGCTGCTGACCTCGGCTGGTGAATTCGGTTTTGAGGACGGTGGGATTCGCAATGATTCGGGTCACCTTTCTGCGCACATCAGCACATTGCGTCAGTACCTGGGAGCAGAACGCATGTTCGAAGCTGCGGCCGAGTACCAGGAATTCGCTGATGAGCGTCACGAAGCTTCGGTCGCCTCAGCTCAGACCCAGGCACGTCACATTGCTCGTGAGCTAGCCTAGTCGCGGGCCAGTTTATGGAAAGTAGAACCTGACGAAATGAACAGGTTCTACATTTCCAGCTGATCACACCTCAAGGTGTGTGAAGCAGTTGGTTGTGTCCTGTGGCCTTACTTGAGTAGTTCAAGTTGCTAATCATACGAAACGGCAGTGAATGTAGTTGTAAACCTTCATTTCGGATTGGCAGACAGTTTAAACCAATCTCTTGAAACAACATCTCCGTATTCGAACTCCAGGTTCGGAGCCGGACTTTGCTGTGCTGCGTTTTAGCGGCAGATTTGTTCGCGTTTCGCCAATTCGGTTTGCGTGTATTTTATTTTCGCAGCGAATTTCCGGAAAGCGGGCTGCAATCGCTGCATCGGACGCCGTCGCTCAAGGTCGGCTCTGGGCCGCTGTTGGAATAGGCGTCATTGCAACAAAAGGCAGCTTAGTCCGCGTAGCAGTCGTTCACGCCGAGTGCAGCGAACGACTGCTTCGAGCCCAAAGCGGGCTGTCCCGTAGATCATCTGAACTACTGCTTACGCAAATACATCATTTTTAGAAATGTTATTTATATATATTCATTATTTTTTTTATTGATTTTGGGCCGTCATATCTGTCTCAGCCGGACCAAATCGGTTCGCACGAAACAACACATCGGAGACAGATCATGAAAATCATCGTCGTAGGTTCAACCGGAACACTTGGCACCGCCGTCACCGCTGATCTCGAGAAAGATCATGAGGTCGTGAAAGTGGGCTTCTCGGAAGGCGACGTTCAGGTGGACATCGCCGATATCGCATCGATCAGGGCGATGTTCGAACAGATTGGTCCGTTCGACGCTTTGGTTTCAGCCACCGGCGCAGTTCATTTCGGCCCGCTAGGAGATATCACGCAGGATGAATGGCAGCTTGGGCTCAACAACAAGCTCATGGGCCAAATCAACCTGGTGATGGAGGGCGCTAAACACATCAGTGACGGTGGGTCATTCACCCTCACCGCAGGTATCATCAGCAAGGATCCGATCCGTTATGGCGCAGCGGCCACGACTGTGTGCAGTGCGCTGGAAGGATTTGCAGCTTCGGCGGCGTTGGAGTTGCCGCGCGGCATTCGCGTCAACGTCGTAAGCCCAACAATCCTCGAAGAATCGGTCCATCTATTCGGTGCCGCCTTCGCCGGTTTCGAACCTGTTCCCGCAGCCGTTGCGGCCAAAGCATTCCGCAAAAGCGTGGAAGGCGCAAAGAACGGTGAAACCCTTTATGTGCAAGGACGGACCTGAGGTCTGGTCATGCGCATATCCCAATCGAAACCAGACTGCCAAATCCGGGCCTCTATCGGGCTCGGATCCAAACCAAATGATGGAGTATTCCCCATGCATTTCATACCCGTCAAATACACCCAATACACCTTCTACTTCTTCATGGCGCTGCTCATGTCAGGTTTGATGTCGCTGGTTGTCACAACCATCAACCTTGGCTTGGTTCCCGGGCTGCTCCAGGCCTGGCTGAATGCCTGGATTGTTGGCTTTGTGGCGGCCCTTCCCGCGATCATGATCGTTACGCCAGCCGTAAGGAAGATCGTGGGCCAGCTGGTTGTGGAGAGCGATTAAACAACCTCACCAAGTTCAGCCGTTCACGACGGTGCCATCAGGCTCTTGAGAACGCTCCGCAGCCAAATGTTTCCTTGATCCCGGTCAACCCGTTTGTGCCAGAACATGCTGAGTATCGGACCCGGGACAGGAATTGGAGTCGGGCGCGCCACGAGCGCGCCTGACTCAACCAAAGACTTCACGTTTACCGAAGGCAGAACACCTACGAGATTGCTTTGCGACAGCACTTTCGTGGCACTCGCGAAATTGTTGATTGTCATGGCGACCTTGCGTTGCAAACCATGCTCGGCAAGGACCATATCGGTATAGCCAAGTGCGTCTCCTGAAAGCGATACCAGCAAGTGATCTGCCCCTACAAAACGCTCAAGCGTGAGCGCGCCTTTCGCAAGAACATGGTCGGGGTGCATGACGCAAACATAGTCGAGCTCAAGCAGGAACTCACTTGTGTCCATCGGCGGCATAAGATCGTTCGCGCCAATCAGGACGTCCACCGTCGCACTGGCAAGTACGCTTTCGCCATTGGCAATAGTGTACGGCACTGTTTGCACAGCGACCCCCGGCGCATCTTGTTCGAGACGCTGGCGCAGGTCAGCCCAAGCCATATCTACCATCAGGTCTGTCGCAGCGATGCGGAACACCCGATGTGATGTGGCAGGATCAAATCCCTTTGGATTGATGGCGTCGTCGATCTCTTCCAATGGCCGTTGCACCTTTGCCCAGAGGTTCTGGGCAAAGAGAGTGGGCCTGATGTTTCGGCCATCCTTGATGAAGAGATCGTCCTTCCAGATCGCGCGCATCCGCCCTACGGCATTTGAGACTGCCGGTTGGGTAATGTTCAGCCTATCCGCCGCGCGCGTAATGGAGCCCTCAGTCATTATGGCATCAAAAATTACGAGAAGACTGAGGTCTTGGCTACGCAAGGCGAACTCCCTAACTCCGATGATACTATTTGCATGTGCTAGGAAAGGCCATCACACGGCATACCACAAATCAACTCGTCCTCGTTAACAGGCAGAACGAAAGCCGACATTGCCATAGACTCCGATAACGACCGCTTAGTCCCGCGTTGCAGAACTTGGCGCGTCTGAGCCTAAGGTTCGAGTTTCCCTGTAGCCGTCGTGACGGCATAAAAGCGGGCATTTCAACAGTGCCGTAGACGATGCGCGGGTACTCGACTAGGTTTCGACTATGACACACAAACCAACTCGCCGCATTGCGGT
>NZ_JBQFPX010000015.1:0-42550 GCF_056536545.1 Ruegeria sp. CK1
TAAACCCTAACCTCAGATGCCCCCAGTCTATCCTGAGCGTCACCGCCGCTTCCGCAGCGTCCCAAGCGCCTCAGCAGCGCCGGTGAAGGGGTATTTACGGATTAGGCCTGGGACCTGCAACCCCCATTTTGAAAAAACTTCACATTTCTCGGCATAAACTTACCCATGTTAATGAAAACAACAGGTTAGGTTTATATTTCCCGCGTCAACCCGCCGAAGCATCCCTAGAAACTAAGGGTGTGGCGGCCTTTCAGTGGAATCGTACCCAATGCTTGGTATGCATGTCACACTCACGCCAAAGAAAACGCCGCCCGAGTCTTTGCGGGCGGCGAGTTCTCAACATCGGTCGAAGGTTTACTTCAGATCAAAACGGTCCGCATTCATTACCTTGTTCCAGGCCGAGACAAAGTCGCAGACAAATTTGCCCTCGGCATCGGCCTGACCATAAACTTCAGCCAGCGCCCGCAGCTGCGAATTCGAGCCGAAGACCAGATCGACACGGGTACCCGTCCACTTGACCTCACCGCTGGCGCGGTCGCGGCCTTCGTAAATCCCGCTACCCGCGGGTTTCCATTCAGTTCCCATGTCCAACAGGTTGGTGAAGAAGTCGTTGCTCAGCGTCCCGACGCGATGTGTGAACACGCCATGTTGCGTATCGCCGAAATTCGCACCCAGCACACGCAAACCACCGACCAAAACTGTCATCTCGGGTGCAGAAAGGGTCAACAGTTGCGCCCGGTCGACCAGCAATTCCTCGGGTGAAACTGAATATTCGGTTCTTTGATAGTTGCGGAAACCATCAGCGACCGGTTCCAGCATTGCAAAGCTGTCAACGTCCGTTTGATCCTGAGAGGCGTCTGTGCGGCCAGGGGTGAACGGGACTTCGACATCGACGCCAGCTGCCTTTGCAGCCTGTTCGACACCAGCCGCACCGGCCAGAACGATGACATCGGCCAAAGACACTTTCTTGTTGCCCGATTGCGCATCGTTAAATGCCTTCTGAACGCCCTCCAGCGCGTCCAACGCTTTGGACAGCTTCATCGGCTCGTTCACATCCCAGTCTTTCTGAGGCGCAAGACGGATACGAGCGCCATTGGCACCGCCACGCTTGTCCGATCCTCTGAAGGTCGAGGCCGATGCCCAAGCAGTCGAGACCAACTCGGACACTGACAGGCCAGTCGCTGTGATCTTGGCCTTCAGGTCGGCCACGTCTGCGTCGTTGACCAGATCGTGGTCGACAGCGGGAACATTGTCCTGCCACAGCAGTTCCTCGGTCGGTGCTTCCTCACCGATATAGTTCGAGCGCGGACCCATATCGCGATGGGTCAGCTTGAACCATGCACGGGCGAAGGCATCTGCGAACTCATCCGGGTTCTCGTGGAATCGTTTCGAGATCGGGCCATAGATGGGGTCCATGCGCATCGCCATGTCGGCGGTGGTCATCATGGTTTTGACCTTCTTCGAAGGATCGCCCGCCGCTGGGGCCATATCCTCTTCTTTCACACCGATCGGTTCCCAGATCCACGCGCCCGCAGGGCTTTTGGTCAGGTTCCACTCATACCCCAACAGCAGGTCGAAATAGCCATTGTCCCATTTGATCGGGTTCGCGGTCCATGCGCCTTCGATGCCTGAGGTGGTGGTATCGTCACCCACGCCCGAGCCGAACTTATTGATCCAGCCAAGGCCCATTTCCTCAATCGGGGCCGCTTCGGGTTCCGGTCCAACCAAATTTGGATCGCCGGCACCATGCGCTTTACCAAAGGTGTGGCCGCCAGCGACCAGAGCGACGGTTTCTTCGTCATTCATCGCCATCCGGCCAAAAGTGTCGCGAATGTCCCGACCCGACGCCAGAGCGTTCGGTTCACCATCTGGGCCTTCGGGATTCACATAGATCAGGCCCATCTGCACAGCAGCCAGTGGGTTTTCCAGATCACGCTCGCCCGAGTAGCGGCTGTTGGGGTTTTCCGTCGGCGCCAACCACTCGGTTTCCGACCCCCAATAGATGTCTTCTTCGGGTGCCCAGATGTCCTCGCGGCCACCGGCGAAACCAAAGGTCTTGCCGCCCATGGATTCTATGGCGCAATTGCCTGCCAAAATGATCAGGTCTGCCCAGGAAATCTGGTTGCCGTATTTCTGCTTGATTGGCCAAAGCAGACGACGCGCCTTGTCGAGGTTCCCGTTGTCCGGCCAGCTGTTCAACGGCGCAAAGCGTTGGTTGCCGGTTGAGGCACCGCCGCGACCATCCGCCGTCCGGTACGTTCCGGCGCTGTGCCAAGCCATGCGAATGAACAGACCGCCATAATGCCCGTAATCCGCGGGCCACCAGTCCTGAGAATCCGTCATCAGCGCATAAAGATCTTCCTTAAGCGCCTTCATGTCGAGCTTCTTGAACTCGTCAGCGTAATTGAAATCTGCACCTAATGGATTCGACGCAGGCGTATTTTGGTGCAGAATCGACAGGTTTAGCTGATTTGGCCACCAATCCCGGTTCGACCGGGTTCCAGCACCGTGCATCACAGGGCATCCGCCCGTTTTGGGGTTATCACTTCCGTCCATATCGATCTCCAATCCTGGCTAACTTTTCGGCAGGTTCGCGCGGTTTAAATTTGGTCGATCAAGAACAAACCTAGATGACACTTTTACCCCTACCAAAAGCGCGCCATGGGGCGCGTCTTTCTTGCAAAGGGGTATCGGCGACTCTTCTGTCTTGTCATTGCTAGAAGTATCAAATCACAACCATGCAAAAAAGTTTTGTTTAATGATGATTGCTATAGCTTAAGATTATGATTACTTCATGGTTCTCCAGTGCATCCTCTTAAATGCAACCGTGTTCCAAAATAACCTTGGGTCATACTGCGTTTGCAGCGATTGTTTTTTTCAACCGCTCATCCACTCTGTCACCCGTGAGGGAATGCCGGCAACGCAAAGCCAGGCGTTGAAGGGAGCAGAATGGAATACGACTACGTCATTGTTGGCGGCGGGTCTGCGGGCTCGGTTCTGGCCAACCGCTTGACTGAGGACCCCAGTAAAAGCGTTTGCCTGCTTGAGGCCGGGGGACGGGGCGACAGTCTTCTGGTAAGAATGCCCGCAGCAGTGGTGGCCGCGCTGCCCGGTCGACCAAAAATCAATAACTGGGCATTTGAAACGGCCCCCCAACTAGGACTTAACGGACGACGGGGTTATCAACCTCGTGGCAAGGCGCTGGGTGGATCCAGCGCGATCAACGCAATGCTCTATGTGCGTGGGCAACGTCAGGACTATGACGGTTGGGCTGATCTGGGCTGCACCGGTTGGGGATGGGACGACGTGCTGCCCTATTTCAAACGGTCCGAAAACAATGAAGATGGTGCAGATGACATGCACGGAGATAGCGGGCCGCTTCAGGTTTCACACCAGAAAGAACCGCGGCCCATTACGCACGCCTTCATCGAAGCCGCCGAGCAGATGCAACATCGCCGTACACATGACTTTAACCGCGGCGACAACGAAGGTGTCGGCCTTTATCAGGTGACGCAGTTCCATGACCCTGCCCGTAATGGCGAGCGTTGTTCAGCTGCAGCCGCCTATGTCTTTCCGGTGATGAATCGCCCAAACCTGACGGTGATCACCCATGCCCACGCCAAGGAACTGACTTTTGACGGCAAGCGTGCAACGGGCGTGATCTATAAGAGAAAGGGCAAAGGGGACGACATCACGGTCTCGGTCAAGCAAGAAGTGCTGGTCTGCGCCGGGGCGTTCATGTCTCCGCAATTGCTTCAATTATCCGGGATCGGAGCGGGTGACGAGCTTGCTGGTCACGGCATTGCCGTGCGCCATGACCTGCCAGGGGTCGGTAAGAACCTGCAAGACCACTTGGATTTCATCCTGTCTTATAAAACTAAGGATACGGATAACTTCGGTATCGGCGCGATGGCCTCGGTCAACCTTTTGCGCCACCTCTGGCGCTGGCGCAATACCGGAGTGTCGATGGCGGCCACGCCCTTTGCCGAAGGTGCCGGTTTCCTCAAAACGTCCAACGATCTGGATCGCCCCGATATCCAACTGCATTTTGTCATTTCTATCGTCGATGACCATGCACGCAAGTTACACTACGGCCATGGGTTCAGCTGCCATGTCTGTAAACTGCGCCCAGAAAGCCGTGGTACGGTTGGCCTGAACAGCAAAAATCCATTTGCGCCGCCTGCCATTGACCCGGCCTTCTTGTCCGATGAGCGTGATCTGGAAACGATGATCAAAGGTGCCCGCATGATGCGTGATATCCTTCAGGCCCCAGCGCTAGAAAAATACCGGCACAAAGAGTTGTTCGGAACCGACACTGCCAAGACAGACGCCGATTGGGAACAACATATCAGATCGCGCGCCGACACGATCTACCACCCGGTTGGGACCTGTAAAATGGGTGTGGACGATATGGCAGTGGTTGACCCGGAATTACGCGTACGTGGAATCGAAGGGCTAAGGGTTGTCGATGCCTCAGTCATGCCGACGCTGGTTTCCGGAAACACAAACGCACCAACGATCATGATTGCTGAGAAAGCCGCCGACTTGATCAAGGCCGCGGCTCGATGAATGTTAGCTGTCTTTCATCAGGGCCTCTAACCCCACCCGGTAGTTCGGATAAACAAGTTCCACACCCAGCTCATCCTTGATGAGGTTATTCCTGACCCGCTTGTTTTCATTGTAGAAACTTCGGGCCATTGGAGTCAGGTCTGCTTCATCAAACGGCACCGCGGGCGGCAGGGGAAGACCTTGAAGTTCAGCAGCATATGAAATCACGTCTTGCGGCGGTACAGGTTCATCATCGCAGACATTGTAAATGGCGCCGGGGTTTGGGGCAGCCATCGAAGCGGCCAGAACCTGTGCGATATCTGTGACATGAATGCGTGAAAACACCTGGCCAGGTTTAATGATCCGCCGCATTCCGACGCGTTTGAGCTTGGAAAACGGACCGCGCCCAGGCCCATAGATACCGGCCAGTCGAAAGATATGAATGGGCAGTCCGGGAATGTTCATCCATTGCTGCTCGGCGTTCACCCGCCACCTGCCCCGGTCAGCCCTGGGCGCAGGTGGTGTGGTTTCATCGACCCAGCCGCCCTGATGGTCGCCATAGACCGCAGTCGTCGACAAATACCCTACCCATTTGAATTGCGCGGCACGCTCTGTGATTTCGTCTTTCAACGCCGCCAATACCGGATCGCCATCCACCTTGGGTGCCGTCGAGACCAGCAAATGCGTTACCCCCTCTAAATCTGGGGTTTGCCCCGGCCAGACTAAAGGATCGGCACCCGAGGCACGGATCGTGCTGGATTGGGCGGGATCGCGGGTGGTGCCGCGGATGCTCCAACCTTGTGGCTCCAACAACCGAGACAAGGCCTGCGCCGAATATCCATGGCCAAACGAAAAGAGAGTACCTGTCATGATGACTTAGATGATCCGCAAAGCCGACGGATGCAAGCATCTGCACTGCAATACTTGATTCGAATCCCTCAATGCGCCTTTCTTTTAAGCATGAGTGAGAAAACACCCAACCTTCACGCCGCATATGCCCTTGGGTCACCAGAAGAGCACAAACGCCTTTATGCTGAATGGGCCGGTGACTATGACGAGAGTTTTGCCGCGCTTGAGGATTACCAACTGCACATTCACACCGCGCGGGCCTTTGTCTCTGCGGGTGGGCAAGGCCCGGTTCTGGATGTGGGCGCAGGTACGGGTCTATGTGGCGCGGTTCTGGCAGGGCTGGGCGTGGGGCCGATCGACGCCACCGATATCAGCCCCGAGATGCTTGACCAGGCCATGCTCAAGGATATCTACCGCGACGCTATCGAAGCTGATCTGAACCAAGGCATCCCGGTCCCGCCTGACAGCTACGCTGGCATTGTATCCTCGGGCACATTCACTCATGGTCATCTCGGTCCAGAGGCTTTGCCCTCACTCTTGCGTATTGCCCGCCCTGGCGCGCAATTTGCCTTGTCAATCAACGCAAAGCACTATGAAAAACTGGGTTTTGCCGAAACCTTGCACAAAATGGCGCAGGGCCAGATTCTAAACCTGACCCTGCCCGAGGTGCGCATCTATGGTGACCTTGCCGCCGGCCCCAACAAGGATGATACCGCGTTGATCGCCTTGTTCGAGCGGGCCTGACCTCAGGTATACATCTGCTTTTTGAAGGCCCGTGTCCGCGTCGTCGCCTCGGCCGAACCGTCGTGATAGGTGCCAAACCATTTGTCGAAGGGGATTTCAGAGGTGCCATAGTTGCACTCGAAATACCGGTGATGCAGCTGGTGAAAGAAGTCCCCGGCTCGGGCAGCGTCCGTGTCTCGGGCTTTTAACTTTTCAAACCCGGAATGCGACAGCACAGGGCTAATTTGCTGAAAATAGGTATGAAACAGCACGTGCAGCGGATGAGACGGAACAATCAGGTGGATGAAGTAGGTGGTGAAGTACAGCAGGTTTTCGTACCAGTGATTCGAAATCCCCGACCAAGGTCCGATATTGACGTTTCGATGATGCACCGCGTGGACATGTTTATAGAGCTTCGGGTGATGCTCTAGCCGGTGCACCCAATAGAAATGCAGGCCGGACCACATTGGTATGAACGCCATCCATACAACACACCAAACCGGTGCACTGGCCCAAGTAACCGTGGGAACATATCCATTCGCCATCGCCCAATAAATGATCCATTGATAAACGGTGGCCACGGTCATCGCGCTGCCCAACGTCCACCAGATATTGTCCCAAACCTGGTTTCGGAAAGTGAAGTTGCCATTGTTGCGAGTCAGATCGCGGCGGTCGAACTTCTTGTACATGCCCTGCCCTTTCCGCATGTAAAGCCACCAATGCAGGCCACCCGCGACAAGAATCTGAGGCACCATGTTCAGCAACCAGATGCGGAACATCCAGCCGGGCGAAAAGCTCCGCATTGTCTCTAATGAAGGGAAAAAGAACACGTAGGCTGTCAATGCCAACACCAGGCAAAGGGTCAGCGAAGTGACTTGCAGCCACGCGCCACTGTACCACTTCAACACCTCGGCAGGTCGCGGAGGCCATTTGAACAAAGGGTTCAATCCCACCGGTCCTTCGGGGTGATAGTGCCAGCGGGTGGCTTCGGGGTCCTGAGTGGCGTCAGTCATGGCAACAACCTCTATGTGGCGTAGTCGGAGCCTTCGGCATCCAGCAGAGCTTTGATCTCGCGCAGGTGCGCATCCCCTTGGCCGGGATAGTCATCCAGTTCTTGAGCGGTTTTTTCAGCGATCTCATCTGACAAAACGCGCAGAGGCTGGCCGGTTTGCAGCGCACGAATGTAGGTTTCGGCTGCACGTTCGAAATAATAAAGCCGATTGAAAGTGTCCGCCGGGTCACTGCCGATCACCAAAACGCCGTGATTTCCCATGATCATCACCTTCTTCTTCGGATCCGACAGCATAGAGGCACAGCGTTCGCCCTCGCTTTCAAAAGCAAGTCCGCCAAATTCGTCATCCACAACATATCGGTTGTAGAAAGTGGCTGTGTTCTGATCGATCGGTGGCAATGTACTATCAACCAACGATGCCAGAACGGTGGCAAAAATCGAATGCACGTGCATTACGCACCGAGCATGGGAACAGTTTCGATGGATCGAACCGTGCAATCCCCAAGCGGTCGGATCCGGCGCGCCGGGCTGGGACATGACATCAGAGTCATTGGCATCCAGCAGCAATAGATTTGATGCTTTGATGCGCGCGAAATGCATTTGGTTAGGGTTCATAAGGAACTGTGTTCCGTCCTCATTCACCGCAAGGCTGAAGTGATTGGCGACAGCCTCATGCATATTCAGCCGCTCAGTCCAACGGAACGTGGCGGCAAGATCCACGCGTTCTGCCCAATGGTCAATATTGGGACGCAAGTTAGTTACGGTCATCGCAGGCTCCGGTTCTGGTGGCTTAAGCTTGAGAAAATCGTGCCCCTATTGCGAAAAATTGACCAACGAAAAATTCGCAACTATTCCATTAGTTGAACTAATGGCAGAGTTATGCACATGCAGAAATCACTTCCACCACTAGGCTGGCTACGCACATTCGAGGCAGCGGCACGCCACCTGTCTTTCACAGGTGCAGCTCGCGATCTGAATATGACGCAAAGCGCGGTCAGCCAGCAGATCAAATCGCTGGAGGGTTATCTGGGCCAGCCTCTGTTTCTACGCCGACCGCGCGCCCTAGAACTGACCGAGGCAGGCATCACCTATTTACCTGTGGTACGCGAAGCGTTTCGAACACTGGTGCGCGGCACACAAGCTGTAACGGGTGCACAGCAAAATGCGGTTCAAGTGCAAAGTAACATCACGTTCGCAGTGAACTGGCTGGCCCCACGGTTACCGCAGTTCCGGGCCGCCCACCCCGAGGTTCAACTGAACATCTTCACCGAATTGTGGGAGCCGCGGGAAATGGCGGAGGGTGCCGCGGTGGAAATCCGGTATTCGCTAAGGCCATCGGATACCGTGCGGACAGAATTGTTGCGCACAGATCACTACTACCCAGTCTGCGCACCGGGCTATCAGGTGACGCTGGATACGTTGCAAGAACACCCACTATTTGATTGTTCGAACCTATTGTCCAACTGGGCGAATTGGGCAGAAGATCAGGCTCTAATGTGGGATAATCCGGCGATTACCTATTCCACCACCTATCTGTTCAGCTTGTCTGTCGCGATGGCGGGTGGGGGGCTGTGCTTGACACACGACACAATTGCAAGCCGCCTGATTGAACAGGGCCGTTTGGTGGCACCCTTTTCACACCGAGCAGTAATGCCTGAGGCGTATTACTTATTGCTGTCTCCACAAGCCGAACAAACCCCGGGGGCATTGGCCTTTGCAGACTGGATCCGGCGCGAGATGGAAACAGACAGGCTGCGCTGATTGGGACGCTACCACCTGTCGTCATGAACAATGCGCAACATTTCAATAATTGGACCGGGTAGCGCTGACGCATTTCGTGACGGTTTCATGATAGCTGTGCGGTGGGGGTTGAACCTTTCCCGGCATTCGGGAAAGTTGAATCATGGAATACACACCCTTCCCAAGTTGGCCCGATGTCGCCCCTAAATTGATTGCTGTTGCCGCAGGGCGCGAGGCTGCCGATATGTTCATTCGCGGTGGCATCTGGGTAAACGTGCACAGCCGCGAAACCCTGCCGGATCATGACGTCGCCATTGTTGCAGGGCGAGTAGCGTTTGTAGGGCAGGACGCATCGCATTGCATTGGTCCGGACACGCACATCATCGAGGCACAAGGCCGCTACATGCTTCCAGGTCTGTGCGACGCCCATATGCACATCGAATCGGGCATGTTAACGCCAGCCGAATTCGCCCGCGCAGTAATTCCTCATGGAACCACCTCGATGTTCACCGATCCGCATGAGATTGCGAACGTATTGGGGTTGGACGGTGTGCGGATGATGCATGACGAAGCGTTGATGCAACCGGTGAACATTTTCACCCAGATGCCGTCCTGTGCGCCATCCGCCCCCGGTTTGGAAACGACAGGCTACGAGATCACTCCTGAGGACGTGACAGAGGCGATGAGTTGGCCCGGTATCATCGGGTTGGGCGAAATGATGAATTTCCCTGGTGTGATTCATGGCGACCCCAAAATGCTGGCGGAAATAGCCGCAACACAACGAGCAGGAAAAACCGTTGGCGGGCACTATGCTTCGCCCGATTTAGGGTCTGATTTTGCGGCTTACGTAGCCGGAGGCCCGGCGGATGATCATGAAGGCACGTGCGAAGCTGACGCGATTGCCCGCGTTCGGCAGGGGATGCGCTCGATGATGCGCATGGGATCGGCTTGGTATGACGTGGAAAGCCAGATTACTGCCGTCACCGAAAAGGGGCTTGATCCGCGCAACTTCATCTTGTGCACAGACGACTGCCATTCTGGCACGCTGGTCAATGACGGGCATATGAACCGTGTGGTGCGCCATGCAATTGCCTGTGGTTGTGACCCGTTGGTGGCTTTACAGATGGCGACGATCAACACAGCCTCTCATTTCGGGTTGGAGCGCGAAATCGGCTCGATCACACCGGGGCGGCGGGCGGACATCATCCTCAGTTCGGACCTAAAGGAGCTGCCCATTGATGTGGTTATCGCGCGTGGACAGATAGTGGCCGAGAATGGCGCCATCACCGTGGATTGCCCACATTTGAACTGGCCTGATACAGCGCGCAATACCGTTCATCTGGGCCACACCCTGACCGACGCGGATTTCGAAATAAAAGCGCCCGCTGGCGCCAACCGAGTGCAGGCCAATGTCATTGGCGTAGTCGAAAACCAGGCACCGACCAAAGCGCTGAAGGCTGAGCTACCGATTATCGGCGGATTGGTTGAGGGTGAAGGCGACGTCTGCCAAATCGCTCTGGTCGAACGGCACCGCGCGACAGGAGGTGTCACGAACGCCTTTGTCTCGGGCTTTGGATATCAAGGCAAAATGGCCATGGCTTCGACCGTCGCACATGACAGCCACCACATGATCGTGGTGGGCACAGACCGCGCCCAGATGGCGCTGGCTGCCAACCGCTTGGCCGAGGTCGGTGGAGGCATCACCATTTTTCGTGATGGTGAAGAGTTGGCGCTGGTGGAACTGCCAATCGCTGGATTGATGTCTGACAGCCCCGCGACCGAAGTTGCAGCAAAGGCAGAAAACATGGTCGAAGCAATGCAGGCCTGCGGTTGTCAGCTGAACAACGCTTATATGCAGCACTCGCTACTGGCTTTGGTCGTGATCCCCGAATTGCGGATTTCCGACCTGGGCCTCGTAGACGTGCGAACATTTGAAAAGATCGACCTTTTGGAACCACTTGCATGACGATTATCCGAACACCCGACGTCCCAACGCCTGAAAAATTCACCGATCCCGCTGCTGCGGTCGCGCGTTTGGAAGAGCTGTATGAACAAGCCACCAAGTTCCTGTGTGACAGCTTCGCCAAGGCAATGGACGGAGGCGCTCCGACTGAGCGATTCAGAGCCTATTACCCGGAAATTCGCATCAAAACCACGTCCTACGCCCAAGTCGACAGTCGTCTCAGCTTTGGTCACGTTTCAGAACCCGGCACTCATGTGACCACGGTCACGAGACCAGACCTGTTCCGATCGTACCTGACGCAACAAATCGCTTTGTTGATCAAGAACCACGACCAACCCGTGACAATCGGTGCCTCCGATACTCCGATACCCGTTCATTTTGCAGTGGCGAACAACCCTGATCTGGTGGTCCCTCATCAGGGCGCCGCTGGATTTACTTTGCGCGATGTGTTCGACGTACCCGACTTGACCACGACAAACGACGACATTGTCAACGGTGTGCACGACCCCGAGGATGAAGCCGGCCCGCTTGCCTTGTTCACAGCTCAGCGTGTCGATTACTCACTTGCGCGGCTTTCGCATTACACAGCGACCGATCCCAACCATTTCCAGAATCATGTGTTGTTCACCAACTACCAGTTCTATGTGTCCGAGTTTGAAAACTATGCGCGGGAACAATTGGCCGACCCCAGCAGCGGCTATACCAGCTTTGTCTCAACGGGAAATGCGCAGATCACCGAAGCAGAAGGGGTACTGGAACAACCGCTGAAGCTGCCGCAAATGCCGACCTATCACCTGAAACGTGGAGATGGGTCTGGGATCACCTTGGTCAATATCGGGGTGGGTCCATCAAACGCCAAAACTGCCACTGACCATATCGCGGTGCTACGCCCCCATGCCTGGTTGATGGTCGGGCATTGTGCCGGATTGCGGAACACTCAGGCGCTGGGAGATTTCGTGCTGGCCCATGCCTATTTGCGCGAAGACAAGGTATTGGATGACGACCTGCCTGTCTGGGTTCCGATCCCGCCGTTGGCCGAGATTCAAGTGGCCCTGGAACGCGCCGTGGCCGAAGTGACCGAGTTGGAAGGATATGAGCTTAAGCGGGTTATGCGCACCGGCACGGTTGCTTCGGTCGATAACCGGAACTGGGAACTGCGCGACCAGTCCGGCCCGGTCCAACGCCTAAGCCAATCCCGCGCAATCGCTTTGGATATGGAAAGCGCAACGATTGCGGCAAATGGCTATCGCTTCCGTGTACCGTATGGCACTTTGCTGTGTGTCTCAGACAAACCGCTGCACGGCGAATTAAAGCTTCCTGGTATGGCTTCGGCGTTCTATACAACTCAGGTCAGCCGACATTTGGCGATCGGAATACGCGCGATGGAGCGTTTGCGCGGTATGCCATTAGAGCGCCTGCACAGCCGGAAATTGCGTTCGTTTGACGAAACGGCCTTCCTCTGAAGCAAAAAAGCAACGAAATCCCCCTATTTTTAGGGTTTTCGGCGCTACTATTCGTTGTGTTCGGCCACAATATCCCGTTACAGTTACGCGGTGAGGCCCAATTTATCGGGCACGTTAAGGAGACCAAGAAATGGCAAAGCCTATGACTAAAACTCAGCTGGTTGCTGCTCTCGCTGAGGAAATGGGAACCGACAAAAAAGCCGCGAACGCTGCGCTGGAGGCCGTAACCGGCCTGATCACCCGCGAAGTTTCGGCTGGCGGCGCAGTAACCCTGCCCGGCGTTGGCAAAATCTACTGCCGCGAACGCCCCGAGCGCATGGTGCGCAACCCCGCCACCGGCGAGCAGTTCAAGAAAGAAGCCGACAAGGTGGTCAAGATGACCATCGCCAAGGCGCTGAAGGACAGCGTGAACGGCTGATTTCAGCCTTCACTTCGATATGATCAAGGGCCGCCTTTCGGGGGCCCTTTTTCATTGCTTCAGAAGCTTGATGCCCAAAATCAAGGTTTTTAGACCTGAATGCGCGAGTTTTACTGACACTGATTTTGGGCAAAATTGTTCTGTTGGCTTAGCCTAGGTCAAAGATATCCGAGGGTAGCTGGGCCCACGGAATATCAACGTCTGCCATTGCAACATCAGGCAACGTCAGATCCGGAAACGTCGGAGCATCCGGTGAAGGGGCCACAATGGGCAATTCGGGTTGACCGCCACCGTCAGGGATGTCGATTTCAGGGAATTCGAATTCAAGCTCAAGCTCAGCAAGCTTGGCTTTCGCTTTTTCCGAAGGATTTGGTGCCTTTGTGGGCTTCATAATTTCAGTTCCTCTAAATTGTACACTCGTTATTTACTCAGGCGTTTTGTTGAAGGATCGCGATATCAGTTGATTTCGCATCCATTTCGAATTTCAAATTACTAAGCGAATATGATCGCCACACGCCCTGCCTGTATTTTAATGAAACGTGTTAAATCTAATTAGAACAGCCCCTTAACGCTTTATTAATGCCGCCAATTGAGGGTTTGATCTGCCACGAAGAACAGAATTTCCTTGATAGGAACTTAAAACTCACGCCACGAAAAAGGGCGCCACTTTGGGCGCCCAAGTTATTGTTTTTTAGTACTAAATCAGTGAACCGTTTCGACCTTGTGAAAGTCCAGATCGCGATCTTCAGGCATCGAGTCGATGCTGAGTACCTCATTGCGTTTTGTGACCAGGATATAGACTACGCAAGCCAAGTATAGACCAACAACCACGGCACCAATCCACTGAATCTGCAACCACTGGCTCTGGAACAGCAGGGTCAGGATGAACAGCAGTGCGACGTTGCCGGCGACGTAGATTGCCTTGCCGAAGCGCTCGACCGTCAGGTTCAGGTTGTCGGTATACAGACGGATTAGCGAGTCCAGCGAGTTGATCACAAAGGTCACGCCCACGATCACCATTGCGATGTTGGTAATGCCCGCGGTGCTGATGCCGTTCAGATGGTAGTAGTAGAGAACGGTGAACCAGATCGCCAGTGGGATCGACGGGAAGATCAGCAGCGCCGCCAGCAGCTGCCAAGTGGTCAGACCACCAACAAAACGCGAGGTGAACTGGCCGATCATGATCGACCATGCGAACCACCAGAACAGGTAGAATGCATGGTAGTCGGTCAGCGGCAGCACGAACTTGTGGATGTTCGCGAAATAGGCACCGATATTGCTGCTGGTTTCAGCAAATCCGGTCCAGCCCATGCCCGCCGCAGCCCACATGCCGATGATCAACGCCAGGAACAGGAAGGTCGAGCCCACCGACAGGATGCGCACGTATTTCAGGTCGGTCGAGGAATAGGCGGCTGCCAGAATGACCACGAATACGATGATGTAGAAGGTGGTGACCACGGACTCGCCGTCTCCGACCTCTGGCAGGTAGCCAGGCAAGTAGATCAGGAACAGGCTGGCGGTGAACGCACAGGTGCCGATGATCACTACGTTGTTGATCAGTTTGACCAACGGGATCTCAAAGAATTTCACGCGCGGTTCGATCACGCAGAAGTAGAAGGCTGTCAGGAAGTAGAACGCCCAGATCAAAAAACCCCAAAAGCCGAATTCGATCGCCAATGGGTTGGCAAAAGAATAGGCCGGGTCTTCGGCGTAGCCACCGAATTCGGTCAGCGGAAACATGATCAGGCCGACATCCAAACCTGATGTGAACAGGATCGCGATAAACGTGAACAGATGGACGGGCGTTACGCCAACGCAGCGCAAATTCCACCATTTCACCACGAAGAAAGCGACCAGGCCCAGGGCCAGCAGGACGCCGAAAGATAGGATGTATTCCAGCAACACTAAATACACCTCCCATATTTGTATTAGTCAGACTTGCCCGCCATTATCTTTAATTGTCCAGTCAATCAATAAAAACGCCATTGGAAAACCTGTTGCCCAGAAGGTGTGGCTTTTTTGACGAGGCATGCTTGCGGCCCACAGAAAAATCGGAAACATTGCCAGCGATACGACAGGAGGCCCTATGGATTTACGCGCGATCGCCATGGGGCTGGTTTTTGCCTTCATTTGGTCATCGGCCTTTACCTCAGCGCGAATAATCGTTGCTGATGCGTCTCCACTGTTTTCTTTGGCGCCGCGGTTTCTGATTTCAGGTTGAATTGGCGTCGCCATTGCCCGCGCCATGGGCCAAACTTGTCATTTAAACCGGCCTCAATGGCGAGCGACTATTCTTTTCGGAATCTGTCAGAATGCCCTTTATTTGGGTCTGTACTTTTATGCGATGCAGACGGTTGAAGCTTCTCTGGCAGCGATTATAGCCTCGACCATGCCATTGTTGGTGGCATTGGCTGGATGGCTGTTTTTAGGTGAGAAATTGGGACCACTTGATTTGGTCGGAGTGGCAATCGCCACATTAGGAATTCTGGCGGTGCAGTTGTCGCGCCAGCCTGTTCAGGGCAGCAAACTCTCGACCTGACGCAGCAACTTGGTCGAATCTGGTTTTACGTTCGCGCCAAAGGTCGCAACGACCATCCCTTCCGAGTCGAGTAGGATTTTGTTGAAGTTCCAGCTGGGCACGAACCCGGTTTTAGCAGCCACAGCTTTATAAAATGGGTGCGCATCCGCGCCTTTGACCGATGTTATATCTGTCATTGGCAAGGTGAGGTCGTAGTTCAATTCACAGAACGCTTTGACCTCTTCGGCCGTTTCCAATTCCTGGTTGAAGGAATCAGATGGGACAGCAAGCACCACCAGACCGCGATCCGAGTATACCTCATGTACCTTTTGTAGAGCCTTATATTGACCAGTGAACCCGCAATGCGATGCAGTGTTTACAACCAGTACTGGTTGTCCTCTCCAGTCGTGGATCGACAATGTGCCTCCGTCGATCGAGTCAAATTCTCCGTTCATTGGGTCCGCTTGCACGGTACGGCCCAACAAAATCAACACTGTCAGCACAAGCATTCTGATCATCTTACAGCCTTCCTTGTTGCTTACATTACGCTCGAAAGCCGCTGTCAGATCACCCGCACGACTGCGCGAGTTCATTGAAACAGGGGTTTGCTTTCTTCGCCCTAACCCCCAGATTATGCCACAGAAGCAAAACGACCGGAGGAGCCATGACCCGATACACTAAATCCCCCGAGGCCGTCGCCGCCCTGTCCCCTGAAGAATTCCACGTCACGCAGCGCAGCGGAACCGAGCGTCCCGGTACTGGGAAGTATCTCAACAACAAAGAGCCGGGCATTTATGTGGACATCGTTTCAGGTGAGCCTCTATTCGCCTCGACTCACAAGTACGAATCTGGATGTGGCTGGCCCAGCTTCACCAAGCCGATCATCCATGAACATGTAGAAGAATTCCACGACGCCACGCATGGTATGATCAGAACCGAGGTCCGCTCAAAACACGGTGACAGCCATCTGGGGCATGTCTTCCCCGACGGTCCGCGCGAACAAGGCGGGCTGCGTTATTGCATCAACTCTGCCGCCTTGCGGTTTATTCATCGTGATGAGATGGAAGCGGAAGGTTATGGCGAATACCTAATCCATGTGGAGGAAATCCAATGACTGAACAACGCGCCGTTCTAGCCGGGGGTTGCTTTTGGGGCATGCAGGATCTGATCCGCAAGCTGCCGGGCGTTTCTCGCACCAGCGTCGGCTACACTGGTGGTGACGTCCCCAACGCCACCTATCGCAACCACGGCACCCATGCCGAAGGGATCGAGATCTTTTACGACCCAACCGCAATCACCTATCGCGAATTGTTGGAGTTTTTCTTCCAGATTCACGATCCGACCACATTAAACCGTCAAGGCAACGACCGCGGAATGAGCTATCGCTCGGCCATCTACTTTGTTGATGACGACCAGAAACAGATCGCGCTGGACACAATCGCCGATGTAAACGCCAGCGGTATTTGGCCCGGTAAGGTCGTGACCGAGGTGGAACCCGCAGGCGATTTTTGGGAGGCAGAGCCTGAGCATCAGGATTATCTGGAGCGCATCCCAAATGGCTATACCTGCCACTTCCCCCGCCCCGATTGGGTTCTGCCGAAACGCGACGCGGCTGAATAAGTGGGTGGGCCCCCTGCGGGGCTACCCTGTTGCCACGCGGGGCCGACCGCTTGCCTCGACCGTGATCAGCGCCTCGACGAACACTTCCTGCGCTTCGATGCGGGCCGTACGGATATCCCGGTCAACCACAACCCGGATGTCCGCTGCCCCGGCCTGACGCACGGCGCTTTCCGCTTCGTTTCGCAGAACTGATTCAAGCATATCCAATGCGGTGCCGGCTTCGGTGAAGTCCTTTGGGCCGTCTTCCAGATGCACCCTGAAACGCCCCTCGGATGGCGACGTCACCGTGCCCGACCGGCGCAAGGTTAGTCGACCAACAACAGCACCGATGGCATTTGCCACCCCCGCATGTTCGGGCAGGATCATGCGGGCGTGCAGCCTTTCACCAACAGCCGGGTAATAGCAGGGGGCTGACGCGCCCAACCCAACAACATCAACGTTTAACGCTGCGTCCAAAGCCAGTAACCCGCGATGGCGGGACAAGCCTTTCCGAGTCAGCACGTGCCGAGCAAGCTCAGTTGACGAAACGCCAAAGTCATCAGCTTCTTCTGCAAAAGCAGTCTCTAACAAGGTCAAAGTGGTTTGCTCAGTGAGTTGATCCACAATCATCTGCGCCAGTGCTTCGGGAGATGTGGCCAACCTATCTCCGGTACCAACCCGTTTGCGTGCCACCAGCTCCAGCGCCTTCTGGGCAGCTTCTGCATCCCAGGCGTTCAGCCTGCCCAGCACGTGGCTCGCATCTGATGGGGTTACACCCGATACTTGAACGATCCCACGATCCACCAAACGTGCCAGGGCGCCGTTTTCCATTCGAGTGCGCAGCAAGCTACTCAACGGCAGGACCTTGTCTTCCAATCGTTCCAACAGCGCTTCTTCGCGCGCACCCAACCCCTCGGCATGAATTCCGGGAACTTGTCGGGCAAACCTTGTGTCATGTTCACCAACTGTCGTAGCCCGCAGTTGGGCATCCAGAGCGGAATGCACGACCTCCGGTGCTTCGGAT
Organism: Ruegeria sp. CK1; assembly: GCF_056536545.1. Classification (NCBI taxonomy): domain Bacteria; kingdom Pseudomonadati; phylum Pseudomonadota; class Alphaproteobacteria; order Rhodobacterales; family Roseobacteraceae; genus Ruegeria; species Ruegeria sp. CK1. Next base: position 17,858 of record NZ_JBQFPX010000015.1, read on the forward strand.
GCGATAAGAGAGACAGGTAATACCCGTCTTGGGCCAAGGAATACCCCTCCGCCTAAGCCTTCGGTCACTACGTGCACCTGACTGTCGCCGCCTAACCCGTACGTGCGCATTGCGACGGCTTCGACCATAGTGCGAAACCCACCAACCTGAGCGCCCGCCGAGTCAATTGCAGGTTTGCCATCGCGGATCAGTGCAACATCTGTCGTGGTCCCGCCGATGTCCGAAACCAAAGCGTTCTCAGCCCCAGTCAGCCAGCTAGCCCCTACGATCGAGGCAGCAGGACCGCTGAGGATCGTCTCAATCGGTCGTTCCCGCGCCTGCTCAGCGCTCATTAACGCGCCATCACCGCGCACAACCATCATTGGCGCAGTTATGCCAAGTTCCAGCAACCGGTCCTGCGCCCGACCGATTAGCCGGTCTATCATCCCAATAAGCCGTGCGTTCAAGACAGCTGTCACTGCTCGTTTCGGCCCATTCAGCTTGGCCGATAAGTGGTGCGAACATGTCACCGGTGCGCCTGTCTTGTCTGCGATTATCCGCGCAGCTTCCAACTCATGCGCAGGGTTACGCGTAGCGAACTGAGCCGCCACTGCAAAACCAGAAATGCCTTTATGAGAGTCTAAAAAGGTTTCAAGCGCTGCTACATCCATCGGCGCGGCTTCGCCCCCCGCATGGGTGTGACCTCCTGATATCACCAAGGCCGGGTCACCCTTTAACGCCTCTCGCAACCCATGCTTATCTAGGTCGCTGTCTTTGAAACCGATATAGACCAACGCCACGCGCCCACCTTGCCCCTCGACCAGCGCATTGGTGGCCAGAGTTGTCGATAAGGACGCCATCGAGATTTGATCTGGTGCAACTTGCGCCGTTTTCAGAACTGCCTGAATGGCTTTGCCCACGCCAATCGCCAGATCGGCACGCGTGGTGAGCGATTTGGCCGAGGCAACCACCTCTTTTTCATCCCGGATCAGCACCGCATCAGTATACGTTCCGCCTGTATCCACACCCAAAGCCAGAGCCATCGGGTTCTCCTTCCTGTTCGCTGAAGGTGGGTTTAGCGGTTTGGACCGACACGTCCAGCCTGTTTGCGGCACTTATCGCAACCGTTGCACCGCCCAGCGCGCGGCATCTGCAACTGTGGGGTCCGAATCCTCGGTCAAACCCTGCGCGACCGAATGCAATTCGTGCCTGCCCGAGTTTCCGATGGCGTAAAGCACGTTGCGCACAAACCGGTCGCGCCCGATCCTCTTGATCGGTGAACCGGAGAACTTCGCGCGAAAAGCCGCGTCATCCAGCATGGCCAGATCCTTGAGCGGAGGCATCCGTAGATCATCGCGTGCCGCATATCGGATATCGCTCGCCGCGACGGCAAATTTGTTCCACGGGCAAGCTGCCAGACAATCGTCACACCCGTAAATACGATTACCTAACTTGGCTCTTAGCTCTTCTTCCACCGGCCCCTTGTGCTCGATCGTCAGGTAAGAAATGCACCGTCGCGCGTCCAATTGGTAAGGCGCTGGAAAAGCATCCGTCGGGCACGAATCCAGACAAGCGCGACAGGACCCACAATGATCCACCTCAGCCATGTCAGAAGGCAGGTCCAGTGTAGTAAAAACAGAGCCTATAAAGGCCCAACTTCCCCAATCTCGGCTCACAAGGTTGGTGTGCTTTCCCTGCCATCCCAACCCTGCGGCATGGCCCAGTGCTTTTTCTGGCACCGGAGCAGTATCTACAAAAACCTTCACCTCTCCACCGGCCTCGGCAATCAGCCAACGCGCCAGCCGCTTCAGTCTTTTCTTGACCAGATCGTGGTAATCCTTGTTCTGTGCGTAAACTGAGATCGCTGCCTTGTCCGGGTAGTTCAGCACTTCGGTCGGATCATTCTCAGGTGTATAGCTCTCGGCTAACATGATCACGGACTTAGCCTCGGGCCACAATGCCGCCGGATCTCCTCGCCAGTGCGCACGCTCGGCCATCCAGCCCATCTGCCCGTGATACCCGGCCTGTAAAAAAGCCTGCAACCGTGCCGGAACCTCTGGAACATCCCAAGGGCGGCATATGCGGCAGGACACAAAGCCTTCGCTCAGAGCTTGCGCCACCAGTTTTTGTTTTAAACCCGATCCGCTTTTCATCTGGCCAAAATATCCTCGGGGGGAATCGCGCTACAGCGCGATGGGGGGCAGACAGCCGCCCTGCAACCTATCAGAAATCCAAATCCGCGTAATGCGGCGGCGGCCGGAACCCCGGTACCTGATCCGCAAGTATCGACCGGAACGCCGGTCGCGACTTTATTTTGGCGTACCAGTCCTTGACGGCCTGCGATCTGTTCCAATCGACATCCGAGATATAATCCAACGCCGACAAATGCGCCGCAGCTGCAAAGTCGGCCAAAGTCATTTGATCCCCTGCCAACCAGCGGCGGTGATCCAGCAACCATGCCATATAGTCCAGATGATACTTGATCGCGCGGGCGCCTTCCTTGACGTTCTTGCTGTCCGGGTAGCCTTCGCCCGTCACTTTTTTGTTCACCCGTTCATAAAGCAGCTTCGAGGTTACTTCATGATGAAACTTGTCATCGAACCAACCAACCAGACGGCGCACCTCGTACCGTGACTCTGGTGTCTTGGGCATCAGCGCCGGCTCTGGGCGCGTTTCTTCGATATATTCACAGATAGCCGCGCTTTCCGCCATGACCTGCCCGTCCAGCCGCAATACCGGTACTTTACCTGCCGGGTTACGGCGCAGAAAATCCGGGTCTTTCTCCCAGTATTTCTCTTCGACCAGCTCAACCTCAATCTTCTTTTCTGCCAATGACAGACGGACCTTGCGGCAATACGGGGACAGGGGAACGTGAAACAAACGCGCCATGAGCTTCCAATCGAACCAGTGTATACACACCAGCTTTAGCCTTGAGGGGCGATGAGTTTCAATCCTCGAAACAATCTGCGCGACCATCTGCGCGGATGGTGGCCGCCCCATCCAGTATCGATGCCGCCCGCCTGCGTGTATAAACAGACGGATCAGTGACAGATCTGTTGCGTGGCGAGGGCAGAATAGCAGCAATACGCGCAGCTTGGACCGGGCTCAATCGCGCAGCAGGCACATTGAAATTGCTTTGTGCCGCAGCTTCCACTCCAAAAACACCCTGTCCGGTTTCTGCCACGTTCAGATAGACCTCAAGAATGCGTTGCTTGCTCCAGAAAATTTCGACCACCGGCGTGATCGAAGTTTCTAACGCTTTGCGCACCCAGCTCCGGCCTTGCCACAAAAAAACGTTCTTCACCACTTGCTGCGTGATGGTCGAAGCCCCGCGCGACCCGCCATCCTCCAACGCATCTCTGATCGCTTCGACGTCAAACCCCCAATGCAGGCAGAAATTGGCGTCCTCGGCAGCGACTGCCGAACGGGCCATGATAGGCGAAATCTCTTCGATCGGAACCCAGTCACGTTCGACTTTGCCCAACCGGCGCCATTCAGACCAAATCGTATGGGTCACCGGAGGATTGACCACCGAATACAACATCACCAGACCCACAACAAAAGCCACCACACCCAATCCGATGCGAGTCACCCAACGGCGAACCGTCGACGATGTTTGCTTTTTTGTCTTCGACGCCTTGCTTTTCTTACCGCTCGACTTGCGCACTGCTTTTTTTGCCATGCCTTTGCTATACGACGCGACGCTGTTGTTGGGAACGGTTTAAATCGCCAAAGCGCGCGCTTCACGCGGGCGAATGACCGGACGCGCGGTTTCTGGCAGCGCTACGTTGCAGGCACCTAGTTCCGGGAACAAACGCAATATTTCCGCCTGCGTTTCTCGGTCTGACTGCGAAATCGCATGGCCGGGATAATAGCTTTCGCTTTTTGCGCCATTGGCAATCACGATCTCATGCCGTGAAAAGAGCAAGTGAAGGTAATCGACTTTGCCGCCTTCAACGCGGGTGACCGTGTCCCCATTGACTAGACAATGCGCCGCGATCAGTACCTCAGAATGCCCAAACAAGTAAGGTGCCCGCCAATCTTCGACAAGCATCCGATGTTGTGGGGAAACGGTCAGCGGTCGATCCAGCCCAAGCACCCCGGCATCAAACCGGATAGGGGCCAGCTTGCCTTTCGCCTCGACGCTGGTCCGGCCCACCCACAACAATGGTTGAGCGCCGTGATCTTCGGTGGTGATCAGGTCGCCAGGTTTCAGATCCTCGACCCGGCGCGAACCATCGGGCGTTTCGATCAGCGTACCTAGTGTAAAACAGGTCGGGCCAAGATCGCCAACATCCAACGGCCCCTGAGTGGTAACGAATGTAGACGACACAAACGTGCCGCTTTGCAGAACCTGATCGTCGGTCGGTGTAAAAACACGTGTGCCGTTTGCAAGGTAAAATGTTGTGCCCGTATAAGTGACGTTTCCCACATTCGGCACGTTGATTGTCACGGTGTCGCCCGGCCATGATCGGGTAACATCCTGACCGTTTACTGTGTCGTTGTTGAACCGGTCAATATCGTCATCGTCATTCTGATCGACGAGGTCGTAACTCTGAACCGTCAGTAACGTACCGACCGCCGGCGGGCTCGCCGGGTCCATGTCGAAGAACTGATCTGTATATGTCGCCGGCATGCGACTGCTCCTGCAAATTTGAACAATTAGGCCGCAGTTTGACCGCAAATCCCGAAGAAACTGTGACCATAGCTAGGCCAGATCCGGGAAAAAAGGCATAAAACCCAATGCTTTGCCAAAAAATAGATAAAACCCGCGTGTTTCCAACGACACGCGGGTTTCATGATCAGCAACTTTAATCCGGTTTATTCCGCCGGAACAGCGGTCGCCTCGGTTGTCAAAGGATGGCTGAGCTTGTTCAGCATCTCTTTCGGGCAGATCTGCAGGAAGTTGGCTTTTTCTACATCCCAGTGTTGCAGAATATCAGCAGCTTTACGGCTGAACGTCTCCGCCTGATGGGTTTCGATCAGCGATTTCAGCTGATCTTCCCAGTGGTCGACGGTTACAGGGCAGGTCACTAGCGTTTCCTTGTTCATCAGCGCCTCGGCCTTGCCTTCCGGGTCATACAGATAGGCCATACCACCCGTCATACCCGCGCCAAAGTTGGCACCGATGTCGCCCAGAATCACCGCAACACCACCGGTCATGTATTCACACCCGTTGGAGCCGCAGCCCTCAATGACCACTTTCGCACCCGAGTTCCGGACAGCAAAGCGTTCACCGGCGCGACCCGCTGCAAAAAGGTAACCGTCGGTGGCACCGTACAGAACAGTGTTGCCGATGATCGTGTTGTCGTCCGCCTTCAATGGGCTGACTTGCGGTGGGCGTACAACGATCATACCGCCAGAAAGTCCCTTTCCGACATAGTCGTTGGCGTCACCAGATACTTCCAGTTTCAGCCCCGGCGCGGCGAACGCACCCAACGACTGACCGGCAGAACCTTGCAGCTTTACGTGCAGGTGATCAGGCTGGAATGTGTTCCGCATTCCAAAATTCTGCACAATATGACTGGAGACACGGGTGCCCACGGTCCGGTGCGTGTTCTGCACCGCATAAGACAGCTGCATCTTCTCACCGTCTTTCAAGAACCGGGCCGCGTCGCGCACAATTTCCGCATCCAGTGTATCCGGTACTGCATTCCGGTCCTTGTCGCGGTCGTACACGATATCATGCGCACCATCGACGGTGATCAGCAGCGGATTCAGGTCCAGATCATCCAGATGTGCCGAACCGCGGCTGACCTGAGCCAGAAGGTCGGCACGACCGATGATCTCGTCCATGGAACGTGCACCAAGGCTGGCCAGCAACTCACGCACTTCCTGTGCGTAGAAGGTGATCAGGTTGACGACCTTATCCGCATTACCGGTGAACTTGGCGCGCAGGCTTTCGTCTTGCGTACAAACGCCGACCGGGCAAGTGTTCGACTGGCACTGACGCACCATGATACAGCCCATCGCGATCAGAGCGGCGGTGCCGATGCCGTATTCCTCGGCCCCCATCATTGCTGCCATGACGATGTCACGACCTGTGCGCAAACCACCATCCGTCCGCAAGGTCACACGGTCGCGCAGGTTGTTCATTGCCAGAACCTGATGCGCCTCAGTCAGACCCATCTCCCACGGCAGACCGGCGTATTTGATCGAGGTCGCGGGTGATGCACCTGTACCGCCGTTGTGACCCGAAATAAGGATAATATCAGCTTTTGCCTTGGCCACACCGGCGGCAATCGTGCCAACACCCGAAGACGCCACCAGCTTAACTGTCACCTTGCAGCGCGGGTTGATCTGTTTCAGGTCATAGATCAGCTGCGCCAGATCCTCGATCGAGTAAATGTCGTGGTGCGGCGGCGGTGAAATCAGCGTGACGCCCTTGGTCGAATGACGCAAACGCGCGATCAGGTCGGTCACCTTCATACCCGGCAGCTGACCACCCTCACCCGGCTTTGCACCCTGGGCGACCTTGATCTCAAGCTCTTCACATTGGTTCAGGTATTCAGCGGTCACGCCGAATCGACCCGAAGCAACCTGTTTGATCTTCGCCGACGGGTTGTCACCATTAGGCTCAGGCACAAAGTGTGCGGGGTCTTCGCCACCTTCGCCCGAGTCAGATTTCGCACCAATCCGGTTCATCGCCACGTTCAGCGTCTTGTGCGCCTCAGGGCTCAGCGCGCCCAATGACATGCCCGGTGTCACGAACCGCTTGCGGATCGACGTGATCGATTCCACTTCTTCAATCGGAATCGGCTTGCCCAGTGGCTTGAAGTCCATCAGATCACGCAAATGGATCGGCGGGTTCGACTGCATCTTGGCCGAATACTGTTTCCACAATTCATACGAGGCGCGGTTGCAGGCCATTTGCATCATATGCATCGAGGTCGCTTCCCACGCGTGGGTCTCACCCGATTGCCGCGCCTTGTAGAACCCGCCGATGGGCAGCACGTCCAGACCACTTTCCCAGCCTTTGGCATGAATCTCTTCAAGCTTGGTTTGGATACCGGTTACACCGATGCCCGAGATGCGGCTGGTCATGCCGGGGAAATATTCAGCCACCATCGCACGGCTGAGACCTACGGCTTCGAAATTCAGACCGCCCCGGTAAGAAGAAATAACCGAGATCCCCATCTTTGCCATGATCTTGAGCAAACCCTGGTCGATGGCTTCGCGATAGCGTGCGACATTCTCGGTCAATGTGCCGTCCAGCAACCCGCGATCAATGCGATCAGCCAGCGAGTCTTCGGCAAGATAGGCATTCACAACAGTCGCGCCACAGCCGATCAACACAGCAAAGTAATGTGGGTCAACACATTCCGCCGACCGTACGTTGAGCGAGCAGAACGTCCGCAACCCCTGACGCGTCAGATGCGAGTGCACCGCGCTGGTCGCCAAGATCATCGGCATCGCCACACGACCCTCGCCTGAGTTCATGTCGGACAGGACCAGATGCCCCGCGCCGGAGCGGACGGCCTCTTCTGCTTCGGCTCTAACACGGGCTAAAGCGGCACTTAAAGAACCGCGACCGGGTTCAAAGCTGCAGTCAATCTCAGCCAGCGGAGATCCAAAATTCTCAACCAGCTTGTCCCAGTGCGCATTACCGATAAAGGGACTTTCCAGCACGATAATCTCGGTCTGGCTGCTATCTTCGTCCAAGACGTTCTTTAGGTTGCCAAAGCGCGTTTTCAGCGACATCACCCGATATTCGCGCAAGCTGTCGATCGGCGGGTTGGTCACCTGACTGAAGTTCTGGCGGAAGAAATGGCTTAGCGGTCGGTATTGCTTGGACAGAACCGCCGAAGGGGTATCATCGCCCATGGACGCAAGGGATTCCTTGCCGTCTTCGGCCATCGGCGCAAGAATCTGCTCCAGTTCCTCAATGGAATATCCCGCAGCGATCTGACGCTTACGCAGCGTTTCACCGGTGAAGATCGGTGCCTCGGTCACTCCGGCCAGCGTTTCATCCAGATCGTTGATCTTTCCGACCCACTCGCCAAAGGGCAGCGCGCGCGCCAGCTTGTCCTTGATCTGCTTGTCGCGGAACAGCTTGCCCTTTTTCATATCGACGGCCAGCATTTGTCCCGGACCCAGCGCGCCCTTTTCAGTTACGCTGGCTTCATCGATCGGGACCATCCCGGCCTCGGATCCAGCGATCACCAGACCGTCGCCCGTTACGACATAGCGCATTGGACGCAGGCCGTTCCGGTCCAGACCGGCGCACACCCAGCGGCCATCAGTCATCGCCAGCGCGGCCGGGCCATCCCATGGCTCCATCACCGAGTTGCAGTAGGAATACATGTCGCGCCAAGCCTGGGGCAGCTCGACCGCCTGCTTGGACCAGCTTTCCGGCACCAGCATGGTTTTCGCCATTGGGGCCGAACGGCCAGCGCGCACCAAAACCTCAAAAACCGAGTCTAATGCAGCCGAATCCGACGATCCGCCTGCGATGATCGGTTTGATATCCTCGGCGTAATCCCCAAAGGTCGACGACGCCATGCGAATCTCATGGCTCTTCATCCAGTTGATGTTGCCCTTCAGCGTGTTGATTTCACCGTTATGGGCCAACATGCGGAACGGCTGCGCCAACCACCATTGCGGGAAGGTATTTGTCGAATAGCGTTGGTGGTAGATGGCAAAGGCGGATTCAAACCGCTCATCCATCAGATCGGGGTAAAAGACAGCAACCTGCTCGGCCAGCATCATACCCTTGTAGATGATCGACCGGCACGAGAGCGACGCCAAGTACATCCCTGAAATACCGGCTGCAGCCGCAGCCTTTTCGATGCGGCGACGGATGACGTACAGTTCGCGTTCGAAGGTTTCTTCGTCCACACCTTTAGAGTTCGAGATCAGAATTTGCTCGATCTCGGGGCGTGTGGCGTTGGCTTTTTCACCCAAGCAAGTCACATCCACCGGCACGTGCCGCCAACCGTAGATGTAGTAACCCATACGTAGAACTTCGGTTTCTACGATGGTCCGGCACTGTTCCTGCGCACCGAAATCGGTGCGGGGCAGGAAGACCTGACCAACCGCGATCAACTCGTCCAGATTGGGCTCGTGCCCGGTGCGACGGATCTGGTCATAAAAGAAAGGAACAGGGATCTGCACGTGGATACCCGCGCCGTCACCTGTTTTGCCATCGGCGTCGACAGCGCCGCGGTGCCATATCGCCTTGAGAGCGTCGATGCCGGCATCAACAACCCTACGCGACGCCTTACCGTCGACAGACACAACAAGACCAACACCGCAGGACGAATGCTCTTCTTCTTCGGAATAGAGACCATTTTCCGTCATCCACTGACGCTTGGCTTCCTCGGCCCGTACCCAATCGGCATCATATTTGGTCATTGGCTGTCTCCTTCTTCCGGCAGGGCGTACATGGCTTCGACCTGCGTCTTGGTCATCTGTTTGCGTTCACCTGCGAACGCGTACCCTTGCGGCTTTTTGTCGATATAAAGTTCCAGATGCAGCGGGTTGCCTGTGTCTTCGAACAGGCCCGCTGCCATTTGTGTTTGTCCGTGCATCTCGCCCGGCAGAGTGATCCGGTACCACAGTGTCGACCCGCATTCGCTGCAAAATGACCGTTCGGCCCAGTCGGACGAGGTGTATGTTTTCACCGGTCCCAAGGCGGCATATCCGGGTTCGGCCTGAAATGTCACCAGCATAGAGCTGGTCCAGCGACGGCACTTATCGCAATGACACGCGCCCAGCGAATCCCGCGCCGGGGTGGCGGTCACAGTGACCGCGCCACACATGCATTGGCCTTGCAATTCGGGCATACGCCCCTCCTGTCGCTGGGCTGCGGTTACTCGGCTGCGATGGCCGCTTTTGTGTTGAACCGGTCGATGATCGCATCGGCGCAGTCGCGCCCGTCCCGTATCGCCCAGACTACAAGCGAGGCGCCGCGCACTATGTCACCGATGGCGTAAACGCCGTCCATTTCGGTTTCACCAGTCTGGAACGCGGCCTTGACTGTGCCCCAACGGGTTACTGGAAGGTCAGGCTGGCCGAAAAGTGTTGGCAGGTCTTCAGGCTCAAATCCAAGCGCCTTGATAACCAGATCGGCGTCTTCGACATAGTCCGCGCCCTCAATCACTTCCGGCGCTTGTCGACCGGACGCGTCGGGCTGACCCAAACGCATCTTTTGCACCATAACGCCAGACACTTTGTCATCGCCGGTGAAACCTTTTGGTGCGCAAAGCCACTCAAAGATCACACCTTCTTCTTCGGCATTCTGGGTTTCACGTTGCGAACCCGGCATATTGGCACGGTCGCGTCGGTATAGGCATTTAACCGAAGTCGCGCCTTGACGGATCGAGGTTCGCACGCAGTCCATCGCAGTATCGCCACCACCGATCACGACAACCTTCTTGCCTTCGGCATTCAGGCGGCCATTGTCAAAATCTTCAACGGCATCGCCAAAGCTTTTGCGGTTCGAAGCCGTCAGGAAGTCGATGGCTTTTTCGATCCCGTTCAAACCGCTGCCCGGCATAGTCAGGTCGCGGGACTTGTATACTCCGGTCGCAATTATCACAGCGTCATGTTTGGCGCGGATTTCTGCGAATTTGTCGGCGTCCACGTCGCAGTTAAGTACAAACTCAACCCCGCCATCGGCCAACAGATCGTTGCGACGCTGTACTATGTCTTTTTCCAGCTTAAAGCCCGGAATACCGTACATCAGCAGGCCACCGGCGCGATCGTAGCGGTCGTAGACGGTGACCTGAATTCCAGCACGGCGCAGCATATCAGCAGCAGCTAGTCCCCCAGGGCCGCCACCTATGATGCCAACGCTTTCACTACGCTCGGAGGCGGGTTCAACAGGCTTCACCCAACCTTTGTCCCAGGCGGTGTCGGTGATATATTTCTCGATCGTGCCGATAGTAACTGTGCCATGACCTGATTGCTCGATTACACAATTACCTTCGCACAGACGGTCCTGCGGGCAGATACGGCCACAGATTTCCGGGAAGGTGTTGGTAGCTTGGCTTGTGTGATAAGCTTCTTCCAGACGACCCGTTGCGGTCAGACGCAGCCAATCAGGGATGTTGTTGTGCAGCGGGCAATGTGACTGACAGTAAGGCACACCGCATTGGCTGCAGCGGCTGGCCTGCTCTTCTGCTTTAACCGATGCGTACTCAGCATAGATTTCGTCAAAGTCTTCTTTGCGCACGTCAGCGGCACGCTTTTCCGGCATGACACGGTCGATCTGCACAAATTTCAGCATCGGTTGCTTGGCCACGGGTCAGACTCCATGAATTGGCTTGGTCGAGCCTCTTTAAGAGATGCGGCGCAGGATGAAAAGGCAGTATTGCTGACCTAAATTGAAAAAATTCACTTACTCTCAGCAATACGGTGAAAAAAATTCGGCTTTTTAGTACCGAATCGGACCTATTTACACACTTTCTTTTTCCACACCACACTTATACGCATTTCCAGCAAAGAATGCGCGATGGCAGCACGGCAGGGCAGATGAGTTTACTTCAGTTGATTCTCGCGGCGATTATTCAGGGTATCACCGAATTTTTGCCGATCTCCTCCTCAGGCCATTTGATCCTTTTGCCCGCCCTGACCGGCATGGACGATCAGGGGCTTGCCATCGACGTCGCGGTGCATGTTGGAACGCTGGGCGCCGTGGTTCTGTATTTCTGGACGGATGTAAAACACGCCGCCGCAGGCCTGCCACGCGCCATGACCGGAAAGGTAGATACACCACAGGCACGGCTGGCGATGTGCCTGATCGTTGCGACGATTCCCATTGTAATAGTGGGCGCCATCCTTTTCAAAACGGGCCTTAGCCAATCCTTACGCTCAATGACAGTAATTGGCTGGACCATGCTGGGCTTCGGGCTGCTGTTGTATTGGATGGATCAAAAAGGACCGCAGATCAAACAGTCTGATGAGTGGAACTTACGAGACGCCATAGTCTTGGGGCTATGGCAAGTTCTGGCGCTGATCCCGGGCACCTCGCGTTCGGGCATTACCATCACCGGAGCGAGGCAGTTGGGTTACACCCGAGAGGACGGTGCCCGAATTGCAATGCTGATGTCGATCCCAACGATTTTGGCTTCGGGCGTTTTATTGTCAGCGGAAGTGATCCGCGAAGCGGATGCGCAACTGGCCAAGGATGGCGCGATCGCCGCCGTCTTCGCTTTTGTTGCAGCCCTACTGGCCTTAACCCTAATGATGCGTCTGCTGCGCAGCATTAGCTTCACGCCCTATGTCATCTACCGTGTGATTCTGGGCGCGATCCTTTTGGTCATTGCTTACAGTTGATCAGGTACGCAGGTTATTCGCCGAGTTCTGAATATCGTCATACTGACCCGAGGGGCGAAATTTCCACAGATAATCCGGCAAAATGGATTCCAGCGTCGCGGGCTCAATCCCTAAATCGTCAAAGCTTTTGGCATCTTCAGCCACCACATTATCACGGCGCAGGTTTTTAAGTTGATCGCGGGTCAGGATGTGGTTCGGGAACAGCTGGAAACTGACGAACTTCACGATGTCCAGAACACCAGCCATGATCCGAGCCACCCAAAAGGGAATGCCAATAATCACTCGGCGGCGATGAACCACTCCCAACATCTGTTGCATCAGCGCGCGAAAGGATTTCACCTCAGGTCCGCCAAGCTCATAAATTCCGGGCTCGGCCTGTCCCAAAACGCCTTGCACGGCGGCCTTAGCAACATCATCCACATAAACCGGTTGAAACTTGGTCTCTGCCCCCACAAGCGGCAGGAATGGCCCCATACGAGTCATCCCGGCAAAACGGTTAAAAAACTGGTCCTCGGTCCCAAAAATCACCGACGGCCGCAAAATCACTGCATTCGGCATATGTTCCAATACACCGGCTTCTCCATGCGCCTTGGTGCGGGAATACGCGCTGTTCGATTGCGCATCAGCGCCGATGGCCGAAATATGCACCATGCGCGCGACACCCTGATCGGCTGCGATGCGCGCAATCCGCCCAGCTCCTTCGGCTTGCACGGCGTCGAATTCGTTATTGCCCAGTTCGTTCAGAACGCCCACACAGTTCACGACCGCGTCGGCCCCATGCATAACGGCCGCAACGGAAGCATCATCGCGGATATTGCATAGAATGGGTTCAACCTGGCCCACGACCCCGTAGGTTTTGACGAACATCGCTTCATTCGGGCGTCGCACAGCGACACGCACTCGCCAGCCTTCGTTCGCCATACGCCGAACGATGTATCGACCGACAAATCCTGATCCGCCGTAAATCGTGACCAGTTTGGACATGCGAGGGCTCCTACTGATGGGTCTTGATCCGATCTACCGTCCAAAGCCCCAGCAAACAAGGCGCAATAACGCCGCGTGTCATGGAATAAATGTCGAAATCCAATGTGTTTTGGATATGGCTTAAAAAACTTTCGAAAAAACTTCCCGAATCTGGTTGACGCCCTCTGCCAGTAGGCTTAAACGCCCCTCCACGACACCTGCCCAGGTGGCGGAATTGGTAGACGCGCTAGCTTCAGGTGCTAGTGTCCGTATGGACGTGGAGGTTCGAGTCCTCTCCTGGGCACCAAAATCCCTCAAAATACGTTGTAAAAACCGCAATCTGTAGCGGATTTTTCGTATTTCCTTTTGGAACCGCGCGAGCATCTGACACGATCATGTCCGAGCTTGAGTCATGGCTAAACTTCTAAGTGGCTCTTAATAACTGGCTCGCCAGTACCGTCTTTGGAATCACAAACGGCGTCGACTGATAGGCAAAGCTGTCTTGCCATTTCATTCCCTCAAGGTATTTGATTTTTGATCCGGTAAACGAGTCAATATCAGCCAGTGCAGCCACTGCCCCCAAAAGGGCGATATTGGAGCGCTCTCTTGTCCGGCCGCGATCAATCAAAGATCATCAGCACTGCAACACGCTCACTACTGAATCACCGCATCTTCCCACGCAGACAGAAACTTTCTTCGCTTCAAATCATCCAAAAAAGTCAGCAACGCTGGGTTCAATCCAATAGTCTCATGATCCGTTGAGCTATCCTGAGACGTGAGCGGCGGAAGCGATGACGAAACATCCTCAGAAGCAGGGTTCTCTGCAACAAGATAGCGGACGAATGCCTCTGCCGCGTCCGGCTCTTGAGTTGTCTTTGAAACCAGGGCTGTCCGCATCATAATTGTCTGAAAATCCGTCGGTAAAATCACCTCAAGAGAATCCTTATTCTCCGTGCGAACTTCGGCATAGCTGCCAAGGACGTTGTAAGCGACCAAGATCGTTCCATCGGCAAGGTCGTTTATCATTTCGCCGGAACAGCAATACAATTTGACATCAAGGCCACCCATGACCTCCATCAAGCGCCAATAGGTTTCCGAAGCACGTGCATCCTGTGTCGCGAAAAGATAGCCGAGGCCGGACTCGCGGACGTCATACGTTCCTACTTTGCCACGAAATTCTTCAGGCTGTTCGCGCAGCACCTCGATCAACTGTTGACGCGTCAAAGGAAGTTCTTGGCCTTCAAATGCTGTGCGGTTGATCACGATGGCCGCAGGTTCGGTCGTGAACGAAAACAAGCTTTGGTGCCACTGGGCCCAAGACGGCGTTTCGATGTCATCGATTGGCAGTGCAAAACCGTCATTCGCCAGTTTCAATTGCAGGTCCATCGCGCTGGAGACAACTATGTCGAAAGCATCGGGCGTGGCGCGGACGCGTTTGTTGATATCCGCTGTGCTTGAAACGAGGTATTCGATACTAACTAAGGGGTTTTGTGCGATGAACCCCTCTATTGTTGGTGCAAACAAAAACGTATCGGTGCTTGAGACAATTCGAAGACGAGGCCCCTCTGCGTTTTCGTTAAAGATCAAGCGATCTTCCCAGTCTTCCGCCACCGCCAAGCTAGGCAGCACAAACAACACTAGAATGATAAAATAACGCATGCGCCCCCCGTTGGCCTATTGGTAAGGGTCAGTTTGCCGCCGTGCGCGGTCGCCACATCCTCTGCGATAGTCAATCCCAATCCAGATCCAATCGTTCCCAAGGCGTTTCTGCCACGTTCAAACCTTCGCGTTAGCTGATCAATCTCTTCTGGTAGGAAACCCGGTCCCGCGTCGCATACCCTGACCTCAGGTTTGGAAGTGACCTCGATCTCGACTGTACTATCCGCAGGCGCATATTTCAGCGCGTTGTCGATCAAATTGCGCACGGCGTTCTGAATCAGGATTGGATCGCCGGAATAGGGCACTGTTGGATCACCCGTTAAGGAAAGTGACAGCTCTTTCATTTCCGCAATCGGCGTCAATCTTTGAACGAGCTCACTGATCAGTTCAACAAGGTCTACATCTTCGCGTTCTAGGCGATCCGCACGGGCCGTAGTCATTGCGTGGTCCAAAAGCTGACCCGCAGCACGAGAGCTTTCGTCGATCGCACGAATCATAGCGCGCAGCGCCTCGCGGTTTTCTTTTTTTTCGACCCGGTGCAGCGTTGCTTCAGCATAAGACCTAACGGTCGCGAGTGGCGTTCGCACACGATGGGCCGCCTCGGCGATAAAATCTTCAGATTGGCTAAGCGAATGATCCAATCGACCCATCAACGAGTTCAACGACATAACCAATGGCGCCATTTCTCGGGGAACGGGTTTCTTAAATGGGCTAAGGTCCTGTGGCCCCCTTCGTGTTACCGATGTCGTCAGCTTGTTGAGCTGCCCGATCGTTGTTGAAGTAACCCAAAAGGAAAGCGCCGCTGTGAGAAGAAAGAAGCCTAACCCCAAAAGTGCGGCATTTCGCGAAATCTGATCCAGAGTTTCCGAAAGCGCATCTTGGGTCTGGCCAAGCACGACTTCGATTTCTGTCTGCTTCTCCAGTCCCACTAGTGTTCGACTGGCGCTGATTTGTCGGACACGTTCGCCACGAAGTTCACCGGATGTAAACGACCAGTCGCTGTCTTCAAGCCCGCTTGCAAGGCGAAGGTCTTCATATCCGGACAGGAAGTCCCCGTCTTGGAAAATGGCGTAAAACACCCGGTCATCGGAAGGCGTGCTCAGCATCGAGAAGGCAGCATATGGGATATCTACTTCAAGCGTTCCGTCCCTAAGCGCCGCCGCATCCAAGATAGATGTTACCGACGCCTCTAGGATGTTGTCCTGACCTTGCTGCGCCACCTGTGCCGCATAATTTCGAACCGCGAAGAACAGGAGGATCGCAAGAACCGCTGCACCACCAATCAGTGTCAGCACGAGCCGACTTCTCAAGGATCCTGAAACGGTCGGGCTAGTGGTCATGATCCAACCTATACCCCAAGCCGCGCAGAGTGGTTATTTTCAACCCCGACTTTTCAAGGTGCTTGCGCAAGCGCCCGACATAGACCTCTATGGCGTTGTCAGACACGTTGTCGTCGTAGGAAAATAACCTGTCCGCAAGTTTCTGTTTCGAAAACACGTGACCCGGAGCGTTAATAAACAGCTCCATCATGCGCAACTCCCGATTCCGCAATGAAACGATGTCGCCTGCAACTGTCAGGTGACCTGCCACCGGATCAAACACCACGCCGCCGATCTCGATTGTCGACTTCGCGCTTCCTGTTTTTCGACGCAGAACCGCGCGGCAGCGCGCCTCAAGCTCGGCATGGTCGAACGGTTTGGTCACATAGTCATCCGCTCCTAAATCGAGCGAACCGATTCGATCTGAAATCTGACTGCGCGCCGTCAAAACAATCACCGGCGTGTCCAATCGGCTTGCCCGATGCCGTTTCAGAAAGTCGCGACCATCCCCGTCCGGAAGCATGATGTCCAATAGGATCAGATCATATTCCTCGGTTTCGACATAAGCGGTCGCGTCCTCTAAATTTGCTGCATGGTCAATGACATGACCATCCAGCCGCATGCGCGAACTGACCGCATTCGCGAGGTCCAAGTTATCTTCGACAAGCAGAAATTTCATCAGGCTCAAACAGTTTTTTGCCGCGTGACAGGTTGATGTCAGGTTGGTGTGTTTTTGTTTCGCCCAATCTGAGCCG
This sequence comes from Ruegeria sp. CK1, assembly GCF_056536545.1. NCBI lineage: Bacteria > Pseudomonadati > Pseudomonadota > Alphaproteobacteria > Rhodobacterales > Roseobacteraceae > Ruegeria > Ruegeria sp. CK1. Next base: position 34,812 of record NZ_JBQFPX010000015.1, read on the forward strand.
CCATGCGGCTGGATGTCAAACGGGAGGAAATCATGACGACATTCAAACTGGGCCGGCGCGCCCTAATCGCAGCTGTGGCCGCAGTTGGCCTGACCGGGCCGGCGTTGGCCGAAGATCAGGTCGTAGACAGCATCCACTTTCTGATCCCCGGTGGTGCTGGCGGCGGCTGGGACGGTACGGCCCGTGGCACAGGCGAAGCGCTGACCAATGCGGGTCTAGTTGGCACCGCTTCCTACGAAAACATGTCCGGTGGCGGCGGTGGTAAGGCCATCGGCTTTCTGATCGAAAACGCCGACAGCAACCACGGCACACTGATGGTGAACTCGACGCCTATCGTTATCCGTTCGCTGACCGGAGTGTTTCCGCACAACTTCCGCGACCTGACACTGGTTTCCGGCACTATCGGCGACTACGCGGCGATTGTTGTGGGCAAAGACAGCCCTATCAACTCGATGGATGATTTGCTGGCTGCGTTTGACGCAGATCCGTCGGGTACAGCAATCGGTGGCGGTTCAGTACCGGGCGGCATGGACCATCTGGTTGCGGCCATGGTCATGGAAGCGGCCGGCAAGGACGCCTTGGCTGTAAAGTACATCCCCTATGACGCAGGCGGCAAAGCCATGGCAGCCCTGCTTTCGGGTGAGATCGCGGCGCTGTCGACCGGTTTCTCGGAAGCTGTCGATCTGGCAAACGCAGGTGAGGTCAAGATCATCGGCGTTACAGCCGACGAACGTGTGGATGCTGCGCCTGATGCAATGACCATGAAAGAACAGGGCATCGACACTTCCTTTGTGAACTGGCGCGGATTCTTCGCGGCCCCCGGCCTGCCCGAGGACAAGCTGGTCGCCTATCAGGACGCAATTGCCAAGATGTACGACACTCCCGAGTGGGAAGAAGTTCGTGCCCGCAATGGTTGGGTAAACATCCACAACTCTGGCGATGATTTTCAGTCGTTCCTTGAGCAGCAGGAACAGCAGATCGGCGATCTGATGAAAAAGCTGGGCTTCCTGTAAGCGAACAATTGGCAGAGCGGTGGGCCGCTCTGCCATCCCCAACGACAACAAAAAAGGAGGGGGTGTCATGGCGCTGGATCGCTGGATCGCGCTCATTCTGCTGGGTGTGTGTTTAACGTATGGCTACGCCGCTTGGTTCACGATGGACAGTAGCCTTCCCCCCTTTATGCAACGGAATCCAATCTGGCCAAGCACATTCCCGAAAGTGCTTTCCATTCTGGGTGTCATCACAACAACGATCATCTTGCTAGGCTTTGAAAAGTCCGAGCCAAAAGAGGCCGATATCGATTATCGACGGCTGGGAGAATACCATCTTGACCAAGCCCTGATCTTGTTGGCGCTGATGGTCATCTATGCTCTGTGCCTACGCCCTGTGGGCTTCCTGATCTCAACCTCAGCCTTCTTGATCCTCGGTTCCTTCATTCTGGGTGAGCGCAAGTGGCACATCATGCTGCCCGTTGCATTCATTGCAACCGGCGCTGTCTGGTATCTGGTTCAGGAAGTCCTTGGTATTTACATGCGCCCCCTGCCGGGCATTTTCGGAGGCTGACATGCTTGAAGGACTATTGATCGGCCTGCAAACGGCATTCTCCATCCAAAACCTGTTGATGGTCGTCGCGGGATGTTTGATCGGCACATTTATCGGCATGTTGCCCGGCCTCGGGCCGATGTCGATCATTGCCATCATGATCCCGGTTGCCATTTCGATGGGCGACCCGTCCGCCGCGTTGATCCTATTGGCTGGGGTGTATTATGGAGCCATTTTCGGCGGCTCTACATCTTCTATTCTGCTGAACGCGCCAGGGGTCGCGGGTACCGTTGCCTCCAGTTTCGACGGCTATCCAATGGCGCGCCAGGGCAAGGCCGGTAAAGCACTGACAGTTGCCGCAATTGCAAGTTTCGCCGGCGGCACGCTTGGGGCAGTGCTGTTGATGGTGTTTGCGCCTGCCCTGTCTTCGGTGGCCCTGCTATTTCACTCAGCTGAGTACTTCGCACTGATGGTTGTTGGACTTTCCGCAATCGCTGCGTTTGCGGGCAGCGGACAGGTTGCCAAGGCTGTGATCATGACAGTTCTCGGGCTTATCATGGCAACCGTTGGCGAAGGTGCGCTATTCAACCTGCCTCGCTTCACGATGGGGATCATGGACCTGCAATCAGGCTTTGGCTTCATTACGCTCGCCATGGCCATGTTCGCCCTGCCCGAAGCGCTGTTTTTGGTTCTCAAGCCAAAGGACCTCAAAGGCGACGACGGTAAAATCAAAGACCTGCGCATTACAAAGGACGAAGCCAAAGCCATCGCGCCCGTGATCGGCCGCCAATCGGTCCAAGGCTTTTTCATTGGCGTTCTGCCGGGGGCCGGAGCGACAATCGCCAGCTTCCTTGGCTACGCGGTCGAACGCAACATTGCGCCTAAGAAAGAGCAGGACGAGTTCGGCAAAGGCTCGATCAAGGGGCTTGCCGCGCCGGAATCGGCCAACAACGCCGCCTGCACAGGGTCATTTGTGCCATTGCTGACGCTTGGCATTCCGGGGTCCGGGACCACCGCCATTCTGTTGGGCGCGCTGATCGCCCTGAACGTGACCCCCGGCCCGCGCCTGATGCTGGATGAGCCGCAGATTTTCTGGGCAGTCATTATGTCGATGTTCATCGGCAACTTGGTGCTGCTGATCCTGAACTTGCCACTGATCCCCTACATCGCCAAGGTATTGTCCGTTCCGCGCAACTACCTGATCCCGTTCATTTTGTTCTTCACCCTAATGGGTGCTTATATCGGACAGAACAATGCGACCGAATTGCTGATTTTGGTTGGTTTCGGCGTCTGCGCCACGGCCTTGAAATTTGCCGACTATCCGCTGGCCCCTCTGCTGATTGGTTTCATCCTCGGTGGCATGATGGAGGACAATTTCGCCCGGTCCATGCAGCTCTATGATGGTATCGCATTCATTTGGGAACGTCCGATGACACTGGGCCTGCTGGTGATTGCAGCGCTGTTGGTGTTGCTGCCCAGCTACCGCGCACGTCGGGCCCGAGCACGGGCCGCCGGGGTCGCGGATGGCGACTGAGCCTCTGGCAGGCATACGGGTTCTTGACCTGACAAACGTTCTGGCAGGCCCGTATTGCTGCTATCAGCTAGCGCTGATGGGGGCTGAGGTGATCAAGGTCGAACGACCGCAGGGCGGCGACCTTGCTCGCGTCCTAGGGGCTGACCCAGACCGGAACAAGGCGGGGATGGGTATCAGCTTTCTCGCCCAGAACGCAGACAAAAAATCCGTCACACTGGATATGAAATCCGCGAAGGGCAAAGCTCTGCTGAAGCGGTTGGCAAAAAGCGCGGATGTTCTTGTTGAAAACTTCAGGCCTGGGGTCATGGAACGTCTGGGACTTGGTTACGAGGTCTTGCGAGCCGAAAACCCCAACTTGATCTATTGCGCGATCAGTGGGTTTGGTCAGGATGGACCGCGCCGAAACGACCCGGCTTACGATCAGATCGTTCAAGGCCTAAGCGGTGTCATGTCGATAACCGGCGCCCCAGATACGGCGCCCTACCGTGTCGGCTATCCACTTGCAGATACGGTAGGCGGCTTGACAGCCGCCTTTGCAATCAGCGCAGCATTAAACGCCAACCCGCGCGGCGCATTCTTGGATATCGCCATGTCCGAAGCGGTGATTTCAACAATGGGTTGGGTGGTTTCGAACTTTCTGGTCGGTGGCGTCACCCCCGGCGCGCATGGCAACGAGAACACCACATCCGCTCCGTCCGGGACATTTGCAACCGTAGACAACCCGATCAACATCGCTGCAAACCGCGATGAGCAATGGCAGGCGCTTGTCCAACATCTGCAGCGTGCGGATTTGCTGCAAAACCCCGATTACGAAACGCGCGAAGACCGTAAAAGAAACCGTCATGCCCTTCGCAAGGACCTCGAGTCGACGCTGCGCTCTCGTCCGGCTGCTGCGTGGGTTGATGAATTGAATGCGCTGGGCGTACCAACTGGGCCGGTACTGACCGTGCCCGAGGCCCTGTCTGACGAACAGCTGGCAGGTCGCGGGTTGATTGGATCCCTATCGGTTGGCGGCGGAGAAATGAAGCTGGCAGGAAGTCCTGTCATGATGGATGGTCAGCGCAAGATGCCTCAAAAAGCTCCACCAGAGTTGGGCGCAGACAACGCATTGATCTGGTCTGAGCTTGGTTTGTCCGAAGCGGAGATCAGTGCGCTGAAGCAGGAGGGAGTCATATGACCGACGTGGCCGACTGGTGGACGACCTCCATCATCGATATGGAACCCGGGCGTATCGACCTGCGTGGAGAGCCGATTCAGGACCTTATCGGCAATGTCAGCTTTGCCGAAATGATCTGGTTCATGGTGCGTGGCGACAGGCCGTCCACTGAACAGCTGAGGTTGTTCGAAGCCGCTTTGGTTGCAGCCGTGGATCATGGACCGCAAGCGCCTTCCATCGCGACGGCCCGAATGGCAGTGACCTGTGGGCTGCCCCTCAATAACGCCATGGCAAGTGCCGTGAACATGCTTGGCGATGTCCATGGCGGCGCGGGCGAGCAAGCTGTCACGCTGTTCCATTTTATCAGTTCGCACCAGTCCAGCGTTGGTGCAGCGATTGATGACTGGATCGCCGTGCACGGGAAAATTCTGCCTGGCTTTGGCCATCGGTTTCACACACCAACAGACCCGCGCGCACCGCGATTGATGAGTTTGGTTGACGAAGCGATAAAACAGAACGCCTGTGAGGGACGCTTTAAAGCCATTGCATTAGACATTGAGGCTGAGCTTGCGCGTCGCAAGGGCAAACCAGTTCCGATGAACATCGACGGTGCTACAGCGGTCATTTATACAGAGCTTGGTTTTGCGGCTCCACTTGCTCGTGGCTTGTTTTGCCTATCACGGTCTGTCGGTATTCTAGCACATGCTTGGGAGCAGACCCAGCAAGGCGGGCGCAACAAAGGCCCAACGCCACCTAAGTACCGTTGGACCTATCAGGATGCTAAAACTTAGAACCGAACACTCTGACAATGCCTTAGTTGCGGTGATCCAACAAAGCTAACTGCTAGCTCTGTTTTTCTACCACCGGCTCAACGTCGGGACGAACAGGCTGGACATCGGGGCTGGCGGGTTCGACATCAGGACGAACGGGTTCCGCCTCCATCTCGATAACCTCTGGCTCCATTGTTTCCTCAGCCTCTTCTGCCTCTGGCTCGGATTCAACCTTGTCCTCAAGCGCGCCCACGATCAGCGGCAGCATGTGTACGCCGGTTGCCGTGGCGATTTCAGGCGTTCGCGGGGTTTGCCAGCTGAGGGTGTCAAAACTACCGCAATTCTGACAAACGGGGCCCCATTCCGGCTGAATGTCGTGGCAATTGTCACAGACCCATTGCGGACCTCGAGGTGCATTCAGCGCTTTGGCCAGCCAGCCTTGCACCACCGCGTCCGTGGCACCCTCTCCCCGTTCAATCGCGGCCATAAGCGTATACGCCCGCGCGTCGGCCTGTTTTTCCACTATATCGCCCAGCGCACGACGGGCTTCTGGGAAATCCTCGGCCACGATGTTCAGCTCGGCCAGAATCAGACGGGTTTCCGGGTTTTCCGGGTGGATACGAGTCAGAGCCGTAAACCGGGTAATCCGTTGCGCAGGCGTTTCATCCGGTGCAATTTCAGCAAAGGCATGGGCCAGATCGGGATGCGGCTGTACCTCCCACGCTTTTTTCAGGATCTTGGTCGCAGCACGAGGTTTACCCTTTTCGATATAGGCGCGCGCGGCCATCGCTGCGGCGGGCACCAGATCGGGCGACAGGCGATTGGCCTCGATCGCATGCTCTTGCTGTTCGACAGTGGCGCTGTCATCCAGAATATCCTTGGCCTCGGACAAGGCCAGCACCGCGTCGCGGCGTTTGAATACGTCGCGCGGAAGATGCCCGGCTTTCAGCTTGGCCGTCAGGGTCGAACGCGCACCGGTCCAATCCTGCGATTTGGTCTGCAGACCCAGCAGAATGTCCTGAGTCTCGGCATGGCGCGGTTTTATCGCCAACGCTTTTTCGGCCAACTTGCGGGCGGTGTCGTCGTCGCCCTCAGCCAATTTTTGTTTCATAATCCCGCGTACACCGACAAAGCGGGTCGCGTTGTTCGTAACCAGCTTTTTATAGGTCTCAGACGCCTTTTTCGTGTCGCCATTCATCTCGGCGGCCTGAGCCACCAGAAGGTTTGTAAGTTCCGGCTTGTTCAACAGCTTCTCGGCCTTGTGGGCCTTGCTCATCGCTACGCGCCCTTCGCCTGATGCCAGCGCCATGAGACCATCGGACAGCGCTTGATAGCCGCGCTGCTCGCGGCTGCGGTCGAAATAACGGGACAAGGCGGTTTCGTCGCCGTTCAGGAATTTCAGTGTCGCGATCAGCAGGGTCAGCAACTTGAAGAACAGCCAGATCACTACCACCAGAACGCCCAGCGCGATCACCGATTGCAACGGCCCCAACGTATATTCCACGCCGCCAGCGGTGATTTGCACGCCGCCGCTGGTGTCCATCAGGAACATGGCACCTACGGCCAGCAGGCCGATAATCGCTACAAAAACAAGGATCTTTAACAATGACCACAGCATGGCAGGTCCTTTAGTTCGAGTTTACGCTGGATTGCAGCGCATTTGCGGCGTCAACGGCAGCTACGCGCGTTTGGGCTGCCTGTTCCCAATCAGCCAATGCTGCCTGAGCCGATTCAGGCAAGGCTTTGAGTTCGGTCAGCGCAGCAGCTACATCTCCGTCAACCAATGCAGCTTCTGCTCGTGACAGAACCGCATCGGGGCTGTCACCCTCTTGCGGGGTTACCGATCTCGCCCCGGTCTGACGCTGCAGAAAGGCCATCAGCCCGGTAGTTTTGTCTACATCCCTGGCGTCCGCCAAAGCAGTACGGGCCGCAGGCGCAAAAGACGTGCGGAGTTCAGCCATTGTTTCAACGCCTTCTTCCGACGGTGCAGACAGGGCATCGGGGACAGTTACGCCCCCTGCTTTGAGTTCATCCAGCAAATTGCCATACGGCTGACCGGCGTCCAGTTGGCCAAACACCTGCGTCAGCACTGCCGCATTACTGGCAGCCTGTGACTTTGCGGCGGCCTGGGCCTCTAATGCCTGCGCATCAGAGACCATTTTCTCAACCTCGGTTCGCTGAGCGGCTAGCGAATCTTGCAGTTTTTTCAACTCGGCTTCAAAGGCCGCGGATACCTCAGGAGACGCACCTTGGGTCAATGCGCCATTTTCCAGGTCATTCAGCCGGCTGACCAGAGGGTCGACCTTGCTTTCCAATCCTGCAAGGCTGGATTTTAACGCGTCTAGGTCCGCACCAAGCGGTGTCACCTGATCGGTCAGCGCCGCAATTTTGCTATCTACCCCCGATGTGTCAGAGATGGATTTCGTAAGTGCCTCGATCTGGCTGGCCTGATCGCTGAGCTTTGCCTCGAGCGATGTCAGCGCATCCGTGTTGCCAGAGCCGAATAGTCCCGCGCTGCCTGCGGCAAATCCAATCCCCGCTGCAAGCACCCCGCCAAGCAGAGCAGGAATGAATCCACCCTGTTTCTGTTGTGCGGGTTCAGCAGGTTGTTCCGTGGTCGCGGCGGCAGGTTCTTCGATTATTTGCTCGGCTTCGGCTTCGGCTTCGGCTTCGGCTTCGGCTTCGGCTTCGGCTTCGGCTTCGGCTTCGGCTTCGGCTTCGGCTTCGGCTTCGGCTT
>NZ_JBQFPX010000016.1:0-22852 GCF_056536545.1 Ruegeria sp. CK1
GAACAGGCATCTCCCAACCCGCAAAATCAACCAGCTTACCACCCAACTCAACATGCAATGAATAAAGCGGAGTGCGATTCAGTTCGGTCATCGTTCTAACCTTTCAATCAGCGGGACTGGTCGCGAACGACCATCACGGTGCAATGCGCATTGCGCACGACACGGGACAGGTTCGGGCCAATCTCATAATTCGGGAAATCGCCCTTGGTCGACGCCATGACGATCAGATCGAAGCCGTCCCTATAGGCAAGCTTCAGGATTTCGCGGTAGACGCTACCTTCTTCGACATGCACGGGCACATCCGAGGCGTTGCCATGATCCAGAATGGCCTGAACCGCATTGCGCACGTGCTCTTTTGCGCCTGCGCCGTAGTTCGCGGGCAGGTTCGGCAGCTGGATGATCTCGGGGATGACGGCAACCGCGTGCAACTCGGCGCCGTAAAACTTCGCCTGTTCCAGTGCGAGCGGCAGGGCGTTTTTCCACGAGCGTTCTTCGGTGTGATCAATCGGCAGCAGGATTTTCGTGGCCATCACGTCTCTCCTCGAGGTATGGAATTCTGTTTTCAAAGGCGGAGGGCCGGGATGGCCCTCCGGTTTCTTTTGGCCAAAGCTATTCGGCTGGTGAACCACCCGGTTCTTCTGACTGGCCGCCTGATGCGAAGAACTCTTTCGTCAGTTTGAACACGATTGGGCTCAGCAGGGCCAAGGCAATCAGGTTCGGGATGGCCATCATGGCGTTCAGCGTATCCGCCAGCAGCCAGATGAAGCCCAGATCCGCAGTTGCGCCGAAGTAGATTGCAACGATCCACAGCACCCGGTAGGGCATCAGGGATTTGACGCCCAGCAAGAACTCGACGCATTTTTCCCCGTAGAACGACCAGCCTAGAATGGTGGTGAAGGCAAAGATCGACAGTGCGATTGCGATCAGGTGACCACCGCCCGGCAGTGAGTTTGCGAAGGCCAGAGAGGTCAATGCCGCGCCCGATTCACCCGAAGTCCATGCGCCCGAAGCGATGATCGCCAGACCGGTGATCGAGCAGACAATGATGGTGTCGATGAACGTCCCAAGCATCGCGATCAGGCCCTGGTTGACCGGACCTTTTGTCTCAGCTGCTGCGTGCGCGATCGGGGCCGAACCCAGACCGGCTTCGTTCGAGAACACGCCTCGTGCTACACCAAAACGTATCGCGGCCCAGACGGCTGCGCCCGCGAAGCCACCTTCGGCGGCTGACGGGGTGAAGGCGTAGGTGAAGACCAGCGACAGCGCGTGACCGATGTTGCCGATGTTGATCAGCAGAACCAGCAGGCCAGCGATGATGTAGGCAATTGCCATGAACGGAACAAGCTTACCGGCAACCGCACCGATGCGGGTGATGCCACCCAGGATCACGGCAGCCGTCAGAACCATCAGAACCACACCGGTGATCGAGGTATTCAGGCCGAAGTTCGATTCCAGAACCTGCGCCACGCCGTTTGCCTGTACGCCGTTGCCGATGCCGAAGGCCGCGATTGCACCGAACAACGCGAAGGCGACGCCTAGCCAGGCCCACTTCGCGCCCAGACCGTTCTTGATGTAGTACATCGGTCCGCCGACAAAGTTGCCCAGTTCGTCCTTTTCACGGTACTTTACCGCGCAGACAGCTTCGGCATATTTGGTGGCCATGCCCACCAGGGCGGTCATCCACATCCAGAACAAGGCGCCTGGACCGCCCAGGAAGACAGCAGTGGCCACACCGGCGATGTTGCCCGTACCGATGGTCGCCGACAGCGAGGTCATCAGCGCGTTGAACGGGCTGATCTGCCCTTCGCCCTGACCTTCACGGCCTTTGAACAGCAGGCTGAAGCCTGTGCCGAGGCGCAGGATCGGCATGAATTTCAGCCCCACCTGCAGGAAGAAGCCAACGCCAAGGATGAGAACCAGCATCAGCGGCCCCCATACGACGCCATTAATGGCCCCTACGATTGAATTTAACGCTTCCATGGTTTCCCTCCCAATAGCGTTAGGTTTATGCCCCGTTAGCAATGGCCCGTTGGCGGGCCTGCTTGAGAGCGGCAAAGTCTTCGTCCGCGTGGAACGAGGAACGGGTCAACGGAGTGGCTGACACGTGCAGGAAGCCCTTGGAGCGCGCGATCTGCTCCAGTTGGGCGAACTCTTCCGGTGACCAGAACCGGTTGATCGGGTGATGTTTCGGAGTAGGTTGCAGGTATTGCCCGACTGTCAGGAAATCGACATTTGCGGCGCGCAGGTCATCCATCACTTGGCGCACGTCACTGAGGCTTTCGCCAAGTCCGACCATCAGACCGGATTTCGTAAAGATCTCACGGTTTGCGCGCTTGGCGTCGTCCAGCAGGCGCAGCGAGGTATAGTACCGCGCGCCGGGGCGCACTGTCGGGTACAGATGCGGGACGGTTTCCAGATTGTGGTTGAATACGTCCGGCGCGGCGTCGAATACCAGATCTGGGGCAGTCCCTTTTCCCAAAAAGTCCGGAGTTAGAACTTCGACAGTGGTTTCCGGGTTTTGGTGCCGCACTGCTCGAATGGTCTGCGCGATATGTTCGGCGCCGCCGTCATCCAAGTCATCGCGGTCAACCGATGTGATCACCACGTGACGAAGACCCAGCTTCTTAACAGCAGCCGCGACGCGGCCCGGTTCGAATGCGTCCAGCGCATCCGGGCGACCGGTGGCGACGTTGCAGAAGGAACAACCGCGCGTGCAGACCTCACCCATGATCATCATGGTGGCGTGGCGCTTGGACCAGCATTCGCCGATATTGGGGCAGGCGGCTTCTTCGCAGACCGTCGCCAGGTTATGCTCTCGCATCAGGCGGCGAGTTTCATAGTATTCTGCGCTGTCGCCCTTTTTCTTGCGAATCCACTTGGGCTTGCGGGGAATGACACTGTCTGCCTTCTTGGCCTTTTCGGGGTGGCGGGGGCGAAGCTGGATGGTCATCTGGCGGCTCCTTCTTACGCGTGGATCGCGCGGCCCATGGCGTCAAGGCAGGCTTCCTTGACTGCCTCACCCATTGCCGGATGTGCATGACATGAGGAGGCGACTTCGGCGACGGTGGCGCCTTTGGTCATGGCCAAAACCAGCTCGGCGATCAGATCGCCGCCATGAGCGCCGCAGATATGCGCGCCGAGGATTGTGCCGCTTGGATCTGCCAGAACCTTGACCGCACCGTCGGTGTCTCCGGTTGAACGCGCGCGCGAGTTGGCCATGAAGGCAAATTTGCCAACCGAATACTCGGTGCCAGCCTCTTTCAGCGCTTCTTCGGTTAGTCCAACCGAGGCAACCTCGGGGTCGGTGTAAACCACGCCCGGAACCGTGTTGTAGTCGACGTGACCAGCTTGACCTGCCTGCATCTCGACACAGGCAACGCCGTCCTCTTCGGCCTTGTGTGCCAGCATTGGGCCGGGCACGCAGTCGCCAATGGCGTAGATGCCGGGCACCGAGGTTTGGAATGTTTCGTCGACTTCGATGAAACCACGCTGGTTCGCAACAACGCCGAGGTCTTCCAGACCAAGCCCGCGTGTAACAGGGCGGCGGCCAACGGCGATCAGTACCTTGTCGGCCTCGATCACTTCTTCCTTGTCCTTGCCGACACGATCAACGGTCAGCGCCAGACCTGCATCTGTCTTGCCGACTGATTTCAGCGCGCGGCCCAGCTGGAACTTCAGTCCACGCTTGGACAGCGCACGTTGTGCCAGCTTGGCGATCTCGCCATCAATTCCGGGCAGAACGCGATCCAAATACTCGACCACTGTGACTTTGGCACCCAAACGCGCCCAGACCTGGCCGAGTTCCAAACCGATTACACCTGCACCAATCACAACCAGATGTTCTGGCACACTGTCCAAGGCAATCGCGCCGTTTGAGCTGAGAATGTCGTGTTCGTCGATCTCGATCCCCGGCAGTGGGGTTGGTTCCGAGCCGGTAGCGATCAGGATGTTCTTCGCCTGATAGACATCATCGCCCACTTTGACTTGCCCGGCGGCAGGAATACTGGCCCAGCCTTCGATCAAATCGACACTGTTCTTCTTGAACAGAAACGCGATGCCTTTGGTCAAGTCATCTACGATCTTGTCCTTGCGTCCCATCATTGCGGGCACATCGATGCTGGCCCCCTCGACCGCAATACCGTGGGAGGAGAGATGTGCAAGTTCGGCATATTTGGCCGAGGAGGTCAGCAACGCTTTGGAGGGTATGCACCCCACATTCAAACAGGTCCCGCCAAGCGCACTGCGGCCTTCAACGCAAGCGACTTTCAGGCCCAGCTGTGCCGCGCGGATCGCGGCGACATAGCCGCCCGGACCGCCCCCGATGACAATAAGATCGTAAGTCATTTGGTATTCTTTCAGTAGATCGGGTGGCTTGCGCAGAGCGCGCGGACCTTTTCACGGGTTTCCTTTTCGACGGTCTTGTCACCGTCAGACGATTGTGCCAGCGCGTCCAACACATCACCGATCATGTGGCCAATCTGTTTGAACTCTTCTGGTCCAAACCCACGGCTGCAGCCTGCGGCCGTACCAAGACGGATGCCGCTGGTGACAGTGGGCTTTTCGGGATCACCCGGAACGCTGTTTTTGTTGCAGGTGAATCCTGCACGCTCTAGCGCCGCTTCGGCGTCTTTGCCGGTTACGCCGACTGGGCGCAGATCAACCAGCATAAGGTGGTTTTCAGTGCCGCCCGAAACGATGTCGCACCCGCGCGCCATCATCACGTTGGCCAGTGCCGAGGCACTGTCGACAACGCGCTGCATATAGTCTTTGAATTCAGGCTGCAGCGCTTCACCAAATGCGACTGCCTTGCCTGCGATCACATGCATCAAGGGGCCGCCCTGCAAGCCGGGGAACACGGCCGAGTTGATTTTTTTCGCCAGCGCCTCGTCATTTGTCAGGATGATGCCACCGCGCGGGCCGCGCAGGGTTTTGTGCGTGGTCGACGTGACGACATGCGCGTGCCCGATGGGCGAGGGGTGCAGGCCAGTTGCAACCAGCCCGGCGATATGGGCCATGTCAGCCAACAGCCAGGCGCCGACCTCATCTGCAATGGCGCGAAAGCGGGCAAAGTCGATTTTTTGCGAATATGCTGACGCACCGGCGATGATCAGCTTGGGCTTTTCGGCTTTCGCCAGCGCCTCGACCTGATCGTAGTCGATCAGGCCCGCATCGGTCAGACCATATTGAACCGGACGGAACCATTTGCCAGATTGCGCCGGTTTTGCGCCGTGGGTCAGGTGGCCACCGGCGTCCAAGGACATGCCCAGGATGGTGTCACCGGGGCTGAGCAATGCCAGCTTGACCGCGCCGTTAGCCTGCGCGCCAGAGTGCAGCTGGACGTTGGCATATTCACAACCGAACAACTGTTTCAGCCGGTCGATGGCTTCCTGTTCAACCTCGTCCACGAATTCGCAACCACCATAGTAACGGCGACCCGGATATCCTTCCGCGTATTTGTTGGTGAGGACAGATCCCTGTGCTTCGATCACAGCCAGCGAAACGATGTTCTCTGATGCGATCAGCTCAATCTGTTCAGCCTGACGCGCACCCTCACGAGCAATAGAGGCAGCGATTGTTGGATCGGCTTCGACAAGCGTCGTTTTGAACATGGTGTCCTCCTCGAATCTCCAGTTCGAAATTTTATTTCCTATAGTGGAGAAATGTTCTGAAAAGCAACATTTTTCTCACATTCGTTAAGTTGCGTGCGTAATAGGGAATTTGTAAGCTCTGGAGAAAAGCGGAGAATTTCATGGGTGAAGATCAAAGAAATGACGCCTCTGTCTCTGAGGAACTGGATGAAGGGGCTGCGCTCGGGCGTTCAATCCGTGATGCCAGACGGGAAAAAGGCTGGACTTTGGAAGAAGCCGGTCGAGCCGCGGGGATCGGGCGGTCCACCTTATCCAAGATTGAAAACAACCAAACCAAACCCAGCTTCGAGATCGTCCGACGATTAACCCAGGCGTTGGATTTGAAGCCGCCTCAGCTGTTTTTGCAATCGGGTCAAACGGGCATTACCGGCCGTCGCGACTTTACTCCCAAGGGGCAGGGAGAACTTCGTGAAACGGCGACTTATTTGCACGAGCTGCTGTGCTCAGACCTGACAAGCAAAAGGATGTTGCCATACGTTGCCACGATCCGGGCTCGTGAAATTTCCGAGTTTGATCCTTGGATTCGTCATTCCGGTGAAGAATTTATGTACGTTTTAAGCGGCGAATTGATTTTTATATCGGAGCATTATCGCCCTCTTCCGATGAAGGCGGGGGACTCGCTTTATTATGATAGCAGCATGGGGCATGGCTGTGTGTCGACCAGTAAGGAAGACGCTCAGGTTCTTTGGGTATCATTGGAATGAACCTGTTGGGTCTTTATCGGTGTTAGGTGGCAAAACGCGATTTCCGCTGCGCAAAGTCCATTCTACCCAAGGTATTTTTGCTTGCGGCTGCCTGCGCGACCTTGCCTAACCTCACGTGATCGCGGACGATTATGTACAAAATGAATTCCCTGATTGTATGGTTCAACGACCAGCCTTAGGCAATCAAAGACCAGAAACCGGAGGGAAACCTTGCTGAATATGACGATCCCCATACCTTTGATGCTGGCGGCCATATTACCAGCCTTTTTGGACCGGTGCTCAGGTTCCGATACTAGCGTGGCGTTGGGCGTATTGGCCCGAGACCGGGTGGCTTTGACTGCCACTGCCAGCGAAATCGTCGTTGATTTGCCGGTTGCCGAAGGGACTGTCGTCAAGGCAGGCGATATGTTGGTTCAGCTCGACCCCACTTTGCAAAGCGCAAAGCTGAGTTTGGCGCAGGCCGAGCTTGAAAAAGCAGAGGCCACTCTTTTGAAGCTGCAAGTCGGACCACGGGAGGAGGAGATTGCAATTGCCGAAGCGAAGGTTGCGGGTGCCGTTGCAAGGCTCGCGGATGCCGAAACCATTTACGAAAGAAACGTCAAACTTGTCGAAAACTTTGTCGTGACCGAGGCGCAGGTCGCAAATGATCTGGCCTTGCGGGATTCTGCGCGTGCCGAATTGGCCAGCGCAAGGGAATCCTTGAGGGAGTTACAAAACGGTACACGTCCCGAAGACTTGGCGGTTGCTGAAGCTAATGTGAAAGCTGCAGAGGCTTCAGTCGAGGCCGAACAGACCGTTCTGGACGATCTATCCGTTGTTGCAACCCGCGACGGTGTACTGGATTCGCTGCCCTGGAACCTTGGGGAACGGGTGACCTATGGAAGCCCAGTTGCCGTGATGGTCACTGGTCAAACGCCATATGCGCGCGTCTACGTGCCTGAGCCGCACCGCGTCAATCTTAAGCCGGGCGACAAACTTGAAGTGCGCGTTGATGGGCTGGATGAACCGCTGGATGGCGTCATCCGATGGATCAGCGATGACGCGTCTTTCACGCCCTATTACGGGTTGAACCAAGATGATCGGACGCGCCTTGTTTATCTGGCTGAGATCGACCTGCCCACCGCAGCGCCGGATTTACCCGCAGGTGTTCCGGTGCAGGTTCCCATGCCATGAGCGATGTCGTCGTCTCGACGCAGGGGCTGACTCGGCGATTTGGAGAGAACACAGCAGTCGACAACCTGGACCTAGAAATTCGAACAGGCCAAATTTACGGATTTCTGGGTCCCAACGGCTGCGGCAAGACCACGACCATGCGCATGTTAACTGGTTTGCTGACACCAAGCAGTGGTTCCGTCTCGGTTCTGGGTCAGTCGATGCCCGAAGCGGCAGAGCCGCTGAAGAACGAAATCGGTTATATGACGCAGATTTTCTCCTACTACCGTGATCTGACGGTGTTGGAAAACCTCAGGTTTGCGGCAGAGATCTATGGCATACCTGTGAAAGCGGCCAAGGGCCGGATCGACGAACTGTTGCACACTTATGACCTGACATCGAACGTGCATCAGCTCAGCGGTAGTATGAGTGGTGGTCAGAGACAAAAGCTAGCACTTGCAGCGACCGTCATTCACCAACCGAAGCTTTTGTTTTTGGATGAACCGACTTCAGCCGTTGACCCTGAAACACGCCGGACGTTCTGGGAGCAATTGTTCGATCTGGTCGATCAGGGCGCGACAATGATTGTCTCCACACATTTCATGGACGAAGCTGAGCGCTGCCATCGCTTGGCCATCTTGCAGCACGGGGCGAAAAAAGCGGATGGTTCTCCGCGCGAATTGATGGACGATCTTCAGGCTGATGTAGTTGAGGTCGAAGGCCCTGACCTGCGTAATGTTAAACGCGCGCTGGATGGTAAGTCCAAAATCCTATCGACCGCTCAGGTCGGCTCGCGGTTGCGCGTTTTGGTAGACAAATCCGAACCTCAGCCAGTGGAAATGCTGCGTGCCCAACTGGGTGCCTTTGCTGATCTATCCCTGACACCGCAAAGGCCAAATTTGGAAGATGTGTTTGTCAGTGCAACGCGGGAGCCTGAAAAATGATCTCTGTACGTCGTGTTGCTGCTGTATTGAAAAAAGAACTGCTCCAATTGCGACGGGACAGGATGACATTTGCAATGGTCATCATGATCCCGCTGATCCAGCTGCTACTGTTCGGTTATGCGATCAACACCAACCTGCGCCACGTACCCGTCGCTTTGGTGGATCAGTCACGAACTGAGCTGTCCCGCACATTGGCGCAAATTGTTCAGGCCACTCAGGTCGTAACAATAACCGAAAACCTCACCACCCCTCAGGAGGCAGAGCGCGCGATCACCGAGTCACGCGTGCGCGCAGCTCTTATCATCCCACCAGACGTTAGCCAGCGGCTTGCGCGCAGCCCATCTATCGGATTGGGCCTGCCCAATTCAACAGACCTGACCAGCAGCCGGCCTGTTGCCCATTGGATTGTGGATGGGTCGGACACGATGGTTGCAAGCGCAATCAAATCCTTGCGGACGATGCCCCTGACTGAACTTCTGAAGCTTCCGCCGAACCGACAAGTTCCCACCTTCGAGGTGACGCTGTATTTCAACCCCGAGCAGCGATCAGCGGTCAATATCGTGCCGGGCCTTGTGGGCGTCATCCTGACTATGACGATGATCTTGTTCACTTCAGCCGCTATTGTCCGAGAACGCGAGCTGGGCAATATGGAGATGCTGATCAACACCCCGATCAAGTCCGTCGAATTGATGGTGGGAAAGATCATACCGTACATCTTTCTTGGTCTCATTCAGGTCGGCATCATTTTGGGCCTTGGCCACGTTCTATTTGATGTGCCGATACATGGTGGGCTGGGCACCTTACTGGCAGTGACGCTTTTGTTCATCATTGCCAGCCTGTCGCTAGGGTTGGTGATTTCCACGCTCGCCCAGAACCAACTTCAGTCGATGCAAATGACTATCTTTGTCTTGCTGCCCTCGATCCTGATGTCCGGTTTCATGTTTCCATTCGATGGTATGCCGCAACCGGTTCAGATCATCGCGCAAGTCCTGCCAGCAACTCACTTCATGGAAATGATCCGTGGTGTCGTTCTGCGAGACGCATCGCTGTTTGAGCTGCGATGGGAAATCCTTTGGATGATCGGTTTTGCAGTTTTTGGACTGTTGGCTGCAACACTGAGGTTCAAGAAACGCTTGGGTTAGAAACGGCGCAAAGTTTCGTGTTGAACATGAATGACCGCTCCTTGACGGGGGGGCCAACAAAATCATTCTCGCGGTCTGGACCAACGCAGAACTAGGTTGGCCGCTATCGGCGCGCCGATGATCACCAGAACAATCCGTGTCAGGTGGTGGGTGATCACAAAGCCAAGATCCGCGCCTGAAACGATGGCCAAAACCGTCATCTCAGCCTGACCGCCGGGGGCAAACGCCAGAAATGCCTCGATCGGGCGACCAAACCCAAGGGTTGTAACAACAGCGGTGAAACCTGCGGCCAAAATGGCAAGCACGATGACGTAGGCAAAGCCCGCCGCCACAACACGGCGAAGTTCGACCCATGTAACACCGACGAATTTCACGCCGATCCCGCAACCAATGAAGAATTGTGCGGCCAAGATGGCCTCGCGTGGGGGCCGGGTGTGGATGAAGTCACCAAGTGAGAGTCCAGCCGTCAAAATCATCGGTCCTAGGATGGATGCGCCGAACAGGCCGATCTTCTCGCCACCTTTCCAGCCGACCAAGGCGGCTAGAACCATCAGGGCCAGTTCGTGGACCGGTAAGTCGCGCATCGGCTCTCCGATCGGGTTGGTTAGCTGCGCGTCGTAAAACACAGTCAAAAACAGCGGTGCCAAAGTCACAATGATCAGCACGCGGGTGCCGTGTATCAGCGACAGTGTACGTGGGTTGGCACCTGCTTCTGTGCCGAAAATGATCATGTCCTGAAGTCCGCCTGGCATTGCGGCGTAGAAAGCGGTGGTGGTGTCGAAGCCCCAGACTTTGCGAAAGAAGGGAACCCCGACCAACGCGATCAGCAGGATAAAAACCGGAACCAACGTAATCGACGCTGCCATCTTTGGCAGTTCGCCAAATAAAGCCGGTGTAATCGACGCCCCTACCGCCACACCCAGTATGGTGCGGGCGGCAACAGAGACCGGGCCAAACCCCTCCATTGGCGCGTGCGCTAGCGCCGCAATCAGACAGGCAGTCATCGGCCCGAACAAAAAGGGCAGGGGCAGATTCAGAGCCCAGAACACCCCAGTGCCAAGCAAGGCAAGACCAAGTGTCATCGCACGTTTCATTAGAAGAGAAGGCGGGTTGCTCTGGCTTGGCAATGTGCGATTCCAGCGTTGTTGACTCGTGTTGTATCCAAATGTATACAACTGGACGCAGTTAGACAAGTGAGTGCGCGATGACCATTCAGGACGACCCATTGCAGCCCGGCCCACAGGGCAATTCCGCGTACCAGCGCCTGTTGGAAGAGATTCGCGAGGGCACCCTTCCGCCCGGCGAACGCCTGCGTGAGATTGAGTTGTCAGAACGGCTGGGTGTTAGCCGCACACCTGTGCGCGAGGCGATCCGGCAGCTTGAGGCGGACGGGCTGGTCACCCATGTTCCCAGGCAGGGCGCAACCGTGCGCAGCCTGGACTACGCAGAGGTGATGGAACTCTATGAGATGCGCGCCGTACTTGAGGGAACGGCTGCACGGCTTGCGGCGCGGGCTGCGTCAGATGTCGAGCTGGATGAGCTAGAGGTGCTGAATGACCGACTGGCCGAGGCGGGCACAGGTCCAGACGCCGCCCGGATCAACCGAATATTTCACGCAACGCTGCTGGATGCTGCCAAGAACCGGTTTCTGGCAAAGTCCATGTTATCGCTGCAAAAGGCACTCCTAATTCTCGGGCCATCCCAATTGCTGGACAACGATAGGGCCGATGCAGCGGTGGCAGAACATCGGCTGATCATGGAGGCTTTGAAAGCCCGCGACGGTGCCGCAGCCGAAGCAGAAATGCGTGCGCATATTCAGGCCGCACAGCGGATGCGTATCCGCGCGTTGCAAGAACGCGACCGTACAAACGACGAAAATCAGTAGGTAGACACGATATGGCCACCCAAAAGGAAGCTTACGATATCGCTGTGATTGGTGGTGGAAACGCTGCGCTTTGCGCCGCGATGACCGCAGCCGAGGCCGGCGCCCGCGTTTTGATCCTTGAAACTGCTCCGAAACCCTATCGTGGCGGAAACTCACGCCACACACGAAACTTTCGCTGCATGCACTCAGCCCCTATGGGGCCGCTAATCGAGGAGTACAGTGAAGACGAGTACCTCTCGGATTTGTTGAAAGTTACTGGCGGCAAAACCGACGAGCATCTGGCTCGTCTGGCGATCCGGACTTCGGAGGAATGCTTGCCATGGATGGAGGAGCACGGGGTTCGGTTCCAGCCTTCTCTTTCTGGCACGCTGTCACTGGCGCGTACAAACGCCTTTTTCATGGGGGGCGGCAAGTCTCTGGTGAACGCCTATTACAGAACTGCGGCAGGGCTGGGCGTTGAGGTGCTGTACGAGGCTGCGGTGACGCATCTAGAGCTGAATGGCGACCAGATCGAGTGGGTTGAGTATACCTATCAAGGACAATCTCACCGGATTGCGCCGAAAGCCGTCATCGTTGCTTCAGGCGGGTTTCAGGCGGACACCGATTGGCTCACGCGTGCGTGGGGTGAACCAGCTAAGAATTTCCTGATCCGGGGTACCCCTTACAACCGAGGAGTGGTGCTGGCCGACCTTCTTGATCAAGGTGTCGAAAGCGTCGGTGATCCGACACAATGCCACGCCGTTGCTATCGACGGGCGCGCGCCCAAGTTCGATGGCGGGATTGTCACCCGCCTGGACTGCGTGCCGTTTTCAATAGTCGTGAACAAAAACGCAGAGCGGTTCTATGACGAAGGCGAGGATGTCTGGCCAAAGCGTTACGCGATCTGGGGGCGTCTGGTGGCAGCTCAGCCGGATCAAGTAGGATATGTGATCATCGATGCAAAATCGCTGAACCTGTTCATGCCATCTGTGTTTCCCCCGCTGAAAGCGGACACTTTAGAAGACCTGGCTGGGATGATGGGATTACCGGCCGATAAACTGACCTCAACTGTCGCCGAGTTCAACGCCGCATGCGGAGATACCAGCGGTTTTCACCCGACCGAACTGGACGGTGTCGCCACATCAGGTTTGACACCACCCAAGACAAATTGGGCCCGCCCGATTATCGAACCTCCGTTCTATGGTTACTCGCTGCGGACCGGCGTTACCTTCACCTATCTGGGGCTGAAGGTTGATGAAACGGCGCAGTGCTCGACGCCCAAGGGCAAGATCAAAAACCTCTGGGCAGCCGGCGAGACCATGGCCGGATCGATCCTTGGGCAAGGTTACCTGGCTGGTTTTGGCATGACCATTGGAACCGTTTTTGGACGCATCGCAGGACGTGAGGCCGCCGCTTATGCAAACTGAACTGATTCAAGAAGCTCGCCGTCAGGCCGAGATTTGCAACGCTTGCCGATATTGCGAAGGCTATTGCTCGGTCTTTCCCTCTTTGCATGCGGAACGCACGTTTTCAGACGGGGACATCACCCAGTTGGCCAATCTGTGTCACAACTGCCGAGGGTGCTACTACGCCTGTCAGTACACGGCACCTCATGAATTCGACCTGAACCTGCCGAAGGCTCTGGCCGAAGTTCGGCGAGACAGTTGGGAAAGCTTCGCATGGCCCCAACCATTGGCGCGCCGGTTTCACACGCATGGTGGAGCCATAGCCTTGGCACTTGTGATCGGATTTGCCCTGTTGTTTTGGGCCATACGCGCCATTGGGTCGAGCGGGGGCGACGGCTTTTATGCTGTCCTGTCGCACAACGCCATGGTTGCGATCTTTGCACCAGCATTTCTGCTGCCTTTGTTCAGTATAGCCATAAGCCTTCGGCGCTATTGGACCGAGGTTGGTGGCAAACCCATACAAATGGCCGACTTAATGGCTGCGTTTAAGCGTGCGGGTAAAATGCAGGATCTAGCCGCCGGTCATGGCGAAGGTTGCAATTTCGAGGACGAGGACCGCTTTAGCCAAGGTCGGCGTCACATCCACCACGCCGTCATGTATGGCTTCCTGCTGTGCTTTGCGTCCACATCGGTGGCAACGGTCATGCACTACGGCTTCGGTATGTACGCACCATATGGGTTCTGGTCTTTGCCAAAGCTGTTCGGGATTTCCGGTGGTATTCTTTTAACAGTGGGATGCGGCGCTATGGCGGTTCTCAAGCAAAAGTCTGACCGCGATCTCGGCGACCCTACAGCTTGGGGAGGCGACATAGGCTTCATCCTGTTGCTTGGATTCGTAGGTTTTAGCGGTTTGGTTCTCTATGCTCTTGCCTCAACAGCTCTGATGCCGGCTCTTCTTGCTATCCATCTTGGATCGGTTCTGACATTCTTCCTGCTGACTCCATATACCAAGATGGCGCACGGGTTTTACCGTTTGGCGGCGCTTATCCGTGATGCACAAAGAAAACGAGGCGTCTAGGCCGGTGGAAGCGCTTGCTGCATAAGTTGAAATGGACGCCTCAAATGGCTCCGACTGCTTGATAACCATCGGGTAGGCGCTTTCAGATACAGATGACGTGACCTCAGCGCTTGTCGTAAGAGGTGCATCGTATCTAGGTTTGCGCGTGCTCTTGTCGGGGTGATTTTCGGCTGTTTTGTCACGGTTTGAGAATGCTAAAACAGACAGCACGTTGCAGCGGCTCTCTTGGCCCCTTAGTTTCCTGGCTTTCCGGAAAATATGGCTGTGCTTGCAGTCTCAAGCTATCCGGTCTGCGCCAATTTTCCCTGGTAACAGGGATTTTTACAGGGAAAAATGCGAATTTAGGCAAATTTCTCTAAAGCGGCGAAATTTTTATTACTTTATTTCAGGTGGATAGTGTAAGTTTCCCTACTCCGCAAAACAGGGAATTTATGGAGATCAACAGCGAAAGCTCTATCAGCTAACAGGGAACCTGCTCGGACTGATGTTTCCTGACGAGGTCATGTCACACCTCTGGCGTCGCGAGATCGAACGTGCAGATCTGATAATCCGACTTGCCAGAAATCTGTCTGTGGCTGAGCCTGCGGAATGTGACCTGGATCTGTATCCTGGGTGGTGATCGCCATGCCGACGCCGCTTCGCTACGCAGTTCGCATAAAAGGGCAGTGCGGTCTGCCACGAATTTGCCGACTGGGCGGGTTCTGAGAAACACCGACCGGCGATGGGCCGGTGTCAAAAGTCGCAATGCAGTGCCCTGAAGCGTGTTCGTCGACTATGTAGAATTTTTCTGTTGACCGGAGCGACATGTGGATCCATCGTTTTGGCCACCACAACCAAAATCCTTGGAGAACCTATTCGAAGCGAACGCCGTAATCGGCGGGCGTTGCGGCTCTCCATGTCCGCATTTCCCGCCTCCAAATAGTGAGAAAGGAAATGACAAAATGTCTGACAACTTAGTGGATCATCCAGGTGCTGCACAGCCTGACCCGACCGGTCCGTCAGCTGTAGCAGATGGTCACGAGGCAAAGTCTGCTTCGAGTCTGCAGGCGCCGCCCGGCAAGCGCAACAACCTGCACCGCGACCTGACATTCGTCGATGTTCCAATTGAAAAGATCATGGTCGCGGAGAAGCGGGTCCGTAAACCGAGCAATCGTCAGGTGTCCCGGGTAAAACGGTCAATCGAAGCCTTTGGCGTTTGTCGTTTTCCCCTGCTGGATCAGTAATTTTTGATGATCGATGGCCATGCCATCTTTGAAGCCGCACAGCAACTGGGTCTGAACTCGATACGCTGCATTATACTGCAAGACTGCTCAGAACTTGAACGGCGGGCTCTGTCTATCGCGCTCAACCGATTGCAGGAACGCGGGGAATGGGACGAACAGGTTCTGAGGCTTGAATACCAATACCTTCTTGAAGCGAATTTTGACCTTACGAATGTTGCTGCCAAGTTGTCGACAAACAACATCATGTCGCTAAAGCACGCAGCGCTATCGGGGCTTGGTGCGGCTGTTTTGCCCAGATGGTTTGTTGCGTCGGAACTTGCGTCAGGCGATCTGATTGATTTACTTCCCGATTGGCGGGCAGCGATGCTCGATGTAAACGTCGCGTATCTCCCAGCCCGGCACCAACCGCGTCGGCTTTCAGCCTTCATCGACGCGCTTGAAGAGGGTTTTGGCAACATCCCAGGTATTATTGTGTGAAAAATCCGTTGACCGGATTGTTAGGTGGCCGAGAGCGTTTCAGAATCCAGCCGTCGTGACCTAGTGAAACTGAGCCAAGAAATGGCCTGCATTTTGAATATAGGGAGTTTGTTGCTGTTCTCCATACAGCCGCAAAATCGCGTTATGGGTTCAAGACCGAATTTATCTGCAACTTGCGCCAGCGACCGGTGGCAGCCCGAAGCGGACCTTCAAAATCCGACTTTGCAATTCTCGCTATGCGGACAAAGTGTAAATTCGAAACAGCAGAGCGAATGTAGGCTCTCGCAGAGCTCAAACTATCAACTATTCCCCCTACCTTGGCTCGGAAGTGCCAAGAGGCCTGCACCAATAATGATCAGAATACCAATCAAACCCAGAGAGTTGGGCAGCTCCGCGAAAAACAAACCGCCCCAGATCAGACTGAACGCGAGATAGCTGTAGTCGAAAGCTGCGACTGTATTGGGTGGCCCGAGCTGGTAGGCAACTGCTGCTCCAACACTGCCAATCAAGATAAACACCGCGAGCGCCATAAGCGTGACCAGCAGTCGCAAGCCTATCGTCTGCCATGGGCCGAGAATAAATGATCCATCTTGTCCGGCAAATACGCCAAGGACAGCCCCGCTGACTATGAACGCAACATTCAGCACAAGTGCCAGACTGAATGGATCATCGTCGCGGCATTTGACCGATGTAAGCACCATTGCACACGCATAAAGAGCGGCTGCGATGATCGGCATGAGCGTTCCGAGCGCAAGATCTGATATATCAGGCTGGATAATGAGCAGCACACCAATGAAGCCTGCCGCGATTGCGAAGATGGCGCGGTGCCGAGGCCAACGGCCCGCAACGCCTGCGGCCAGCGCGACGATGAAAAGCGGGCCCGTGTAGTAGGCCGCTGCTGCCAGCGATAAGGGCATAAGCGGCAAAGCTGAGTAATAGCTCAACCACATGAGCACGAGCAGAATGCCGCGAAGGACGGCCCAACCAGGATTCTTCAATTTTATCCCTCC
Source organism: Ruegeria sp. CK1 (assembly GCF_056536545.1). Classification (NCBI taxonomy): domain Bacteria; kingdom Pseudomonadati; phylum Pseudomonadota; class Alphaproteobacteria; order Rhodobacterales; family Roseobacteraceae; genus Ruegeria; species Ruegeria sp. CK1. The sequence continues at coordinate 16,649 of NZ_JBQFPX010000016.1, forward strand.
GCGACGGTGTGTTAGCCACCAGAGCATGGGCACGACCATGCATGACCGCAAAATGAACATCTGCCACAAGGGAAGCGACAGCCCAGTTCCTTTGATCAGCGCGTCGCCGAGAGAGAGAGCAGCAACGGCAGCAATGATTGCGAAGACCGCGATGCTGGTCTGGCTATTGGTTTGCGTACATTTCATCTTGGTCACTGATCCCTGCCACACTACTGACCAGAAAAGCATGTATGTACTCTTGTGAAAAAAGAGTTCTCGGTGCATTTGCATGACTAAAAGGAATGGATTGTCAGTTATGTCACTTCCTCCTCTCTCTCGTCTACGGCCATTTGAGGCGGCGGCGCGTTGTGAAAGTTTCACTCGTGCAGCGGAGGAACTTGGGATGACACAGACAGCGGTGAGCAAGCAGATCGCTGCACTGGAGCGGGAGTTGGGCGTCACGCTCTTCAAGCGGCGCAACCGTGCAGTATTTCTGACCGATGCCGGGCGGCGGCTTGGTAGGGTCGTTGGCGCAGCTCTGTCCGATATCAGAACCGAGGTAGCTGCAATTCAGGGAAAGCGTCGGTCTTCTGAACTGATCCTGCACTGCCAACTATGTGAAGCGTTCTACTGGCTCATGCCGCGCCTGGCCCGGTTTCACGAGCGCCACCCTGGTGTAGAGCTGCGCGTCGTGAGCAGCCTTAATCCGCTGACTGAAACCACCGAGGCTTTTGACGTAGCCATGCAGACATCTGGCCGCGCTTCGGGGTCAGCCCGATTGGTCTTTACGGCCGCCGACGACATTTTTCCGGTTTGTGCCCCATCGCTAGTCGTGGACGCAAAGCTACCTCTTGCGCCGAATGGGGTCGGTCGGTTTCCACTATTGGTCCACGCGGTAACACCGCAAGATTGGACGGGTTGGGACGATTGGTTCGAAGGTGTCAGCGTCGACACGACCAATCCTCCCAAATATGTGTCGTTTGATAGCTATCCGCTAGTTCTCCAAGCTGCTGTAGCCGGTCAAGGCATCGCTCTCGGTTGGGGCAGAACCACCGAGGGGATGATCGCAGAAGGCAAGCTTATTCGACCGTGCAAGGAAATGATCGCTCGCCCGACGGAGATTTCCGTCTTTCGCGGTTCATCGCGCGACGTTCACCCAAACACCGATCAGCTTATCGAGTGGCTGGGCGAAGAATTGAACGAATAGCAGTCCTTTGTACTGAACGCGGCATTCAGAACTATGGGCTCAGCGCCGCCATTTTCTGCGATGAACATGATCGACCGCTCGCAGCCCAAACCGGTCATTCGCCACTCAGCTTTTGGAAGCCCTAGAACCTGACAGACCTGTGCTCTAGATCTATCTCCTGTGCCTGATTGTTTAAATGTCTAAACGCGCTGAAGCCTTTTCAGCCCGTAAAGGGATGTGACTGCACTATTGTCGCTAGCAGGCCATAGGCTCCGACCAAACTCAATGCAGCCCGAAAAATCAGCGACGGTTTCGTGCTGGGTGTGTGGCCAGTCGCTGCCCCAAACTATTTTGTCCGCTGATAAAGCCGACAGTAACTCGTGGGCATGCGGGCTCAGATCGAACGGCGTTCGGTAATGTGCCGAGAATTTCATGTACAGATTTTCGCGCTGAAGGGATTTGACCGCTGTAACCATCCGGTCTCGCAGCGGGTTAGCTTCGGACGGCAATCCAAAATGATCGATTACGACTTTCAGGCCCTGATCCGTTAACGGGTCGAGGATGTCAGCCAAGCGGGAGCCTTCGAGATGAATTTCGAGATGCAGGTTCCGGGCGCGCAGTTTAACAAGAAAGTCGCTGACAGGTTTTGACCCGAAGTCAGGAATGGCCGCGCCGTGCACCAGGTTCCATCGCACACCGCGAATACCTTGATCGACTAGTGCGTCCAGCTCTTCAGCGCCGATATCGATTGGAACCACGGCGACTCCAGCAAACCGCGACTTGTCCAGTCCGGCAAGGGCCGAAAGAAGCTGGGAATTATCGGCTCCCAAGAAGCTGACCTGCACAATAACTCCGCCGGACAGGCCATGTGTCCGCTGATGCTCAAGCCATTTGTCCAATGGAGCCAAGGCGTTAGGGGCATAACGCGCACCTTCAACTGCAACTAATTGTTCGTAGACATGCGCATGGCAATCGAAGTCGATCATTGGTGGGCCTCCCAAGTCATATATATGACTAGTTGACTATATAGGTCAATATAAGGTAGAGGATTCCTGGGAGGAAAGAAATGGCAGCACAATTTCACACCACAGATGACAGGCTTCCGGCCTATATTCGGCTGCGCGATACTCTGGCTGCCCAAATCGCGGCAGGCGATTGGACCGCAGAGCAGCCGATTCCATCTGAAACGAAACTGGCTAAGGAATACGGGCTGTCGGTCGGCACCGTACGCAAAAGCATCGACGGTCTCGTTGGCGAAGGTCTGCTGGAGCGGCGACAAGGCTCGGGCACATATGTCAAGGCACCGTCATTCGATGCGACGCTGTTCCGTTTCTTTCAGTGGCGCGAGGTGGATGGGTCGCAGCTATCAATCCCCTCCAGCAAGTTGATCGTTCGCACACGGGCATCCGCCCCGACAGAGGCCGCAGAAGCTCTGGGAACGCACGATGTGATCAAGATCGTCAGGGTACGTAGCCTTAGTGACCTTCCGGTTTTGTTCGAGGAGATTTATGTGCCCGCGTCACTATTCGCAGGATTTGAAACACTGAATGAAGATGCGCTGGGACCGCTCCTCTACCCGATTTACTTCGAGCGCTTTGGGGTGCTGGTACAGCGCGCCACCGACGATCTGACTTTTGGCTCGGCTGATGAAACCGTTGCCAAACAGTTGAGACTGAAAACAGGCGATCCATTGGCGGTCATTCACAGAACTGCCTTCGACATCGAGCACAAGCCCGTTGAATGGCGTATTGCTCGCGGAAGCGCGGCACAATTCCGCTATCGCAGCGAGATCAACTGACAACTGATTGTCCAGGGAGGACCAGATGACCATCCAGAAAACCATAATCTGTGCATTGACCGCTGCCACGCTGGCGACGCCGGTTTTTGCCGAATATCCCGAACGCGCCATTGAGTTGACGATCCCGGCCGGTGCCGGTGGCGGCACCGACACCAGCGCCCGCAAACTGGCTATCCTGCTGGAGGAGGCGCTGGGAACATCCATTGCGGTCCTGAATGTCGGTGGCGGCGGCGGCTCGGTCGGAGCATCGCAATTCATGCAGGCCAAGCCAGACGGGTATTCCCTATTTGCGACTTGGAACAGCCCGCTGACCACCGTTCCCCAAGTGCAGAATGTAGCCTACTCACTGGACAGCTTCACGCCCATCGCCTCGACCTCTGAGACGGCGTATACGCTGTGTGTCAAAACCGATTTCCCGGCAACGGACGGAGCCGGTTTCCTGGCCGAGCTTGAGGCCAACCCCGGTAAGTACACATATGGCAATGACGGAATCGGTGGCACAATGCAGTTGGCAGCCGAACGTATTTTCCAAACCAAAGGTATTGACGCCGTTCCGATCCCCTTCGGCGGTGCTGGCGAGACGCTGCAAAACTTCCTTGGTGGGCATGTGGACATCTATGGCGGGTCAATCTCGACGGTATTGCCCTACGTCGAAAGTGGCGAAGCCGCTTGCCCCATCGTGACGTCGGCCGCTGACGTCGCCGCATTGCCGAATGCGTCCGGTCTGGAGGCGCTTGGTATGGGAGACAAAGAAACACTGTTGTGGCGCGCAATTCTGGGGCCAAAAGATATGGATCCCGCCATTGTCGAAAAACTCGCCGACGTAATTGAAACTTCGGTAAACGACCCAAGCTATGTTGAGTTCCTAGCAACCAAAGGTGAAGTGCCCAATGTCGTGAAAGGCGATGATCTGGGTGCCCGGTTGCAAGCCGAGTTTGACGGATTGGCAGAGGTGTCCAAAAGCCTCGGGCTGTCGAACTGATGGTACAGCGTCAGGATATTGTACTTGGCCTTATCTTTATTGGGCTGGGTGGCGTCGCCGCGTGGATGGCCACATCTTATACCGGGGCAAGCGGCATCTATCCCCTGGTACTTAGCATTATCCTGACGCTTATCGGTGCAACTGTCGTTCTCAAAGCCGCGCGCGCGGGCTCGACGTATGAGCGCAAGCTGGTCGATGCGCCCGCGCAGATGCTGGTCACGATTGTGATTGGCATCATTTATGTGGCGTCGATTGTGCCGCTGGGTTTCTACCCGGCCTCTTTCCTTTTGATGCTGGTGTTACCAATCGCATTGGGGTTTCGGCGCGACCTCTATGCTCTGATCGTCGCTACTGTTTTCATGGGTATTATCTATCTCGTCTTTTCGCTGCTTCTGGAAAAGCCGCTGCCGCGTGGGGCCCTGCCTGCACTAGTTGGACTTGGGGGCTGAGATGGAGTTCTATTCGCAGGCACTGAGCAATGTGCTGACGGTGTGGCCACTTGTTACCATGATCGGTGCAACCCTCCTGGGGGTCTTTATCGGTGCCTTGCCTGGACTGAACCCGGTCATGGCCATAGCACTGCTGTTGCCCTTGACCTATTCGATGGACCCGCTAGTCGCCTTGGCCATGGTCGCGGGCATCTATAACGGGTCAATGTATGGCGGAGCCATTCCGGCAATCCTGTTGCGCATCCCCGGTACGCCAGCCTCGATTGCTACCACATTTGACGGCTTTCCGATGGCCGATAAGGGGGAGGCAGCCAAGGCGCTGAAAATCGCGTGTTGGTCCTCCGCTGTGGGCGGCATCGCGAGTGCTATTGCTTTGATGACCGTTGGGCCGTTGCTCGCGCGTGTCACGTTGTTCTTCGGCCCGGCAGAATACTTCTGGATCGCGATTTTCGGCATGGCGTCGGTCGGAGTGATGGTCGGTTCTGACCCGGTAAAAGGCATGATGGCGGCGGTTCTGGGGCTACTGATCGGCACCATCGGCATCGACAACCTATCAGGGCAGGCTCGCTATACATTCGATCAAACTTGGCTGTTGGGTGGCCTTGACCTGATTGTTGTTCTGGTGGGCCTTTATGCTCTGCCGCCCGTTTTGCAGTTAGCAGAAAAGTGCGACCTCAAGGGTCTGTCCGCAGCACAGCTCAAGCTGACTGATGTCCCGTTCAAAGCTGGTGAAAAGCGTAAGTTGATCCCGACCTGGCTGCGGTCTTCTGGTATCGGGATCAGCGTTGGTATTCTACCCGGTGCAGGTGGCAACATTGCCGCTTTCCTCAGCTACAACGCTGCCAAGAATGCCTCCGACGATCCTGAGAGCTTCGGTAAAGGAAATCCGCAAGGCGTCGCGGCCGCAGAATGCGGAAACAACGCCGACAACGCCGCGTCTATGATTCCGGCATTGTCTCTGGGCATCCCAGGCAATGTTGTCGCGGCTCTTGTTCTAAGCGCACTTACCATCCACGGTTTGCAGCCTGGCCCGCAGCTTTTCCACCAAAACCCTGTCCTTGTTGGCGGATTCATGATGGAGATGCTGATCACCTCTCTCCTGATTTTCCTGCTCGGAGGCGCCGTCGCCACGCGCGTATTTGCGCAATTCCAACGGCTTCCCGGTGTCTTGCTGGTGCCGTCCATCTTGATCCTGATGTGTGTGGGTGTCTACGTAATCAACGGTCGCCCGGTTGATCTGTGGGTCATGTTCCTGGCCGGAATCGCCGGGTATTTTCTTGAGAAGGTCAACGTGCCTTTGGCTCCGATCATTCTAGGCATGATCCTTGGCCCGATGGCGGAGCAAAGCGTTCGGCGTGCACTACTGATCAGCCGCGGTGACGCGACCGAACTTGTTACTCGACCGCTTTCAGCCATGTTGGCAATTGCCACACTTCTGGTCATCGCCTGGCCTATTGTTAAAGCGATGCGCAATAAGCGGTCTGCCGCCAAACCATGAGACCGGGAGCCGTAACGATTAGCGATTGCTCTCACTAGGTAAAGCTACGTTTGCTTCCAGCGAACTATAGGTTTGGGCCGCACGCCGAACTTTGCAAAGTCCGCTCTCTACGCATTGCTGTCGTTAGGGCATCGAGCAGCATCGGTCAAAGTGGGCTCGTGGCGGTCATTCGCTGCACTCGGCATGAGCATCCGCTTTGCGGACAAAACCGAACTTGAACACAATGGGCGCAAATTCCGCTTTCAGATCAAGCTTGATCTGCATCGTTCTTGCTTGTCGGGACTTAGCGGATGCAGCAACGCATTTAACCGA
>NZ_JBQFPX010000017.1:0-14000 GCF_056536545.1 Ruegeria sp. CK1
ATCCGATCGAGAAATCTCTCGCGGACCAGGATGAATTCGGCTGGGAGTTTGATCTAGCTTATGATCTCAATGAAGATCAAATGAGGGAATTGGGTGTCTATGTAACGGATCCTATTTCGCCCAACGAAACGGATCGCCGTTTTGCCGAACCGGCATCCTTTTTCATTCTTCCGGATGGCACGACGCAAATTGTTATTTTGTCCAACGGGCCTGCGGCACGTCCGGATCTGGAAGAGTTGCTAGATGGAATGAAGTTCAATATCTCGAACAACCGGCCGACGAGGGGGATGGCTTGAAGATATGCGTCCGTTGTGGGTTTTGTAGCTAAGAGCTGGCAAGCTTATTAACCAGTGAAATCATGGAACGATACGCGGGGTGAGACAAATAGAATTTATTTGGGATACGCTTACGGCTGCTACGGAATAGCACTCTCGTGCCGGAGCGGCCATTGGCGCCCTGTGCAGAGAAGGTCTGGATCGAGCCCGGAGTAGACACAAAGTTAGATGGTTAGACGTGCGTGGATCTCAATCGGGGCTATCAAGCCGCCTTCTACATTTCGAACCATATGCTGAATCTTCAGCGCAGTGTTATCGCCCATGATTAGATGCAGACCAAGGGGTGGAGGACCATCTGCGCGGCTTTGCGCGGCCGCCAAATCTGCAAAGAACTGTTTGGCAAATGCAGTGCGGTCGATCCGGTCGCCAACCTTGAATCCAGCGGATTTCAACGCCGCCTCATATGTCTCCGGTGGTGCTAGCGCGCTCTGATCTGAAGAAGAAGCCCAAGGAGCCGGATAGTCCATGGGCCCTTCTCCGACCTGCATCACATCGTAAATTGCAAAGATGCCCCCTGGCTTGAGAACCCGTTTCGCCTCCTGCGCTACGCCCACTTTGTCTTCTATGTTCATACCTACGTGGATCATATATGCGGCGTCCATGGATTCAGCTTCTATCGGTAAATCGAGCACGCTGCCTTCGATTAGGTGAACCCTATCCGACAATCCGGTCCACTCGGTAAGGACGCGTCCGGTCTCCACAAACTCTGCGGTCAAATCAATGCCGGTTACGTTCGCTCCTATGGTCGCTGCGATATAGCGTGCTGGACCGCCGAGACCACATCCCAAATCGACAACCTTGCTTTTTGGCGAAAGGTTTAGAGCTTTCACAAAAGGTTCGGTCGCAAGGCGTCCGCCAATGTGAAACTCGTCAACCGGAGCCAACGCGTCATGAAAAAATGGCGGGGTTAAGTCCAGAGCTGCGCAGCCGTCAGAAATCTGTTTAAGCAAGTGTCCGGAATGGTAATGGCGCGCGACCTCATTGGGATTGGTCATTTCGAAGCCCCCTAATCGGTGCTGGTAGTTTACACACTGTGATCCTGTATGTCAGCTTTGTCCGCACAGCGGTCACTGATGCACTACGCAGCGAACGACTGCACCGAGCCCTTCTCGACAGATGCTGCGCTGGGATTAAATGTCCGCTAATCGGTTTGACCGCGCGGGATGGTGTGCGCGGCGTCATAGATGCAGCTTTCGACAATAGTTGCCGCAACGCGATTGCCGATCAGCAACACGCTGAGGTCAGTGCCAACGCCCGCGTGTGTGGGATCTACATAGGCCATCGCAAGATTCTTGTCGGTGCGATACCCCCAAGCGGCTGAGGTGATGGTCCCGACCGGTTTCACGCCGTCAAACACTGTTTCACCGGGATGGGCAGGCGCGGTTTTGCTGTCGATTGCGATCAAGACCCGTTCACGGCGGTTTCCAAGTGCAATTTGACGTTCTAAACCGGCCTTGCCGGGGAAGTCTTTTGACAGGTCGACAAAGCGTTCGACACCGGCCTCGATGGGGTTGAATTCAGTGATGAAATCGCTCTTCCAATGGCCATAACCCTTCTCCATACGCATGGATTCAATGGCGTACATGCCGAAATGGGCCAGGCTGAACGCTTCGCCTGCTTGTGTCAAAGCGAGGTAGGCGGCGTGAAGCTGGATGTTCGGTATGTGGACCTCAAATGCCTGTTCACCCGAAAAGCTGACGGCCATGACCGTGGTTTCAACATGTCCGACGAAACAGGTTTGCGCGGTCATCCACGGGAAATCGGTCTGGGCAAAGCTGGTGCGCGGGCAGGCCGCGTCCATCAGCGCGCGGGCATGAGGACCTGCGATGATAAGAACGGTGTGACTGTTCGTCAGGCTGTTGATCTGGATGTCGGACCCGGCAGGCAACCGTTCCGCGAGCCAATCCATGTCGTGGTATTCAGCGGCAGCGGCGGAGCAATACCACAGGTGGTCATCGCTGAACTTGGCCACGGTTGCCTCACAGTCGATATTGCCGTTATCGCTTAGAAAATAGGACAGCCCCACGCGGCCTTTGGCTTTGGGCAATTTGGTGCAAGTCAAGCCGTCGATCCATGCGGCGGCATCGGTGCCGGTGATTTCAAAGCGATTGAATCCTGACAATTCGGCGATGCCAACGCACATTTGCACGGCCTCAACCTCAGCTCTGACCACATCGTGCCAGTTGCAGAACCTATAGCTGCGCTCTTCGATGAAATCGGGGCTGGGCTGGTAGAAATTCGTCCGCTCCCACCCGTTGACCACGCCAAACTCAGCGCCCTGTGTCTGCAGAATCGGATAGAGCGGCGTTGTCTTGGCGGGCCGCCCAGCGGGGCGGTGTTCGTGGGGCATGTGCCACTGGAATTCCATTTGGTAGTCTTCGATGGATTTCAGAGCGGTGTATTCTGTGTTGGCAAAGCTGGTGATCCGGCGCGGGTCGAGTTGCCAAGTGTCCCATTCAGTTTCACCATGCACCATCATCTGGGCGAGCATTTTGCCGTACCCACCGCCTTCGCCGATGCCAACGCGAATGCCGTTCATCGACCACAGGTTGCGCCGCCCCGGTTGTTTGCCGACAAGCGGGCCAGCGTCGGCAGCATAGGCAATGGGGCCATTCACGACCGACTTGATCCCGACATCGTGTAGGCAGGGGAACCGTTCAAAAATAGGCTCCATCTTCGGCAACAGCCGGTCCAAATCATCGGGGCACAGCGCGTTGACGAAGTCTGGGTCAATGCCGTCCATTCCGAAGGTTTTGCAATCCATTTCATAGATGCCGACCAAAAGCCCCTTCTTTTCTTGCCGCATATAGAACGTATCGCGCGGGCAGCGGACCATGGGCACACGGTCTGGCCGCTCCACCAGTTCGGGGATGTCCTCGGTGACGAAATACATATGTTCCATGCTGATAACGGGGTATTTGATGTCGAGCATTTCGCCGACTTCATTCACGCGATATCCTGCGGCGATCACTACATGTTCGGCCTCGATATCGCCTTTGTCTGTATGGACGATCCATTCGTTGTTCGGCTTTTGCCTAAGGCCCGTAACAGGGCAATTGCGGGTAATCTCAGCCCCTGCTTTACGTGCCCGACGCGCCAGTGCCTGACATAGTTGTGCAGGGTCAATGTCGCCGTCCAGATCATCCCAGAGCGCCCCCAACAGATCATGATCCTGCAGCAAAGGATTGCGCTGTACGGCCTCGGCGGGTTCCAGCAGGTTGAATTCAATCCCAAGGCCCTTGGCGACCGAGATAATGTGGTTCGAGGCATCCATATTGTCCTGATCAGTAATCAGACGCATCCCGCCCGTGCGGTGATGATAATTGATCGGGTAGTCGGGATCATCGGCCAGTTCTTTGTAAAGCTGGATCGTGTATTTGCGCAAAAGCAGCAACAATTGGTTGAACGCCAGTTGTGGGCATTGCGCGGCGGAATGCCATGTCGTGCCTGACGTCAGTTCGTTGCGTTCCAAAAGCACAACATCTGTCCAACCTTCCTGTATCAGATGATAAAGCGTCGAAAGGCCGCTGACTCCACCGCCAACAATGGCAACCCGGGCTGACGTGCGCATTTTGAGACCTCCATTGATGCGCTGTGAGTATTCGTCACAAAGTGATTTTTAAAAAACAGAATTAATGAAATACTATATTCTGAATTTCAGACGGAGCGCACGATGACACCGGATATTTCCCTTAAGGCACTCCGATATTTCATGGCCGCGATCAGCGCGGGCAGCATCACGGACGCCGCAAAGGTTGTGAACGTCGTGCCCTCGGCGGTGCATACAGCCGTCAACCAGGTCGAAGAGGCGTTTGGCTTGCAGTTGACTTTTCGCAGCCGCGCCAAGGGGGTTTCCCTTACGGCGACCGGCAAGCAGATGGTGCCCAAAATCCAGAACCTTTTGGACGACTATGAAAGCCTGATGCGTGATGGCGGCGACATGCGCACGCAGGTCAGTGGCATTTTGCGTGTCGGCTACTACGCACCAGCGGCCCCGGCGTTCATGCCTCAGATTATTGAGCGCATTCTGGCCAAGAACGCTGATGTGACCGTCAAGTTTTCGGAATGCGACAACCAAAGTGCCCAAGACGGGCTTATTTCGGGGGCCTATGACGTTATAGTCTGTGTTGCAAACGCAATGAAACCTGGCATCACCTATGAAGCAATGCTCGAGGTTCCCGCCTACGCCTTGGTTGCCAAAAGCCATCCATTTGCCGCGCGGCCTCACATTTCGATGCAGGACCTTCGCGATGAAAACATCGTCCTTCTCGATTTGCCCGTGGTCAGTGAATACTATGCGAGCCAGTTTGAGTATGCTGGAATTGCCCCCAATATCGCTGCAACGGCCACGTCACTGGAAATGGTGCGCAGCCTTGTTGGACGGGGCGTTGGGTGTTCTTTGCTGCACATGGCAGTGGCCAATAATTCAACCTACGCAGGGGATACGGTCATTGCAGTACCGATGGAACCCGCGGTTGAGCCGTTCAAGATTGTACTGGGCCACCTCGGAGGTAATCCTCGCCGCCTTGTCCAAGTGTTTATCGAAGAGTTGCGATCATACTTCGCAGTTGAGGGCACTGAAACACTGAGGGTCAGGTCGCGATAGAGTAAATGGCCGTTTCGTAACCTGACCTTCGAATGATCAATGCGAATGGCGGCTCCATCCGCAAAGCAGACGTTCAAGCAAGTTACAGAAAATGACCGAATTGAGCCCAAATGCGACTTAGGCTATGGGCGCAGCATTTGTCGTTTGACGGCATAGCTGACCTTCGCTGCGGGTGCGAGTGTACTAGCCTGTTGGGCGGAAAGCTGACTTTCGTTGCGGATGCAAATAGTCGGAACCGTCAAGTCGAAGCCGACATTTAGTCTGTTCCATGACAGCCAAATTAGTTGGATTGCCAGAAAGGTGTGCACTGTCGAGATTTCGTGACATCCGTTAGACTGTGAACAGGAGGGTCCTATGCAGCGCCGACTCGCCGCGATCATGGCTGCCGATGTCGTTGGGTATTCGTCGTTGATGGGCAGCGACGAGGCAGGTGTATTGTCCGCTCTCAAAACTCTGCGTTCAGAGATTTTTGATCCCGCAATTGCCAGACATCACGGGCGCCTCGTCAAGTTGATGGGGGATGGTGCTCTTGTCGAATTCACTTCGGTTGTCGATGCCGTAAACTGTGGCGTCGAGATCCAGCGGGCAATGGCTGAGGCTGGTCCGACCATCGCCAACGGGTCGCGGTTGCAACTTAGGATCGGGATAAACCTCGGTGATGTCATGATCGCTGATGGGGACCTTTACGGTGACGGGGTAAATGTCGCCTCTCGCATTGAAGGTCTGGCGGACCCAGGCGGCGTCGCGGTTTCTGAGAGTGTCGTCCAACAGGCCATGGGCAAGGTGGATGCCGGATTTGAGGATCTCGGTTTGAAAAACCTGAAGAACATCGCTGAACCGGTTCGGGTTTTCCGCGTCCTGCCTGACAGAGTGCACGCTTCTGAACAGCGATCAAACAAGCTGCGACTGATGACCGGTGCATCGGTGCTGGTTGGTCTGGGCGTTGTAAGCTTGTTGACGTGGTGGATCGGCTATGATCACGAGCCGCCCGAGGCCATGACCTTTGATGAAGCCGCTCTGTTGACAGAGCCAAGAGGTCCGACCGTTGCGGTTCTGCCGTTTCAAAACCTTAGCAATACGGACGTCCGCGATTTATTGGCTGTTGGCATTGGCGAAGACATCATTGTTGAGCTGGGGAGCTACCAGGACCTCAATGTACTGTCCCGCCAATCCACCCATTCCGTTGGACCAAACGAAAGTGACCCGCGCAGTATCCGGCAGAAATTCGGCGCGGACTATGTGCTGGAGGGCTCAGTCCGGCAGGTTGCAGATCGGCTGCGTGTGACAGCACGACTGATAGACACAGCTTCGGAGCTTCAGGTCTGGTCGGGGGCGTATGACGAAAGCCTCACGACTTTAAATATTCTGGACGTTCAACTGAACATTACTGAAAAAGTAGCCTCGGCTGTGGGTGACGCGGGTGGGGCGATAAAACGCATTCACGCTGGTCATGCGCGTGCGAAACCTCCGGAACATCTCTCGTCTTATGAATGCTCCCTACTGCGCGTTGGTTTTCTGAACCGACGGGATATGCAAGAGCGTGTCCGCGGCTGTATCCTGCGGGTTGTCGAAGACGAACCCGAATATTGGCGCGGGTGGGCGCAATTGGCTGAGGCACTGCTGACGGATGTGAAGCTGTTTACCGGGCTATATCCAGGGACACAGGACGAAAAAATCCAACGCGCGGAAGAGGCGGCGCGGAATGCGGTGTCGCTGAACCCGTATTCTGCGCGCGCTCACTTCCTTTTGGCGCTGGTGCTTCAGATTCAGCGTGATCTTGACGGGTTCTTCTCGTCTGCTGAAACGGCGCTGGCATTGGGGACAGATCGGTATCTGCAAGGGCAGATCGGATACGAGTTCATTTGGTCCGGGCGTCTGGAACTGGGCGCTGCGCTAGTCGAGAACGCAATTGCGCTGGACCCAAATGCAGCAGACCCAAACTGGTATCAGTCACTGGCTGAGTATCATTTCTTGAATGGAGATTATGAAACAGCGCTGAGCACCTATCGCAAGGGGGCACAGCCGGACATTTGGTGGTCGGTTTCTATCGAGGTTGCGATTCTGGCTGAATTGGGTCCGCACGAGGCGGCCATTGCCGCGCGGGATAGGCTAAACAAAATTCGTCCGGGTATAAAGATTGCTGACATTGTCTGGATGTATCGCCGCTTTGCGCGCCCGGATGAACACATTCTGCCTTTCGTGGAAGCCTACAGAGCTGTGGAAATGCCAGAGGGCCGGTTTGTCCCGCTTGAGGATAGTGCAGGCTAACCAACACGGCATGTTATGGCATAGGGTGGCGTAGAGTCTGGCGCCGATTGTTATTCTGGCACGCCCGCTCTTTGCAGGCTTGCCAGCCAGATCCGTCGGTTTTCGGGGTGGTTTTTTGATCCTGCGAATTGCCTGCGCATCGCTGAGATTGACAGCTTCGGGTTAATCTCAAGCGCATCGTTAACAGCCTCTTGGGCATCGTCTTGTCTGCCCATCTCGGCAAGAGTGGCCGCGCTCAACAGGTGATGAAACAGCCGCCAAGTATTGCTTGTTGCCACCGCGCCCAACTGCCGGGCTGCGTCCAGCGCTTCTTCGTAGCGTTCCAGGTGAAACAGGATGTGACCCTGGTAGAAGTACATGTTTTGCAGCATCGGATCGCGCGGGCTTAACCGGATTGCCATTTCTATTTCGGGCAGGGCGCGGTCCTGCATGCGAAACCAGTCATAAGTATGCGCCAATTCCAGCCGGATTCGCGCGTCGTTGGGGTTGAGCGCGACAGCGCGTTCGAGGTTTGCGATGGCTGGATCGGCCTCTCCTGTAAAGCGGTAGATATAGCCAAGGGCCGCATGCGCCTGCGCGTCCTGATCGTCCAGTTCAATTGCCCGTTTGGCCGCCTCAGTCGCGGCAATCAACGTGTCCTGAGGGGTATCCGACCACTGAAAGAAGAATATCGTTCCCAGAGCGCGGGCCAACAGGCTGTGTGCTGCTGCGAATTCCGGATCCGCTGCGATGGCGGACTGTGCAAACGTCACCGCGTCCTGCTGGGCCTCTTGCGAAAACACTGCCTGCCGCGCCCGGCCGCGCAAATACAGATCCCATGCACCCATGTCTTCGGTCGGTTTTTCCTGCGACCGTGCTTCGCCGGACTGATATATCTCAGGCAACAACTGGCCGGCGATGGCCCGGCTGATCTCGTCTTGAACATCAAAGACATCCGTTACCTGACGATCAAAAACCTCGGCCCAGATGGTTTCGGCGCTGTCGACATCAATAAGTTCTCCGCTGATGCGCATTTGACCATCGGCCCTGCGGACGCTGCCGCGGACAACATAGCCAACCCCAAGGTCGCGCGCGATTTCTATCGGGGTTACCTGATCCTTCGTGTAAGAGAACATCGTTGCGCTGGACACAACGAACAGTTCTCGATTGCGCGAAAGATGCGCAATCAAGTCGTCGGTAAGACCATCAACGAAATACTGACCAGTTCTTTCGTCCCCAATATTGTCAAACTGCACAACGGCCAAAGAGGGTTTTCCGGTGTCCGGCAATCGTTGCCGGTCGGCAAATATGGAGAACGACAGCATGGCGATTGCCAAGGCCGACAGAACACCCGCAACAAGAACGCCGCGTTTGGGCGCTTGGGCAACGCGCTCAGGCGGTTCATCCGATGCAACCGGGGCCACAAATTGGAACCCGCGCTTTGGAAAGGTTTTGATGTAGTCTGAGCTTGCCGCAGTGTCGCCCAAGGCCTTGCGAACGGACCGGATGCGCGTGTTCAGCGCCGCGTCCGTGATCGCCGAGCCGCCCCAAATCTCGTCAATGATCTCTTGCTTGCTGACAATCCTGTCTCGGTTCCTGACGAGAAACTCCAGCAATTGCAGGGCCTGAGGTTCCAGGGCAACCTGTTCGCCACAGCGTTTCAATCCCTGTGTCGGATCAAGTTGGAACTCTAAAAAACGGTACATACTGAAACCTACACTCCGCCATGTCCTTGGCTCAACGAAGTTTGCGGATTGTCAGATGAATGTCAGAAAAAATCAGAATCCGATCAAGCCCGGCGCGTTCGCCCAGCGTAACGTTTCCGGGGGTTAGCGTTCCGTAGCATCACACAAAATAATAAGGAGATTGGATATGGCCCAACTGAAAACACTTTGCATCGCGGCTGCGGTCGCTCTGGCGGGGAGCACTGCATTGGCTGAAACGGATCTTGAGGCGGCGTTGGATAACGGTGCCGAGCGCCTCAATGCCGATCAGATCGCAGAGCTTCTGATCGGAAATACTGTCACAGCCACGTCCGGAGAGAAGAGATTTCGCTTTTTCTATGACCCGAACAATGTCGTTAGCGGAGAGCTCGCGAACGGTGGCTGGAATGGTGCCGGTGCATTTGCCATCACCGATACAGATGAGGTTTGTGTCTCTATGGCTGCCGACAAGGGGCGCTATCGCTGTATGACAGTTCTACGTGTCGGGGACTCGGTCCAGAAATTCAGTGCCGATGGAAAGAGAACTTTCGAGCTGCACAGTTTTGAACCGTCTACTGGTCTCTGAGTTTCGGTTTCAAACTGGTTCTAACTCTGGACCTGCCATTTTTCTGGCTGAGGAGAAATCGCAGGCGCGAATACAGCGGCTCTGTTCTCCACGCGCGGTGAATGTGCGAATTGAACGGAAACAGTCTGTCATAGGTCGAACACGTCAAATGCCAGCATTGAGCCGACTGCAGATGTCAAAAAGCTCGGAACCAACCTGTCGCAAGATCAAGGCAAACAGACTTATGTCCGTCGCGCCATTACGTGAATCATGACCAAATTGAGCACCTCAATATCATCCTGGTTAAACGTTCGATAACGGAAACGTACCGTTCCCCGATCGGGCTTGGAGCGCGATGGGGTGAGTACCTCAACAGCAACCCGAGCGCGAAGCGTGTCGCCAGGAAACACGGGGGCTAGCCACCGGACTTCGTCCATGCCATGGCCGCCCAAGTTGGTGTCGGTTAGCACACCGGTGTCACGAAACAGTCGGAAGGTGAGCGCTATGGTTTGAAAGCCGCTGGCAATGATCCCCCCGAAAATTGATTGTGTCGCTGCTACTTTGTCCACGTGAAAGGGCTGAGGATCATACGTAAGTGCAAAGTCAACAATCGCGCCCTCGGTGAGAGTAATCCCACCGGTTTCGAAGGTATCTCCAACTGACAGATCGTCGAAATACTTGCCGCTGGTCATTCCAAAATCATAGTCGGCAGTTGAGTTGTCAGTCAACGAGGGCCCTGGTCCACCATCTGCCAACCATATTGGGCGATCGCAGCAGCCTACAAGCAACGAGGCTCCGAAGATGGCGTCAATCGAGGTGAATTCCACCGTCAATCACCACCGTTTGCCCTGTGACCGATGGACTCTTGCAAAAAGTCAAAACCTGTTGGGCGACGTCGTGGATTGATGTCGTCGCGCCTAAAATCGATCTATCGCGCCAACGTTCAACAAACTCATCCGGAGCGCTCGCAGACATCTGTGTGCCCTCCATTAAGCCTGGGGAAATGCAGTTCACAGTGACATCCGGAGCCAACGCAGCCGCCAAAAACCGGGTAAGTGGCACCACCGCTGCCTTGCTTGGTGCATATGCCGCCGCTGCGCCCCAAACCCCGTGCCCAATAGTGGATGAAAGATTGACTACCCGACCCCATTCGGATGCGCGAAGAAATGGGGCGGCTGCTCTGGTCAAATAATATGGTCCGCTTAGGTTCACGTTCAGCATTTCGGTCCAGATTTCTGGCGTGAAAGCTTCGAGATCTCCCTTGGGGAGGCTATACCCCCCTGACGCCATGCCGGCATTGTTGATCAGAATATCCAAGGAGCCAAATGTGCCAACAACGTTGTCAATACACTCGGAAACAGACACAGGGTCGCAATGATCAATCTTGACCGCTTTCGCCGCATGGTCCTGGTCGATGATGCTCTGGCAGACGGCATGCGCCCGGTCTGCGCCACTCTGGTATCCGACGATCACCTTGACGCCATTGCCGGCAAGTAAGTGGCAAATCCGAGATCCAAGTCCACCGCTGCCACCGCTCACCAAGGCCACGCTGCCTGCGACATCCATTTCTCACCTACGTTAGACTCAAATTCACTCGGGTAGTGTACCAGATTAGAAACGGTTCTACGGACAATCATTGGCGCAAGTTTTACTCAATCCGATATCCTCGACATATTACGTTTGCGAGGAACGTCCGTAATGCGGGCTGCGGTTGAAGCACTGTAAGCGGGTGCCGAATGTCTCTTTGGGGCCGTTGTCACACATCCTGACAAACTGACTTATCGGCAGCTTCGTCCGCTTAGCGGTAAATCGCCGACGTCAACGCGTCAGGTTCGCTGTGCGGGACTATAGAAGCGGTATTGGCCGAGGATTTCTATTCTGTCCCATCTTCTTCGCTGAAAATATCCAGAGCCAAGTTCAGCGCGTTGATGGCTGCTGGAAATCCACCATACAAAGACATTTGCCAGATTGCTTCGGCGATCTCGGTCTTGGTGAGCCCCGCCTTGAGACCTCCTTCGATGTGAATGCGAAGCTGCGGGGCGGTTTGTCCTCCCAAAGCTGTCAATGCTGCAATCGTGGCAAGGCTTCGATCCCGCAGGGACAAACCAGGGCGATCATAATGTTGACCGTATACAAAGCTGATTAAGTCCTGGGGCATGCCCGGTAACAATGCGCCATACCGGGCTTCAAGAGCCTCCTCCAAGCCCGGATTGTGTATTTCAGTCAACGCTTTGCCGCGCTCATATGCGTTTTCCATACCGTATCTCTGTTTGGTTAGGGCCAAAAGGTTTTGTCAGATCACTGTTCAAATTGGGTCACAACAACATCCAGTCGAGGACTGGCTCAGACGTTGACCCCTTTCATGCCTTCTGCGGTGTATCGTGCGCCGGACACTGGAAGCTTCGCCAGGCCATTATCTAGCTCCTGCAAATCCTTATCGCTCAGACTGATTTCGGTAGCGGATGAGTTTTCCCGCAGATAGCGGATCTTTGTCGTACCGGGGATTGGGACGATATTGTCGCCCTGGGCCAGCAGCCATGCGAGTGCCAGTTGCGCGGGTGTACAGTCCTTGCGGTTGGCAACTGCGCGCACTAGATCGGCAATACGCCTGTTGGATGCAACGGCCGCGGCCTGAAAACGCGGTAAAGATGCGCGAAAATCCCCTACTTCAAATTCGTGATCAGCTTGGAATCGCCCAGTCAGGAAACCGCGCCCTAGTGGCGAATAGGGTACAAAGCCAATCCCCAGATCGCGGCAGGCGGGCAGCACCTCTTTTTCAACATCGCGCGACCATAGTGAGTATTCCGTCTGCACGGCAGCTACCGGATGCACGGCGTGCGCGCGACGCAGTGTGTCCGCACTGACCTCGCACAAGCCGATCCGGTCAACCTTGCCTTCCTCGACCAGGCGCGACAGGCCACCCATCGTGTCTTCGATGTCCTGCGCACGGTTGATCCGATGCACATAGTAGAGGTCAATCCATTCAACTCCGAGACGCTTCAGTGACGCCTCGCAGGATGCCCTTGCATAGTCCGGGCTGTTATCGAGGCTGCGCCGGTATTCGCCGGGTTTACGAATGATGCCAAACTTGGTTGCGATTTTTGGGCGGGCTTTTGATTGCTTTAGGAACGCCCCTAGCAGCTCTTCGTTGTGATAAGGGCCATACATGTCGGCGGTGTCGAAAAAATTGATACCGAGATTCAAGGCCTCGTGCAGCACACGTTTTGACATGTCGTCATCACGCGGGCCGTAGAACTCGCTAATCCCCATACATCCGAGGCCAATCGCTGATACGTCGAAGCCTTTCGCCAGTGTCCGCTGTTCCATGCATCTCTCCTTGTCTGTTGACCAGAGAAATGGCATTTTCAAATCTGTACAAACACCCTCGAAAACGAAAAATGGATTTCCAAAATCGGAAAACACTTAAACCATGACCTGATCTGGGATGACATCCGTGCTTTCCTAGCTGTGGCGCGGGCGGGCACATTGACCGGCGCGGTGGCGCAACTGGGTGTTGGGATTGCTACGGTCTCGCGCCGGATCGAGCGGCTGGAACTTTCAGTGGGCCAGCCAGTATTTACACGACACCAATCCGGTTACCGACTGACCACTGATGGTGCGGCGCTTATCGAGCGCGCGGAAGAAATGGAGGCGGCGGCCCTGTCGCTGACTTCTGGGCTGCGGCACGATGCGCCAGTGGCGGGTACCGTGCGGCTGGCCACAGCCGAGAATTTGGCAACTGGCCTGATCATTCCGGCGCTGAAGCGATTGAAGGCAGAGTATCCGCGCTTATCGCTGGAGATCGTGACGGATGTAGCGACAGTAAGCCTTCATCGGCGTGATGCAGATATCGCTCTGAGAATGGTGAAACCTGATCGGGGCAATGTCTCGCTGCAAAGGTTGGGACCTTTGGGTTTCGGCCTTTATGGCTCTACTGAATATGTGTCAGCACGCGATGCAGGATCGGATACTAATGTCTTTGACCATGACGATTTCATTAGCCGGTCCGAGGCCTA
The DNA here is from genome assembly GCF_056536545.1 of Ruegeria sp. CK1. NCBI lineage: Bacteria > Pseudomonadati > Pseudomonadota > Alphaproteobacteria > Rhodobacterales > Roseobacteraceae > Ruegeria > Ruegeria sp. CK1. The sequence goes on from NZ_JBQFPX010000017.1 coordinate 13,473, forward strand.
CGCGAACCTACCAGCGGCGCGGTGGGTTGAGCGGATCTTAAGGGGACGCCGACCGACACTGGTGACGACATCGCTGGCAACACAGTTTACCGCCTGTGAGAGCGGTCTCGGCCTAGCGATACTGCCGCATTTTTTGGCGCGTCCGCGCGGATTAATTTGCCTAAATGCGGAGCTTGGCGCCGATCAAACGATTTGGCTTGTGACCCATTCTGATCTTGTACATTCACGTCGTGTCCGCGCCGTCGCGGAATTCTTGCGCGATCTGGTGCAGAAGAACCGAAGTCTACTAAGCGGTCAGGGTTGATGCCGTCTTTGTTTTAGATAGAAACCACCGCTTCTGCTCGCGCTCCCAAGAGCAGTCATTGGCACTGCTGCGGCGAACGGCAGTAAAGTCCGCACAGCGGTCATTGATGCACTAAGCAGCGAAAGACTGCTTTGAGCCCAAATCGACGGATGCTGCGCTGGGGTTAAATGTCCGCTTTCAGCGAGCTAACTCGGCGGTTAGTCTTCCATCGCTTCATAAATGCC
>NZ_JBQFPX010000018.1:0-10127 GCF_056536545.1 Ruegeria sp. CK1
TCAGAAAATCCAAACACAGAACGTTCAGACGGCAATTGCCACCTCGGTCAATGGCTTAACGTCTTCACATCGTCAGGCTCATAACCCGAAGAAATGTGGCGAAAATCATATGCCCATAATACAATCTCAGCGGTCGAAAAGAAAAAACTTTCAAGTTCAAAGATGCGTCGCTTGAGCTTCACAACCTTTGCACAGCACCTAGTTCGACAACGGTGCGACGACACGCAGCAAACAACAACACCGTGAAAGCACTGGAGCACCCAGAAAGACAGCTTTTTTCCTTCACGCCAACTCGTAGTCTTTGTCTGCGGCGTCAGAACGATAACCAAGTTTAAAACGATACCAATGAAAGTATATACAGCCGAGAAAAGCTACATTGGGCGGCTTATTTCTAAGATACCGCAGTTGTTGGTTGACGGAAAAGACTCTCTAAGACACTAAAATTTACGATATTGCGATGGCTCAGCGCTGTTAGGGGCTAGGGGTGCAAATTTTTTAGAGACGAGTGATGGTCGAGAATAGCGAGCCAGAGGGACGCGGATTGACTTGGAGACCAATGCCCATAATCAACGATGAAAGGTTTGCCCTTCTCTGTGATAACTGGGCATCCCGTCTCATTGCACAGGGCTTCAATATTGGAGAAGTACGGAACACCGTTGGCCTGCGCAGCATCAGCCAGACGTTTATCTAAGTCACGGTATAGCGAGAAATCAACCGCAGCGAGCGACGAACGAAGCGCAAAGAAGGAAGTTGCCCGAGCGGCTCGCAGTGGCAAAACTGGGTGAAGTTCGGCTCTTGGCCCTAGGAAGACGACAGGCAAACCTTCTTGGCGCAACCGAGCCAGATGTGCAATGACCTTTGCCTCAACCTCGGGATCTGGACCTATGGGCTCTCCTGATGCCTCTTCACGCTCCATGAGCGTTGCCGCACGTTGCGAATAGATGATCAGTGACAAGCGATCCCTGTTTTGCGCAAACCAGTCGAACGCATTCTGCCAGAACTGGTTGCATGCATTGAGCGGCCTTTCAAGGTCATCCAGACTGCAACCCGCGCCTGTGAATTGTAAGTAATTAGTTTCGCTGCCTGATTTGCTGGCGGCCACCCAAAGGTCCGCAGCATGACTGTCTCCAAGAATGACAACATTTTGCGCGTCTAGTGTATCATGACAGTCAGAAAAACTGTCCAAATAAAGAGCCGCCTCCCCACTTTTAAAATGACACTTTGGGCGTCTGATAGCGGCGGCGCGTTCGCGCTTTGCCTCTCGGATTGTTTTATCAAAACTCCGAATGTCCTCGGGAAGGCGTTCAGGAAAACCAGCAGATCTAACGACAGTAACGTTTATTGCAACCAACAAGGCTGCTGCGCCAACTGACATGGCTCCAAGAGTCCGGTCAGGAAGCGCGAAACCGACGTCACGGCGACGTCGAAACGGCTGCTCGACAAAGTGGTATAGCAGAACCGCAAGTAGAAACGAAACGGCCAGAAGCGCGGGCAAATCGGCGATAGTCGGTGTCCTGAAGTAAAGGAATGCAAAGAATGACGCGATCGGCCAGTGGACAAGATAGAGCGAGTAGCTGATACGTCCGATGTACACGATGGGCACCAGCGAGAGTGCGCGATTGGCAATCGCGCCCGGCCCGGCCCAAATCAGGATAGCGGCCCCCAAGCAAGGTATTAATGCTGAGAATCCTGGGAACCTAGTTTCTTTGTCGAAAGCAAAAACTGCAAAGGCAATCAAAGAAAGCCCCAATAAAGACAGGACGCTTTTGGCCGCGTTGCGAACTTGCAAATTAGGCGCCAGTGCCAAACAGGCACCGAGTGTAAGCTCGCCAAATCGAAATGGCAGCAAGAAAAACACGGCACTTGGCGCTCGCGATAAGAAAAGCTCGCTGAGAAAAAAGCTGCAGAGAGTGGCTACAAGCAAAAGCCAAAAGATTGAATTGCGCTTCACTCGTCGCAGGAAGAAGCCGAAAAGTAAGAGCGGCCAAACTAGATAGAACTGTTCTTCGACTCCAAGGGACCAGGTATGAAGCAGGGGTTTGTAAATCGCATCGACGTCAAAATAACCCGATTGAGTCCAGAATAGAATGTTCGAAAAAGAAAAGAGCGCAGCAATGCCGCTTGTAGCGAGAGCAGAAAAGTCCTCAGGTGAGAGTAGAAAAGAACCACAAATAATAGTCGCGAATAATACAGCAAAGAGCGCCGGACCAATACGTCGCAAGCGGCGCATGTAAAAATCACGATAAGAGAAGCGACCGTTTTCCCATCTTTCGAGAAGCAATCGTGTGATAAGGTAACCGCTAATAACGAAAAAAACGTCAACACCGACGAATCCACCCGAGACTGTGGACGCGCCGAGATGAAAAAGAACCACTGATGAGACGGCGATAGCGCGAAGTCCATCGATATCGGCTCGGTACTTAAGAGTCTCGTGCAAGCTAGGGTCCCCCAGAATGAAACAGTCGCACGAATAGCTGTTGTCTAACGCGAACTCAAGCACCGCACTGTGTCAAATATTGCTATACAGGTTTTCACTGATAAGCATTGGTTCGCGACGCATGCCACTAGCAACCTTTCCTGTAAGTCACCGTTGTGTAGAACCGACATTTGCGCCCCAGGAAACAAAATCCAAAATAGACGAACACCACGGGACTTTTCATTTGGATGTGCTGAAAATAGGGTCGCTAAGGTAAAGCGGCAGTGTGGCGAGAGAAGGCCCATGAGGTTCATGGGATGCTCACGCCCGAGGACGCAACAAACCAATCGAGATACGCTGAAAGAAAACACTGAGTTCAAGATAAGACAGTCAGCAAGTGTTTATATAAATCCTCACGGCAACTGCTTGGATTTCCCGCAATTGACCGACTTCCGCTCTGTGGGTAATTGAAGCAAACAGGTTCAAAATTCGGAAATCAGATGAAGCATCGGCGCAAGGTCAATTATTTGTTGGAGTTGCCGCGCCATGCGGATCGTCTCACGTACTATGCGCGGGGGGTATCCCATTGGTTAAAACCTTACGCATTGTGCGAACGGCAAACTGAAAGATTGTTGAACGAGGTAGAACTGCGCCCAGACATCGATGACATCGAAGAGCGTGTCGCTTATTACAACAAATTGGAAACGCCTTTTGACGCATCAGATGCTCCGCTGGTATCAGAAATAGAGAGTCAGCGAGGCCGCTATTTTCTAGATCTGATTGAACACGCAAAAGGTTTCGGTGCTGATCGGCACCTGCATTACCTGTTCGGTGATATCAAACTGGTTCCAGATGTGCCGAAAATCGTCAAATCGAGACCGATCTCAAATACCAATGCAAATTCCGTTATCCTCAATCTAAACAAGAACAGGCATTTTTCGTGGACATCCGATCCTGTTCCCTTTCGTGAGAAAAAGCCAGCAGCAGTATGGCGGGGGACAGCGCGCACCAATGCCCGCCGAATTCTGGTAGATAAGTTCTATGATCACCCTGAATTTGATATCGGCCACACAGGCAAAGAGGTCAGCGGCCGCCGTCCCAAGGGTGCCTTGACACATGGGCAGCAAAAACAATTCAAATATTTCATTTCACTAGAAGGCAATGAAGTCGCCACAAACCTTAAATGGGGTATGGCATCGAATATGTTGGTGATGTCGCCAAAGCTCCATTACGAGACTTGGTTCATGGAAGGGCGATTACAACCGAACAAGCACTTTGTTTTGTTGCGTGACGATTTCAGCGATCTGGAAGACAAAGTGGCGTTCTTTAATGAAAACCCAGACGCTGCAGAAGCGATAATATCCCAAGCTCATCAGTGGCTGGAACAATTCTCAGACCCTATAAAAGAGAAAATGATTGGAGCCAGAGTGCTGCAAAAGTACTTTAGTTTGTCGGGTCAGATTTGAAGCTCAGTTTGAAAATGTCAGGGACGACGCAGGCACTTGTTAAGAAAACACTGATTTTCAGCGTGGCCCCTGACAGTGGGTAACCTGGCCGACTTTTTACGCGGCCAGGCCTAATGTTCTACAGGCACTCGGCTATGGTCGTCGCCATATTGCGGATGACTTGTGGGTAAAGATCCACTCCGGGCTCAAGGTCAGATCCCAGCGGGTCGATCACACCAGTATTGGCTTCGGTGCCATCCATAACCGTTGCGACAATTCCAGGATTAAACTGCGGTTCGGTCATGACGCAATCGATACCTTCCTCGCGAATGCGCCCTTGGATTTCCGCGATTCGAGCTGGGCTTGGATCGCTGGCATCGCTCAGAGAAATCGCACCCGAGGCCGGGAAATCAAAGGCATCCTCGAAATATTGATAAGCGTCATGGAAGACGATGAAGCTACCGCCTCGAACGGGTTCAAGTGTTACGGCAATTTCGGCAGACAGCGCAGCCATTTCTTCGCGCGCAGCTGCGGCGTTGGCAAAATACGCACCAGCGTTATCCGGATCGGCGGCAGACAGTTGAGCTGCGATCACGTTTAGCCAGGTTTCTGCGTTTGCTGGAGACAACCAGGCGTGGGGATCATGTTCGCCGTGCGCATGGCCCTCATGATCGTCGTGCCCGTCGTGGTCAGCATGGTCTTCGTGATCATGATCATCATGATCATCATGATCATCGTGGTCAGCATGTTCCTCGTGATCGTGGTCGTCGTGCTCTTTGTCTTCAGCGTGCTCATCATGTCCATGATCATCATGCTCATCTGCATGCTCTTCGTGATCGTGGTCATCGTGATCCTTGTCTTCAGCATGCTCATCATGGTCGTGCTCGTCATGGCCATGATCGTCGTGATCGGCATGTTCTTCGTCATGGTCGTGCTCATCATGATCGTCATGATCATGCGCCTCAAACAAGGCGTCTTCCCGGAAGTCCAAAACAACTGTGCCGTCAGCTTCAAGCAGCGTAGTAACTGTTGCTCCATCGGCAAGCGTTTCCACTGCACCTTCCATCCATGGCGTGAGGTCTTCACCAATCCAGAACACTAGGTCAGCCTCTTGCAGCGCAGCTGCCTCTGAAGGGCGCAAATTGTACTCGTGGGGCGATGCACCGGGCTGGATAATCAGATCTGGTGTTCCAACACCGTCCATTACTCGGGCTACCAAAGAGTGAACTGGTGCAATATCGACCGCTACGTTCGGTACATCCGCCATGGCCGTTCCGCCCATAAGCGCAGCGGTGATCGATAGTGGTAGAAGCTTTCTGGACATCAGACCCTCTGTGTGATTTTATAACGTTACGAGCGACATACATGATATGGAATAACATGACAAGTAAGGCGCATCCTGTACCGGCTGATGAAACGACCCTTATTGGGTTCCAGAAACATGACCACGCAACTTGCGTTGAGACTGCGCTGTCTACGGCTGAGGGCCGGTGCAAGAAGGATGGTCTGCGTCTGACTCCGGTACGGCGCAAGGTGCTTGAGATGTTGCTGCAAGAACATCGTGCCCTTGGTGCATATGCAATCCTTGACCGCTTGCGTGAAGAGGGGTTTGGGTCCCAACCTCCGGTGGCCTATCGTGCACTTGATTTCCTTGTTCAAAATGGGTTCGTTCACAAGATCGAACGCTTGAATGCATTTGTTGCCTGTTCTCACCCGGATGCCGCGCATTCACCCGCCTTCATGATCTGTAGGAAATGCGATGCCGTGGCCGAGGCGCAATCCTCGCCAGCCAAAGGCGTTTTGGGTGCGGCTGCGCGCGCAGCGGGTTTCGAGATTGAGCGAACGGTTGTAGAAGCCGAGGGAATCTGCCCGGACTGCACCGAAAAGGCGTAGACATGACCCTTATCAACGTTGAAAACCTCAGCGTGCGCTATGGCGCAAACACCGTTCTGCGTCACGTAGACATGGCCATAGAACCGGGCGAGATCGTCACGATTGTTGGTCCAAACGGTTCGGGTAAGACCAGCCTTTTGCGAGCTATAATTGGTGCGACCAAGCCATGTGCGGGCATGGTTTCACTGAAGTCTGGTTTGAAAATTGGATATGTCCCGCAAAAACTACATATCGATCCAACCCTGCCGATCTCGGTCGAAAGGTTCATGCGACTGACGAATAATGTGTCGCGCTCGCAGTGCGTTGAGGCGCTTGAAGCTGCCGGTGTGCCTGATCTTCTTAAGCGCCAGATGTCGCAGCTTTCTGGTGGGCAGTTTCAGAGGGTTTTACTGGCGCGGGCCCTGATCAACCGGCCTGATGTTTTGCTTTTGGACGAAGCGACCCAGGGTCTCGACCAACCGGGGTCCGCAGCCTTTTACCATCAGATAGAAGAGGTGAGGCGCGAAACCGGCTGTGCCGTTTTGATGATCAGCCATGAACTGCACGTTGTCATGAGCGCCTCGGACAGGGTGATATGCCTTAATGGACACGTATGTTGCGAAGGTTCCCCCGCCGTTGTGGCGTCGGCTCCTGAGTATCGCGCGTTGTTCGGAACGGGTACTGGCGGCGCGCTGGCGCTTTATCGTCATGACCACGACCATGATCACTGTGACCACTCTCAGGAAGCAGCAGAATAATGCTTGATGATTTTATGACACGCGCAACACTTGCGGGCATTGGCGTAGCATTCGCCGCAGCACCTCTTGGGTGTTTTGTTGTTTGGCGCCGCATGGCCTATTTCGGAGATGCGACAGCGCATGCGGCAATCCTTGGTGTGGCGCTGTCCCTGACATTTCAAATGTCCGTCTTTACGGGTGCTTTGGCTGTTGCGCTTGTCATGGCACTGACAGTGACGTTGTTGGCTGGACGTGGTTATGCAATGGACACGTTGTTGGGGGTGCTTGCGCATTCTGCACTTGCCTTCGGTTTAGTGGCCGTTTCGTTCCTTTCTGGCGTTCGTATCGATCTGATGGCGTACCTGTTTGGCGATATTCTCGCGGTGTCGCGCTCTGATCTGATTGTGATTTGGGGTGGTGCAGCACTTGTTGTGGGGCTGATTACATGGCGCTGGTCTCAGCTTTTGACGGCAACTTTGAATGAGGAATTGGCTTATTCCAGCGGCTTTGATCCCAAACGGGAACAATTAATTTTGACTTTAGCGCTTGCCGTTACTGTGGCGGTGGCCATCAAGGTGGTGGGCGTTCTGCTGATTGCTGCGCTTTTGATCATTCCGGCCGCTGCCGCGCGTAGCTTGGCCCGATCTCCGGAATCTATGGCTTTGATTGCTGCTGCAATCGGTGCATTTTCAGCTGTTGCTGGGTTAAGGGCCGCATATGTGTTCGATACACCGGCTGGCCCATCTATTGTCTGTGTGGCGGCCGTTCTATTCGCATGTTTTAGTTTGATCGGGTGGCAGACACGCAAAGGGGCTTAATTCGCCTGCCGTTGGTTATTTCCGGTGGAGTTGCAACATTATCTTCGTTTCACCGACCGCTCCGTCCCCTTGAAACCCAGCTTTGTTTCACAGGGTAATGAGTAATGCTCTGAGTTTGTTCTCAACAAACTAAGACTTAGATTTCTGCAGCCGAGTTTTGGCCGATTATTGTCGTGAGCCGTTGCAGTCATGGTTCATGACCAAGGCCCATAACCGGATCAATGGCGTATGCAGGGTCTAAAGCAGCGAGATCATTCGCGTGCGGCTACCCGAGTGCCGCACTGCCCGAACTCGGTATTGCTCGTGGTTCAGTCCAAAGGTATCACCAACTGACCCTCAAACCGGTACCGCAACGCGGGCATCGGATTGCGTAACGGCCAACTGGGCAGGAGAGTGGCTTACAGTGCTGACATCGCTTTTCAAAAAGTTCGGGCGGCGCGCTTCGTTCATGCCGCCGAACCCAGACGAACCGCTATGCGTGATCGGTGATGTTCACGGCTGCATCTTCCAACTGGAAAAACTGTTATCGTCGGTGCCGCAGGGCTATCGGATTATTCTGGTTGGGGACTATGTGGATCGCGGGGAACACAGCGCAGAGGTGTTGCGTCTGGTCAGCGCGCGCTCTGACCTCACCTGCTTGAAGGGCAATCACGAAGAGATGCTACTGCGGTTCCTGAAAGACCCCAGAGGGCAAGGGCCTCATTGGTTGCGCTACGGCGGGCTACAAACCTTGGCTTCGTTTGGCGTCCGAGGCGTTCGAACAGAGATGACGGCAGTCGAACTCTCCGACTGTCGCGACAGATTGCACGACGCAATGGGCGATCCCCTATGTGTATGGGTCGAAGGGCTGAAAACATCGGAATTATCTGGCAACGTACTCGTGGTGCATGCTGCCGCCGATCCCGACCTCCCGGCCCAAGAACAAATTGACGATACTCTTATCTGGGGCCATCCATCGTTCGAATCCACAGTGCGGCGCGACGGTATGTGGGTTGTCCACGGACACACAATTGTTGATGTTGCTGCCGCACATCAGGGCCGCATTTCCATTGACACAGGCGCATTCGCAACCGGCGTTCTTAGCGCGGTATGCCTTGACGGATCAGAGCCCAGATTCCTAACCGCACAAGTCTGAAATTTAGCTTTGTCGCTTACGTCTACATTGCCTTGCATTCACGGTTTAGCGGTCTTTTTCCTTTTGGGGCCCAGCTAAACCTTGCCACAGCAATACGCATTTAATAGGACTTTTCCTAATTAGATCAGAATTCGAGCGTATCATGTTGATTACTCCCGTTCTCCTGTGCGGAGGGTCTGGAACGCGTCTTTGGCCGTTGTCCCGGAAAAGCTATCCGAAACAATTTGTGCCGCTTGTTGGTGAGGAAACCCTGTTTCAGGCCTCGGCACGTCGACTGTCGGGTAGGACACAGGCCTTGGAGTTTGCCGCACCAGTGGTTCTGACCAATTCGGATTTTCGATTTATTGTCGTCGAACAGTTGCAAGCTGTAGGAATTGATCCCGGTGCCATTTTGATCGAGCCCGAGGGGCGCAACACCGCGCCCGCGGTTCTGGCAGCTTCTCTGCGCGCTGCCGCTGAAGTTCCAGACGCGGTTTTGCTGGTTGCTCCATCTGATCATGTTGTGTCCGACGTCGACACTTTCCAAGCCACAGTCGCCCGCGGGCTTGACGCCGTGGCGCAAGGACAAATGGTGACATTTGGGATCACCCCGTCGCACCCGGAAACCGCCTATGGTTATCTCGAACTGACAACACCGGCCAGCAAAGATGGCGCGCCGGTCCCGTTGAAGAAGTTTGTTGAAAAGCCAAATCTGACCCGCGCATCCGAGATGCTAGAGGCCGGAAATTTCAAATGGAACGCGGGCATCTTCTTGTTCCGTGCATCAGACATGATCGCGGCTTTTCAAACCCATGCGCCCGAACTGATGGCACCTGTGAAAGCGGCTGTCGAAACAGCGACACCGGATCTGGGTTTCTTGCGCCTAAATCCGGAACCTTGGGCGCAGGCTGAAAACATCTCGATCGATTACGCAGTTATGGAAAAGGCAACGAACCTGTCCGTTGTTCCATTTGATGCGGCTTGGTCTGACCTGGGCGGCTGGGACGCGGTCTGGCGCGAAAGCGGTCCGGATGCCGATGGTGTGGTGACCAACGGATGCGCGACGGCGATTGATTGTCATAACTCGCTTTTGCGGTCGGATAGTGACCAGTTGGAGCTGGTTGGGATCGGCCTTGAAAACATTATCGCAGTGGCGATGAATGATGCGGTTTTGGTAGCGGATTCTTCACGAGCGCAGGACGTTAAAGAAGCCGTAACTGCTTTGAAAGCAAAGGGTGTCTCTCAAGCCACGGATTTCCCCAAGGATCACCGCCCGTGGGGATGGTTTGAAAGCCTAGTGGTCGGGGACCGGTTTCAAGTGAAGCGTATCTATGTTCATCCTGGCGCGTCTTTGAGTCTTCAGAGTCATGTCCATCGGTCGGAGCACTGGATTGTTGTCGAGGGCACGGCGCTTGTGACGATTGACGATCACCAGCAATTGGTTACGGAGAACCAGTCAGTTTACATTCCAGTTGGCTCCACGCATCGGATGGAAAACCCTGGGAAGGTTCCTATGGTTTTGATTGAAGTTCAGACCGGCACGTATTTGGGTGAAGACGATATTGTTCGGTACGAGGACAAATACGCTCGCGGTCAGGGTGCCAAAGGCTGATTTTGTCTCTGGTTTTTGACGCTTTGCGAGGCCCCCTGTTTTAGGGGGCCTTTTTCGTTTGTACATGAGCGTACCGCGCTGGGGTTAGTCGGCGCCAAAGAGGTCTCGGGTGA
>NZ_JBQFPX010000019.1:0-7353 GCF_056536545.1 Ruegeria sp. CK1
ATGATCAACCAGGAACTCGGCGAACCCTTCCGCCGCGACGCAATGAAAAAACCCGTCGCCGTCGCAGGTATCGCAGCCGAAGACATGGCACCCCAAGCCGAGGCGTAACCAACCGCAACTATCCGGATCAAACGTGATCCGGATAGTTGCGGACTAGGCCTATTGGCCACTCGATTGTGACAAAGGAAACAAGATGCAGGCGTTAAGTGCATCCAAGTCGCCCTTGGCTTGGGCAAAGTCTTTCGTGCAGAAAAACGGGCACGGAGTCCTAGTATCCGTGGTTGTGGCGGTCGCCGCCAAATTCTTGTCAGAGCACTACGGTGCTCCAGCGATGCTGATGGCGCTTTTGTTGGGCATCGCCTTTCATTTTTTGTCCGAGGAGGATGCAGGTGGGTGTCGCGCCGGTATTGAATTCACTGCGCGCACGGTATTGCGGTTTGGGGTTGCGCTATTAGGAGCTCGGATTTCGGTTGAGCTGATGATGAACCTCGGCGCCGACTTGATTGTGGTTGTTATCGCAGGGGTAATCTTGACGATCCTTTTTGGTCTTGTTGGTGCACGGGTGCTTGGACGTGGCTGGCGGTTCGGTGTGCTGACAGGGGGATCGGTTGCGATCTGCGGTGCATCAGCAGCAATGGCTTTGTCGGCTATTCTGCCCAAGAACGAGCAGTCGGAACGCAACCTGATCTTCACGGTGCTCTCGGTTACAGTATTATCGACTGTCGCTATGATCGCTTACCCGATCCTGACTGAGGCCTTTAATTTCGACGACGACATTTCGGGCGTGTTCCTGGGCGGAACAATCCACGATGTGGCGCAGGTTGTGGGCGCGGGTTTTTCGGTTTCCGATCAAACGGGTGAAGTCGCCACATTGGTCAAGCTGATCCGGGTCGCGATGTTGGCCCCAGTTGTTCTGGTAATCTCGTTTGTGGTGCGGCGCTACGCAGAGTTTAACGAAGAAGACGGCAAGCGTCCTCCTATCCTTCCGATGTTTGTGGTCGGTTTTTTGATCTTCGCCGTGATGAATTCGATGGGATTGATCCCTGAGGTTGTCTCGTCGGCAATGGCAAGCCTCAGCCGCTGGGCGCTGCTTATCTCAATTGCTGCGGTCGGTATGAAAACGTCACTCAAGCGGATTCTGGATGTAGGTGGACAGGCGATCGCTTTGATCGTGGCCGAGACCGTCTTTATTGCAGTGCTTGTGTTGGTGGGGGTCTACTTTGTGCACTATTAATTTCCGGCCTGATACCGTCAGGCTGGAGAACTGTTAATCTGGTTGTAATTTGGTCCATTCCGACCTACTGACAACTTCACCTCGGGGTGCGTGGCCTGCCGCGCTGAGATGCCTTTGGCGAACCCGTTGAACCTGAACCGGCTAGAACCGGCGGAGGGAAAGGTAAAGGTTTCATCCATCCTTGCCCTCTCGCCGCAATGGAGGATGACATGAAACATCTGATGATTGCTGCGGGACTTCTGAGCGCAACTGCGGCCGCAGCGGCTGATAAACCTCAGCTAACCGTGTACACTTACGACAGCTTCGTCTCGGACTGGGGTCCGGGCCCCAAGGTTGAAGAAGCCTTTGAGGCTGTCTGCGACTGTGACTTGAACCTTGTTGGTGTCGAGGACGGCGCGGCTCTTCTGTCTCGCATACGGCTTGAGGGTGAGAACTCGGACGCAGATGTGGTGCTGGGGTTGGATACCAATCTGATCGCTGCCGCCAAGGAAACCGGCCTGTTCGCAACCAGTTCGATCGCTGCCGATTATGCTCTGCCGATTGAATGGTCAGACGACACCTTTGCGCCCTATGACTGGGGTTATTTCGCATTTGTTCATAACGCCGACGCCGCAGCCCCTGCCAACTTTCGCGAACTGGCGGAGGGGGATACCAAGATCATCATTCAGGATCCACGTTCATCAACGCCCGGTCTTGGGCTGCTGTTGTGGGTGAAGGCAGCCTATGGTGACGAAGCTTCTGATATCTGGGCAGGGCTTGCAGACAATATCGTGACCGTGACCAAAGGCTGGTCCGAGGCCTATGGGCTGTTTCTGGATGGCGAAGCGGATATGGTTCTCAGCTACACAACATCCCCTGCTTATCATCTGATCGCAGAAGATGACGCAAGCAAGGTTGCGGCGGCCTTTGACGAAGGTCACTATATGCAAGTTGAAGTCGCAGCCAAGCTGGCAGGTACTGACCAACCCGAACTGGCAGACCAGTTTCTTGAGTTTATGGTCTCGGATACCTTTCAACAGATCATTCCTACGACCAACTGGATGTATCCGGCAGTGACCCCGGCGTCGGGTCTTCCCGAAGGTTTTGATACGCTGATTACTCCGGAAATTTCGCTGCTCTTTAGCCCCGAAGAGGCTGCAGAAGTGCGGGATCAGGCGCTTGCGGAATGGTTGGGCGCGCTCAGCCAGTAAGCCCTTGGCTTGGTGTCGGTGCGGCGGCTCTGGTCGCTGCGCTGATACTGGGCACGCTGGCCGCAGTGGCCCTGCGTGCAGAAACAGCGGGCGGATTCGGCCCAGCTGACTGGGCTGCTTTGCGTTTTACGTTGATTCAAGCGGTGCTGTCTGCGGTGTTTAGTGCTGCCTTGGCCATTCCGGTAGCGCGTGCGCTTGCCCGGCGTAGATTTGCGGGCCGTAGGGCGCTGATTGCACTGTTAGGCGCCCCCTTCATCCTGCCGGTAATCGTCGCGATCCTTGGTTTGTTGCAGGTTTTCGGTCGGGCAGGGTGGGTTTCCGATGTATTGGGGCTGTTTGGTCTGCCGCCCTTGCGTATTTACGGGTTGCATGGCGTGGTTCTGGCGCATGTATTTTTCAACCTACCTTTGGCAACGCGTCTGATCCTGCAGGCATGGCAGGAAATCCCCGCGGAACGATTTCGTCTGGCCGCCCAATTGGGCTGCGACGGTATGGCGATGTTTCGGTTGATCGAATTGCCGATGTTAACGCGCATTCTTCCCGGCGTATTGGCTGTTATCTTTGCGATCTGCCTGACAAGCTTTGCAGTAGCGCTTACGCTCGGAGGGGGGCCGCGCGCAACAACAATTGAGCTCGCGATCTATCAGGCATTCACCTACGACTTTGATCTCGGTCGTGCTGCACTGCTTTCCGCATTGCAACTGGTTCTGACTGTTATCGCAGCACTGGCAGCACTCAAGTTTTCGCATGGCGATGGGTTTGGTGCAGGCTTGGACCGCGCCATTCGCCGTTGGGACGGCGGTGTCCCGGTCCTTGATTTGTTTTGGATTGGGGCTGCAATGGCATTCCTTCTACTGCCACTGGCGGCAGTTGTTATTTCCGGTTTCGCAGGACTGTTTGAAATGCCGATCTTGGTGTTTCGCGCCGCGTTAACCTCGATTTTGGTTGCCACGGCTAGCACGGTTGTCTTGTTACTGGTTGCACTGCCGATGGCCATGGCCGTTGCAACTGGGCGGTACGGAATCGTGGAACTCAGCGGTATTCTGGGGCTGGCGGCCTCACCTTTGGTGATTGGAACGGGCTTGTTCATCTTGATCCGTCCGATTGCTGATCCTGCGACATTGGCGTTGCCAGTGACAGCAATGGTAAACGCCGTTATGGCCCTGCCGTTTGCACTGCGTATTCTGGTGCCAGCTGCGCGGGATGTGGTAGCGCGGTATGGGCGGTTGGGCCTGTCTCTGGACATGAACAAGAGAACATTCTTCGTTCGCGTTCTGCTGCCTCGCATGCAACCGCAAATCCGATTTGCGGCTGGACTGTCAGCTGCATTGTCGATGGGTGATCTTGGGGTAATTGCTCTTTTCGCCGATCCACAGATCGCAACACTTCCGTTGCAAATCTATCGCCTGATGGGCGCGTACCAAATGCAGGCCGCAGCCGGAGCGGCGTTGTTGTTGTTGGTCCTGTCAATGGGGGCTTTCTGGCTGTTGGACCGCGGAGGGCGACTGCATGCTGAAACTTGATGGGTGCGTGATCAAAAACGGAAACTTTTCGTTAAAGGCCGATTTCACTGTCGAAACTGGCTCGAGCGTGGCCATTGTCGGTCCATCCGGCGCGGGAAAGTCGACATTGCTGGAGGCAATTGCCGGGTTTCGAGAACTCCAAAACGGTCAGATATTATGGAATAGCGAGCGTATATCCGACTTCGCTCCGGGCAAACGCCCACTGGCGATGCTGTTCCAAGATGGTAACCTTTTCCCGCATCTAACGGTCGAACAAAATATCGCCTTGGGCCTACGTCCGAACGGGCGTTTTACGTCGGAAGTCCAAACGGCAGTTCAGAATGCGTTAGCGCGCGTTGCGCTGCCCGGAATGGGCGATCGAAAACCCGCAGAACTGTCCGGCGGTCAACAAAGCCGGGTAGCATTGGCCCGAGTACTTGTGCAACGCCGTCAGCTTTTGCTGCTGGACGAACCTTTCGCGGCATTGGGGCCAGCACTTAAGGCCGAAATGTTGGACCTTGTCGCCGGTTTGGTGGCCGAAACGGGAACCACCCTATTAATGGTCAGCCATGACCCACAAGACGCGCGCCGAATTGCCGACCAGACTATTTTTGTGGCTGACGAACGCGCACATCCACCCGCGTCTACGTCAGACTTGTTCGAAAACCCTCCACCCAGCTTACGTGACTATTTGGGGGATGGGCACATAGGGGGCTAAACCCGGCTTTATCGCCCCCAAGCTGCTCTGGTTTAAGAACTTAACCAAATGCCAGAGCAAAGACTCTTGGCAAATTTGGCAAGATTACATTCCCTAAAAATCAATGGACTCACTACGCTGTCTTGCCACAGGGTTCACTCATGTGCACCCGTTTGAGCAGAAGGTTGACTGATGAATAGTTTTGTAAAACCCGCGCGCTGGAATGACCCAAAGCGAAAGCTTTTTCCGCAACAAGTCGGTTTCACATGTCCACCATTCGATTATTGCGCGGCGCCGTCTGATTTTATTCGCATGGCGCCGGAAACGGTAGGGGTGCACGGCCGCATGTTGCATGTGCCGGGCTATCAGCATGGGCTGGACCAGCGCAAAAAGAACTTTGGGCTGCTTGAGGAATTTGTCGAATGCATGTCGCTCAACAACGCCGACGTCTGTGGGCAAGTGGGGTCCAACTGGGTGCATGCCAGCGGCTTGGGTGTTGAGGGAATCCGACAGCATTGCGAAATGCTCAGCGACAAATACGAAACGCCTTTCCACATGGCGGGTTATGCGATGGTCGAGGCATTGCGTGAAATCGGCGCCGAAAAAGTGGCGCTGAACGCGTGCTACCATCCTGCCTCGTGGTATCAAGGCACAGTCGGGTTCCTTCAGGAGGCCGGCTTTGATGTGGTCTGGGCAGGAAATTTCTATGATCAAGGATGGTTCAAGACGCAGAAGGAAGTTGACGATTGTGTCTGGTGTTTCGACGAAGAACTGATCTGGAAGTCCTTTGACTACACTGCCAGTAAGGCGCCCAATGTGGACGCATTCCTAATTAACGGCATGTCCAATTACCGCCGCCCAAGTGACGGGATTGCACGCCGTCCGGTACATCACACCGCAGAGCTGGAAAAACGACTGGGTAAGCCTGTAATTGGGCACGATACCGCTCTGTATTGGCGTTTGTTCAAAACGCTGGGCTTGGCGCCCACTTCATACCACGGTCAGCTGCTGGCTACGCTGGAAACATAGCTTGTCTTAAAGTCAGCACGCCATCCGAAACTCTATGGCATCGCCATCATTTTCTACGCCATCGTGCCAGTGATCCGCCTGACCGATCCGGGCATGTGTTTGGTCGACTAAGATGTCATCGACGCCGCCAATGCCTTTGGTATGTCACCCCGTCAGAAACTGTGGGGAGTAGAATTGCGGCTTGCGTTGCCCAACATCATGGCAGGAGTTAACCAAACTATCATGATGAGACTTGCAATGGTGATTATAGCATCATTGGTCTCGGCGCCGGGCCTGGTGTTTTGGTGCTGCGCAATTTTTGCAACCTTTAGCTGGGAGTGGCCTGATCGCCGGTCTGAGTATCGTTCTGTTGACCATTGTGCTGGATCGCGCGTCCTAAACAGCGACAATCAGGTCGGCGTCCTGAACATGAAAGATTTGGTCCGCGCACTTGTACCAACGCACGTCGATCAAAGATCCGTAATGTGGCTTGCGGAGTACAGCCCGGCGCGCGCTTTAGCGCGTGAGCCGGGCTTCCGACGGGGCTTACTTGCGGTTATGGAAGATGAACCCAATGAAATTTAGCAACAACTGAGCGGCCAGTATTTGGGTGCTTTCAGTTTGGTCATAGGCCGGGGCCACTTCGACCAGATCTATTCCGACCACATCGCCGCGTTTACTCAGGCCCTGAACGATTTCCAGTACGTCGTAATACTTAAATCCA
Organism: Ruegeria sp. CK1; assembly: GCF_056536545.1. Taxonomy (NCBI): domain Bacteria; kingdom Pseudomonadati; phylum Pseudomonadota; class Alphaproteobacteria; order Rhodobacterales; family Roseobacteraceae; genus Ruegeria; species Ruegeria sp. CK1. The sequence continues at coordinate 6,356 of NZ_JBQFPX010000019.1, forward strand.
CCGTGGCTGGGCGTACCCGTTCCGGGTGCAATCGAAGGGCAAAAAGCGTCGATGTCTATCGTCACGTAGTAGCGCGCGCCTTCCGGTATGCGCTCCAAAACACCATCGGTTCCCAGCTTGCGCACCTGCCTGACCGACAGAATATCCGACCCTCGTGCGCGCGCATCTTCGTAGCCTTCCTTTGCCGTCGACGACACGTTGCGGATGCCGAGCTGGGTCATGCCCGAGACATATTCCTTTTCAATTGCTCGGCGCATTGGGTTACCATGACCTTCGGTAACTCCTTTGCGTTCATCGACAAAATCCAGGTGCGCGTCGATCTGGACGACGTGGATAGGACCATTCCTTGAGCAGTCTTCTTCAAAAGCGCGGATGCAAGGTATGTTGACCGAGTGGTCTCCGCCTATCGTCACAGGCAGAGCGCCAGCATCCAAAATCTTCTTCACACCATATTCGATGCTCGCGTGACTTTCCTCGGTCTTGGTGTGGATGATATCGGCGTCGCCAAGGTCGACGATACGCACGTCTTCGCCCAAATAGGTCGCGTCATCCTCGTGGTCATAGGCACCTGCATGACCAAAGCTGAACAAAGTCGACGCCTCGCGCACAGCCCTGGGGCCAAACCGGGCACCGGAGCGGAACTGGCAACCGAAATCGAATGGCGCACCTAGGATGGCGACGTCAGCGTCGATTTCATCCCAATTTTCGACATACCGTTTTTTGCCAAAAGTCGCGATGCCTACAAATGGCAGATTCAGACGACCAGACTCATACCCGTGACCCGACATGGTTTCTCCGTTTCTTATTGGCTATAGACTTGTTTCAGCACGAACTGTGCGAGTTTAGCAAAGGAAAATCAGCAGCCAGGCGACGTTCAGGAAGATGATAGGAAATACGGGTACTTCGCATGTCGCTTGCGCGCTTATCAGTGTGCGCAAACAGGGTTATGTTCACTGCGGCTGCACAGGCCGAATGACACAAGGAATTTGAGTATGAAG
>NZ_JBQFPX010000020.1:0-2500 GCF_056536545.1 Ruegeria sp. CK1
TGCCGTCTGAACGTTCTGTGTTTGGATTTTCTGACGCTGGTTGCGGGAGTAGGATTTGAACCTACGACCTTCAGGTTATGAGCCTGACGAGCTACCGGGCTGCTCCATCCCGCGTCAGAGTCAGATTTGTTTCATCGTTAGAGAGAAGGGGGATTTTACTAGGTTTGGCGGTGACCTACTCTCCCGGGGCTTAAGCCCAAGTACCATTGGCGCGGCAGTGCTTAACTTCCGGGTTCGGGATGGGACCGGGTGTTTCACTTGCGCTATGACCACCAAACCGAGGAAAATCCCCGTCGCGACTTTGCTTTTCAAAGCGCGACGAGTGGCAGGCAGCGTATTTGCATGCAAATGCGCGTTGCCACTCGGTAGTTATGTCAATCAACATCGCGGCTTGGCGCTGCGACGCTATCCATTGTCAAGGTCGGTGTATGCTTTGGTCTTGTCTTTCCATTACTGGATCAAATCAAGCCTATCGGGCGATTAGTACCGGTCAACTGAACGCATTACTGCGCTTACATCTCCGGCCTATTGACGTGGTGGTCTTCCACGGCCCTCAGGGAGACCTTGTTTTGAGGGGGGCTTCCCGCTTAGATGCCTTCAGCGGTTATCCTGTCCGATCATAGCTACCCAGCACTGCCGTTGGCACGACAACTGGTCCACCAGTGGATCGTTCACCCCGGTCCTCTCGTACTAGGGGCAACTCCTCTCAAGTCTCCTACACCCACGGCAGATAGGGACCGAACTGTCTCACGACGTTCTAAACCCAGCTCACGTACCTCTTTAAACGGCGAACAGCCGTACCCTTGGGACCTGCTCCAGCCCCAGGATGAGATGAGCCGACATCGAGGTGCCAAACACTGCCGTCGATATGGACTCTTGGGCAGTATCAGCCTGTTATCCCCGGCGTACCTTTTATCCGTTGAGCGATGGCCCTTCCACTCGGGACCACCGGATCACTATGGCCGTCTTTCGACTCTGCTCGACTTGTCAGTCTCGCAGTCAGGCTGGCTTCTGCCATTGCACTCAACGAGCGATTTCCGACCGCTCTGAGCCAACCTTCGCGCGCCTCCGTTACGCTTTAGGAGGCGACCGCCCCAGTCAAACTACCCGCCACGCAGGGTCCCGGATCCGGATAACGGACCGCGGTTAGACATCAAGAGTGCGAAGGGTGGTATCTCAAGGGAGGCTCCACGGATACTTGCGTTTCCGCTTCAAAGCCTACCACCTATCCTGCACATCACAATCCTGATGCCAGTGCGAAGCTGTAGTAAAGGTGCACGGGGTCTTTCCGTCTAACCGCGGGAAGCCTGCATCTTGACAGGCAATTCAATTTCGCTGAGTCGATGTTGGAGACAGCGGGGAAGTCGTTACGCCATTCGTGCAGGTCGGAACTTACCCGACAAGGAATTTCGCTACCTTAGGACCGTTATAGTTACGGCCGCCGTTTACCTGGGCTTCAATTCAAGGCTCTCACCTCTCCTTTTAACCTTCAGGCACCGGGCAGGCGTCAGACCCTATACGTCGTCTTGCGACTTCGCAGAGCCCTGTGTTTTTAATAAACAGTCGCCACCCCCTGGTTTGTGCCCCCAGCCCCTAGTTGCCTAGGAACCGGGCCTCCTTCTCGCGAACTTACGGAGGTATTTTGCCGAGTTCCTTCAACATCGTTCTCTCAAGCGCCTTGGTATGCTCTACCAGTCCACCTGTGTCGGTTTAGGGTACGGTCTGATGGAGGGCTATTTCCAGGAACTGCTCAGCAGCCCAACCAATCCGATAAGGCTGAACTACATCTGCAATCCGTCACATCCTCCTGGCCTAGGAATATTAACCTAGTTCCCATCGCCTACGCCTTTCGGCCTCGGCTTAGGGGCCGGCTTACCCTGCTCAGATTAGCTTTAAGCAGGAACCCTTGGACTTTCGGCGAGAGTGTCTCTCACACTCTTTGTCGCTACTCATGTCATCATTCTCACTAGTGATCTCTCCACCGGATCCCTCACAGGCCGGCTTCATCGAAAGATCCTCGCCTCCAATATCCCCGAAGGGATCAAGGAGGCATGGATCTATGTCACACTACGCTCTGCTACCATGCCTTACGGCATCCTAAGCTTCGGCTCATGGCTTGAGCCCCGTTACATCTTCGCCGCAGGACAACTTATTTAGACCAGTGAGCTGTTACGCTATCTTTAAAGGATGGCTGCTTCTAAGCCAACCTCCTGGTTGTTTTGGTCGTCCCACCTGCTTTCCCACTTAGCCATGAATTGGGGGCCTTAGCTGTAGGTCAGGGTTGTTTCCCTCTCCACTACGGACGTTAGCATCCGCAGTGTGTCTGCCATCTAGTACTCCCGGGTATTCGGAGTTTGGTTAGGATCAGTAAGCCTGTGGGGCCCCATTACCCATCCAGTGCTCTACCCCCCGGGGTATTCGGATGACGCTCTACCTAAATAGATTTCGCAGAGAACCAGCTATCTCCGAGTTTGATTGGCCTTTCACCCCTAGGCACAGC
>NZ_JBQFPX010000021.1:0-5859 GCF_056536545.1 Ruegeria sp. CK1
GCATGTTGTCTTCCTTGCGGACGCCGTACTGCACCGCGTTGAACCACTTGCCCGACTGGTTAGGCCGCGCGCCGTGGGTCAGGTGACCACCTGCATCCAGGCTCATGCCCAGAATGGTGTCGCCGGGTTGGATCAGCGCCTGAAACACGCCCTGGTTGGCCTGGCTGCCCGAGTTCGGCTGGACGTTGGCAAAACCACAGCCAAACAACTGCTTGGCGCGGTCGATGGCCAGGTTCTCGGCAATATCGACGAACTGGCAGCCGCCATAATAGCGGCGACCCGGATAACCTTCGGCGTATTTGTTGGTCATCACCGAACCCTGCGCCTCCATCACGGCGGCAGAGACGATGTTCTCGGACGCGATCAGCTCGATCTCGTCGCGCTGGCGACCTAACTCGGATGTGATCGAGCCAAAAAGCTCAGGATCGCGGTCAGAAAGGGACTGGGTGAAAAATCCGTCTGTACGATGCGGGGCATTCACGAGACAAAACTCCTGTAGAAGAGGGTCTGATGCCGCCGATTTGGCCGCATCTGTGTTCATTGACTGACGCTTCGTTGGGATCTCAGATCACCCTGTCGCGTGGTTCGAGGCCCTGGAAAAAGTCGCTCAGGTTATCCAGAACACGGAACCCCATAGCCTCGCGCGCTTCACGCGTTGCACTGCCGAGATGCGGTAGCATAACCAGGTTGTCGCATTGCAGAAGATCCGGATTTATGCGCGGTTCACCGTCGAACACGTCCAGCGCGGCCCCTCCTATCATATCGAAGGACAGCGACTGAATTAGAGCACGTTCGTCGATGATTTCACCCCGCGCAGTGTTGATCAGGAACGCATCGGGTTTCATCAGGTCCAGTCTGCGTGCGTTGATCAAATGCCGGTTTGCAGCGCCACCCGGGCAGTGTAGTGAAACGAAATCGCACTGGGGTAACAGCTCATCGACCGTGTCCACTTGGGTCGCGTTGCACTTGGCTAACACGTCCGACGAAATTAGGCTGCGATTGTACACCAGTACATCCATGCCGAATCCGTGGTGGGCGCGGCGGGCCATTTCCTGACCTATACGACCATACCCAATGATGCCCAGGGTTTTACCGCTGACCTTGGTGCCGATCAGGTGTGTTGGGCGCCAGCCGGTCCAGTTGCCAGCACGCAGCTCGCGTTCGCCCTCGCCTGCCCGACGTGCCACCATCAACAACAGGGTCATAGCGATATCGGCCGTGCACTCGGACAGCACGTCCGGCGTATTGGTCACGGTCATGCCCAACCCACGCGCTGAAGGCTCGCAGATGTGGCTGAATCCGACACCGTAATTGGCAAGGATTTTTGTCTGCGCACCGGGCACATCCAGTGCTTCAGCACTGAGTGTATCCGTAACGGTTGGCAGCACCGCGTCATAGGATTTCAGTGCCTGCCGGATTTCAGCCGGGGACATGGGTTTGTCCCCGGTGTTCAGTACGGCGTTATAGTTCTCGGCCAGCTGCGCCTCGACTGCAGCGGGCCAACGACGGGTAACAAGAACCGAGGGTTTTACCATCACGCAGCCTCCATCACCCGGGCGATTGTTTCGCCGATTACGGCTGGGTTTTCCGCGACAGTCACACCCGCAGCTGACAGAATCTCAACCTTCTCACTGGCGCTTTCCCCGAAGGCCGAAATAATCGCGCCTGCATGGCCCATTGTCCGGCCTTTGGGTGCTGTCAGGCCTGCTACGTAAGCAACCACCGGTTTGGTGATGTGGTCGCGGATATACTCGGCAGCTTCGGCTTCCTGAGGGCCGCCGATCTCACCAATCATAGCAATGATGTGCGTGTCCTCATCCTCCTCGAAACGCTGCAGGATGTCCTTGAAGGACGAGCCGTTTATAGGGTCACCGCCGATCCCGACGCTGGTCGAAACACCGATCCCACGCTCTTTCAGTTGCGCTGCAGCTTCATAACCCAGCGTGCCCGAACGGCCGATGATGCCAACATTGCCCGGCAGGTAGATATGCCCCGGCATGATCCCCAAAAGAGCCTTACCGGGTGAGATCGTGCCCGCGCAGTTCGGTCCGGTCAGAACCATGCGCTTTTCTTTAGGATAGCGGTACATATACCGTTTCACTCGGATCATGTCCTGCGCAGGAATACCGTCAGTAATGCAGACACAGTACCGGATACCGGCATCTGCGGCCTCCATGATCGAGTCGGCGGCAAACGGCGGTGGTACGAACACAAGGCTGGCATCTGCGCCGGTGGCTTCGACGGCTTGCTTGACGGTGTCAAAGACGGGAACGCCTTCGACGGTCTCTCCGCCCTTTCCGGGTACCACGCCGCCCACGACATTGGTGCCGTATTTCAGCATGTCCTTGGTATGGAACCGCGCCATACGGCCAGTGATGCCCTGTACGATGACACGCGAGTCACGATCGAGAAGAATGCTCATTACACAGCCCTCATCTTGGTGCCTTGAGTAAGGTCGTTGCGCCATGCGCCTACGGCGCGTTCTGCGGCCTCCATCAGTGTGGTGGCGCGAATGATCGGCAGGCCCGATTTCGCGAGGATTTTCTGGCCTTCTTCGACATTTGTACCGGCCAGGCGCACGACCACAGGAATGTCGATATCCAGCTCTTTCAGAGCCTGCACGACACCTTCCGCCACCCAGTCACAGCGGTTGATACCGGCGAAGATGTTGACGAGGATCGCCTGCACGTTTTCATCCGACAGAACCAGCCGGAACGCTTTGGTCACACGCTCAGGCGACGCGCCGCCGCCGATGTCGAGGAAGTTTGCGGGTTCGCCCCCGGCCAACTTGATCGTGTCCATCGTCGCCATCGCCAGACCGGCGCCGTTCACGATGCAACCGATGTTTCCGTCCAGACCGACGTAAGATAATCCACGGTCGGCAGCGCGGCTTTCACGCGGGTCTTCCTGGCTTTTGTCGCGCAGTTCAGCGATCTGAGGGTGACGGAACAAGGCGTTGTCGTCAAAGCTCATCTTGGCATCCAGCGCCAGAACTCGGTCGTCACCGGTGATGACCAACGGGTTGATCTCGACCATGGTGGCGTCCAGATCACTGAAGGCGGCGTAGCAACCCTGTAGCGTGCGCACCATGTGCTGTACCAGTTTGGGTTCCAGACCTAGCTTGAACGCAATTTCGCGCGCCTGAAACTCCTGCAAACCAACCGCTGGCTCGACAATCGACCGAACGATGCTATTGGGGCGTTCAGCCGAGATATCCTCGATCTCCATCCCCCCTTCCGACGAGGCCACAATCATGACCCGCTGGCTGGACCGGTCGAGCACGAAACCCAGATAAATTTCGCGATCAATAGGCACCGCCGACTCCACGTAAACTCGGTAGATGCCTTTGCCTTCCGGGCCAGTCTGATGTGTGACCAACTTTCGGCCGAACAGATCGTCACAGGCCTGATAAATCTCGTGCTCGGTGTTGCACAACTTGACCCCTCCGGCCTTGCCACGCCCGCCCGCGTGGACCTGTGCCTTGACGATCCACTTATCGCCGCCCAACTCGCGGGCACGATAGGCGGCTTGCTCGGGGCTGTAAGCCAGTGCACCTGACGGCACTTCGACACCAAAATTCGAAAGAAGTTCTTTCGCTTGGTACTCATGAATATCCATCTGCATTCCTCCCGTTCATGCAGTACGCTTAAGCGGCAATTGACGTGCCGTAGCGGCTTTCGAGCAACGCCTCGATTGCATCTTGATCAACCATTCCACCCAATTCGCGCAGGGCCTCGGCAAAAAGACGAACGATCCGGCTTACGGCTTCGCGGTCCAACTGATTGAGGATACCTATCCGCACCTGCACGGGCGCGCTGAGCGTCGGCCAAATCCCGAAGCCGCGGGCACGGCAGTTCTGCACCAGTTCCATTTCACGGCCTGCCAGATCTGGCGGTAGGTTCAGTACGACAAGGCTGGGCATATCCGAAGTGACCTCACACCCCATCTCGATCACCGCATCGCGCAAGACCTTTTCGTGGGTTCGGTAAGACATCGACCGCTTTGCCAGACCCTCTTGCAGGGTCAGACGCAGAGATTCATGGAATGCCGCAACGGCGTATCCCGAATGAGTCCGGTGATAGGTGCCTTTTTCGACGTCCTGACCATCCACGATGCCCCAGTGGCGTGCCTCAAAGATCGGATTGTGGACGTAAGTATAAGCGCCGGATGCCTTTAGGCTGTCGATGTAAGCATCCGTAAAGCTGACGGGCGCGTAGGTCAGTGGTAGGCAGCACAGCCCTTTTTGCGGACACGAAGCCCACCCAGCAATTCCAGGATAGTCATCAATCGAAAAGTCATCCGCACCCAAAGAAGACACCGCGTCGATCAAACCCATCGCGCCGTGGCGTTCACAGGCATCCGAGAACCCGCGCAGATCATTGACGCGACCCGAACCCGTTTCCCAGTGCGCCATGAAGGCCCATTTCGGTTTATGCTCGACCAGAGCCGCTTCGACCAGTTCGCCGGTCACGGGTTGGCCATGTGGAACCTCGACAACAATGACACTGGCAGCTTGTGGATCGAGCGGGTTGGCGGCGTGTTCTTCCGGCGTCGCAGCCTTGATCCGAAGGGTCATTGCGTCAATGCCCGAAAAGGTTCCATTTGCGAACGCAACCACTGTGTCGCCGGGCATGACAGCGGAAAACATGGAATCCAGCGCGCTCCACCCCGTGCCAGCGACCGCGAAAGTATAGGCATTTTTTGTGCCCCAAATCTTTCGCAACATGTGTTTGCACTCGACCATCCCCCTCAGGACATCGCCCTGCATGTGATCCGCAACGCCTGCATTGGCAAAGGCGCGTAGGACACGCGGATCGGTATTGCCCGGCCCCGGACCTGCTGCGAGAGTCTGGGGGATCTCAAGCGGTGGAAAAATTTGAAACGTCATCGTTTGACATCCTCGGCTGTTGGCTGGGCGCAGGGGCCCGAAGTGTTGTCTTGCCGAGTAGAAAACGCTGGCTTGCGCCGTGACGCAACGTAACTTACTACTGCTTTAGGATGGCTAAAAGTATGGGTATTTACCCACCCATATTGGTAAAAATGCCATGGTATACTAAAATTCCACCTACCCATATGGGTGGTAATTGACGAAAACAGGGTGAAAACAAATGGTTGAGACCCAGAACACGCCGATCGATGTAATGCTGGCGGACAGCAATCCACTGGTTCTGTCCGCAATGTCCGAGATTTTCGAACGAGATCCCCGATTCTCGCTGGTGGCCACGTCTGCCACGGCGGAAGGGTTTCTTGGAACTGTGATGCGGGTTCCGGTTCGGGTCGGCGTGGTCGACTGGAATCTGCCGATTCTTGGCGCGGCAAAGCTGATCGAAGTGCTGCGCGAGCAGGCTAATGCGCCGCGGTTTGTAGTCTATGGTGATGCTATCGGAGAGATACCCCGGCTTGCGATGCAGGCAGGTGCCGCAGGGTTTGCCGCCCGGTCTGGAGAAGTCGAAGGTTTGCTTGAGACCTGTGCCGACGTGGCAGCGGGCAAGATGGTATTCCCGTTTATCGACGTTCGGAAAATGCAGCAGGACCCGATCCAAAGCCTTTCTCGCAAAGAACGCGCGATCCTTGAGGCTTTGGCGCAGGGTATGTCCAACCGTGAATTGTCAAGAGAGTTAGAGATTTCAACAAATACGGTGAAATTTCATCTTTCAAACATCTACGAAAAGTTGGCAGTGAAAAATAGAACTCAGGCGATTGCCCAATTTTATTCCGCGCGTCTACCCAGAGAATAAGCTGTTGCTTAGCGACCCGTTTACTTACATTTTGCGAGGCCCCCTGTTTTAGGGGGCCTTTTTCGTTTGTACATGAGCGTACCGCGCTGGGGTTAGTCGGCGCCAAAGAGGTCTCGGGTGA
>NZ_JBQFPX010000022.1:0-5661 GCF_056536545.1 Ruegeria sp. CK1
AGCTTCGGCCATTCATACCGGCTGCTAAAGTTGAGCCATGTCATGAACCGCTTACGTGGCACCGACAGGCCACCTAATTCCATAAACTTGCGTATTGTAACCTCTTTACCGGCTGCAACTTCCTCAAGCTCGGCCACCTCTTCGTCACTAATATCCGGGTCTTCCGACCACTCTTTTACAAGCTGTTCTATACGCCGCTGTAAAACAGCATCCTGATTTTTTCTTCTAATCTTTCGGTCCTCAAGCCCTGCAAGATTGAAGTGATAACCCGCGGCTTTTTCACGTTCGTAATACTCCAAGTTTATACCGAGCTTTCTATAAGCGCGCCCTATGAGAGCAGTCGCTTCGCGTGTCGCGTCGAGTTTCTCTCGCTGCGTAACCGCCTCTATATTTGCGCGCTTTCTTAATTTCGGGTTCGGTATTTCTTCGTGCGTCAATGTGTACCTATGAAACGGTTCACAGGGCAAAACGGTCATGACCAACTTGCCCTCATGCAACATGTCGCCTGATAACATGCCACGGGCAATGTCGCTTATTTTCCTGAGTTCAGCTCGCAGCCAAGCCTTAAACAACAGTGTTGTTTCATTGGCTATTAACGATCTAAACCTACCCTCTTCGGACTTTAGCCATTCATTGCACTTACGTGCCTCTAATTGTCTAAGCCTCATTATTGGGACTTCGCCGAAGGCTCCCTCCCTCATGCCCTTGCTTTTCGCGACTTTGATGAACTCATCAGCCGCCGCTTCGAGCATCGAACCCTGCATTTGAAAAACCATCCTGTGAGCTTGCAGGATATATCCCTGTGCCTTGGAGTAATCCTTAACCTTGCTCATAATCTTTTTCTCCAATTTATGGAGACTTAGGGCTGACCTTGGCACGTTCGCGCCGCGTACGGTAAACCGTACATGCTCCAAGGGTACGCCATTTATTGCATGCTTCCGGCCTACGGCCCTCGCATACTGTTTCCCAAAACCTTGAGAGCCCGTGCGATATAGGCGGGAACCGCCACGCCCGCGCTGTATTTCCTTGGTTTGCTGCTTCTTTTGGTCTTCGTTCAAATCATAGATTTTACCGAATTTTTTGGCCGTGTTGGCCTTATCCAAGTACTTGAATAAATAAAAGAAACTGGCAACGGTTTCCTCACGTGGCGACCTCCTTGGTTCGCCTTCGCAACGCATGTCATGCGTTACGCATTCCCAATTTACAAAGCCGTAGGGCCAAAGGCCGTGTTTCTGCCGCCCGTTCTGTTGTACCCGCCAATCAATCACTTTCGGATTATTCGCGTCTGGCGGCAGCTTCGCTGTAGCCTTGCCGCGTATTTCTTCGGGATACCAAACCCGCCGCGCTGCGTCGGGGCAAATATCCGGTTCTGGCGAGTTCAGAACGTTAAACGGCAGTTCGAAATGTGTTTCATAGAAAATCAGCACGTGCCAATGGCCGCGCCCATTTTCCCCAATTTCAAACACCGGTTTGAATTTTATATAGCTGCGCTTGGTGTCTACAAGCCTTGGCTCTACGCCAGCTAATTCGGCTGTTGCCTGTTCTTTTTCGTTATAAGCCTTTAACGCCCGCACTTCGCGCTGGCGAAAGGCCTTTTGCAGCAATTGAATATGCTGGGGCACTCTGAACTTCGCGCCTTTTCGGCTTTCCTTGCCCTTTCCGTCATAAGTGACGGTCAGCAAGTCCACCCGTGTGCTGACCATCGCTTCCGCTAAAAGCTTTCCGACTTGGTCATTTTTATAACTGGTGACGCATTGCCAGCATTCGCCGCAGCGTCGCGTTATATATTTGTCTCTGGTTCCCTTATGGTCCCCCGAGACTTTCGTTTGCACAGGCGCAGCACATCGCAAGACTGCGTTGGATGGTCTGCTTAGATTTGACGTATCGTTTTGGGCCATGGTGTTTTCAAAAATGTGTCACCTGAGCGTTTACTTTATAAACAAGGGTTTTTTTCACCGCGCCCGTCTCTCAGCTAGTTTCGAGACAGGCGCGGTATTCACACCTTCGGTTCCATCCTTTCAGTCGGGTCTTCTGGCATTGTAAAGCCCTGCCGCACTCGGGCGAGGCTTTGAAAATGCCGGACAGGCATTGTGCGTCCCGTCAGGGGACTTATGCACCGTTGTGCGAGGTTGACCCCGCACACGGCGCATCGCAGTTGTATGGGCTTATTTTCGGGCTCTCTGTTCATTGTTCCATTGATTCAGAGTTCCCCGAATCTTTCAAGGCCGCGTCATACGATCTCATTAGCACGTTACCAGTGCTAACTAGTACTGCCGGTGCCGCCACAACCGTCTTGTAAAACGTCTCGGTTTCGACGTCAGGTCGCCTTACAAGAAACAAAAAATCCGCCCATTCCAAATGTTCCGCTGTTTCAAACTCCGTTTCGTTTCCCACGGAACGATGCGCTTCCAGAATTTCCTCGAAAGATTCTTTGAATTGTTCCGTTACCTCTAACATTCCGTCTTCAGTAACCGTTAAATCTCCATCAGCTATCCCGCAAAGCACATCCGCCGCGCATCGCAACGTTGCGTTGAACTCATGATCAGCCATTCCAACCTTATTTGGGCATTGCATACCTTCACTCCTCATACTGGTTACAAAAATTTTCGTCGCCCTTCGCGACTACAATGGGTTTCTCTTTACTCATTTCCATTCCTTTCAATTGTGCGCTTCGCGCCTGTTTAGTGGTGAGAAGTATCCAGCGGTCACAGTCAGCACTTAGGGTTCAATCAGAACCCTGCGCGACTGGACCGGGGCTTGTTCAGCGGAGCCGAATGTAGAGCCATGCGGTCAGAGGCTTTGCCTACCCCTTCCTAACGTCTTATTCGCCGTTTTGGCGGCGGCATCTCCGGGCACGTTAGCGGCGTAAACGCCCAGTCAGACCCGTTTGCTTGAGATGCAATCCTCTAGCTAATTTCCCAACGTGCGGAGCATTCGCAAACCGACACACACGCCGAGTTTCGTCGTTATTCTATCAGTTGGACAGTTTCAGATTGACCCCAATCAAACTTGAAGTAGGGGCTGACTAAATGTTCCGGAGCGTTTTCAATCAGCATGTTGTACCAAAAGCTGATCTGACGATCCGTGTATTTTCCTGCGCGGATAATCTTGGACAGGCCAGCGAATACACCGCGCTTTTTGCCGTCTCGTATATGCCGACAGCCTAGACTTTGGTGATTTTCCACATATTGTCGCGCCTCACTCATTCGGCGCAATATTGAACGAAGCTTTTTCCACAACGCTTTAATCTTAGATACAAGCGATTGATGTTCTGCCCATGCGGCCTTGGCTTTTCGCCAATTAAAACCGCAGGCCTTCGCGATTTTATCAATACGATCACTGAATTCTCGTATGTCATCGCGGATTTTTTGTTCAATAAATTGCACGTTCTTTCCTCTGTCTCTGTGGAGACTTGTGGAAAGCTGCGTTTTGGTGCTAGAACTCTTCCAAAGTCTCGATGTGAACAGTTGAGACCTTAGTAGGAACCCACATCGTCCGCAAGGCTTTGTGGGTTTCCTTATTTCTGACACCACAAATTGTGATTTCAAAAGCTCTTTCGATTCGCTTTGTTGATGGGTCAGAGTTTTTAATTGCAAATAGCGGGACGCAGCAAGCTGCGCACCTTGGAGACTTCGTACACCAAAAGCCTTTGGGGCTTTTGGGATTAAGAGCCGCGCAAGCGCGGCGTTGTCGCAAGTCAAGACACCGTGCGCGCCATGCTCACAATTTATCGCCCTGGCGTCCTCGCTTCGCTGCGGGGCTAGGGCGAAAATTCTTGCGCGTGGCTGTGCGCGGCATCTGGACATGCTCTTTCGGCTTGTCCCGAATGGACAGCGGCAAGCGCGGGGCAAGCCCGCGTTACCACTGACCAATGTGACAGCCTAATGGAGAGACTTATGAAAGTTTATATCTTGGACATTTTTATGAATGACGGACAGGTTCACCAGTTGGCGTACCTTGGCCGCTCAATTGTTGACGCCAAGAAAGCAGCTCGAGCCCAATGGGAACGCTGCGTTGACGTCAAAGCCGTAAGTTCGGCTTTTGTAGAAAATTGGCACGATATGAAAGAAACAGCATGACTGACGAACAGCATGACCTTTTGGCCGCGCATGAAAAGATGCAAGCGATCTTTAATGCTGGGTTCCATAATGGGCTTTGGGGCGAGACTAACTCAGCCCCTTACCCCATCGGCACCGAAGGTTGCGAACAATGGAACCTTGGTTATAGCGACGGAGCCGCAAAACGTTTCGACGTCTTAGGCCATTGGGGGCCAGAAAGGGGGTGATCAATTGTTCGCTGTTGTAATGATTGCACTGTTTATATGTTTCGTGCTCGGTCTAATCGACCTCATACGAGGCAAGCACAACGAGGGGGATTAATTTCCCCCTTTTCTTTTCCACTACTCCATTGATTAGGTGCGCTCAGTACAGACCTTTTGTCGCTATTCCTCGCTTACGCTCGGGCAACAAAACGCCAGTACACGAGAGCGCAGATTGCACCGCTAACGCTATCCGCTTCGCGGATTGCAACTAATTCAGCACTTGGGCTCGCTTCGCTCGCTCCAGACTTCATTGGCGCGCAAGCGCGCGAAATACGGCATTTAGGGAACCGCGCAGCACCAGCGGCCCGGGTGCCGCACCCGCCGGAGTCGGTTAACCTGACTGTAGCTAAAGCTCTCTACGTAGTATGGGCGTTCTGGGAACGAGCGCTCCGCGCGGGACAGGGGGGATACCCCCCCGAACCCCCCGGGGCGGGTGCAGAGCCCCCGGACCCCCTGTTGCTGCGCTTCCCGGTTTCCTTTGCCGTATTGCAAAACCTCACCCCGTTGCGCCTTCGGCCCTGCGGTCGATGCGTCCTAAGACGGTTTTGGTGGGTTTTGACTGAAAGTTCACCCAGCTGCAGAATAACACCCGTGTTTTTTATCTATGCTTTTCGCGTCTAGGACATAGCCCAGAACAGCGGCACAGCCTCTATGCGGGCAGTGTCTATAAGCGTGATAGATCTTAAAATCTATTCCGCGCACTGGCCCTCTTTTACGGGCATTTCTTACACGGTTGTATCTATCCTGATCACTGACGGACGGTCGCTGTTTCTGCATAGCCGAATACACGCTTAATGTGTTCTGACCCATCGCTTGGACCTCCGATTGTGTGTACTTTCTTTTAATTTTTTGCTCAGGTTGACCCTTTTTATCACGCAGTCGAAGCGCATGCCCTTGCATTGGCGTTAACTGCTTCTGCATCGCCCATGTGTTTAAGAACGGCTGAGTTTCATCCGTAAACACAGGGTCGCACTTATCGATATCGACGGCCAATCGTCCCGATCTTGCCGCCTCTATCTCATCGATCGTTTTAAGCTTTCGAATACCGTGTCTGACACAAACGCGGTTTGCTTCGCTTTTACGCGTTTCTCTCACACCTTCCGGTAAAATCGCACCGTAATGGGTTGTTTCCACCCTATCGGACAGCGTCCACCGCTCTAAATACACGCCACCATTCGGGGCGATGAACACGCGGAGGTTTTCTTTTTCCGTTACTATCGCGCAATGCGCCTCAATCATATCCTTGCGAAGCTTCGGCCATTCATACCGGCTGCTAAAGTTGAGCCATGTCATGAACCGCTTACGTGGCACCGACAGGCCACCTAATTCCATAAACTTGC
>NZ_JBQFPX010000023.1:0-4551 GCF_056536545.1 Ruegeria sp. CK1
ATGACCGAACTGAATCGCACTCCGCTTTATTCATTGCATGTTGAGTTGGGTGGTAAGCTGGTTGATTTTGCGGGTTGGGAGATGCCTGTTCAGTACCCGATGGGGATTATGGGAGAGCATAAGCAGTGCCGTGAGAAGGCGGCGGTGTTTGATGTGTCTCATATGGGTCAGGTGATCCTGCGGGGTGAGAATGTGGGCGAGAAGCTGGAAGCTCTGTGCCCGCAGGCTTATGCGACCTTGAAAGAGGGTAAGGCGCGGTACGGGTTCTTTACCAATGCCGAAGGCGGGATCATGGATGACCTGATCGTGTCGAACGCGGGCGATCATTTCTTTGTGGTGGTGAACGCGGCGCTGCGCCATCAGGACATTCCGCATATGCAAGCCAACCTTGACGGCGTAGACGTGACCGAGATCTTCGACCGCGCGCTGGTGGCCGTACAGGGCCCCAAAGCCGAGGATGTGGTGGGCGAACTGTGCCCCGCGGCCCGCGATCTGAAGTTCATGGAAACCACCGTAGCGGATATCAACGGCGTCGAATGCCGCATCTCGCGGCTGGGTTACACCGGCGAGGATGGTTACGAGATCTCGATCCCCGAGGACAAGGCCATCGAGATCACCAAGGCCTTTCTGGCGCATGACGATTGCGAACCGGCGGGTCTGGGCGCGCGCGACAGCCTGCGGCTGGAGGCGGGGCTGTGCCTCTATGGCAATGACATCGACCAAAGCACCTCACCCATTGAGGCCAGCCTCGGCTGGGCCATTCAGAAGCGCCGCAAGGAAGAGGGCGGCTTTCCGGGTGCGGACCGCATTCAGAAGGAACTGGCCGAAGGGCCATCGCGCAAGCTGGTGGGCATCAAGCCCGAAGGCCGCGCACCGGCCCGTCAGGGGGTCGAGGTGCAAAGCCTCGAGGGCGAGACCATCGGCCAGATCACCTCGGGCAGCTTTGGCCCCACGGTCGGCGGACCGGTGGCGATGGGCTATGTGGCCGCGTCCCATGCCGAGCCGGGCGAGGCTGTGAACCTGATCATTCGGGGCAAGGCGCAACCGGCGCAGATCGTGACGCTGCCCTTCGTTACACAGAATTACAAGCGTTGAAGTCAGGAGAGAGAGACATGGCAACCTATTATTCCGAAGAGCATGAATGGCTGACCGTCGAAGGGGACACGGCCACGCTGGGCATCACTGCGCATGCCGCCGAGCAGCTGGGCGAGGTGGTGTTCGTCGAGCAGCAGGAGGTGGGCGACGAGTTCGAGAAGGACGGCGAGATCGGCGTGATCGAATCCGTCAAGGCAGCTTCTGAGCTGTACGCGCCGGTTGATGGCGAGATTACGGAAGTCAACGAGGCATTGGCCGACAATCCCGGTGCGCTGAACGAAGACCCCGAAGGCGAGGCCTGGATCTACAAGATCAAGATCAGCAACGCCGCGCAGCTGGACGACCTGATGGACGAGGCCGGCTACAAGTCCTTCATCGGCTAAACCCGAACGGCGGGTCTTTGTACGGATCCGTCCTTCATCTTCACCCGGAGCCGCTGATTTGGGCTCCGCCCGTTCGGGCCTGAACCTGTCCACCGGACAGGTTCCAAGACGGCCCTCACCCCACGCCGGAGGCTCCCTCACTCTCCGCCGGGCCTGACCATATGACAGGAGCGCTGCAATGGCCTTCAAACTGACTGACTACGAAGCCTATGACTTTGCCAATCGCCGCCATATCGGGCCCAGCCCGACCGAGATGCGTGACATGCTCAAGGTGATCGGCTTCAAGACGCTGGACCAGCTGATCGACGCCACCGTGCCGCCTGCGATCCGGCAGAAAGAGCCGCTGGACTGGGGTCCGGCGATGACGGAACGCGATGCGCTGTTTTACATGCGCGAGGTGGCGAGCAAGAACAAAGTTCTGACCTCGCTGATCGGTCAGGGCTATTATGGAACTACCACCCCGGCGCCGATCCTGCGCAACATCCTGGAAAACCCGGCCTGGTACACGGCCTATACGCCCTATCAGCCCGAGATCAGCCAGGGTCGGCTTGAGGCATTGTTGAACTTCCAGACCATGGTCAGCGATCTGACAGGGCTGGACGTGGCCAACGCATCCTTGCTGGACGAAGCCACCGCAGCAGCCGAAGCCATGGCGATGGCCAAGCGCGGCGGCCGCTCCAAGGCCAATAACGCGGCCTTCTTTGTCGACAAGAACTGCCACCCGCAGACCATCGCGGTGATCAAAACGCGGGCTGAGCCTCTGGGCATCGACGTGCAGGTGGCCGATCCCGATACGCTGGACGCAGGCGCCGTCTTTGGCGCCATCTTCCAGTACCCGGGCACCCATGGCCATGTGCGCGACTTCACCGCCGAGATCGCCGCACTGCATGAACATAAAGCCATCGCCATCGTCGCCGCCGACATCCTGTCGCTGGCGCTGCTGAAGTCACCGGGTGAGATGGGCGCGGATATCGCCATCGGCTCGACCCAGCGCTTTGGCGTGCCGATGGGCTATGGCGGGCCCCATGCTGCTTACATGGCGACCACCGACAAGCTGAAGCGGGCGATGCCGGGCCGGATCATCGGTGTCAGCATCGACAGCCGCGGCAACAAGGCTTACCGCCTGTCGCTGCAAACCCGCGAACAGCATATCCGGCGTGAAAAAGCCAACTCAAACGTTTGCACCGCGCAGGCACTGCTGGCGGTGATGGCCTCGATGTATGCGGTCTATCACGGCCCCGATGGCATCAAGGCCATCGCGCAATCTGTGCATCGCAAGACCTCGCGCATGGCGGCCGGCCTGGAAGAGGCGGGCTTCTCGGTCGAGCCGGAAGTCTTCTTCGACACCATCACCGTTGAGGTCGGCCATCTGCAGAAAACCGTCATGGAAGCCGCGGTGGCCCGTGGCATCAACCTGCGCAAGGTAGGTGAGACCAAGGTCGGTATCAGCCTCGATGAACAGACCCGCGCCGAGACCATCGAGGCGGTCTGGGGCGCCTTCGGCATTGACCGCACCGATGACAGTTCGAACGTGGCCTATCGCCTGCCCGATTACGCGCTGCGCGAGACGCCCTATCTGACCCACCCGATCTTCCACAAGAACCGGGCCGAGGCCGAGATGACCCGCTATATGCGCCGTCTGGCCGACCGCGACCTGGCGCTGGACCGGGCGATGATCCCGCTGGGCTCGTGCACCATGAAGCTGAACGCCACGATCGAGATGATCCCGGTCACCTGGCCCGAGTTCGGCAACATGCACCCGTTCTGCCCCGAAGATCAGGCGCAGGGTTATCATGAGATGATCGCCGATCTGAACGACAAGCTGTGTCAAATCACCGGCTATGACGCGATCAGCCAGCAGCCCAATTCGGGCGCGCAGGGTGAATACGCAGGCCTGCTGACCATCCGCAACTACCACTTCGCCCGTGGCGAAGGGCACCGCAATGTCTGCCTGATCCCGACCTCGGCGCATGGCACCAACCCCGCCTCGGCGCAGATGGTGGGCTGGCAGGTTGTGCCGGTGCAATCGGATGAGAACGGCAACATTGATCTGAATGACTTCCGCGCCAAGGCCGAGAAGCACTCGGATCATCTGGCCGGCTGCATGATCACCTATCCGTCCACCCATGGCGTGTTCGAGACCACCGTGCAGGAGGTTTGCCAGATCACCCATGATCACGGCGGTCAGGTCTATATCGATGGCGCCAACATGAACGCCATGGTGGGTCTCTCGCGTCCGGGTGACATTGGCGGCGACGTCAGCCACCTGAACCTGCACAAGACCTTCTGCATCCCGCATGGCGGCGGCGGCCCCGGCATGGGTCCGATCGGCGTCAAGGCGCACCTGACCGAGCATCTGCCCGGCCACCCGGAATACGGCACTGCTGTGGGCCCGGTCTCGGCGGCTCCATTTGGTTCTCCGTCGATCCTGCCGGTCAGCTGGGCTTATGTGCTGTTGATGGGCGGTGCGGGTCTGACGCAGGCCACGAAAGTGGCGATCCTGAACGCCAACTACATCGCCGCGCGTCTGAGCGAGGCCTATCCGATCCTCTACACCTCGGAAACGGGTCGTGTGGCGCATGAATGCATCCTCGACACCCGTCCGCTGGACGCCGAGGCGCATGTCACCGTCGACGACATCGCCAAACGTCTGGTCGATTCAGGCTTCCACGCGCCCACCATGTCCTGGCCGGTGGCGGGTACCTTGATGGTGGAACCCACCGAGTCCGAACCCATGGCTGAACTCGACCGTTTCTGCGACGCCATGCTGTCCATCCGGGCTGAGGCGCAGGAGATCATCGACGGCAAGATCGATGCGGAAAACAACCCGCTGAAAAACGCCCCCCACACGGTGCGCGATCTGGTCGGCAACTGGGACCGCCCCTACACCCGCGAGCAAGCCTGCTTCCCGCCGGGCTCGATGGGCGTCGACAAATACTGGTCCCCCGTCAACCGCGTCGATAACGCATACGGCGACAGAAACCTCGTCTGCACATGCCCCCCAATGGACGCATACAAAGAAGCCGCAGAATAAACAGCAACAACAAAACAACCCCCCCGCCTTGGCGGGGGG
>NZ_JBQFPX010000024.1:0-4342 GCF_056536545.1 Ruegeria sp. CK1
TTTTAGGTGAGAGTATTATGCGTCGATTTGAAGTGCTACTTTGCCAAAATGACTGAAGTCTACGGTGGTCTGCCCGATTTGTACTGCAGTCAGTGCTGTACGTGTGCCTGTTGTCACAACAACGAACGTTCGCCAATGTTGGGGCAACGTCCGTATCGCGGACAAAGCCGTCATTCGCTGCATCGATGTGATGATGTATCAAGGTTGAATCGTCCGCTTTCAAAAGATGACAATGCTTGAACGTTGTCTTAACCTCGCTTTATGAAAGCTCGCCTTGCTGTGATCTTGATGGCCGACCTGGTCGGCTATACGTCCGCAATGGAGGCGGATCAGGCGCTCGCAATCGAGCTGGTCCGAGACCTTCGTGATAAATTACTGGAACCAGAAGCCTTACAAAGAGGCGGCGAGATACTTAAGCGTATGGGTGATGGATGGATAATTGCTTTTCCATCAGTATCAGCGGCAATCGAAACAGCTCAATCTGTACAATTGGCATTGGTCGATCATGAAAAAATCAGACTGAGGATGGCAGCGCATCTTGGGGAGATCGTTCAAGACGAGGCCGACACTTATGGCGCCGGAATAAACATCACCGCGCGCCTGCAAACCGAGGCGCCACCCGGTGGCGTGATGATCTCCGAAGATCTCAAGCGGCAGTTGGACGAAAAGCTCTCAGTGGGTTTCAGCGATGCGGGTAGGTTCGATTTAAAGAACGTTGCTAACCCGGTGAATGGGTTTCAGTGGCGGCCCGCCACGCCGCGTGAAATTGAACTTACCGAATTGCCTTCCATTGCAGTCGAACCGGTCACAAGTGCTCCCGAAACGAGAGAGACGCTTGAGGTTTGCGCTGACCTGCAGGAGCAGCTGGTCCACAGTCTTTCGCGCCGCACCGGTGTTCGTGTGATTGCAACAGATTCAACATCCGAGACCAAGGCAACTTACAGCCTGAGGTGCAGGTTGCGCTGCCGGGAGACCGAAGCAAGGATATCGTCCAGCCTTACCCGGTTGGGAGATGGACAGGTGACCTGGTCGCGCTTCTTAAACGGAGATTCAGAGGATTTGTTTGAATTAAGCGACCGGGCTGCAGAACAGTTGTCAGACGATTTACGTCTGCAAATCAATGCGTTTGACGGTGACCGGCTTAATGATATTCCAGACGATCAATTGAGCCCAAGTGAGTTGAGATCCCGAGCGGCAATGCTGTTTTACCGTGCCACCGTCGAGGACTATAATCATGCGGGTAAATTGCTGGAGCGAGCGCTTCGACTTGATCCCGAGAACGGTTCCGGGCTTGCAATGTGGTGTGAAGCCAAACTGTACCCTTTAGAAGCATGCTATCGCGAGGCTGATCCTGATTTGCGTGTACGGATCATTGAATCTTCGAACAAGGCTGTTCAGTCCGCGCCTCGCTCTGACTACTGCTGGTATACGAGGGCGCAAGTGCGCGCGCGCCTCGCGGGTGATCTGCATGGCGCCCGGAAGGACATTGATAGGATATTCCGACTGAATCCCAGCTACGTTTTGGGTATGGAGGCCAGCGGTTACACCGAAGTTATTGCCGGCAACTGGGAAGCCGCTCGGAAGAGTTTAGCGAAGGCCGCGAGTCGTTCCACCGAGGATCCGTTTCTTCCGTACCGGCTTTATCCTCTTTCGATTGCCCACATGATGGCAGGTGATAAGCAACTCGCGATCGAAGCAATTTCAGACGCGACTGAAATGCGTCCCTACTGCAGACACTTCTGGTTAGTGAAGGCATGGATACTCAAGAAGTCGGGAATGCACGCCAAAGCGGAAAGCGCCGCAGAACGTGCGGAAAAACTGTTGGAAAAAGCGGATATCTTAGCACAGAATCTGCATTTGCCTGACCACATCAGAGAGGCGATAGGGTTGCCAAGCAAGCCCATCCAAGCATAGAGACCTAAATGGTTTACGAGCGCTGAGGTTTAAAACCGAACTGCAGCTATGTACCTCATTGCCGTCGTTCGATTTTCTGATGCAACTTTATCTAAAGCCTGCTACCCACAGAAGCCGCAAGCAAAAAGATGCATTATTTATCAGGGCAGCTTTGGGCTCGTTATGAACATTTTCGGTACTCCGCGTGAACGATTGCAATGAAGACTATTGCGGCATCATTCACGGCAACGACTTTGACAGCAGCATCCAGTTTTCTGTCTCAGTTTCCCAGTCTTCTTTTACGCAAGGTGCAGATGCTATTTCGTGGTAGCCGATGCGTTCATACAAACTTCGAGCACTGATGTTGTTGTCAGCCACTATTACGCTCATTCGGTTCAGTCCTTCGGAATGTGCTATCTTTTCAGCGATGCCAAGCAGGCGCGAGCCAAGCCCTTTTCCCCTATGATCGGGGTAGCAAGCCAAGACATTCACGTACCAACTTTCAGTTACTTTGTTCTCCAGTTCCTGAAACGGACGGAAAAGCGCTGGGAAATCTTTCCCAATCTCAACTGGCTCTGAACCGATCGCATAACCGGTTAGGCTAGCAACTGCGCCAGCTCCGTGGTCTACGACGACTATTTGACCATCGCGCGCTTTGCTGGCCTGCCGCGCACGGCCTACCTCCCATGCGTCTTGTCCGTCTTCTGCAAGGCCTTTCCAGATGTAATGAGGCAAGCCCTCTCCGGCAAAGTTCACCAAATCGGCGAGTTCACTAGCATCCGTTTCGTCAGCGAGCCTCAACGGTGGTTTAAGTGTAATCATATTAGCCTCCAACGAATTTCACGTTCGCAGCACTTCGGAAACTACGTACCGAACTCTAACGACTTGAAGCCGACAGACATAGTCCGCTTTGGGCTCGGTGCAGACGTTCGCAGAATTTTCACTAATGACCGCTCTGCAGACGAAGCTGCCGTTCGGTGCATGGTCGCGGATGTCCGCTTCCACTAATCTTCAGAGCGAAGTGCCCAACTTGGCGGCCTTTACACGGTAAAAAGCTTCTACGGCGATTGCAGTGTCCTGTGCGCCGGTTCCCGTCAAATCGCAGATCGTCACGGCACCAGTTGGTCGCGAAAATTGTTCTGTTCCTGAAATGATCTCACCAAGTTCTATAATCTTTCTGCTGGCGTCGCCCAAATTCTGGAGCTCACCACCTATCACGCACTGATCAAACACATCGCAAGCCAAAACCTCCGCACGCTCAAGTACTTTCGGGTGTAGTTCATGTTTGCCCGGCAGATCAGACCCCATAGCAGTGATGTGCAAATCGGAGTGGAGCCACTCGGCCATGATGATAGATTCTGTCGCAGGTGTCGTGGTGACGACAATCTGCGCAGCGGTCACCAACTCCGAGAGAGACTGGCAAGGTTCCACCGGAACTCCGAGCTTATCCGACATTTCGGAGCAGTAGTTCGAAACAGACGCTGCACTGCGCCCGAAAACAATCAGGCGGACAAACCCACGCACCAGGGCTAGGCTTTCGATCTGATATCGCGCCTGCACGCCGGTGCCGACCACACCGACGGTAGTGACTTTCTTGGGTGCTAGATGTTTGGCGGCCACCGCACCGGCAAGTCCGGTGCGCAGGTTCATCAAGTACCCGTTGTCCAGAAAAATACAATCAAAGGCACCAGTCTTTGCGTTCATCAAAGCAATAATACTGCTGCAACTAGGCAGTCCGATCTGCGGATTCCGAAAGAAGCCGGTGGCAACTTTAACCGCAAGATGCTCAAGGCCATCAACACATGCACCTTTCGTATCGACGGCACTATCTTCATCAATGTCGATATGCATTACCGGAGGCATCGAAACGCGCCCTTCCGAAATCCATGAAAAGGACAGTTCGGTTGCTTCGAGTGCCCCTTGGTCTATCGGAAGGCAACTTCTTAACTCGGCTTCGGTAACGATCAAGGTGCCCATAGCACTTGCTCCTCACTACGTAAGCGAAGGATAATGGATGAGGGGCGTGAGTGTCATCCGCGAAGTCAGAAACCATACATTCGCGGCGGAGCAGCAATCCGGCAAAAAGGCTCGAATGCGGCCATTGGCTGCGCTCAGGACTAAGGTCCGCCGAGGCGGCTTAGCGGACGTTTTATCTCGTTCCTGCATTTACGGTTTGCTGACGGCCAACTTGATATTTCTGCATAACAGAAATGGTGCATCTACAATAGCTGCGAGGATCGGCGCGAGACCAATGGAGATCCAGCGGCGCGTGCTATATCAGTTTATTTAACTTTCATCTGAGTGAAGCGAAGACGTTCGGCCGCTGTTCGACGTGGTGGCCCTCCCTTGTCTTCACCGGCGGCGGCCCAACGTTCAGAAAGGACAGCATCGTCTTCGGTTCGAATTCGCGGTAGATCGTCCTCAATGGATAGCCAAGGAATACGGTTCT
>NZ_JBQFPX010000025.1:0-1796 GCF_056536545.1 Ruegeria sp. CK1
GTGCCATGTCTTCGGCTGCGATACCTGCGACGGCGACGGGTTTTTTCATTGCGTCGCGGCGGAAGGGTTCGCCGAGTTCCTGGTTGATCATGGCTTCGATCAGGGTGGTGATGCCGTTTTTCTGGTCCTCGATCGCTTGGTTCAGCGCCGCGGTCAGCTCGTCCTGGGTGCGGGCGACAACGCCCTTCAGGCCACATGCTGTTGCGATACCGGCGTAAGACACCTGGGTGTCCAGTTCGGTGCCCACGAAGTTGTCGTCGAACCACAGGGTCGAGTTCCGCTTTTCCGCACCCCACTGATAGTTGCGGAAGACAACCTGGGTCACGGCAGGCCATTCCGAGCGGCCGATCGCGGTCAGCTCGTTCACCGCGATGCCAAAGGCACCGTCACCGGCGAAGCCCACAACCGGCACGTTCGGCTGGCCGATTTTCGCACCAACGATAGCGGGCAGGCCATAGCCGCAGGGGCCGAACAGGCCGGGCGCCAGATATTTGCGGCCCGCGTCGAAATCGGGATAGGCGTTACCGATGGCGCAGTTGTTGCCGATATCGGACGAGATGATTGCCTCGCGCGGCAGGGCCTGCTGGATCGCACGCCACGCCATGCGGGGGCTCATCCAGTCGGGTTTGGCCGCTCGGGCACGCTGGTTCCAGGTGGTGCCGGGATCGTCGTCCTCGTGCGTCATCGAGGTCAGTTCCTGCGCCCAAGCCGATTTTTTCTGGGCGATGTTTGCCTTGCGCGCATCGCGGCCTTCGTCACCGGCGGTGTCGGACAGTTGCGCCAGAATGCCCTTGGCCACCTTGGCTGCATCACCGACGATGCCGACGCTGACTTTCTTGGTCAGACCGATGCGATCCGGGTTGATGTCGACCTGAATGATCTTGGCGTCTGCGGGCCAATACTCCATGCCGTAGCCGGGCAGGGTCGAGAACGGGTTCAGACGCGTCCCCAAGGCCAGGACAACGTCGGCGTCCTTGATCAACTCCATCCCGGCTTTCGAGCCGTTATAACCCAGCGGACCCGCAAACAGTGGGTGCTTGCCGGGGAAGGCGTCATTGTGCTGGTAGCCGACGCAAACCGGTGCATCCAGACGCTCAGCTAATGCCATCGAGGCATCGATACCGCCTTCGGACAGAACAACACCCGCGCCGTTCAGGATGACGGGGTTCTTCGCGTTCGACAGGATTTCAGCCGCTTTCGCCACCGAATTCTCGCCACCCGGGCTGCGCTCGAATTCGATCGGCTCGGGGATTTCAATGTCGACCACCTGAGTCCAGAAGTCGCGAGGAATGTTCAACTGCGCCGGACCGGACAGGCGCTTGGCCTGGCTGATGACGCGGGTCAGAACCTCGGCCACGCGGGACGGGTCGCGAACCTCTTCCTGATAGGCGACCATGTCTTCGAACAGCTTCATCTGCTCGACTTCCTGGAAGCCGCCCTGACCGATGGTCTTGTTCGCCGCCTGCGGGGTGACCAGCAGCAACGGGGTGTGGTTCCAGTAGGCGGTTTTGACGGCAGTCACGAAGTTGGTAATGCCGGGACCGTTCTGCGCGATCATCATCGACATCTTGCCGGTGGCGCGGGTGTAGCCATCCGCCATCATCCCGGCGCTGCCCTCATGGGCGCAGTCCCAAAACATGATGCCAGCTTTCGGGAACAGGTCCGAGATCGGCATCATCGCAGACCCGATGATTCCGAACGCATGTTCGATCCCGTGCATCTGCAGAACTTTTACGAAGGCTTCTTCCGTCGTCATCTTCATGTGAATGATCTCCGCGCATATGAGAAACGGCCGG
>NZ_JBQFPX010000026.1:0-1548 GCF_056536545.1 Ruegeria sp. CK1
CAATGGGCGCAAATTCCGCTTTCAGATCAAGCTTGATCTGCATCGTTCTTGCTTGTCGGGACTTAGCGGATGCAGCAACGCATTTAACCGATGCATCTGCTACTTAAGAAAGATGGAAAGTAGCCTCTTTTTGTGGCCGCTGCGAATTTCACCCCTTCGTCAATGATCAACGGACTTTTTAGCCCTCAGTAGAGATTATGTGTGAAGAACTAGGGAGCCACTCGTAAAGTCACATCCACCTTTCATCATTATGAGAAAGCTGTTGAGATTAAATGACACGCGTGACTGAATGAAATGGGCGGCAGACATGAAAGGATCAAAGGTTGAAAGACAAAGAAAAGACAGCGTTTGGCGCGAAAACCAAGGGTGGTGCGACTAATTTCATTCTGACCAACCACAAGGTTTTGAAAGACAGCTTTCATCTCGTAGCATTTGGCGATGATGAGAAAGTTTCTGTAGCAGGAAAAAAAATTACTCGCGGAAAGATCGTAACAAAAGGTAAAACGGTGACCCTTTGCGCAGAGGACCCAAACAAAATTAAAGGGAAGGTTCTCGACAAGTTAAACAAACAACTTAGCGGAATTTGCACTCTAAAGGTGGCTAATATTGACATGGCAGCTTCGTTGTCTGACGACCAAGATGCAGCCTCTGTTGTACCCCCGGTTCGCCAACCGACCCAAAAATTACCTAGCGCTGGTGCTTCAGGTACATCCACCGCCGACTATGGTAACGCCATATTAGCAGACGACGAAGACAACGATGACGACCGACAAAAACTTGTGCGATTGGTCATGGGTAAACTTGCACCGCTGGTTCGCGACCTCGGACCAAAAGGGCGTGCGAAAGCCGAGCCAGAGTTGGCCGAAATTGCCAAAACAATAGATAGAGAAAACTTCGATGCCGATATCGCGAAGCGTTTAATCAAGTCGCTTACGGCCAAGCTTGCAAACGGAACGTTTTCAAAACTGGACCCACCGGCACGAAAAAAGCCAACCCAACCATTACCATCGGCGAGTGCGGCGACGGGTGCAGATGGAGTTGACTATAATACTTCGTCTGGCTCTGTCGGGCGTGGGTCGGACGGTGTCGACTACAATACCTCGTCTGGCTCTGTCGGGGGTGGGTCGGACGGTGTCGACTACAATACCTCGTCTGGCTCTGTCGGGGGTGGGTCGGACGGCGTCGACTACAATACTTCGTCTGGCTCTGTTAAGGGTGGTTCGGACGGTGTCGACTATAATACCTCGTCTGGTGGACAAGGTGAGGATCAAATGCGCTTAAGGCTGCGGTCGTTGGTGTTTAAGAAATTGGCGCCAGAGATCAGAGGTCTCGGCCCCAAAGGAAAAGCCGCCGCGGCCGCAGAACTGGAAGCAGCTGTGAAATTTTTGGATCTGAAATCATACGATGAACAAGCTGCCAGGCGCCTGCTAAGCGTAATTAAAAACAAACTCGAAACAGGCATTTATGAAGCGATGGAAGACTAACCGCCGAGTTAGCTCGCTGAAAGCGGACATTTAACCCCAGCGCAGCATCCGTCGATTTGGGCTC
>NZ_JBQFPX010000027.1:0-1314 GCF_056536545.1 Ruegeria sp. CK1
ATGTCGCTTGCGCGCTTATCAGTGTGCGCAAACAGGGTTATGTTCACTGCGGCTGCACAGGCCGAATGACACAAGGAATTTGAGTATGAAGATTGCGATTGCCGGGATCGGTTATGTGGGATTGTCCAATGCGGTTTTGTTGGCACAGAACCACGAAGTAGTCGCCCTGGACATATCGGCGGATCGCGTGGCGATGATCAACCAGCGCCAAAGCCCGATCCAGGATGCCGAGATCGAGGATTTTCTGGCCAACCGCACTCTTGATCTGAGCGCTACGAGCGATGCGGAAACTGCGTTCCGGGGTGCGGATTTCGTGATCGTGGCGACCCCGACCAACTACGACCCGCGCAGCAACTACTTTGACACCAGCTCGGTCGACGCCGTGATTGAACAAACCACCGCGCTGAACCCGGACGCCGTCATCGTGATCAAATCAACCATCCCCGTGGGCTTCGTGGCTGACGCGCGCGCACGCTTCGGCACCAACAACGTCATCTTTTCACCGGAATTCCTGCGCGAGGGACAGGCGCTCTATGACAACCTGCATCCCAGCCGGATCATCGTCGGAGAACGCTCGGACCGGGCGAAGGTCTTTGCCGATCTGCTGCTGGAAGGCGCTTTGGACAAGGACGTGCCAATGCTGTTCACCGATGCGGACGAGGCCGAGGCTATCAAGCTGTTCGCCAATACCTACCTCGCCATGCGGGTCGCCTTTTTCAACGAGCTCGACAGCTATTCCCTGGCCGGCGGCATGGACCCGCGCCAGATCATCGAAGGGGTCAGCCTCGATCCGCGGATTGGCGCGCATTACAACAACCCGTCTTTCGGATATGGCGGCTATTGCCTGCCCAAGGACACCAAACAACTGCTGGCCAATTACAGCCACGTCCCACAAAACCTGATCCGCGCCATCGTCGACGCCAACCGGACCCGCAAGGATTTCCTCAGCGATCAGATCCTGATGAAAGGGCCCAAAACGGTCGGCATCTACCGGCTGGTGATGAAAGAGGGCAGCGACAATTTCCGCCAAAGTTCAATCCAGGGCATCATGAAGCGGATCAAGGCCAAGGGCGTTCAAGTCATCGTCTACGAACCGGTGCTGGATGAAGACCACTTCTTCCATTCCCCGGTGATCAACGATCTGGAAAGCTTCAAGCAAACAGCCGACCTGATTATCGCCAACCGCCTGTCGGACGAGATCAAGGACGTCAGCGACAAGGTCTTCACCCGAGACCTCTTTGGCGCCGACTAACCCCAGCGCGGTACGCTCATGTACAAACGAAAAAGGCCCCCTAAAACAGGGGGCCTCGCAAA
>NZ_JBQFPX010000028.1:0-1228 GCF_056536545.1 Ruegeria sp. CK1
AAAAAAGGGCGTCCCGAGGGACGCCCTTTCCATAGATATTCGCTGGTGCGAATTACTCGATGATTTTCGAGACAACGCCGGCGCCGACGGTGCGGCCGCCTTCGCGGATCGCGAAGCGCAGACCGTTTTCCATTGCGATCGGCGCGATCAGCTCAACGCCGAACGACACGTTGTCGCCAGGCATGACCATCTCGGTGCCTTCGGCCAGGGTCACGGTGCCGGTCACGTCAGTTGTACGGAAGTAGAACTGCGGACGGTAGTTCGCGAAGAACGGAGTGTGACGACCGCCTTCTTCCTTGGTCAGGATATAGGCTTCGGCTTCGAACTTGGTGTGCGGTGTAACCGAACCCGGCTTACACAGAACCTGGCCACGCTCAACGCCGTCACGGTCAACACCACGCAGCAGCGCGCCGATGTTGTCGCCTGCTTCACCGCGGTCCAGCAGCTTGCGGAACATTTCAACGCCAGTGCAGGTGGTTTTGCTGGTGTCGCGGATGCCGACGATTTCGATTTCGTCGCCAACGTTGATCACGCCACGCTCAACACGGCCAGTCACAACAGTACCACGGCCCGAGATCGAGAACACGTCTTCGATCGGCATCAGGAACGGCTGGTCAACAGCACGCTCAGGGGTGTCGATGTAGTCATCAACAGCCGCCATCAGTTCCTTGATCTTCTCTTCGCCGATTTCCGGGTTGTTGCCTTCCATCGCGGCCAGAGCCGAACCTGCGATGATCGGAATATCGTCGCCGGGGTATTCGTAGCTGGACAGCAGTTCGCGAACTTCCATCTCAACCAATTCCAGCAGCTCTTCGTCGTCAACCTGGTCAACTTTGTTCAGGAACACGACCATCTTCGGGATGCCAACCTGGCGGCCCAGCAGGATGTGCTCGCGGGTCTGCGGCATCGGGCCGTCAGCTGCGTTCACAACCAGGATCGCGCCGTCCATCTGGGCAGCACCGGTGATCATGTTCTTGACGTAGTCAGCGTGGCCGGGGCAGTCGACGTGCGCATAGTGGCGGTTGTCGGTCTCGTATTCCACGTGGGCGGTCGAGATGGTGATGCCGCGCGCTTTCTCTTCCGGCGCACCGTCGATTTGGTCATACGCTTTGAAGTCACCGAAATACTTGGTGATCGCTGCGGTCAGCGTCGTCTTGCCGTGGTCAACGTGGCCAATCGTGCCGATGTTGACGTGCGGTTTTGTACGCTCAAACTTTTCCTTTGCCAT
>NZ_JBQFPX010000029.1:0-1081 GCF_056536545.1 Ruegeria sp. CK1
GCGGCGGCCCAACGTTCAGAAAGGACAGCATCGTCTTCGGTTCGAATTCGCGGTAGATCGTCCTCAATGGATAGCCAAGGAATACGGTTCTCGACTCCAAAGTGGCAGGTTGGCGGAAAATCTTCAGGGTTGTCGAGGGTGGCTAAACGTATCGAATAGAACTCTGTGCCATCCGCGCCCTCAATCTCAGTATAGATGCTAGTGCCGCATTCCACACAGAAAGCGCGACGGGCGACAGGAGAGGATTGGAAAACCTTTGGGAGCTCGCCAGAGAAGGTCACATCCGCTTTCTTGAATGCCGCCCACGCGTTCAATGGTCCCCCCAGCGCAAGTTGGCACATCCTACAGTGGCAGTAACCAACGGCCGCTGGCGGGTTCCAAACATCAAAACCGACGCGCCCGCATAAGCATCCGCCAGACGCCTCCGGCGTTTTCTCGGGTGGGGTTTCCGCCATATAGGGCCATTGCCTTGGCTTGGTCCTTTCTGAGGATCGATCGGCAAGTCGGGCCCTGTGAATCCGCACAGGGTTTTCCAGGTTTTTAAGTCGACGGAAACCCAAGTCCTCAAAGGAGTGATCGATCTTGCCCGCAATCTGTTCAAGGATGGCATTAGAGACTGAAACGCCA
This sequence comes from Ruegeria sp. CK1, assembly GCF_056536545.1. Lineage (NCBI taxonomy): Bacteria > Pseudomonadati > Pseudomonadota > Alphaproteobacteria > Rhodobacterales > Roseobacteraceae > Ruegeria > Ruegeria sp. CK1. The sequence continues at coordinate 628 of NZ_JBQFPX010000029.1, forward strand.
CCTGGATCGGCGACCTCCTGGAGGCGCGTCGCAAGATTAACACCATCCCCGAAAATGTCATCTGCGTCCGAAATGATGTCACCAAGATGTAGGCCGATCCGCAGCTTGACCACCCTGTCGCTTGCCGTGTCAGAGTATCGGTTTGCCATTCTGGTCTGCAGTTCGATGGCCCAGAGCACTGCATCCACAGCAGATGAAAACTCAATTAACAGCCCGTCGCCCATTTTCTTGATGATCCGACCGCCAAATTGGCCGATTAGTGGCTCAATCAGTTCCTGATGACACGCACTCAACTCAGCAAAGGTTCCTGTTTCATCCCGGCTCATTAACCGCGAGTAGCCGACGACGTCGGAAGAAGCGATCACCGCAATGCGGCGAGTTGGTTTGTGTGTCATAGTCGAAACCTAGTCGAGTACCCGCGCATCGTCTACGGCACTGTTGAAATGCCCGCTTT
>NZ_JBQFPX010000030.1:0-716 GCF_056536545.1 Ruegeria sp. CK1
GGTGGTCACCTGACCCACGGCGCGCGGCCTAACCAGTCGGGCAAGTGGTTCAACGCGGTGCAGTACGGCGTCCGCAAGGAAGACAACATGCTGGACTACGATCAGGTCGAGGCGCTGGCGAAAGAACACCAGCCCAAGCTGATCATCGCTGGCGGCTCGGCCATCCCGCGCCAGATCGACTTTGCCCGCATGCGCGAGATCGCCGATATGGTCGGCGCTTATCTGCACGTGGATATGGCCCACTTTGCCGGTCTGGTCGCGGCCGGTGAGCACCCCAGTCCCTTCCCGCATGCGCATGTGGCGACCACGACCACCCACAAAACCCTGCGCGGTCCGCGTGGTGGTATGATCCTGACCAATGATGAAGATATCGCTAAGAAAGTGAACTCGGCAATCTTCCCCGGCATTCAGGGCGGCCCGCTGATGCATGTGATCGCGGCCAAGGCCGTGGCCTTTGGCGAGGCGCTGCAGCCTGCCTTCAAGGACTATATCAAGCAGGTTGTGGTGAACGCACAGGCGCTGTCGGATCAGCTGATCAAGGGCGGATTGGACACCGTGACCCACGGCACCGACACCCATGTGGTGCTGGTCGACCTGCGCCCCAAAGGCGTCAAGGGCAACGCCACTGAAAAGGCTCTGGGCCGCGCGCATATCACCTGCAACAAGAACGGCGTGCCGTTTGATCCGGAAAAACCGACCATCACCAGCGGTATCCG